>CAYLPZ010000001.1:0-198104 GCA_964385755.1 uncultured Coprobacillus sp.
AATAATTATAAAATAATAATTATAAAAAATATTAAATTTTTAATTGACATTTACACACATAAAAAATAATATTTATAAACTTTTTAATTGCAACATAAATTAGTTAAAAAATCAAGATTTTTTTAATAAAAATAGTTTTTAAAAAGCGGTTGACACTTCATAAATTTTTATGGTATAATCTTCCTACACAATTACTTTTTAACAAAAAAATAATATTTTTTTTATTAAAAGTTTACGTAGAAAGAAAGGAAAAAAACAAAATGTATAGTGTTAAAAAAAGGGATGGATCGATAGTAGATTTTGATTTGAAAAAGATTGAAAATGCCATTGAAAAAGCATTTAAAGCTGTAAAAAAAGAGTATACTCAAGATATCATTGAACTTTTAGCGTTACGTGTCACTGCTCAATTTAATGATAAAATAGCCAATAACTTAATATCAATTGAAGATATACAAGACTCTGTTGAAATTGTATTAATTCAATCTGGTTACGTTGAAGTATCTAAAGCTTATATTTTATATCGTAAACAACATGAAAATATTAGAAAAACTAAATCTGCTATTTTAAACTATCGCGACACTGTAAATAATTACTTGAAAAGTAACGACTGGAGAGTAAAAGAAAACTCAACAGTAACATATTCAGTTGGCGGATTAATTTTGTCGAACTCTGGAGCAATCACCGCAAACTACTGGCTTAGTGAAGTTTATGATCAAGAAATTGAAAAAGCTCATCGTGAAGCTGATATTCACATTCATGACTTATCTATGCTAACAGGTTACTGTGCAGGTTGGTCACTAAAACAACTAATTACTGAAGGTTTAGGTGGTGTTGTTGGTAAGATAACTTCAACCCCTGCTTCTCACCTTTCAACTTTATGTAATCAAATGACTAACTTTTTAGGTATCATGCAAAACGAATGGGCTGGAGCACAAGCTTTTTCTAGTTTTGATACTTACTTAGCACCATTTGTTAAAAAAGACAATTTATCATATAAAGAAGTAAAACAATGTATTCAATCATTTATTTATGGTGTAAACACACCTTCAAGATGGGGAACACAAGCACCATTTACAAACATTACTTTAGACTGGACAGTACCAAATGACTTAGCAGAATTAAATGCAATCGTTGGTGGTGTTGAGCAAGATTTCAAATATAAAGATTGTGTTAAAGAAATGGAAATGATTAATAAAGCATTTATCGAGATTATGATTGAAGGTGATGCAAATGGTCGTGGATTCCAATATCCAATTCCAACATATTCTATCACAAGTAATTTTGACTGGTCTGAAACAGAAAACAATAAGTTATTATTTGAAATGACTGCTAAATATGGTACTCCATATTTCTCTAATTACATCAATAGTGATATGGAACCAAGTGATGTAAGAAGTATGTGTTGTAGATTGCGTTTAGACTTACGTGAACTACGTAAAAAATCTGGTGGATTCTTTGGTAGTGGTGAAAGTACAGGTTCTGTTGGTGTTGTTACAATCAATATGCCTCGTATTGCCTATCTATCTGTCAATGAAAAAGATTTCTTTGATCGTTTAGAAAAGCTAATGAACATTTCCGCAAGAAGTTTAAAAATTAAACGTGATGTCATTACTCGTTTCTTAGAAAGTGGTTTATATCCATATACAAAACGTTATTTAGGAACATTCAATAATCACTTTTCTACTATTGGTCTTGTAGGTATGAATGAAGCTTGTTTAAACGCTAAATGGATTGGTAAAGACTTAAGCAATCCTGAAGCATTAGAGTTTACTAAGAAGACATTAAATTTCATGCGTAATAAGCTTTCTGATTACCAAGAAGAATATGGTGATTTATATAACCTAGAAGCTACACCAGCTGAATCAACAGCATATCGTTTAGCAAAACATGATAAGAAAAAATATCCTAACATCATCACCGCAAACGATGATGGCGATACACCTTACTACACAAATAGTTCACATTTACCAGTAAGCTATACAGATGATGTATTCTCTGCTTTAGATATTCAAGATGAATTACAAACACTTTATACATCTGGTACAGTATTCCACGCCTTCTTAGGTCAAAAAATGCCATCATGGAAGAGTTGTGCTAATCTTGTTAAAAAGATTGCGGAGAACTATAAATTACCATACTACACAATTTCACCAACTTATTCAGTTTGTGAAAAACATGGTTACATTACTGGTGAAGTATATAAATGTCCAACTTGTGGTAAGAAAACAGAAGTTTATAGTCGTATAACAGGTTACTATCGTCCTGTTCAAAATTGGAATGATGGAAAGAGTCAAGAATTCAAAGAAAGAAAAGAATATGTAATCGAAACAAGTGTTCTTAACAAAAAAGAAAATGTTGATTGTAAAGTTGAAAATACTGAAACAAAAGCAAACAAATTAAATGAAAATGAACTTCTTCTTTTCTCAACTCCAACATGTCCAAATTGTAAGATGGTAAAAATCTTACTTGAAAAAGCTGGTATTAAATACACTTTAGTTGACTGCACAGTTGAAAAAGAAAAAGCAAAAGAATATAACATTATTAAAGCTCCTACACTACTTGTAAATAATGGTAGTGAAGTTATGCGATTCAATAATGCTAGTGAAATTAAAGCTTATATTGAATCATTAAATAAATAAGGATTAAATATATGAGTAATATTTATAAAGATGTCATAATAATTGGCGCAGGAGTAGCAGGAATGACTGCTGCTCTTAATTTAAAAAGAGCAAATTTAGATTGTTTAATTCTAGAGAAAAGTTCATATGGTGGCCAAGTAGCTTTCTCACCAAAAGTAGAAAACTTCCCTGGATTCAAAACAATTTCTGGAATGGATTTAGCTGATAATATTTTTGATCAAATAATGGATATTGGTGTAGAATTTGAACTTGAAGATGTATTAAGTGTAACAAAAGAGAATGATTTATTTACAGTTACAACTGATTATCACACATATGATGCTAAAGCAGTAATAGTTGCAGCAGGAGTAAAACATCGTAAGATCAGACTAGAACATGAAGATAATCTTGTAGGAAAAGGATTATCATATTGTGCAATTTGTGATGGTGCTTTCTTTGAAGGTGAAAATGTTGTAGTTATCGGTGATGGCAACACTGCAATGCAATATGCATTAATGCTTGCAAATACATCACCAAAAGTAACAATTTGTACACTTTTTGATCGATTCTTTGGTGAAAAGATCTATGAAGATCGTATTAGAAGCAAAGAAAACATTGAAGTAATTCATAACGTAAGTTTAAACAAATTCATTGTTGATGAAGAAGAAAACTTACAGGGATTAAGATTTACAAAAGATAATAACATAGATGGATTAACACTAGAAACAAAAGGTGTATTCCTTGCTATTGGGCAAATCCCAAATAATTCTTTTATCAAAGATTTAGTAGATTTAGATAAAGAAGGATACATTATTACTGATAGTCATTTAGAAACAAAAACAAAAGGCTTATTCGCTATCGGTGACTGCCGTGCAAAAGATGTAAGACAAATCACTACAGCAATTTCAGATGCCGCAACAGCTTCAGTATTTGTACAAAATCATGTTGATAAATAAATAAGACGTAGCGCAAAGCTACGTCTTTTATTAGGCTTTTAAAATATTATTGTGATAAATAATTTTTTAAAGAGCCATTTAAGATTTGAGAATCATTTATTAACAATATATGTATAATAGTCTTTTCCAAAAAAAGATATATAAACAAATAAACCGCAACATAAAATATAAATTTTATTTTCTTCTTCCATAAATTTAAATTGTTTATTTATGATAGATTTATTTTGAATATAGTTTAAGAAATCATCATATGAAGGTGCATCTTTTATATTTTTTAAAAGATAATTCACTTTTAGTATGTTTTGTAATGTAATATTTTCAAAATCAATCTTTGAATATTTACTTAAATTTAAATTATTCCCTCTTTTACCAACGATTTCTTTATAATTTTTTGATTCATGTTTTCTAATATGTCGAAAAAAATATTCGTTGCTAGGTGCAGGTATTTGATAATCTCGAAATGATTCTATCATGGGATAATTAATTAACAATAAACCATTTTCAGTTTCATCATTAAAATATTCTTTCATTTCTAATAAAATACTCTTCTTTTCATAATCATTGAAATGATTATCTTGCATTTCCAAATCAAAGAGTAGATAAATGTAGGGGAATTTATCTTCAAGAATTTTTAAGTCAGAGCTAATTTTTGCTAGTTCTTCAGAATTTTAAATTTCATCAAGTTTTAATTTACGTTCTTTTAATATACTTTTCAACATTTCTAATGTTGATGTAGAATCAGAGCCAAATTGAGAATTTAATGATTTTATACTTTGATATAAAACATAAATATTTTTACCAAAGCTTACAACATTAAGATCAAAATCTTCTTTTAATGCATTAGCATACATCTCCATTAAGTATGGTTCAGTTTTGAATCCTTCAACTAGTAATAAGATTTTATTCTTGGAAAGCACCATTTCGATACATTTTCTCCAAATTATGAGCTTCTCTAATTTCTTTGTCAGTACAATCACTAAGCGCTGTTACTTTATTATTAGTCATTATAAAGCAACAATCCGGTCTTGTAATAGAGTTTCTCATTAAATATGTATTATGAGATATTACTATTGATTGCATATTTTTATTATCATTTATAGCCTTCAGTATCATTTCTGCTGTTTCGTAATGATAATAAGCATCAAATTCATCTAAGAACAAAAATGAAATATTTTCAAAATATATTGACCAGCAGAAATACAACCACATTGCTCTTGTACCACTAGATATTATTTTAGAAAACTGAGCTTCGCCATTTTTAAACTTAACATAAATTAAATCATTATTATTAACATTTTTAACAAACAAATCATATTTAATTTCATTATTTAAAAGAAATTTTTGAAATTCTTCAAGCTTATTATTTTTAATAATTATTTCATCCATACCCGTACTCCCAGGTATATATCCAATGAAACTAGTACCTTCTGACAAGCATCTAAACCAAAGCATTTTTTCAGCGAATTCTACAATTTTAGTAATGGGAGAATCTTTATCAGCTAAAGTATTTTTATAGATATATTTCAAGATTGATAAATTTGAGTCTAGAAGATCAATTCTTAAATTTTCAGCACCTTTAACATTTACAACAGTTTCATTTTTATTTAAAACTATATGTTTTACCACAACTTCATTATTTTTCGTAACAATTTCATATGTTAAATTGTTAATATTTGTCTTAGCGTATTCATATGTTATTCTATCATTTCCAAACTTAAACTCATATGTGAAAATAGCAACGTCTTCTTTATTGTCCAAATTTATATAATTTGTTGTAAAAATATCCATTGGTTTTTGTTTGTCAGTCAAATGAGATGTTATATCATATAAAGCGAAACCTAAATTTGATTTACCTGATCCATTTTTACCATAAATAATTCCTTTATTTACCAATCCATTTTTAATTAATTCAGAATTAAAAGCATAATCGCGTGTCTTACTTAGGTCCAATACTATTTCTTCATTAAATCCTTTATAGTTATTTACTTTAAATTTTTCTATCATAATGTATTCACCCATAAGCATTATACTCCTTAGAGACTTTTTTGTCAATTATTTGCCGTATTTTTTTTACGGCAATAATATTATTATCAATTCTTTATATGAATATACATTAATAATTATGCTTTGATTTTTTATTTTTCAATGTTTCATCTTCATTCATTCTTAATCAATATTCTCCACAAACAACTATAAAAATACTTTTTAATTTAACAAAATAAAGATTTATAATCTTTTCTAAAAATAATTATTACCTTTAAAAAACTAAGTAAGAAAAATTAAAAAAGAGGAAACACAAACTTCGTTTAATTATTTAAATATTAGTCACAATAATTTATTAAAGAACTAAAAAAATACCTTCCTATAATGGAAGGTATCTATTATTTGATCTTAGAAGAATACATCATTTGCTTTTTCTTTAATTTCTTTAGAAGCTGCAAATGGAATTCTAGTAGTATAACCTTGTTTAGCCGCAACAATCATCTTTGTTGGCCATTCTTGAATTGCATGATTCCAAGAATTTACAGTGTCATTATATACTTCTCTTGCGGCAGTGATTTCTTTTTGTAGATAAGAATTTTGTTGAATAGCATCTTGAATTTCTTGATGAGCTTTTAGTTCAGGATATCTTTCCACAGCAACATTAATCATTGCACTAATGTTATCAATTTTACCACCTAAGGCATTTCTAGCTTCATCAGGATTTGTTGTTTTACCATTTCTTGCGGCAGCAAGTTCAACAAATGTTTCTTTATCTAAAGTAACTGCTTTATCAACTAATTTTGCTAAATTTTGTAAAATAACTACACGATTTGTTAAATAATTATCAACTGTTGAAGCATCATGTTGTAATTTTTGTTCAAGTTTTCTTAAATACTCTGCTGCTTTAATTTTCTTAAATAAGAAAACAACACCAGGAATAATGCCACAAACCCATAATAACACTTCAAAAATCTTTGAGCCTACACCAACCTTTACAGGAAGTTGTTTCGCAATAACGTTAATATCACGTCCACTTTCTAATACATTATCATTTAATTCATCTAATCCGTTTGCCATTTTTTTCATCTCCTTTTATAAATTATAGCATTTTTATCATAGATATTTCAATTATTTTATAGTTTTTCTGTTTTATCAATTACTTTTTCAAGAATAGATTTGTCATCTGCTTCTTCTCTATTATCTGATGTGAAAATATTATCAAATATTTCATCATCATTATCAGTATAATCTTTATCAGTTAGCATTGAAAAAACTCCACGGCTAAAGACGTATTCATTCCCTTTGTTAAACTTATTAACAAATGACTCAAAACTATTTGTACCTACTTTACTTGTAAAATTAGGTTTAGTGATTTTATTAGACTTAACAGTAATGTTTCGTTCATTTTCTAAAGGCAAATATACATAATACTCAACGGGAATTGTATGTACACATCCATCACCACCTAATTTATTGATAAAATCTACTCTTTTTTCTGCCTTATATGTATAAGCTTTAACAGAGACTTCATCAGTTTCTTTTGTTTTTCCGGTAAATGAAGTTTTTAGTATAGCATTTGTATCACTATCTTTATGCTTAAATAATTTTGCATTAAAGCGATTAGCAATTGTTTCGTGTTCATAACTAGTCATATTTGCTGGATATGAATTATTATAGATATATTCTCTTGCTTTATGTTGCTGGTAAAGTGGAATACATAAAAGCGGTGCAAAATCAAAATAAAGTGATTTAAAATAAGTATTATTATAAGTAACAAATTTACTCTTTGCTTCATCGATATCATTAGAAATATAGTGAGATGGAGAAGCTGAATAATCAAAGTTTTGTGAATGCATTGTCTGTATATAATTTAAGCATTTTCGTTTAACAAATTGAAAATCATCACCGTATGGTTCTTTGCTTTTAATTAGCTCAATTTCATTCTTTTGGGCTAGTGGTGTAAATAACAAACGAAACTCAAGTTCATTATCACGATCAGTTCCACCAAATAGAACTTCAAAATCGTTGTCCGCAAATCTTTGATAATTTGTTGTTGGGTCATCATCTGTTAAATCTTTTTCTGCTTTTTTGTCAAGCTTTTTCGCAGCTTTGTTAATTTTACGCTCAAGTTTCTTTTCATCTTCAATAGTGCTTAATTCAGTAGGCATACGTGAAAATGATAAATTCGGTGCCGCATCATTAGCATATACAAGTTTAGTTGTGTAGTAATAATTTGGAAATGGTTTTACTACACTAGCAGTTAAAGTTTGTGTATGGTGATTAGTATGAAGATTCCCATTTGAGTCACGCGATGTTGTTGTCCAATGGATGACAATACTACCTGTGTATGTTTTGTTAATCCATTCTTGGACATGATCTTTTAAAATTACAAATGGATTGCCTAAAATAGTACCTGACTGTACAAAAACAGTTGATGAAAACTTTGAATCATTTTCTTTAAAACCATATTGGTCTTTAAGTTTACAAAAGCGAGCAGGTGTAAAATGATGATCAAGTTTAATCAGTGGTGTTGTTTGATTACAAAGTTCTAATGAAATATAATCATCATAACTAGAATTAAGCTTACTCATTTGTCTCCATGACAAACTTGTTAATTCGTCAATTTTCTTAACGAGTTCTTCTTTTTCTTTTGTTTTAGTTTCAATAAGTTTATTTATTTTCTTTTTAATTATATAAATAAAATATACAGTTAAGAAGATTGCTAAAGCAAATAGACTAATAGAAACATAAATAGGTAATGAACCATCATTAATATATAAATACAAAGTAAATAGAGCACTTAACCAAATTAATACATCTATAATTATTAAAAAAGTTTTAATGCTTTTATTCTTTGTTAAAGCATTATTGATGATATCTAGTTTATTATTTAAATTCTTAATTTCTTTTATTGTATTGCGGTTTTCTTCAACATTTACACCACTTTTTTTAACTAAATCATCAAACATCTTTATAACATTTTCATTATGAACATTTTTAAGAGAACTATTATAATATGAGATAGGATTAAGTAATTCATTGTCATAATTTTTTTGCATATTAATAACCTCTCAAACTAGCATTTATGCCATTTTCTCTAAGTATTCTTAAATAGTATTGAGCTTTATCAAGCGAAACTTCATGTAAATTTTGTTCAGGACAAGTATCTCTTAAAGTGAATTTTTGTAACACATACTTCTTACATCCTTTTATTATTTCAATTATTTTTATCATATTTTGTTCATTATGATATTCATCGATTAATGTAGTTCTAAACTCAAAATCAATATTTGATTTTTTGAGATACTCAATGGATTTCTTAACATTTGTTAAATCAAATTTTTTACCGATTACTTCTTCATAATTATCAAAATCATTCTTTATATCCATTGCAACATAATCAATAATATTTTGATCAATCAACATTTTTAACATATCATAATTAGTTCCGTTTGTGTCTAATTTAACAAAAAAGCCCATTTTTTTAATCTCAGCTAACATTTCAGGTAAGTCGTTAGAAAGTGTAGGTTCACCACCCGTAACGCAAACAGCGTCAATTTTACCTTTGCGAGATAAAAGATAAGATTTTATTTCTTCAAATGGAATAGAATTTTCTATTTTGTGTAAGACTAAAGGAAAATTATGACAGAAAGGACATCTAAAATTACAACCACCTAAAAAAATTGTACAGCCCACATGTTCATCAAAATCCACAAGTGATATTTTTTCAAATCCAAGTATTTTCATTAACGTAAACTCCTAAGATAAATCTTTTTTTCATTACTAACTCTAAAACTATCAATTGATTTTTGAATTGTCATTTTATGAACAAAAGGATCAAAAGATTTAGATTCTATTTTTTCAATAATATCATCATAGTTAAAAATAACTAAATAACTATAGTACCAAGCAAGAGCCATTTTCACATAGTAATGATCAGATTTAACTTTTTCCAACATTACTAAATCCTCTTTATTAAAATTATCTTTAACTAAATAACTAAGCATCATTAATATCGCAAAACGAACAGTAAATGGATGATCACTTTTCAAATATTCATAAACCTTTATACGTAATTTATTTACATGTTTCTTAAAACAATTAGGTTTAATGGTATCAGTTACTTCCCAGTTATCAGCATATGGGATAAACTTATCAAGACAAGAAAAAACTATATCTACATCTTTTATCATACTTATCATATAACCATGAATAATATTTTCTTCTAAATACTTATGAGGAAGAGAGTCCATAAACTCTTCTATTTCCTCTTTTGAATTAATACTTATTAATTCTTTTGTAAACACTTTTAACACAGGTAATTTTATTCCAAGAATACTCTTTAGTGGAATACCTGGTAAAAGCGATGAAGAAAAACTTTTGTAAGTGTAACTACCATTATCTAGTAAGTTTTTTAATTCATTTTCTAATGTTTTCATATATTAATTATAACACAATTTACTTTGTTAGTCTATAATTACAAATAGTTCATAAAAATGATATCAAAAAAATCATCCAAGAGTTGTATGCTCAAGGATGAGATTAGTTTTATTATTTTAGTTTTGTAAGCATTAGATTTAAATATAAATAATTTTTAATATCATTAACATATATGCTTGCTTATTATCACTAATAAAAGTGTATCTTAGTTCTTTAGGTTATTTCAACCATTGTTTAAAATGGAATTCCTTTATATTCATACTATACTAATTACCTCTACATAATGGAAAAAATTCTTCTATTTTTGTAACAATACGCTTTTGTTCTTCAAGAGGAGGGAGTGGAATTAATAATTTTTCTACTTGATTTAAGTAAAATCCTTTTTGAGCAGTTCCGGTAGAATTTGAACCCATGAATCGTTGAATATAAGCTGAATCAAAGACACATTTAATGTAAGTGTTAAGTGTCAATGTTGTTATAACGGAAACACTTCTTTGAAATGATAGATTTAAAATGCCATCATAAATACAGCTTCGTCCCATAGTTCCAACAATAGTAAATAAAATATCACCTTTTTTAAGATGCGTCCTTTGATTTTCAATATCAAAAACATCTTTTGTTAAATACCTACTCTATTAAGTTCGCAAACCTTGTCTTTATTAATATTAATTGCAGATACCATAAGAAATTCCGTCTTCTCATTAATTTCAGAAGGAGGATTATGGTCTCCATCAACTATTTTTGAACAAATATCTCTAAGTCTTACCCATTTCCAAGTTGAAGGTATTTCAAAAGGAATCTCACTTTCTTCAATAGCTGGAAGTTTTTTTTCTTGATTTTACCTTGTTTGATTAGTTCTTGTTTTTCTTGTTGAATTAACTTGAATAAATCTTCGCCAGTGCCTTATTCAGGGCGTTGTTCTACAAGTTTTCCTTCTCATCGATCGAATCCTTATGAACCTTATATAAGAACTCTTCAGCTTCACTTTCGTTTGCCAAAACATATACGCCGGCGATGTCATCATACTTGTGCTGCGAACTATAAATAATCCCACTAGTAAGGCAGATTATAGCAATTATCGCGGAAGAAAAAATTGCTATCTTTTGTCCGCTTTTTTTACTTACCATTATTAATCTTTTGATACTTTCGGAAATTACATCAACAACCAATCCGCAATATCAACGATCCTCACTCCCTCGTACTGATACTCATCGTGCCAAGTACGGGCAATTACCATCTTGGGATAGGCATCCTTGATTTGAAGTAATGGAGAAACCTCACGTTCAAAGGTCTTATCATCACTGATGTTGTCAGATACCTGTATATAAATCTTTTCATTGCGCTTTATGGCAACAAAGTCAATCTCTTTCTTGTAGAGTACGCCGACATAGACCTCGTATCCTCTGCGGAGCAGCTCTATCGCAACCACGTTTTCAAGGATTCTGCCGTAGTCCATATTCTTCGTGCCGAGCTTAGCATAACGGAATGTGTGATCGCTCAGATAATACTTGTCGTTGCTGAAAAGATACTTTTTGCCTTTGATATCGTATCTGCGGACTTTATAAAAAGCAAAGGCGTTGCACAAATACTGCATATACGAGCTAATGGTAACATGGTTGACTTTTTCCTTTAAGCCGCTGAAAGTGTTCGTAATGTTTCGTGCCGATGTCAGATTGGAGATATTATCCATAAGAAAATCCACAAGTCTATCCATCAACTGCATATTGCGGATTTTATATTTCTTGCGGATATCACGGACAATCAATGTATTAAAAACATAGGCAATGTAATCATATTTGGCTTCTTGATCTTTATAGAGATAGGAGCCAGCCATGCCGCCCTCAATCATATACTTATCAACGGCAGTATACTTGTCGCTGTAACCAAAATACTGCATATATTCGCTGAATGAGAACGGAAATACCTTGATTTCAAATGTTCTTCCTGTAAACAGCGTAGCAAGATCGGAACTCAAAAGGAAAGCGTTTGAGCTGGTGATATAAATATCAAACTTTTCGGATGCGTGCAGACCGTTGATTGCTTTCTCGAAGTCGGTACACATCTGAACTTCATCAATCAAAACGAAGTTCTCTTTGCCAGCCACATACTGAGAATTGATATAGTCGTATAAAGGTCTGTATTCAAGCAGATGGTCAAACTCCGGCAAGTTGAAATTGATTTGAATGATGTTGTGGTCGAGTACATTCTGTTCGATATGATTTTTGAACGCTTCGAGCAACTTGGATTTTCCGCTACGACGAACACCCGTAATTACCTTAATATCCGGAGTTCCGATTACATTGATAAGTTTTTCTAAATATTGATTTCGAGCTATAAGTTTCATGGCGCACCACCTCTCGAAAAGTATTATACCGCATTATTTTACCATTTCCAATATATTTTCAAAAATGGTAAATAGAAATTTACAAATTGGTTTCATTTATCGACTGTCTAATTGAATTATACCCGCAGGAATATTGCTACTCCCACGGGCAATCGCATGTTAGCATTCAAACGGTTTGTACTCTGTTACAGCCTTTAGATAGGCTTCGGGGTTGCCACCCAGTATCAAATCAGCGTATGCCATTGGGTCATTGTAGATAAGATAGTCAAGCTCTGACCGCTGATACATATTGTATGCCACCTCGTTTTCAACCGCAATGGTATCAATGGCAATCATAGTGCCGTCTGAGAACTTCAGCTCCACGCAGACCATATCAAAGTTAAACTCGCATGATAATAGACGTTTCATGATAATTCCTCCGTGATTTCAAGTGTTTTGAGATGGAAAAAGAACGATACTAAGTCTTTCGACTAGCATCGTTCTTTTCGTAGCTGTTTTCCAATCCTGTAAGACAGATGCCGTAAAATTATGATTTTTACGGAATTACTGTCTTATCGGCACACGGGAAATTGCCTCTATTTTTTAGGTTTTAAAACTGTTTTTCCACCCATGTAAGGTTGTAATGCTTTTGGTACACTAATTGTACCATCTTCATTATAATTATTTTCAATCACCGCAATCAATCCTCTTGGACTTGCTAGAACAGTATTATTAAGTGTATTAACTAAATAAGTGCCATTTTCACCTTTTGAACGAATTTGTAGTCTTCTTGCTTGCGCATCACCAAGAGTTGAGCAGCTACCAACTTCAAAATATTTTTGTTGTCTTGGTGACCATGCTTCAATATCACATGATTTAACTTTTAGATCTGCTAAATCACCACTACAGCACTCTAATGTACGTACTGGTACATCTAAGCTTCTAAAGAATTCTACAGTATATGTATACATCTTATGATACCAATCCATTGCTTCTTCTTGTTTACAAATAACAATCATTTCTTGTTTTTCAAATTGATGTACACGATAGATTCCACGTTCTTCAATTCCATGAGCTCCAACTTCTTTTCTAAAACATGGAGAATATGAAGTTAAGCAAAGTGGTAAATCTTTTTCAGGGATTATTTGATCTTTGAAACGACCAATCATTGAGTGCTCAGAAGTACCAATTAGATATAAATCTTCTCCTTCAATCTTATACATCATTGCACCCATTTCTTCAAAAGACATTACACCATTTACAACATCACTATGAATCATAAATGGTGGAATACAATAAGTAAATCCTTTATCAATCATAAAGTCACGGGCATATGAAAGCATAGCAGAGTGCATTCTAGCAACATCACCACACAAATAATAGAACCCATTACCTGATGTTCTTCCAGCACTTTCCTTATCTAAACCATTAAGTTTACTAATTATATCCGCATGATATGGTATTTCATACTCAGGTACAAAAGCTTCACCAAATCTCTCATTTTCTACGTTAAATTCATCATTTTCACCAATTGGTACAGATGAATCAATGATATTAGGAATAACAAGCATCTTAGTACGTAATTCTTTTGATAACACTTCTTCTTCCTTTTCAATATCAACAAGTTCTTCATTAATTTTCACAACTAATGCTTTAGTGTTATTTGCTTCTTCAATCTTCTTTTCACGCATTAAAGCACCAATTGATTGACTTAATGAATTACGATTCTTACGTAGTTCGTCACCTTGTTGTTTCAACTTTCTGATTTTCCCATCTAATTCTATTACTTCATCGACTAAAGGAAGTTTCTTGTCTTGAAATTTCTTTTTAATATTCTCTTTTACTATTTCTGGGTTTTCACGTATAAACTTAATATCTAACATATATATTTCCTCTTTTTATTAATTAATTTTATTTATTTTAGCACATTTTATTTTTCATTGCAATTCTTTAGAAACATAATTCGCTTATGAAATGATTCTTTTACTATTTCTGATGATGTGCATGCATCAAAACCATGAATAGTACCAAGTGGCATTTCAATTTGTGCACCAACTTTTTTGCCATAATAAATTCCTTCATCACGAAGACAATCATATTCTGCTACTTCAACATATGTTTTAGGTACATTTGTTGGAATATTTGTAATAAGTGATTGATATGGTTCACTTCCTATGTATAACTGCCACATTTTTTTATTTTTAACAGAATTCCACACAGGAGTGTCAGTAAATTTATTTTTCGATTCTGTTTGTAAATCTCTATCAACAACAGGGTAAATTAACATTTGTTTTGTTGGAATATCGTAATCATCAATACACTTTTTATGTGTAACTGCGATAGCAAGATTACCGCCTGCACTGTCTCCGCCTACAAAAATATTATTAATATTTAAAATACCTTTATTTTTACAAACATATTCATAACAAGCAAGACAATCGAAATATGGTATTGGGTATTTAAATTTAGGGGCTAAGCGATAATCAACGAAGACAACTTTAATATTTGCGTAAGAAGCATAGTCACAACACATTTGATATTGTGCAAAAACAGCTTTATAAATAAATCCACCACCATGAAAATATACTAAACAGTTTAGTATTTCATTTGTATTTTTTGGAGTAATAATATACAATTTTACTTTGCTACCATCAAAAGAATTAAAGAACATTTCATCTACTAAGACATTACTGTTATTCATTCCCTTTGGTAAATTATCTATTACTCTATTACCAATTGGTAAAAGTGGTTTTGCCATTGGAGCACTTATTATTGTCAATTTTTCAAAATCTTTATTAATATTATATTTTTGTTTCATGATAAAGAGTATACCACAAAATAAAAAAATATACAAAAGTAAATTATTATTAATTTAATCATTTATCACATATCTAAAAAATACTGTTCTTCTTTTTAATTTCCTATAATTTTTTCTATTACTACAACTAAAATATTTTGCCATTAAGTATGTTATAAATAAATATATATATTTATTTATTTAAAAAAATAAATTATATCTAAATATTTATTGCAAAGAATTCTATCTAGTTATATAATTATATGACAAAAAAAGGTGTTAAAATGGAAAAAAGTATTTCTCAAAAAAATATGAAATAGATATGTGTTCTGGTAATTTATTTAAAAAGATTATCGTCTTTTGCATTCCTTTAGCTTTGATGGGAATGTTACAATTATTATATAACACAGCAGATTTAATCATAGTAAGTAACTTTAGTGGTGATAGTGAAGCACTAGGAGCAGTAGGTTCAACTTCTTCACTGATCAACTTAATTGTCAACTTATTTATGGGTTTATCAGTTGGTACTAATGTTATTTGTGCGAAGATGTATGGTGCTAAAAATTATGATGGAATGAATAAAGCAATACACACTTCTATTTTATTAAGTTTAATATTTGGTATTGTAATGGGTTTATTTGGAATTATTTTTTGTGATGCACTTTTAAATATGATGTCAAACGATTTATATTTATCAAGGGTATACTTAAGAATATATTTTATTGGTCTTCCTTTTAATATGGTCTATAACTTTGCTTCCGCAGTTATGCGAGCTGTTGGTGACACTAAACGTCCACTTTACTATCTTTCTTTAGCTGGAATTATTAATGTTATTTTAAATTTAGTGTTTGTCATCATCTTTGATATGAGCGTTGCGGGGGTGGCACTAGCTACTGTTATTTCTCAAGTAATTTGTGCCTTCTTAGTAATTAGAGCATTAATTAACTCTAAAGAACCTTATAGACTTAATATAAAAGAACTAAAACTACACAAAAAAGAAATGATTGATATTATAAGAATAGGACTTCCTGCTGGTATCCAATCATCAATTTTCGCAATCTCTAATGTAATTATTCAATCATCTGTTAATAAGTTTGGCACAAGCGTAATGAATGGTAATTCTGCCGCATCAAGTGTAGAGGCTTTTGTCTATGTGGCGATGAACTCAGTTTACCACGCAGCCTTAGCTTTCACTGGACAGAACGTCGGTGCACAAAAATCAAAAAACATTACAAAAGTAACGATTTATTCGTTAATAATCGTTACAATGATTGCGATAATTCTTGGTGGTACGTTATTTATTTTTGGTAAAGAAGCATTATGGATTTACACAAAAGATCCTACCGAAATTGATATTGGTTATATTAGACTACACTATTTATGCTTGCCATATTTCTTATGTGGTATTATGGATGTTATGGTAGGTGTACTAAGAGGACTAGGTTATTCGACACTACCAATGATTGTTTCAATAGTTGGTGTGTGTGGCATAAGGATAGCTTGGATTTATGGTTATTTCTACCCAAGAACTGATTTCTTAGATTATAATGATTTAAATATGCTTTATATATCATATCCAATCTCATGGATTATTACATTTATTATTCATTTATCAACATATCTTGTTAAATCAAAACAAAAATTCAAAGAAATAAATAATAAATTAATTATTGAATAAAAAATACTGTGATTTATTCCAAACATATTGTTTAGCATAAATCACAGTTTTTTATTTATTTAAATAAGATAGTATTGCTTCTTTAATTGCATTTAAAGCAAGATTATAATATTCATTATTATAACTTGAGAAATTTTCAATCATTACACCACTATTAATTTCTAAAATTTCTAAAGATAAATCTTCTTTTTCAATAATATCAATTGAAGCAAATTTAACATCTATTTTATTTGCACAATTTAAAGCTAATTCTTCTAATGCTTTAAGTAGGGATAAATCAGTTACTAATTTAGGTGTTGCGCCGGAACCTAAATTATGCTTCCACGAAAGTTCAATTTTTTCATTTATTTTTGGAATATAATTTAAATCTAAGAAATCTAAACTATTAAGTTTATCTTTATAAGCAAAAGATGAAATAAGTTCATTCAATTTATGTACTCCATCACCTGTTACATATGGCTTAATTTTCATAAAAGCATAACAAACTTTCCCATTTAGCACTAATACACGATATTCATTTTTAATATCAATATAAGGACAAATAGCTATAGAATTAGTTTTTGTGAAAAGTTCATCAATTGCTTTTTTTAAAGTATTTTTATTATGAGCTCTTAAAACATTCTTTCCACCAGTTCCTCTATTAGGTTTTAAAACAAGCTCTTTGTATTTACTTAATAATTCATTTGGTAAATCCAAATAGTTTTCATCTAAGCTTATTTGTGGATTTAATAAATAGTAATGTGAAACATGATTAATGCCATAATATGTAAGCAAATCAGATAGTGCACTTTTATCATTACATATTTGTTCCAAACCCGCATTATTATTAGGAAACTTATTACCAAGGATAAACATTTTTTTGTTATCATTTTCAATTACTAATAAATAATCATCTGAAAAAGAATGAAACAATAGATTATTTTCTTTGCATATTTCTTTAACAATTTTAACTAGTTGTACTCCCATTATTATTCTCCTACTTTATAATTAAAAAGCGATACTATACGATTATAATCAGTTGTTTTCCAAGATGAATGATTATGTTTTTGCATATAAAAATCAGATTTTAAAAAATAATCAAGTAAACTATTAGAAGTATCATTCCATGTTATATCTAAATGATACCACATGCCATCAACTTTAACTAAATTCCAGGCATGATCAACACTAGAATAAAGAAAACTAAGTGTTCCTTTAGTACTCCCACATACTATTTTATTTTCAAAACCTAGTTTATCTAATATAAGTTTAGAAAGAATAGTATAACCAGAACAAGTCATTTTTTTATTCTTAAGCGTATCAATAATATTATAATTTTCATAGGAATAATCATAGTCATAATTATTAATAATATAATCATTTACTTGTAACAAGATAGAAACATTACTTAATGATGTGTCAATTTGTGAAATTATATTATTAATTTCACTATCAATATATTTCATTAGTTCTTCTTTTCTTTGATAATAATCATCATTATATTCTAACTTAAATGTTGTTCTTTTTGCATTTGAGTATGTTACATACGATAATTTAGATAAATAAAAATACTCTTTACTTAAAATTATATTATTAAAAACTAAATTAATATGATCTTTTGAACTAACGTATTCAAAAGTAACCTCACTTTGCTTATTTTCAACTGCTAACGTTAAATCATCATTTAATCTTTGATATTTTGCCTTAGAGAAATAAGGAAGAGAAATATAAGCTACAATAGTTAATAATAATACGATAAATATATAAAGTGGTAAAAGAGGAATTCTAACATATCTATCTTTAATTTTAATACATAACCAAAACATCAAATCACCTCACTTTATTTTACCATAATTTATTAAAAAATAAAAAAAAAATAAACATCTGGAAGGATGTTTATTTCTGAGGAGGGTTATACTAATAAAAATATTAATATAAGGTCTTTGTGTACTGGAAGTATACACAGCAAACCCATTTATATTATACAATATCATTTAGGACAAACAATGGACAATTCGAAAAAATTACGAATTATTTTTAATATTTATTTAAGTAATGCTTCTACTAACTCTTCTAATTGTTTAAAACTAGAATCATTTAAACTGCTTTTAATAGTTACAACAGGTTCACATATTTCAAGCAAACGTGATTGTGAAAACTTTTCTACGATTACCTTTCCAGCCATAGGAGCCCATGTACCATTTTCAATCACACCAATTCTCTTCTTTTGAAATCCTCTTTCAACTAGCGCATCAATGAATGTATGCATAAATGGGAAAATTGATGAATTATAAGTAGTGGTTGCGAAAACAACTTTATTATATTTAAAAGCATCTTCAACTGCTTCTGCCATATCATCACGAGCAAGGTCTGATACTGATACCTTAACACCTTTGGCTTCAAGCATTTCTTTAAGTTTCATTACTGCTTTTTTAGTGTTACCATAAACTGAAGTATAAGGAATAAATACACCATCAACTTCTGATGAATAACTTGACCATATATTATATAAATTTAAATAATAGCTTAAGTTTTCAGTTAATATTGGTCCATGAAGTGGACATATTGTCTTTATATCAAGTGTAGCAGCTTTCTTAAGTAAATTTTGTACTTGAGCACCATATTTTCCAACTATACCAAAATAATATCTACGTGCTTCGCATGCCCACTCTTCATCGCAATCTAAAGAACCAAATTTACCAAATCCATCTGCTGAGAATAATACTTTATCATATGAATCGTAAGTAACCATTACTTCTGGCCAGTGAACCATTGGTGCAAACACAAATGTTAAAGTATGTTTTCCTAGTGTTATGCTATCCATTTCTTTAACAACAAGCTTATTTGTAACATACTTACTGAAATCTTCTTGGAAGAATTGACTCATATATAAGAATGTTTTAACATTTCCTACAACAACTGTTTCAGGATATTTCTTTAAGAAGTTTATAATATTAGCACTATGATCAGGTTCCATGTGTTGAACGATTAAATAATCTGGTTTTGCATCAGCTAGAACTTCTTCAATATTTTCAAGCCACAAATCAGTAAAATTTTGATCAACAGTATCCATAACTGCTATTTTTTCATCTTTGATAACATAAGAATTATAAGCCATTCCATTAGGTACAACATATTGTCCTTCGAATAAATCAATTTTATGATCGTTTACACCTACATAATAAATTTCATTTGTAATATTTTTCATTTTTTTCTCCTTTTTTATTTTAAAGTAAATATCATTTCTACTGGATTATGATCAGAGTATTTAAACATTGTATCAATAACACTACAGCTTTTAACTGAAATGTTACTTGACACAATAAAGCCATCAATTGTAAGTACAAGTTGTTTGTCATTATAAGGTCCATCAGCGTTTCTACAACTTGGAACTAAAGTTTCACCTTCCACACTGCTTACAATTGAAAACGGAGTATCTTCTAATATTTCTAGTGGAAAAGCTTGAGCCCAAGTATATTCATCTTTTGAGATTCCAAAGTATTTAGAACTATCCTGTAATAAATCTTTATTAAAATCTCCCCCACAAACAATATAATTACCTTTATTAGCTTCTGATAACATGTCATTAATTAACATTTCTAATTGTTCTAAAACAATTTTACCATCGGAAGTATATGCGGATAAATGAACATTATAAAGAACTAAGTTTTTATCTGTCGTTGCAATAACATTTTTAGTATAACATCTATCTAAATCAAGAAAAGCATATAAACCTCTTTCAACTGGTAAACTTCTTCTAATGCTACTATTAATAGAATACTTACTGATAGTCTCAATACCAGAAAGAGATTTACCAATAGGTTTAGTAAAAGGATAGAATAAATAAGGACTATCATAGTTCACAGCAAAAGTATTTGTGTAACCTAAGAAAGCTTTTTCTAAGTATGTCCTTTGATTTACAAAATGAGATCTAGTAGATTTAACATCAACTTCTTGGAAAAAGACAAAGTCAGGCTTTAAACTTGATGATAAATTCGCTATTGCGCTAGCAACACTTTCAACAGACTCTTTAGATTCTGCTCTACTTTGATCTCCACCATCCATGAAAAAACCAAAATCATCAGTGTACGCACAAAAACCGATATTATACGTCAATATTTTATACTCTTTATCTTTATCATTAACATCTAAAACATTTTCTACTTTATTGTTAATTGATAATACAAAATTATCAACAACTCTAGTATATGAAATAACTACGTAAATTAGATAACACAAAACAGTCAAAACAAAAGTACCAAGCACAGCAACAAAGTATTTCATTAAATGAGAAAATTTACTTGGTTTATTTAATTTTTCAATAGTTTCATTAGAAAATGGTTTATTATTTTCCTTCATAATATGCTCCTACTCAATCTTTAAATTATTATAGCAAAAATAAACGTATTCGTAAAGTTAAAATGACATTATTAAACAAAATATTACTTTTTATTTAAATAATCTCTGATAATCAATAAATTTGTTATAAACTCTTCTTCTGTTAAAATAGTTTTATTAGGATTATGACTACCAATAGAGTGAGTTAACTCTTCAGAACCCGTATCTATAAGTGCTTTTTTAAAAATATCATTTTTTGATAAGCACATATATGCTCTTTTGATAAGATGACTAAAATCTTCACTTGTTCTTTTTATCTTAACACCTTGCCACCAAACATTATGTGTAAGTTTCCATATAAATTTTCTATGTCCTTTTTTCTTAGCTTGTTTTCCACTAAGAGCACATATTTTAATTTGTTTTTTAATATTCTTAAATTTTAAAGATTGTAAAAATCCTTCCATCCCACCACACTTTACACCATCAATAACAAACTCATTTGGTGCAAAATTTGATAGGACATTAGCTGGATAATCACCTTTACTATATATATCCATAAAATCCTCCTAATGTAATATAATAATATTATACGATTGATACATTATAAATTCAAATATAAATAATAAAAACTATGTAATAAAAATAAATCTATTACATAGTTCTTTATATTATTTAAATCTTTTGTTTTTCTTGTAGTAAGATTTTTTGATGTTTTTTCTTTTGATTATACTTCATAATACGTTTAGAATATACAAATCCTAAAATAACAACCAAACTTACAATTACTATGACAGTAACAGAAATTGGAATGTCACCTATTTTTACATTTTCCCACATGTCAAGTACTACCTCGTTACGATCACCAAAGTCTTCCATAATCGCACATCTTGTAATTACTTCTTCACTAGGATATTGTGCATCGAATTGTCTTCCACGTTCGTAAACATACACAACTACTTTTCCATCTTTGATGTATTTAGAATCAATTTGGTTAAAAGCTTCTTCTTCCATTCCTCTAAATAGATATGATAAATCAGCTTCATAAATCTCATCTTCATATTCAAGTTCAATTTCACCAATGTAAATCTTTCCATCTTTCATATAACTATCTGCTTCTTCATCAAAGACTTTTAGTACCATTTGATCTTCATAGAACCATTGCTCTTCTTCATCATCAAACTTTAATTTATTACTATTAAAGTCTTCTATTTCAAGTGTTGCTTCACCATTCATATATAATATTCCATTATTATATAAATATGTAGCATCGATATCATACCCAATATAATTATCATTAAAGTACCATCCACCTACTTCATCATCATAATATGGTAATACACCATACCATTCATTGATCATATCAAGTACTTCATTACTTACAACACTAGATGTATAACCTATGAAATTCATATTTCTCACAGCAATCTCAGGTGAACATAAAAAGTTTACAAAGCTCTGCGCAAGCTCAATGTCTGCTCCTTTAGGCATTACCCAGCCATCAAACCATACATTACTTCCTTCTTCAGGAATAGCATAATTTAAATATACTGGATTATTACCATTATCATACTCAGCTGTATCCATTGAGTAAACTGCATCACCACTCCAAGCAAAGTTAATGGCGATTTTACCAGTAACAATATCACTTTTTCCATTGTCTACTTCAAAGCCATAAAGGTTTTCTTTCATTTCTTTTAATTCTTTTTCAACTGCTGCTAATGTTTCATCATCACAACGATTCATGATAATTCCTACCATTTTTTGATATTCTTCCGCAGTTATTTCACCATTTTCATATTTAGCTTTATAATCCATTAATTCATCATAAAAATGATGAAGTGAACCAATAACATATGTGTCACGAACTGAATCTTTGGCGGTTGCAAGGTTTTTATATTCTTTATCCCATAAAATATCCCAGTGAATGATATCTTCATATTCAACTAAATCAGGGTTATAAATAAAGCCCAGTGTTCCCCACATATAAGGAATTGAGTATTCTTCCCAACCTTTATCTCTAAATAGATTTTTAAGATAAGGTGAAACATATTGATAATTTTCTAATATCACATCACCATTTTTATCTTTTAGATCATAATCATACTTTTCAATCATATCAAGTACAATCATTTTTTGAATTGCATATTCAGATGGACAAATTAAATCATATTTAGCTTTGCCAGTTTTTAAAGTATTAAGCATTATTTCATTGGTTGCGAAAGTATCATAAACAACTTCTACTTTTTCACCATATGTTTCATAATACCACTCTTGCCAGTCTTCCATAACGGAGTTAGACTCTTTTACTTCATCATCATTTGTACCATCATCGATATAATCTTCCCAATTATATATTCTTAATGTTTTAACATTATCACTATTATCATTACAACCAACTAAACAAACACATACAAACAAAAATAATACTAAACATAAATAATTTTTAAAACTTTTATTCATTAGTGTTTCATTCCTTTCTTCATTGAATTTAGCTTAGCTTGCTTTTTACTATGATAATTAATTACAAGTAAAACAATCAACATAATTATTGTAATAATTGTAGTTAATGCACGAAGAGCAGGAGGTAGTGGATGTTTAGCTGTAACACTATAAATATATGTTGATAATGTATTAAATGAATCATTTCTTGTAAAAGCAGTAATAATGTAATCATCTAATGACAATGTAAATGATAATAAGAAACCAGAAAATATACCAGGCATAATTTCAGGAACAATAACAGACCAAAGTGCTTTTTTTGGTGTAGCACCTAAGTCTAGTGCTGCTTCATATGTATTTGGATCAAGTTGTCTTAACTTTGGTAGAACACTTAATACAACAAATGGAACAGTAATTACCATATGTCCAATTAATAGTGTAACAAAGTTAAATTCTACACCAAAGAATACAAATAAAAGTGTAAGAGAAATAGCAATAACAATTTCAGCGTTCATAACAGGAATTTGATTTAAATTAGTTACTAAACTGCGGTAACGACCTTTAGAGTAGAAAATACCAATAGCACCAATTGTTCCAAGAATTGTTGAACAAACTGAAGAAGCTAAAGCTATTAATAAAGTATTAAACAACGCTTCTTTAATTGCATCACTTGCAAACATTTGTTTATAAAGTTCAAAACTAAAGCCATTCCAAGTACCAATATTATCAGCTTCAGTGAAACTATAAATAATAAGTGTTAATATTGGAGCATACATAAGTAATAGTATTAAGAAAATGTAGAACTTAGATAAGATTTTTTTTACCATAATCCACCTCTAATATTCTCTTCTTTTTCACCCTTACGTGTTAAGAACATTACAATACCAATAATTACAAGCATAACTAATGCAATGAAACTACCTTCATTCCAACGCATAAAATCAAAATTAAATTGAATTGAATTACCAATAAGTTGAATCTTTCTTTCACCCATAACATCACTAATAACAAATGAAGACATTGTTGGCATAAAAACCATAGTTGCGGCTGAGATGATTCCAGGTAATGTCATTGGGATTTGTGTTTTTACAAAAGTTTGTACCTTATTTGCTCCAAGATCGTAAGAAGCATCAATTAAGCTTCTATCCATCTTTAACATAGTAGAGTATAAAGGTAAAATCGTAAATGGTAAGTAGTTATATACCATACCAATCATCGTACATAAATATGGATTATTTCCGCCATTTAAACCTACCCAATAAAGAAGGTCACGTGTTGCGGCAGTACGAAGAACAAAGTTAATCCACATTGGCATGATGAACAATAATATGATCACAGACAAGTGATTATTTTTTCCTCGTTTATTTCTAGTTAATATCATTGCCACAGGATAACCAATTACTAAACAAATAATAGTATTTAACGCCCCAATTAATACACTTACTGAAAGAAGCCCTATCTTGTTCTTATTTGAGAAAAACTTAACAAAATTCGAAAGAGCAAAGTTACCTTCACTATCAGTTAATGCGTAATAAACAATTAGAAGTAATGGAAGCAAAACAAAACAAACAAGAAACAAAAAATACGGAATAGAGAGATGTTTTCTTTTAAATCTAATCCTTGACATAATTCTTTGCCTCTTTTGTTAATTTTAATTGAATATCTTCTTTTTTAATCTTAACAGATACGTGGTCAAATTCATTCCATGTCCATTCAGTATCACATACAAAATCTTCATCTTCTTCTGTGCGTATGATTACTTGGTAGTGGTCACCTTTATAAATGATTGAGACAATTTGTCCTGCAACAGTACCATCATCTTCATTATCGATGATTTCAATAGCTTTTAAATCAACCATAACTTTTACATCAGCATCAGTAAAATCATACACTTTGCCATCAGGACCAATAACATATCCTTCTTCATCTAAGTGACTACCTTCAACTAGTTTAGTGACATCACATTCAAATTTTCCGTCAGCAAACACAACATTATTGTTTTTATCGATATATCCATCATAAACATTCATTGTAAATTCTTTTTTCATAATATGTATATTATCAGGTTCTACAGAAATACCTACTATTTGATCAACTTCGAAGTTTGTTGTAGATTGAATGACTACTTCATTTTTACCAACCATCATTACATATTCATAATGAACACCCTTGAATACTTTACTAACCAAAATACCATCTAGCATTCCTTTGCCACTTCCTGTAATAATAACATCTTCAGGTCTAATAACAACATCAACCTTTTCATTTTTAGGGAAATGGTCTACACATTCAAATTTATGGCCTAAAAAATTAACGTGAGTATCATCAATAATAGTACCGCTATAAATATTACTCTCTCCAATAAAATCGGCTACAAAAGCATTTTTAGGCTCATCATAAATTTCTTTTGGTTTACCAATTTGTTGAATAATTCCATCTTTCATAACAACAATAGTATCAGACATAGTTAATGCTTCTTCTTGATCATGAGTAACATAGATAAACGTAATGCCAAGTTTTTTATGCATTTCTTTAAGTTCGAGTTGCATCTCTTTTCTCATCTTTAAATCAAGTGCTCCTAAAGGTTCATCAAGAAGTAATATTTCAGGTTCATTAACGATTGCTCTAGCAATAGCAACACGTTGTTGTTGACCACCTGATAATGTTTGAATATCGCGCCATTCAAATTCTTCTAAGTCAACTATCTTTAAGGCTCTACGAATCTTCGCATCTTTTTCTTCTCTTGTAAGATGACGCATCTTTTGATTGCCATGACGATCAAGTTTATCACCATCAGGTACTTTCTTTAAATTTAAACCATAAGAGATATTATCATAAACATCTAAATGAGGAAATAGGGCATAACGTTGAAAGACAGTATTAATAGGTCTTTTATATGGTGGAATATTTTCAATATTATCACCATTTAATAAAATTTGTCCACTTGTACAAGTCTCAAACCCCGCAATCATTCTTAGTGTTGTAGTCTTTCCACAGCCACTAGGACCAAGGAAAGTAACAAACTCACCTTTCTTAACATATAAGTTAAAATCATCAACTACTTTGATGCCATCATATTCTTTATTTACATTTTTAAGTTCAATAATTTTATCATTTATTACATTTGTATTTTCCATATTATCTTATTAAATCCTTTTATATTAGAAATTTGGTGGACTAGAAATCCAAAGTACTTTAGTAACTTTATCACTACTATTTACTATATAATGCGTTTTATTACTTGTGAAATAAAACGTTTCACCTTTTTTACATTTATTCTTACTATTGCCAACATAAAGTTCAATTTCCCCTTCTAACACAAAACCAAACTCCTCACCTTCATGAGGTAAATCTTTTTCAGTCTGAGCATGTGGTTTAAGCTGTATTAAAATAGGTTCCATCTCATTTTTTTGACTATTTACAACAAGCCATTTTGTTAGCATATTATCTTCTTCTTTTTCAAAATAATCTTCTTTTGTAAAAACAATCTTTTCATTATCATCATCGGAAAAGAATTCTTTAAAACTAGTACCTAATGCTAGCAAAATATCTTCGAAGGTCGATATTGATGGTTCAGTCAAATCATTTTCTAACTGACTGATATACCCTTTTGTAAGTTCACACCTGTTTGCAAGTTCCTCCTGAGTGAGGCCACGAAAGGTTCGAAACTCTTTTATTCTACTACCAATTTTCATAAGCTGTGCATTCCTTTCTTTTAATAATAATAGTTTCAACATTTTAAACTTTAAGTTTAGTAATTGTAAACATGTATTATTTTATCATCTTTTATACACAAAAGCAATAATTTTGTATATAAATTTTAATAGTTTAATAAGTCATGAAAACAAAAAAGATGATGAAAACCTAATGTAATCATCATCTTTATTATTACTATAATTCAACACCATATTTTTTAAAGCATTCTTTTTTCTTTTTTTCTAATTCTTCTTTACTCAAATTACTTGAATTATTTAAGAAATCATTCATTGCAGCATCAAATACCTCTTGATATTTTATTGTATTTTCAACAGGATTTCTTTCTTCATAAGGAACATAATTTTTAGCTTCATTAATCTCATCTATATATTTTTCATATGGTTTAAGTTGCTCTAATGATAAGTAGAATTTATCTTGCAAGTATGCCATTTCTTTATAAGCACTAATAATATAGTTTTTAGCCCTATAAACATCATTTATTTGTAAACTTAAATTTGCTAAATCGTAATATGCTTTACAAGCATTTTTACTATCATGACATCTAATATAAAAAGATGGAACTTCTTCGAAAATATCAAATAAATATTCATTTTCTTTTGTCATTTCTATTAGACCCATAGTTGTATAAGTCATTTTAACATAAAATCTTGCTTGATAAAAGTAAGGAGTTCTTGCGAAAGCACAGATAATAAGATTCATTAGTTCTAAATGCTCTTCTATTTCCATTTCAGGATTATCAGAAATAATACAATTAACTGTGTTTAGAATATCAAAGCGATCAATTGATAAATTAGTTGTAAAGTCAGCAATCTCATCATCTAAATATTCTAAAACTTCATTAGTTTCTTCTTCAGATAAAGTATTTAATTTTACTGCTTTAGCTATTAATCCATCATAATGATTTTTAAGAGATAATAATTTTTCTTTTTCATCAATTATCTTATCATAGTCATTTTGATATTTATTTTTCATAATATCATCTTCTTCACTATTAATGATATTTAATGATTCCTCAAGCTTAAATAGTTTTCCTGTAATTGAAAATGCTTTATTATAAATATATGATAAATCAGCCATTTTTTTCTCCTTTATTTTACTTTAATAGTATATCATTTTTTTGATAAAATTTCTAGATTAAAAATAAAAAGGGGCTGTAAAAAAATAAATTAGAACTTAGCCCGTTGTTAAAAAATAAAGGTCGATAGATTCTTCTCAGGATTTATCGACCATTTTTTGGTATAATATATGTATGGAAAATAGTCACAACCTCGAAAATGTATCTAATAATCCATACACTAATTATTAAACACCAATTTAATTAATTTTACCACTAGATGTATCTATTATTATTGATTCTAGTGATCCGGTGTACAAATTTGACGAAGTAATGAGAGGAGTTAATTAAAAAAATACTTAGTATCCGATGATTCTAAAGATTATAGAGGTCGTAAAGGATACAATCCAGTCAGTTTGTTAAAAGTAATTTTGTTTGGATTTCTTTTAAAAGGCTATGTCTCTACAAGAGAACTAGCTGATTTATATGTAAATGATATTCGTTTCCGTTGGCTTCTTTGCTTCGATAAAACATTCCCATCACATATGACAATATCTAATTTTATTAATAAATATCTTAAGCAAAAAAATAAAAAACGTACATTTTTATGTACGTTTTTTTATTGACATATAAGAATAAAAATGATATAATAATAGAGGTGATTAACTATGATGAATACAAATATAACAAAAGCAAGAGCTGAACTTTATAAACTAGCATCCAGTTGCATTAAATATAATAATGTTATTAATATTAATACTAAAGAAGGAAATGTAATAATGATGAGTGAAGAAGACTACAATAGTCTTATGGAGTCTTTATATTTAGCAGGTATTCCAGGAATGTATGAAAGTATTGTTGAAGGAGCAAATACGAACCTTGAAGATTGTGAGAAAATTGAATGGAAATAGTATTTACTAAACAAGCTATAAAAGATTTTGAAAAAGTAAAACAAAACCCTACTATTCATAAAAAAGTCGTGGCTTTACTTGAATTACTTGAATCAAATCCTTATACTAATCCTCCTTCATATGAAAAATTAATTGGAATTAATAATACTTATTCTAGAAGAATCAACATACAACATAGATTAGTATATCAAGTTTATGATGAAGAAAAGTTCATAAAAATAATTAGAATGTGAACTCATTATGAGTAAAGAAAAAATCTAATTTTTGAAGAATCAAAAGTTAGATTTTTTTTACGCAGTAGATTCAAAAAAAAGAATCATATATGTAATTAATAAAGATTTAGTTATAAAAGGAAACACTTTAAAATAATAATAAATAAAATAGTATAATTTGTGACAAAATAAAAACCATAATCCAAAGGCAAATCACCTTAGATTATGGTTATTTTTTATCACAAGAGTTCTTGACAGGGCTCTTTTTATCACAAGAGTTCTTGACAATAAATCATCACAAGAATTCTTGACAGGGACGATTTATCACAATATTTTTTTACAGAGCCAGTTTTTTTAACCTAAACTATAAACTAATTTATTTCTTTACAGCCACCTATTATTTTTAGAATATACTACTAATTAGTAGATAGATAGCATTGATAACAACAAATAATGTAGTTGCAACAGTACTCATCATCTTAATGAAGATATCAAGAGCAACACCAACAACATCTTTACGAGTATCACCAATTGTGTCACCAGTTACAGCAGCTTTGTGAGCAGCAGAACCTTTTCCATGTCCAGCAATAGCTCCAGATTCAATGTATTTCTTAGCGTTATCGAATGATCCACCTGAGTTACCCATAAAGATAGCACGAGGAATAGCAACGATTGTTGCACCAAGTAAGATACCAACTACAAATTCACCACCTAAGAATGAGCCACCAACAAATGGTACTGCTAAAGCAATAATTGAAGGAAGAAGCATTCTCTTAAGAGCAGCTTTAGTAGCAAGTAATACTAGTTCATTATAATCAGGATCTTTCTTACCAGATAAAACGTCTGGATCAGATAATTGACGATCACCAACATCAGCAAGTTCTCTTGCACTATGGATTGTATTGTCAGTTAAGATAGCAATGAAAAATTCAATTAGTGCAGCACCTATAATACATCCTGCAATTACTAAGAAACTGTCAACAGTAGGAGTTACTTTTAAATGTCCAACGTATGCGCAAATAAGAGAAACAGTTGCGAATGCGGCAGAACCAATAGCGAAACCTTTTCCGATTGCGGCAGTTGTGTTACCAACAGCATCAAGTTTATCAGTGATTTCACGTACTTCAGGATCTAAGTGACAAGACTCAGCTAAACCACCAGCGTTGTCAGCAATAGGACCAAACGCATCAATTGAAACTGTAGTAGCAACAAATGATAACATACCTAGTGAAGCAACAGCGATTCCATAGAATCCACCTAAGAAACCAGAAATTACTAGTGAAACACCAATGATAAGCATTGGAAGTAAACAAGAACGTGAACCAACAGCATCACCTTTTGTAACAACAAATGCTTCACCTTCAGTTGCGTATTCTGCAACTTCTTTTGTAGGTTTAAATGATGTAGAAGTATAATATTCAGTAATAGCACCAATAGCAACACCACTAGCGATACCTAAAATAGAACAAACCCAAGGAGTAGCCCAACCAAGTTTGAAGCCGAATTTTGTTAAATCAAAATCTTTATTACTAAAGCATACATATGATAAAACACCACAAACGATTAAAGATAAACCAGCAGAAATGTAAGTAGCTAGATTTAATTCTTTTGAAGGGTTATTTCCCATCTTACGAAGTGTAACAATTAATAAACCAAGGATACAGCTTAATAAACCACCACCAGCAAATAATACTGGGAACATATAAGCAGATTTAAATAATGCTTCAGATAAAATTTTACCATTTTCTAAAAGTGAAATAGCAATAACGATAGATGCGGAAATTGTTGCAACGAAACTTTCAAGTAAGTCAGAACAGTTACCAGCAATGTCATTTACATTGTCACCAATGAAGTCAGCGATAACGTTTGGAACACGACTATCATCTTCTGGTAAATCGTTACGAATTTTACCTAATATATCAGCAGAAATATCAGCAGCTTTAGTGTAATTACCACCAGCAACACGGTTAAACATAGCAACAACTGAACAACCAAGTGAATAAGTTGTAATTCTCATAATTGATGCATTAGTTAATAACGCTGCAATATTAAATACACCATTACCTTCATAGCCTTTAAGACCTTCTAAGCCAAGTCCAGTTAAAGTAGATAAAGATTGTGGACCAACACCACTAACTAAGATAATAACAACTAAACCAAATAAACCTAAAGCTTGAACGCTTAAACCACTAATAGAACCACCTTTTAAAGCAACTTTTACTGTTTCACCAACAGATAAAGTTTCTCTAGCTTTATTTGCTGTTCTAACGTTAGCATATGTAGCACTCTTCATACCAAGAATACATACAATACTAGACATTAAAGCACCAAAAATAAATGTGATACCACTAAATTTTTCAATAAATAAAGTAAATAAAACAGCTAAAACAGCAATTACGATAGAAATTGTTGTAAATTCTTTTTTAATGAATACATTTGAACCCTCACGAATAATTGCACTCATTTTAACCATTCTTTCAGTTCCTTCACTCATTTTCTTAATTTTAATATAATTGAATAATACAAATCCAACAGCGATTAAGCAAATAGCAAGAACTATTAATAACCAATAATTATTCATATTTTCTCTCCTTTTTTCATACCAAATATTATTTTATCAAATTTATACAAAAATTGCAATAAATTTAAACTTATCTATTAAACATAATTTTTTCAGAGTTAAACATTTTTGTAAGTAAATAAATACCTAATGCTATGTAACAAATATTAGAACTAACAACTAAAGCAAATTCTACTCCTGTTATTGATAAAGCTAAAATACCTTGAATTCCAGTAACTAAATTATAAATAGGTATTAAGTAGATATAAAATGCTTGATTAGCACTATCACCAAACATAGATGTTATACCAATTAAAGTAACAAGCATCATCACAGGTGTAGCGTATTGTCCTGCTTCTTTTACTCCTTTTGCGAAAGTTGATAATACTGATAATAAAACAATAAATAGTAATACAGTAACAACAATTATTACAAATAGCATTAAATAAGTTGAAAATGTATACATTGAAAGTGTAATGTCGCCTTGTGCTCCAAGTAATTTTGGTAAGGATCCAAGTAATCCAACAAAGCTAACAACAGCACTAAATAGCGATGTAATTGATAAAGCAATAACTTTACCTATAGCAATGCTTGATCTTGGTACTGGTGTAACTAGAAGTGTTGCAATTGTTCCACGTTCTTTTTCTCCTGAAATTGCTTCTGGAGTAATTCCCATACAACCAGAGAATAAGAATATTAATAACAAATAAGGCACCATCATTGTTATTATTTTAATAGATAAATCTTCTTGTGACGACAAATCATAATTAACATTTAAATCATTATTTACAAGAAAATAATAATTAACTTCCACAGACATATTATATAAAACATTATAAAAATACTGATATGTTGTTTGTGACTTTGTATCAACTGAGTTGTAGTAAATTTCAGTTTTTGGTTTTAGACCTAGCTGTATTTTCTCCTCTAGATTTTCTTCAAAGACTATAAGTAAATGAAGATTTTTCTCTTCTACTTGTTTCTTATATTCAAGTAATTTATTTGGTAAATCTTCATTTTTTACTGCAACAACTTCTACAACAAAATTAATTTCATCTTGTTTATAAATATTTTCAAACCATGTAGGAGCATTAATTACTGTAACAGTATGCTCACTTTGAAGATCATCAGTAAAACTATTTGTAAAAATATTACCCATAAATGTATAGATAATAAAAATTAGAATACCTGGTAATATTAAACTTAAAACCATCCTTTTATCAGTAAAGAAGCGTTTTAGTTCCTTTTTAACAATATTTTTAATAACATTAAAATTACTCATCTAAAGATACCTCCTTTTGATATAAATCAAAGAAAACATCTTCAATTGATTTTTCTAAAGTAAGTTCTGCTAAACTTCCTTCTAAGACCATCTTACCATTTATGATTATTCCAACTCTATCACATAGTTTTTCAACTAAAGAGAAAATATGTGTTGAAATGATAATAGTTTTTCCCTCTTCTTTTAATTCCATTAAATAATCAGTTACTACTTTTGCAGTGATTACATCTAACCCATTTGTTGGTTCATCAAAAATGACAATATCAGGATCATGAACTAAAGATATGACTAATGAAACCTTTTGTTTCATACCTGTCGATAAATTTCCTATTTTAACTTCTCTAAATTTATCAATGCCAAATTTTGAAAATAAAACATTTTTACGATTTTCACTTTTTTCTTTTTCTACATTGTGTAGCATACTAAAATAATCAAATAAGTAATCAGGTGTAAAGAAATCATCAAGTTTAAGTTCACTTGTTAAAAATCCTATTTCATTTCTTACTTCCTTTGAATTGTTAAGTACACTAAATCCTTTTACTAATACATCGCCTAAATCAGGTTTAATTAATGTTGATATGATACGTAATGTTGTTGTTTTACCAGCACCATTTGGTCCTAAAAGACCATAAATTTCTCCTTTATAAGCACTAAATGATAAATCATCTACAGCAACTCTAACGGCTAAATTTGTTTTTTCAATTTTTTGCTGTTTTTTTGAAAGAACAAATGTTTTTTTTAAATTTTGTACTTCTAATACTTTTTCCATAAATTTTAAACAACCTTATTTCTTATTTTTATCATAAACTGTAGTGAAATCAAAGTTTAAAGCCTCAGTAATAGTTTTCTTTAAAGATTCATTGCCATAACGGTCTACTTCATTTAAATCTTTTGGTCCGTGTGTTAAAGCACATGGTCCACCTATACATCCACTAACACAAGCCATACCTTCAATTAAATTATTTGGAAGTGCACCACGTGATTTTAGTAGAAGTTTCATATTACATTCATCGATACCATTTGCGGCAACTGGATTATATTCAAATTCTTTATCTTTTCCTTGTTCAATTAATGCTTGTTTTACAGCATCACGAACACCACCTGATCTTGCAAAAATACGACCAAAGAATGATGCATTTTGTAAATGTTTTTCTTCAAGTGTACTTAAATCAATGCCTCTTGCATCAATGAAAGCATTAAGTTCTTCAAAAGTAAGAACACAATCAATATACGGTGAAACAGTTTCTCGTTGCATTTCTTTCTTTTTAGAAGTACAAGGACCAATGAATATAACTTTGCAATCAGGTATTTGCTCTTTGATATATTTACCAAGAGCACCCATTGGTGATAGGTTAGATGAAATATGCTCAACTAAAGATGGATATTTTTTTTCAATTAATTCTACAAATGATGGACAACATGAAGTAGTTAAAAATCCTTTTTCAACTAATTCTTCTGCTTCACTATAAGCAACTAAATCAGCCCCAAGTGCTGCCTCAGCAACATAATAGAATCCAAGTTTCTTTAGTGCATGGAAAACTTGTCCAACTCTATAAGGTAAAAATTGACTTGAGATTGATGGGGCCACCGCCGCAAAAACTTTATAGTTTTTATTATTATTACTATTTTTTAAAATATCTAAAGCATCAAGAATATAACTTCGGTCAACAATCGCTCCAAATGGACATTGATAAACACATGCACCACATGTAATACATTTATCATAATCAATTTGTGTAGCATGATTTTCTCCCATTTTTATGGCTTTAAGTTTACAAGCATTTTCACATGGTCTTGTAAGATTAATTATTGCACTATATTGACATGCCTTAGCACATAAACCACAATTGATACATTTTGTTTTGTCAATATGTGCTTGATTTCCTTCATAATATATTGCATCTTTTTTACAAGCAGCATGGCATCTATGTGCTAAACAACCACGACATGAAGAAGTAACTGTATAACCTGATGCAGGACAGTCATCACAAGCAATATCAATAACATTGATTACTTTCTTACCATCGGCAAGTCTTCCCATTGCAAGTTCCATTCGTTCACTAAATATTGCTCTTTCTTTGTAAACACAGCATCTAATTCTTTGATGATCTTCTTGTATTGCTTTTTTTGGAACTTCATAAATAGCAGTATCTAAAGTTCCATTGTCATATGCTTTTATCACTTCTTTTAATGCTAAATATTTATAACGTTGTACATTAGTATCAAATTTGTCCATATTAAACCTCTACTTCTTGTAATAATTTTTTATTAAGATTATATCTTTTAATAATATCATTTTCATAAATTACAAAACTCTTCTCATTATCTTTAGGAATAGAAACACTGCCTAAATTAACATATGTTGTATGTTTAAACCTATGAATTTGAAATACATGTGTATGACCATAAAACACAAGTTTGATGTTTTTTAAATCTTGTAGTTCATTTTCTAAAAGAAGATCACCATGACAAAACATTATGTTACCTTCAATATATTCATCATTCATCTTTCTTCCAGTAACCATTTCATCTACTCTAGCATCACAATTACCACGAATTAAAGTAATTGGAGAATCTAAATCCTTTATTATATTAGCAATTTCTTTAGGCTTATAACCTTCGGGAATATCATTTCTAGGACCATGGTAAAGCAAATCACCTAAAAAAATCATTCTTGTGCAGTTTTCTTCCTTGTAAATTTCTAAGATTCTTTCAAAGCTAGACAGACAACCATGTAAATCAGAAAATATTAATAATTTTTCATTCAAAATAATCACCTTTTTATATTATTATACATTATATTATCAAAATTGTAAAATAAAAAGTGTTGACAAACTTACTATCAACACTACTTACTTTTATATAAACATTTTAATTATTCACCTTTGTATGATTTTCTTAAAATACTAATCATATCATCAACAAGTGGCACACGAGGGTTAACTGGTGAACATTGATCTTCATATGCTAGATAAGCAATTTCAGTAATATGTTCTTCCCACTCTTTTTCGTCGATATTTTGGCTAGCAAAATTCATCTTGATTCCTACTTCTTCTCCTAGTGCGCGAACAGCTTTTGCAAGTGACTCTACTCCTTGTTTTGGAGTTTGTGCTTCTAATCCTAATAACTTAGCAACTGTTTGATATTTTTCATCAGCTTGATAATAATTATATTTAGGCCATGTAGATAGTTTTTGAGGGACTGTTCCATTATATTCGATTACATAAGGAAGTAAAATTCCAACACATCTTCCATGAGGAATGTGGAAGAAACCACCAACCTTATGTGCCATTGAATGGTCCATGCCAAGGAAGGCATTTGCGAAAGCCATACCAGCAATAGTTGAAGCATTGTGCATTTTTTCACGAGCTTCTAAATCATTTTTACCATTCTTTACTGCTCTAGGTAAATACTTAAATACCATTTGAATAGCTTGTAATGCAAGTCCATCTGTATAGTCAGAAGCAAATACTGAAACATAAGCTTCTAAAGCATGTGTTAATACATCCATACCAGTATCAGCTGTAACAGATGCTGGAAGATTAGTTGTAAACTCTGCATCAATAATTGCAATTGTTGGTGTTAAAGCGTAGTCAGCTAAAGGATATTTTTTATTATTTTTCTTATCAGATATTACCGCAAAAGGACTAACTTCTGATCCAGTACCTGAAGTAGTTGGAATACAAATCAGATGAGATTTCTTTCCAAGTTGAGGATATTTAAATGCACGTTTACGAATATCCATGAATTTTTGTTTTAAATCATCAAAATTTACTTCTGGATGTTCATAGAATAACCACATACCCTTAGCACAATCCATGGCAGAGCCTCCACCTAAAGCAATAATAGTGTCAGGTTGGAAAGCATTCATTATTTCAACACCTTTACGAACTGTTTCGATATCTGGATCTGGTTCAACATCACAGAATAAGCTAATTTGTACTTTATTACGGCGAAGATTTAATTGTTCAGTAATCTTATTTACAAAACCTAAATCAAGCATTGTACGGTCACAAACAATAAATGCTTTATTAATTTCAAGTTTATCTTGAAGATATTGGATACAATTTCTTTCAAAATAAATTTTTGAAGGAACTTTAAACCATTGCATAGTATTTCTTCTCTTTCCAATTTTCTTTATGTTTAATAGATTGATTGCACTTACATTGCCACCAACAGAGTTTTTACCATAACTACCACATCCAAGTGTCATAGAAGGTAAGAATGAGTTGTAAATGTTACCAATTCCACCAAATGTAGATGGACTATTCCAAATAACACGCAATGCTTTTACTCTAATTCCAAACTCTTCAGCGATTTTCTTATCATTAGTGTGAATTGCGGCAGAGTGGCCACTACCATTAAAATCAACCATTTGTTCTGCTTTAGTAAAGCCATCATTTGTGTTTTCTGCTTTTAATACTGCTAAAACAGGTGATAATTTTTCTCTAGATAGAGGTTCAGTCTCGCCTACACAAGATATTTCTACACATACAACAGGAGTTTCTTCTGGAATTTCAAAGCCAGCATTCTTGCAAATCCATGATGCTTTCTTTCCAACTATTTCCGCATTCAATCTAGCATTAGCACAGTTTTCACTTTTAGCACAAACACCAAACATATACTCTTCAAGCATCTTCTTTTCTTTTGCACTTGCAAAATAAACTCCAAAACGCTTAAATTCTTCAACAGTTTCTTTGTAAATTTCTTTATCGATAATTACTGCTTGTTCAGAAGCACAAATCATTCCATTATCAAAAGCTTTACTCATTACAATATCATTAACTGCTTGTTTAATATTTGCAGATTTTTCAATATAAGCAGGAACGTTACCAGCACCTACACCTAAAGCAGGTTTTCCACAAGAATATGCAGCCTTAACCATCGCATTACCACCTGTTGCTAAAATGGTAGCAACGCCAGGATGGTTCATAAGTGCACTTGTAGCTTCCATTGAAGGAACGTCTATCCATTGAATACAGTTTTCAGGAGCTCCTGCACTTACTGCCGCATCTCTCATAACAATTGCAGCCTTCTTAGAACATTCTTGTGCAGATGGATGAAATGCAAAAATAATTGGATTTCTTGTTTTTAAACATATCATAGATTTAAAGATAACTGTTGAAGTTGGATTTGTTACAGGTGTAATACCACAAACAACACCAACAGGATCAGCAACTTCTACAATACCAGTAACAGGATCTTCACTGATAACACCTGCAGTTTTTAAATTTCTCATATTATTTGAAACATATTCACAGGCAAATAAGTTCTTAGTAGCTTTATCTTCAAAAACACCTCTTTTTGTTTCTTCGATAGCTGCTAAAGCTAAAGATCCATGATTATCAAGTGCTGCAACACTACTCTTCGCAACAATATAATCTACCTTTGCTTGATCTAGTAAGCGAAATTCATCTAACGCTTTTAAACCTTTTTGTACTAATGCATCAATCATAGCACCAACATTCACATTTTGATTTTCCATATAAATTCTCCTTATTTATTCTTATTAACAAGTTTATTTGATAAAACAGCTAAACTTGAAGCAAGATTTTCATTTTGTATTAAAACATCGTCAGGAGCTTTTAATGATACCGGCGCAAAATTCCAAATTGCTTTTATTCCCGCTTTCACAAGTTTATCACATACATCTTGAGCACCATCTGCTGTTGTTGTGATAATTCCAAGTTCTATGTTTTCATATTGACATGTAGTTTCTAAATCATCAATATTTAAAATTAAAATTCCATTGATTTCTTTTCCGACAATTTTAGGATTATTATCAAACGCATATGCTATTTCAAGATTCATAGCTTTAAATCCATTATAAGCAAGTAATGCACCTCCTAAATGACCAGCTCCAACTAAAACAGCAGTTGAAGTATCATCATAGCCAAGAAAATCACGAAGCTCAGAAATCAAAGTATCTAAGTTGTGACCTACTTTTGGTTTACCACTTGTTCTAACAGCTAGACCTAAATCTTTCTTAACCAAAATCTCAGATAATCCAAGTTGTTTAGCAATCATCCCTGCAGATACGTTTTCTACTCCTTCTTTTTTTAGTGTCTCTAAGTAGTTAAGATAAAAAGGCAATCTTTTCAATGTGTGTGATGAAATTTTAGAATTCATGTTTCTCTAACGATATTTTTATATCGATAATATTATATTCGTTTTTTAATAATATTACAATATGAAAACGTTTATAAAAATATCTTTTCCTTTCTAAATATTTAAGTTATTATTTATTTAAGCTATTAATTAATATTTTAAATCACTACGACGAAGATCTGCTAAATCTAATAGCAACTGTTCAGTCTTTTCCCAACCTAAACAAGGGTCAGTAATTGATTTACCATATGTTGATTCACAAGAACTTTGGCAACCATCTTCAATATATGATTCTATCATTAATCCTTTAATCATCTTCTTGATTTTTTCATTATGTCTAGTAGAATGTAATACCTCTTTTGCAATTCTTATTTGTTCTAGGTACTTTTTACCAGAATTTGAGTGATTGCAATCAACTATTACAGCAGGATTTTTTAAATCACTTTTTTCATACAAACAAGCAAGTTCAATTAAATCTTCATAATGGTAATTTGGATATGAAACACCATTTTGATCAACATAACCACGTAAAATAACATGAGTAAGATCATTGCCTTTACTTTCAACTTCCCATCCACGATATAAGAAAGTATGAGAGTGTTGAGCAGCATATATCGCATTCATCATAACTTTAATATCTCCACTAGTTGGGTTTTTCATACCAACAGGAATATTTAATCCACTAGAAGTTAAACGATGTTGTTGATTTTCAACACTGCGTGCTCCCACAGCAACATATGATAGTAAATCAGATAAGTAACGGTGGTTTTCAGGATATAACATTTCATCAGCACATGAAAAACCAGTTTCTCTTAAAGCATCCATATGCATCTTTCTAATAGATATTAATCCTTTCAGTAAATCAGGAGCACTATTAGGGTTAGGTTGATGAAGCATCCCTTTATAACCTGATCCAGTTGTACGAGGTTTGTTTGTATAAATTCGTGGAACTATACAAATTACATCATCTATTTTATTTTGTACAACTCTTAATCTTTTTATGTAATCTAGTACTGCATCTTCTCTATCAGCAGAGCATGGTCCAATAATCACTAAAAGTTTATCAGACTTACCTGTAATGATATCTTGGATTTCTTTATCGTTTTTTTCTTTTTGAATGCTTAACTCTTCATCAAGTGGATACATTTCTTTTATTTCTTGAGGAGTAGGAAGCTTTCTTTTAAAATTCATATTCATAATATACACCTATTTATCAAAGAAACTACGATTATGAGTTGATAAAATCATCATCTGTTTCATTGTCTCAACATCTTCTGTTTCTAATGCTTTCTTAAATTTATCAAATTGATCTAAAAAAATGTTCATTTCATTTAGAAGTGACTGTTTATTTAATAAAAATAATTCACTCCACATATTCTCATTTATTTTCGCAATCCTAGTTAAATCTCTAAATGAGTCACCAGTATATTCTTTTAAATGCGTTGAATCTTTACAAGTCATTAAAGTTAAGGCAATAACATGTGTAAGTTGTGATAAAAATGCTATCATTTCATCATGTTTTTCTGGCGTTAATAAAGCTATACGCTTAAATTCTAAAACTTTTCCTAAATCTTCAACCATAGATATGGCATCACTTGAAGAATAACATGTCGGAGTAATAATAAAGTTTGCACCGACAAATAGATTCTCTTTCGCATTTTCTAAACCATAAACTTCACGTCCAGCCATTGGGTGAGATGGAACAAAATTTTCTTTGTTTTTAATATATGGTAATACTTTTTCAATTACTTCTTGTTTAATACCAGTAACATCAGTTATTACTGTATCATCTTCGATGTATTGGTAATTTTCTTTAATAAAGTCAAATAATACAAGTGGATATAGTGCGAAAATAATTAAACTTACATCAGAAAAGATTTCTTTTGTTGGTTTTGTTTGACCTGATACAATAATATTATGTTTCTTTGCAAACTCAATATCCTCTTTAGTTCTGGAAATAGCTCTAACCTTATATCCTTCTAAAGATAGTTTTTTTGCATATGATCCACCAATTAAACCTAATCCTATAATTAAAATATCTTTATCCTTCGATAACTTCATATTCTGCTCCTAATAATTGTAAAGTATTAAAAAAGCTTGGATAGCTTTTATTAATAGCTTGTGCATCATTTATTGTAATATCAAATAGTGTTGAAATTAATGAAAGTGCCATAACAAGCCTATGATCATTATGACTATTAAACGCATCCTTTGGACTTTTCAAATTACTTTTATTGATATATACATCATTTTCATAAACGATGATATCTACTCCAATTTTTCTAAGTTCCTCTGCTACTGCCTTGCTACGATTACTTTCTTTTATCGAAAGCCTACGTGTATTCGTAAAATGTGCTCCGTGTTTTAAACTACTAAAAACAAATAAAACAGGAGCTAAGTCTATACAATTAGCAATATCTATTTCTTGATAACCATCATCTAATTCTTTTAGAAAAGTTTGAAAAACCATATCACCTTGAAGGGAATTTTCATTTAGATTAGAAATATAAACTTTGTCTTCCTTATTACCTAAATAAGATAAAGAAGCTAAAAAACTAGCGTTTGACGCATCAGCTTCAACTATTTCATCAATTTTTTGATATTTTTGATTACCAAATACGTAATAACCATCATCTATCTTATTTATTTTAATACCTGCTTTAGCTAAAACATCTAAAGTAATGTCAATATAATTTTTACTTTCTAGATGCGTAGTTAATACTATCTTACTATCACCATCTAAAAGTGGTAAAGCAAACAAAAGGCCTGTTAGATACTGACTTGATATATTTGCTTTTAAATAATATGTTTTAGGAGTTATTTTCCCTGATAAGATAATATTATCATAATTTTTCTCTATTTTAGCTTCAGGGAAAATTTCTTCATAAATATCAATTCCTCTTTCAATTAACCTTGGTTTAGCATTAATTTTTATACTTAATCCTCTCGCAAGTAAAATAGGAATAATAAACCTAAGTGTAGAACCACTTTCATTACAATCTATGTTTGTTTCAATATTTTCATTTTTTAATAAAATAATGTCATTATTTTCAAGTTTATAAGTTACACCCAAGGCTTTAATAGCACTTAAAGTTGCGAAAATGTCATCAGACATTTCAACATCTCTTATATAGCAATCTTCACCTGATAAAGCAGCCGCCAAAATATATCTATGCGTGTAACTTTTTGATGTAGGTGCTTTAACTGCGCCTTGATAGCGACTTTTCTTAATTTTTAGAATCATAAATTTTATCCCTTAAAATATCAATAGCTTTAATATAGGAATTAAAACCAAGGCCACTAACAGTAGCAACACAAGCTAATCTTATAAAACTTACTTGTCTAAAGTCTTCTCTTTTAGAAACATCAGATATATGTACTTCCACAGTTGGAATATTTGTAGCCTTAACAGCATCTAAAATAGCAACACTTGTGTGAGTGTAAGCCCCAGGGTTAATGACAATTCCATCAATTCCTGTAAAATAAGCATCTTGAATATAATCAACCAAATCTCCTTCATGATTAGATTGAAAAAAATCAACTTCAATATTATTTTCTTTACAGTAATTAGAAATTAGATTACATAAGTCCTGATATGTGTTATTTCCATAAACTTGTGGTTCACGTATTCCTAGCATATTTAAATTTGGTCCGTTAATTACTCTTATTTTCATTAGTTATTCTCCAAGCCGATTGTTTTAATTATACTATAAATAGCATCTTTAATTTTTTTATTATTCTTAATAATATAGTCTGAATATTTCACATAAAGTGGTCTTCTTTCATTATAAAGAACACACAAGTCACTTATATTACTAGAAAGTGGACGATCAGAAGTTGGCATTAGTAGTGATAAATCACGATCTATAAAGCATATGATTCCATTTAGATGTAAAAGATCAATATTTTCTTGATTCTTAATTACACCACCACCAGTACTTAAAACTATACCACTTTTTTTAGATAATTCTAGTATTACACTGTTTTCAATTTTTCTAAATTCATTTTCACCATATTTAGAAAAATAATCTTTTATTGGCATTTGAATTTTCTTTACAATAACTTCATCTGTGTCTACAAATTCCTTATTAAGTTTTTTAGCTAAAGCTTTACCAATTGTACTTTTACCTGATGAAGGCATGCCAATTAATACTATATTTTGTTTATTTAATAATAAATTGTTATATATATTATCAAGTTTTTTAATATCATGTTCAAAACCAGTAAATAGATTACAAGCGTAATATGCCTGAGCAACAAGCATATAAAGTCCATTACAACTACTTCTTACAAATTTTTGGGTAAGCATTGTTTTAAGTGGATTGTAAACCACATCAACTATTGCTTCTAAGCTTTTGTTATACTCATTTATTGGTGTAATATTAATATTAGGAAACATTCCTAAAGGAGTTGTGTTAATAATAACTTCAGGATCATAGTCACAAATTTCATCATATGAAATATAATTATTTGTTTTTGTACGTGAAGCTATTTTTACTTCTTTTGCATTTAAAAGTTTTAAAACATATAATGAAGTTTTACTAGTACCACCAGTACCTAAGATTACACACCTTTTGTTTCTTATTATAATATTGTTCTTTTCAATTAGTAATTTTAATCCTAAATAATCGGTATTATCACCATATAACTTACCACCTTTATTAACAATTACATTCACAGCACCGATTTCCTCTGCGGCTTGTGAGATGTAATCAAGATATGGTATTACTTTTTGTTTGTATGGAATAGTAACATTAATTGCTTTAAATTCCTTTTTTTTCATAAACTCATCAAAGTTTTTTTCCTCAAGTTCACATATTTCATAAGTATAATTATCTAATTTTTCATGTATTTCTTTTGAAAAACTATGTTTCAAAGGGTAACCAATTAATCCATATTCCATATATTATTTCCTCTATTATTTCTTACTTTAAATATTTTCTACCATATTCCATTGTTAACATATCGCCTACTAAAATAGCTGTTATCATACTAATTACAATACATATTCTTCTAATAATCGCACTATCATGGCGGCCCTTAACAACAATTTCTGTATTTTCTTTAGTTTTTAAATTAATTGTTTCTTGAGTTAAACTAATTGATGGAGTTGGTTTAACTGCACAGCGAAAGACAACAGGCATTCCATTTGTAATTCCACCATTTACACCACCATTGTGGTTAGTTTTTGTTTTTACTGTAGCATTATCATAATAAAACTCATCATTTGCATCTTTGCCTGTTAAGTTCTTAAAATTAAAGCCATCTCCAAACTCAATACCTTTAATACCACCAATTGAAAAAACACCATTTGCAATTGTTCCTTCGAAAGATGAAAACCAAGGATCACCAATTCCACAAGGTAGGCCAGTAATTACAGTTTCGATTACACCACCTATTGAGTTTTGATTATTTTTAGCATTTAAAATTTCGGTTTCAATTTTTTCCTCAATGTCATCAATGACTGGGATCATTTTGCCATTTATTTTCTCAATTTGATTATCTAAATTATTAATATCAAAAGAAGCATCTTTTACATTTCCTACTTCTAAAATATGAGTAGCAATCTTTATTCCTTTTTTGTTCAATTGGTTTTCAATAATCGCACCCGCAAGACAGATTGGTGTAGTGATACGTCCTGAAGTATGTCCACCACCTCTATAGTCATTATAACCATCATTTTTTACATTAACAGTATAATCCGCATGACCAGGGCGAGGTGTATCTTTAATATTTTCATAATCAACGCTTTTTGTGTTTGTGTTAGGAATTAAAATACAAATAGGTTCTCCTGTTGTATATCCATTAAACACACCACTAGTTATTTCATATAAATCTTCTTCAACTCTTTTAGTGTCTGTCTTTCCAGGTCTACGTCTCTTGAGCACATCTTTAATATGTTCATCATCTATTTTTATACCTGCACAAAGGCCATCTATTACTGCCCCAATTTTATCACCATGGCTTTCACCAAATAATGTGATTGTAAGATTATTACCTAAAATGTTGCGCATAAGTTCTCCTTTAGAAGTTCTTCAATTTCTTGTATTGTAAGTTTTCTAATCTGATAACTGCCAATCTCTTCACAAAAAATCATTGAAATCGTAAAATCTTCTCGTTTTTTATCATGTTTTAAATAATTAAGTACATCATTATTATCAATATTAATATTAGTAAGTCCATATTTATGTAATATTCTTGAAAGTCTAGGAAGAATATTTTTAGAAGTAACATATAACATACCATAGCCAACTGCTTCCCCGTGGTATAGAACTAACTCTTTACTTGATTCGATGGCATGACCTATTGTGTGACCAAAGTTTAATGTCTTACGTAAATTATATTCAAATGGATCATTTTCAACTACCATTTGTTTTATTAATAATGACTTATAAATAACTTCATCGATTATCGTATTTAAATCATCACTTTCTTCAATTAATGTGAATAAATCTTCATCAAATGTCATACTCATTTTAATTGCTTCAAATAACCCTTCATATAAGATACGCTTATCAAGTGTTCTTAAAGTTTCCGGATCTATCAATACTTTCTTTGGAAAGTAAAACGCACCTACAATGTTCTTGATAACTTTATTATTAACACCTAAGTCCACCGCAACTTTTCCACCGATTGATGAATCAACTTGTGATAGTAATGTAGTAGGAACGTTATAAAAGTCAATTCCTCGCATATAACTAGAAGCAACAAAACCTGCTAAATCACCAACTACTCCACCACCTAAAGCAACTATTACATCTTTTCTTGTAAATTCATTTTCGGAAAGATACCCTAAAATTTTTTCAAAACTTTCAAGTGATTTTGACTTTTCTCCAGCTTTTATTGTATAAACGTAATTAGTTTTTAATCTATTTTTCATCATATTAATATATTCATTTGGAATATTTGAATCAGTTATGATTAAAATCTTATTTTCACAAGGAATATATTTATCAATTTCTTCAAGCAAATGATGTTTTATAATTATTTGATAATCGTTATTTTTATTGTTTGTTCTAATGTTTATTTCTCTCATATTCTTTTAATGTAAATCTTCAATTTTATAAGTTCCTAAAGCTTTTAGTTCATCGCAAATACTTGATAATTCTTGAAGCATTTCTTTACCATTAATAGTATTAACGCTTCCTTCAAGTTCTACAAAGAAATAATAGTTCCACATAAGTCTTTTTAGTGGTCTACTACGTAATGAGCGCATATTGTAATCATGAGCTCCAATTATATTTAATGTCTTTGCGAGTGCTCCTGAAGTGTTCTTTACTGTGTAAACAATAATAGAACATACATTCTTGTCTTTTGTTTCTGGTTTAGCTTTACTTAAGACAACAAATCTTGTTGTATTAGATCTAACTAAAGTAATGTCTTCTTTTAAAATTTCTAAATCATAAAGATTAGCACATTCTTTAGAAGCGATAACTGCTGTATCATAAGAATCAGATTTAGATAGTTTTTCACAGGCAACAGCAGTATTAACCTCTTCAATACGATCATAGCCTTTTTCGTCAATAAACATATTACATTGGCCTAATGCTTGTGGATGACTCATTACTTTTTTTATGTTTTCAAGTTTACTACCTTTCTTAGCAAGTAATACGTGACTTATCTCTAAATCAATTATATCATTAATATAAAGTGAACCATTAAATAATAAATCCATTACTTCACCAACATCACCATTACTTGAATTTTCAATTGGTAATATACACACATCAACCTCACCATTTTCACATGATTCATATGCCTTTTTAAATGAACCATAAGAAACAAGCTTAGCGCTACCGAATGCTTTTAATGCGGCTAAATAACCATATGAGCCAACAATACCAGAATATCCTACACTTTCACCAGATAAAATAAAATTTTGGTATTGTTTCGAGATTTTCATCACTTTTTCTAAATATGATACATAATAACTTTCAAGTTCTTTGTTATTTAAGTTTTTTACATTTCTTGCTATTACTTCTTTTTCACGTTTACTATCAAAAATTGGAAGAGCACTTTCTTTTTTCACTAGTGCAATATTTTTAGATACTTCCATTCTTTTTTCAAATAGTTCTAACATTTTTTCATCTATATCATTAATTTGTTTTCGTAAATCAATTAAATTCATAACTATCACCTACTATTTATACAAATCATATAGTTTTTTAAACGCTTCTTTAGCATTTTCAATTTGTTTTTTTGAAACGCAGTAAGCTATTCTAACATACCCTTCAGTCCCAAATGAATCACTTGGAACTAAAAGCAAATCAAATTTTAATGCATTATTACTAAATTTTTTAGCATCATCTTCTAATGCTTTAACAAATAAATAAAATGCACCTTCAGGATAAATAACATCATAACCTATATCAGTTAATATTTTATATAATAAATCACAATTCTCTTTATAACAATTTAGGTCAGAAGTAATTCCTTGAATAGAAGGAATTAAATATTGGAACAATGATGTTAGACACACAAAACCTAAGCTTCTTCCTGAACCACAAATTGCACTATAAACTTCTTTTGCGTTATCCATTTCCTTATTAACTGTAACGTAACCAATACGTTCGCCAGGAAGACTGATTACTTTACTAAATGAATAACATACAATACTGTCTTTATAGTAATTAGTAATGTAAGGATATTTAGTATTTGTATATATTAAATCACGATATGGTTCATCAGATATTAAATAGATTGGATGGCCATACTCTTTTTCTTTATTTTCTAAGTATTTTGCTAGTTTAATAATTAATTCTTCTTTGTATATAACACCTGTAGGATTATTAGGAGAATTAATAACTATAATTTTTGTATTTTCATTTATTTTTTGTTCTAAATCATCAAAATCAATAAGAAATAATTTATTTGTCTTACTTATTACAAGCTTTCCTCCTGCTTTTTCCACAAAAACTCTATATTCCGGAAAGAATGGTGCAAAAACAATTACTTCATCACCACTATTAATTAAAGCGTTAAATGATATAGTTAGAGCAGCAGCAGCACCACAAGTTAAATATATTAAATTTGGATCTATAGTAGCAGCATATGCTTCATGTAAATAATTAGCAATACTCTTTCTTACAGAAAAATCACCGCTTGCGGAAGTGTAACCATGCAAAAATACTGGATCATTATTATCTAATAATTCCTTAATTTTATCATGTACAATCTTTGGACATGGAATACTAGGATTACCTATACTAAAGTCATAAACTTTATCAGCTCCTATTTCATTTTTTCTTTTATTACCATACTCAAATAAATCACGTATAGCACTTCTATTTTCTCCTAGTTTTTTCATTTTTTCATTTATGCTCTTCATAGTATTTTCTCCTATTATCTATATATTTTATCATATTTTAAAGATAAATGTAAAGAAAATGAAAATTTCCATCATTTTTTAACATTTTCACGACATATATTTATTTTTACTTTAAAAAATAGTATAATATGATGTGGAGATAATAAGAAAATATATGAAAAAAAACGATAGAAAAAAAAGAAAAGAAATAATTAAAGAACTAAAAAATGATGTGAAAAATAGAAAAACTCTTAAAGAATTTGCTTTAGAGCGTTATGTAGATGATGAAGGAATTGCTAACATTCACGTTGAAATCAATGAAGATAATACTTTTGAACAATATGCTATTGAGCAAAATAAGACTCTTTCTCAAGAATTACTTGAATATATTGAAAGTGAAGCATATTATATTCCTGTGATATATCCAATTAGGATAATATTCCATGCAAATTTTGATATTAAAGAAGATGAAATAGAAAAAATGTTAAAAGACTACTACTGGAAAAAAACAGTAGACAAAAATGATGATCTAAGGACAAATAGGTTAATTAGTAACACTTTATTTGGTATTGGTGTTCTATTTATGATAATTTACTTCATTTTTGAATTTAATCCAAATGCTAATATACTATTTACTGAAATTTTTTCAATCATTGCTTCTTTTGCAATTTGGGAAGCAGTAGATTATTTTATCATTGGTAGAAATGAAATTAAAATTCAATATCTAAACACTGTACAACTTGCTAAAGCAAAGATTAAAGTAATAAAAAAATAATTTAAAATAAAAAAATACGTAACAACTAAATATGTTGCTACGTTTTTTTAATACATAAAACTTGATAAGTTACTTATTATATACCATCTTATAACATAATACGTCACATGCACCTATATATTCATATTTAATCTTAAATCCTAATCGTTCATACAATCTCCATGCACCACAATTATCGACAACGCATTCAAGACTACAATGATTATTGTTATTAATTATACTTTTTAATAATTCAGATGCAATACCTTGCCTTTGAAAAGATTCATCAACTGTTAGATTAGCTATATAAAATCCGTCTTCCGCTAAGCCCATCTTTGAGTAATAATCATCAAAAACAACATTTGTTCTTTTGTCACACTTAACTTTAGCTAATTCAAACGCCTTACAAAGCATATTAAAATCAACAGAAAAAGGTGTTTGTAATGCTATCATCATCCCAACAATTTCATCTTCTTTTGTTTTTGCTACAATTATGTTTTTTCTATTATAAATTGTTGGAAGATTAATCATTTCTGATATTACTTTAATACCATCATCAATTGAATCAAACCATCTAGGATAAATATATTTATCAGATAAATATATTAGTCTAGCTACATCTTTTATATCATCATTATCACTTATTTTGCAAATATTATATTTATTTTCCATATATAGAGTCTTATATTCCCATTAATGATTTATTTTTAAAAATAAAACCATAATCTTAAGCAAATTGCTTTTGATTATGGCTATTTTTATCACAAAAGTTATTGACAATAATTAATGTCAAATTTTATTTTGCTAAAGCTTGGCTAACAGCAACTGCTACAGCAACAGTAGCACCAACCATAGGGTTGTTACCCATACCGATTAATCCCATCATTTCTACGTGAGCAGGAACTGATGAAGAACCAGCAAATTGTGCATCTGAGTGCATACGACCCATAGTATCAGTCATACCATAAGAAGCAGGACCAGCTGCCATATTATCTGGGTGAAGTGTACGACCTGTTCCACCACCTGATGCAACAGAGAAGTATTTCTTACCAAGTTCTGTACATTCTTTCTTATATGTTCCAGCAACTGGATGTTGGAAACGAGTTGGGTTTGTTGAGTTACCAGTGATTGATACATCAACACCTTCTAAATGCATAATTGCTACACCTTCACGAACGTCATCAGCACCATAGCAACGTACTGCTAAACGATCAGGATTTTGTCCATATTTAGTTTCTTTAACGATAGAAACTTTACCTGTAGCATAATCAAATTCAGTTTCAACATGTGTAAAACCATTAATACGAGAAATGATCTTAGCAGCATCTTTTCCTAAACCATTTAAAATAACTCTTAAAGGCTCTTTACGAACTTTATTAGCTGTTTTTGCAATACCAATTGCACCTTCAGCAGCTGCAAATGATTCATGACCTGCAAGGAAAGCAAAACATTTTGTATCTTCATTTAATAACATTGAACCTAAGTTACCATGACCTAAACCAACTTTACGATCATCAGCAACTGATCCAGGAATACAAAATGATTGTAAGCCTACACCAATGTATCTACTAGCTTCAGCAGCACTTTTAGCATTATTTTTGATTGCGATTGCGGCACCAACCATATATGCATAACATGCATTTTCAAAGCAAATAGTTTGGATGTCTTTTACCATTTGGTAAACATCTAAACCTTTATCTTTACAAATTTGTTCAGCTTCTTCTAAAGAAGAGATACCATTTTCATTTAATGCTTTATTAATTTGATTAATTCTTCTTTCATAACCTTCAAATGTAATTGCCATTTTCGTATCCTCCTTCTACTCTTTACGTGGATCAATGTGCTTAACGCCATCATTGTATCTTCCGTATTGTCCTTTTGATTTTTCTAAAGCTTCTTCAGGTGATAAACCTTTCTTTAAGAAATCAGTAAATTTACCTAAGCTTAAATATTGATAACCACAGATCTCATTATTTTCATCTAAAGCGATAGAAGTAATATATCCTTCAGCAAGTTCAAGATAACGAGGACCTTTTTCTTTTGTTGAGTAAATTGTACCAACTTGACTACGTAATCCTTTTCCTAAATCTTCAAGACCAGCACCAACTGTTAAACCATTCTCAGAGAATGCAGATTGAGTACGACCATAGATAATTTGTAAGAATAATTCACGCATAGCAGTATTAATAGCATCACATACTAAGTCAGTATTAACTGCTTCTAAAAGAGTTTTGCCAACGATTGCTTCACTTGCCATAGCAGCAGAGTGAGTCATTCCTGAACAGCCAATTGTTTCAATTAAAGCTTCCTCAATAATTCCATTTTTAACGTTTAAGCTTAATTTACAAGCTCCTTGTTGAGGTGCACACCAACCAATACCATGTGTAAAACCACTGATGTCTTTAATTTCTCTTGAATAAACCCATTTTCCTTCTTCTGGAATAGGAGCACAACCATGAGAAGCACCACAATTTACTTTACACATGTTTTGAACATCTTTTGTGTATTGCATAATAATTCAATTTCCTTTCTTTAATTTAAATTTCCTTTACTATTTTACCAAAAATAGTAAAAAAAGTAAACAAGCAAAATGACAATTTTCGTTATATTTTTATCTAAATAAAAATAAGCAATCAAAATAGATTGCTAAATTTATTTTATCTCTAGAAAAATTTTTTTGTGATTTCACAAGGATTCTTTACAAAAGCCTTTATTTTTTGCTTTCATATTCATCTAAGAACGAATGAATAACTCCATCTTTTTTATATGATAGTAATCTATCCACATATACATTTTCTGCACTAGAAAATATATTTTTTTCCACAAGTTTATTGTAAGCAAGTAAATCATTAATTAGCTTTTTCGTCTTCTTTCTTTGAGAATTTGTTTCATTATTATCAGTACTTGTATTTTCAGTAAACTTGCAAGCACACTGTAAAAATGTAAGTTCATTATGATTCATCCATCTAATTATATCTTTTTCTCGAACTAAATAAAGAGGTCTTATTAATTCCATTCCTTCGAAATTATCACTATGAAGTTTGGGAAGCATTGTTTGAAAAGAGCCTGCATTTAGCATGTTCATAAGTGTTGTTTCAATAACATCATCATAATGATGTCCAAGTGCTATCTTATTACATCCCATTTCTTGGCTAATGCGATAAAGTGCTCCTCTTCGCATTCTTGCACAAAGGTAACAAGGATTCTTCTCCTCTTTATTAGCAACATCAAAGATATTTGTTTCAACTATATTTGCTTCTATGTTTAAAACTTGTAAATTGTGTTTTATTAAATCAATATTCTTTTGATTATAACCAGGGTTCATTACTAAGAAAGAAAGTTTAAATGGAAAATCAGAGTGTCTATGAAGTTCTTGAAAACATTTTGCTAAAAGCATACTATCTTTTCCACCAGAAATACATACACAAACGTGATCATTTTCTTTTAACATTTGATATTCTTTGATTGCTTTAACAAATGGTGCCCATATTTTACTTCTATAAGTCTTTATAATACTTCTTTCAACTTCAATATTATTTGTCATCTTCTTCTCCTAAATCATTTACCACAACTGAAGCAATTAATAGTCCAGCAGAAGCAGGAACATAAGAATTACTTGCGGGGATAGATTTTTTGTTTGAATTTTCTAGTTTTACTATTTCACTAGAATCAATTTTTTTAGGATATTCAGTTGAATAAACAACTTTACATTTTTTGATATTTCTTTTTTTTAGTTCATAACGCATGACCCTTGCTAGCGGATCAATACTTGTCTTATAAATATCTGTGCAAACAAACTTTTGTGGGTCAATCTTATTTCCAGTCCCCATAGAGCTTATTACTTTGACATTTTCTTTTGTAGCTTTTTCAATAATAGCAATCTTAGCGCTAACAGTATCAACACAGTCAATAACATAGTCATATTTTGTAAAATCAAAATCATCTTTATTTTCAGGAAGAAAAAAACACTTATATGTATTTACAATACAATCTGGGTTAATTGCTTTTACTCTATTATAAGCAGCATCAACTTTATACATACCAATTGTAGTAGTATCCGCAATTATTTGTCTATTAATATTTGAAAGTGTTACTGTATCATTATCAATTAAATCAAAAGATCCAACACCACTTCTACAAAGTGCTTCTAAGACATAACCTCCTACTCCACCAATGCCAAAGATACACACTTTCGCATTCTTTAGTTTTTGCATGTGTTTTGTTCCTAAAAGTAACTCTGTTCTAGAAAAGTTATCATTAACCAATTTTATTTTCCTTTCTTGCTTTTATTTTGATAAAAATGTAATTATATCTTTTATTACATTTTGATAGTCTTTTTCATTTAAAATTTCATGACGCATATTATCATATGATATAACTTCAATATCACTAAATCCTGCTTTAACTAAAATGTTTTTTGATTTTTCTTTGCCTTTTTCATAGCCAGTGCATGGATCTTCTTTTCCAGAAATCAATAAAATAGGTACGTCATCTATATCTTGATATCTTTTTATTTTTGTCATGTTTTTAGTTAAATTAAATAAATCTTTAAAACCACTAATAGTAAAACCAAAACCACAATATGGATCATTTATATATTTCTTTACGTTATCTTCACTCACGCTAAGCCAATCCATACTTGTTTTTGGATTACTAATTTTTTTATTATACTTACCAGTAGCTAAAGAAGTAAGTAAGTTAGATTTACTATTTCCTCCTTTGAAGAATGCTAAAATGTTTGCAAGAACTATTGCAAGATCACAACCAAACTGTGGGCAAGGATAACCACATATTATTATTTTTTGATAATCTTTTGTTTCTGTTTGCATTAAGTTTCTTAAAACAATTGATCCCATTGAATGGCCAAATATTATAATTTTATTTGTGTTAAATCGATTCTTTATATATGAAGTAATTCTTCTTTGATCATCTAAAATTAATTTATAACCATTCTTTTTGCTAAAATATCCTAAGACAGGTGCATCATCACCATGACCTCGCATATTAGAAGTAATAGTTGTATATCCAGCTTCATTTAAAGCATGCACTAATGGAAGATATCTTTCTTGATATTCTTCCATTCCGTGAATAACTTGAACAAATCCTTTTGGATTTATAACTTCAAAAACATGAACATTTAAATCATAGCCATCTAAAGCTTTAATAATTAATTTTTCCATTTGATTACTCCTTAATATCATATATTTATATTATAGCAAAAATTGAAAATAATTTCACTAATATATAAAAAATGAGTCTAATAAGATAATAACTTATTAGACATATAATTCTAACCCAAAGCAACATCTAAGATCATCATTAATGTAAAGCCAATAGCAACACCAATTGTCGCAATGTTTGAATGCTGTCCTTCTTGAGACTCTGGAATCAATTCTTCTACTACTACATAAATCATTGCTCCTGCAGCAAAGCTTAGTAAATAAGGAAGAATTGGAACTAAAAACTTCGTTAATGCAATTGTTAATAATGCGAAGATTGGTTCAACAGCTCCGGTAGCAGAGCCTATTAGAAATGCTTTTGTTTTACTATTTCCTTCTGATTTAAGAGGCATAGAAACAATTGCTCCTTCAGGAAAGTTTTGAATAGCTATACCGATTGCTAAAGTAATTGCACCAGCGGCAGTCATTACTTCACTACCATAAAGTGCACCCGCAAATATTACACCAACAGCCATACCTTCAGGAATATTGTGAAGGGTAATTGCGAAAATCATCATAAGTTTTTTGCTTACTTTCTTAGTTTTAATACCTTCAGGCTCATCACTATCTTTATGTAAGTGAGGAATTATAGTATCTAAGAGTAATAAAAATCCCATACCAAGCAAAAAACCTACTGCAGCTGGAATAAATGACCATTTGCCCATTTCTTCACTCATGTCAATAGATGGAATAATAAGTGACCAAACACTTGCGGCAATCATCACTCCCGCTGCAAAACCCAAAAGCAACTTTTCGAGCTTCTCATTTAATTTATTCTTTAGTAAATATACCATTGCGGAACCTAACGTAGTTCCTAAAAAAGGTATTAATAAGTACCATAACATATCTAAAACCCAACTTTCTAATTTCATTATATACTTTGTAGATGATTATATCAATAATTTAACAATACTAAGTAATTATTATCTCAACTAAGATTAATTTCTAACAAAAACACTAACGTTATTTTAAAAGAAAAAGAAATAAAAGTCAAACTGATTTTTGAAAAAAGTGTAGCTAAATTAGCTACACAATTAATTCTTATTATGCTTTGTCATTAGAACCTAAAACTTCAGTAATCTTATGACGAACAACATCACGGATGTTATTACGAGCATCTGTTAGATATTGACGAGGATCAAAATGATCTGGATGTTCATTAAAATGTTTACGAATTGAAGCAGTCATTGCTAAACGTAAATCTGAGTCAATGTTAATTTTACATACAGCCATTTTAGCAGCTTCTCTTAACATTTCTTCTGGAATACCAATAGCATCTGGCATTGCTCCACCATTTTCGTTAACGATTTTAACATATTCTTGCATAACTGAAGAAGCTCCATGTAATACGATTGGGAATCCAGGAAGTTTTTCAGAAATCTTTTGAAGAATATCAAAACGTAAACGTGGTTTTTGACCAGGTTTGAATTTATAAGCACCATGGCTTGTTCCGATAGCGATTGCTAAAGAGTCAACACCAGTTCTTCTAACGAAATCTTCAACTTCGTTTGGATCAGTGAATTGAGCATCCTCTTCGCTTACATTAACTGCATCTTCGATACCTGCAAGTTTACCAAGTTCACCTTCAACTGTTACATAAGGAACATGGCTATGAGCATAGTCACAAACTTTTTTAGTTAAAGCAACATTTTCTTCATAAGGTAGTTTAGAACCATCAATCATAACTGATGTGAATCCACCATCGATACAATCTTTACATAACTCAAAGCTATCACCATGATCTAAGTGTAAAACGATTGGTAAATCTGTATCAATTAATGCAGCTTCAACAAGTTTAACTAAATATGCATGTTTAGCATATTTTCTTGCACCAGAAGAAACTTGAAGGATAACAGGAGAATTACATTCTTTTGCAGCTTCTGTAATACCTTGAACAATTTCCATATTATTTACATTAAATGCACCAATTGCATAACCGCCTTTATAGGCTTTTTCAAACATTTCTTTTGAATTAACTAATGGCATAATAAATGCCTCCTTTCCTATTTTACTATATTAGTTTATCATAATAGTATTTTATTTTCAAGATTTTACAATTCAAATAATATATTTATTTTTTCTATATTTGATATTTTTATTGATTTTCTAAAAATAAAACATAGGCTATTGTGCCTATGTTTATTTATCCTTTGAAAAACTTCTTAATTTTGTCAAAGAAAGATTCATTTTTTAGATTTGTATTTCCAAGTTTTTGGAATAATTCTTTTTGTTCAGTAGTTAAATGTGTAGGCGTAACTACTTTAATTATTACATATTGATGACCAGTTCTACTAACGCCACGTCTAGTCATTGAAATACCTTTATTAGCTAAACGGAATTTAGTTCCAGTTTGTGTGCCTTCAGGTATTTTCAGTTCTTCTGTTCCTTTTAGACCAGGAACTTTAATTACATCACCTAAAGCTGCTTGTGTAAATGTAATTGGTATTTCAACATAAATATCTAAATCATCACGTTCAAATAATTCATGGTCTTTAACAGTAATTGTTACATATAAATCACCATTCATTCCACCATTACTACTTGCTTCACCATATCCATTTAAACGTAAGCTTTCCCCAGAACTTACTCCAGAAGGAATATTAACTTTTATTGTAGAATTTGTTTTAACTCTTCCATCTCCACCACAGTATGTACATTTTTTATTAATTACTTTACCGCGTCCACGACAATTAGGACATGATGATTCAGTTTGAATACGTCCAAAGATGGATTGTTGTTCGACTATAACTCTACCTCTTCCGTTACATTTTGAACATGTTGAAATATCATTAGAACTTTCAGCACCAAGTCCATTACATTTTGGACATGTATCATATTTATTTAACTTGATTTCTTTTTCACATCCAAAAGCTGCTTCTTCAAATGTTATTGTCACACCAACTCTAATGTCTCTACCATTTGTCTTTGTAGATTGACTAGAGCTACCACGTCCTGTGAATGCATTGATAATATCTTCAAAGCCACCGAAGCCACTAAAGCCACCAAAATCACCAAAACCTGATCCAAAACCAGATCCAGCTTGGTCGCTTTGGAATCCAAAGCGATCATAGTTAGAACGTTTTTGAGGATCTTTTAGAACTTCATATGCCTCTTGAACCTCTTTAAACTTCTCAGCTGCATTTTCTTCTGTTGATGTATCCGGATGATATTTTTTGGCCAATTGACGATAAGCCTTTTTTATCTCGTCATCTGTAGCAGTTTTTGAAATACCTAGCACTTCATAATAATCTCTTTTGGCCATTTATTAACTCCCATTATTTTTATTTTTATTTATCAGAATCTACAATGTCATCAGGATTTACTGAACCATTATTTTGTCCGCCGTTTTGGCTTTGAGCTTTTTGATAAGCTCTCATAGCAACATTTTGACTAGCTTTTAGTAAATCTTCTTTACATCTCTTGATTTCTTCAATATCATTACCTTTTAATGCTTCTTCTAATGCTTTAACTTTTTCATCGATTGAAGTTTTTTCATCTTCAGTAACTTCACTACCTAAATCTTCAACTGATTTCTTAACACTAAAGATAATTTGTTCAGCTTCATTACGAGTATCAACTTCTTCTTTACGTTTCTTATCATTTTCAGCGTTTTCTTCAGCTTCACGAACCATACGTTTAATTTCGTCTTCTGATAAACCTGAACCATTTTGAATTGTAACTGATTTTTCTTTGCCAGTACCTAAATCTTTAGCTTTAACATTAACGATACCATTTGCGTCAATGTCAAATGTTACTTCGATTTGAGGAACTCCACGAGGTGCTAGTGGAATATCAGTTAATTGGAATTGACCAAGTGTCTTATTATCACATGCCATTGGTCTTTCACCTTGTAATACATGAATATCAACAGCTGGTTGGTTGTCAGCAGCAGTTGAGAATACTTGTGATTTGCTTGTTGGGATAGTTGTATTTCTTTCAATCAATTTAGTAAATACACCACCTAATGTTTCAATACCAAGTGATAATGGTGTAACGTCTAGTAATAATACATCTTTAACATCACCAGCTAAAACACCACCTTGAATAGCAGCACCCATAGCTACTACTTCATCAGGGTTAACACTCTTATTAGGTTCTTTATGTAATTCACGTTTAACAAGTTCTTGAACAGCAGGAATACGAGTAGATCCACCTACTAATAATACTTGATCAATGTTTGCACTAGTAAGCTTTGCATCACGTAAAGCTTGACGAACAGGTTCAACAGTCTTTTCAACTAAGAAACGAGTAAGTTCATCAAATTTAGCTCTAGTTAAATCTTGTTCTAAGTGAACAGGACCATTAGATGTTTGAGAAATAAATGGTAATGAAATATTAACTTTTGTAACGCCACTTAAATCTTTCTTAGCTTTTTCAGCAGCATCTTTTAATCTTTGCATAGCCATACGATCTTTACTTAAATCGATGCCTTGTTGTTTCTTAAATTCACTTACTAAATAATCCATAATAACTTGGTCAAAATCATCACCACCTAAATGGTTATTACCAGCTGTAGAAATTACTTCGAAAGTACCATCAGCTAAAGAAAGAATAGAAACGTCAAATGTTCCACCACCAAGGTCATAAACTAGAACAGTTTGTTCTTTATCAGTTTTATCAATACCGTATGATAATGCGGCAGCAGTTGGTTCATTAATAATTCTCTTAACATTTAAACCAGCAATTTTACCAGCATCTTTAGTAGCTTGTCTTTGTGCATCATTAAAATATGCAGGAACTGTAATAACAGCATCAGTAACTTTTTCACCTAAATAGCTTTCTGCAGTAGCTTTTAAGTTTTGTAGAATCATTGCACTAATTTGTTCAGGAGAATATTTCTTTCCTTCAATTTCTACAGTTTCTTTAGTTCCCATTTTTCTCTTAATAGAAGAAACAGTATTTAAGTTAGTAATAGCTTGACGTTTTGCAATTGCACCAACTTGAATTTCACCATCTTTAAATGCGACAACAGACGGAGTAGTTCTATCACCTTCAGGGTTTGTTATAACTTTCACATCATTACCTTCCATAACAGCAACACATGAATTTGTTGTTCCTAAATCAATACCAATAATCTTAGACATAATTATATACCTCCTAATATTATATTTTATAAATTTTATTTTACTTTTTATATCTTAATTATTTTTATTTTGAAGCATTTTCTTCACTATCATTTGCTTCAACAGGTTTTTTATTAACTTTAACTAAAGCAGCAGTAAGTACACGATCTTTGTACATATATCCATCTTTTATTACAGATAAAATCATATCTTCTTCTAAGTTTTCATCATAACCAGTATCTACAGCATGATGATAACGAGGATCAAACTTACCATTTGCGTTGATTTTTTTAACTCCTTCTTCAGTTAGAATATTTTTTAAATTATCATTAATCATTTTAAAGCCTATAAGGAAATTCTTAAGATTTGCATCTTCAGTTTTCATATTTACAGCTTTATCAAAGATATCTAAATTATCAACTAACTTCTCAAGTAACTTTTGTGATGCATATTTTCTTTCACGAATTCTTTCTTCATCAATTCGTTTCTTAAAATTATCAGCATCTGCTATTGTTCTTAAATATTGATTTTTTAGATTGTTATTTTCTTCTTTTAATTTATTAATCTCCTCTTGAAGAGCTAAAACATCATCACAGTTAGAATTAACTATATCATTTTTATTATCTTCTAATGTTTCATCTACCTTATCACTAGATTCATTTTGTTCTAATTCTTCTTCTAATTTTTCTTCTTCTCGATAACGATTATTCATTTAACATCTTCCTTTCATAAATTAAATCACATATTCTTAATATGCGACGATATATATTCTAAAAGTGGAATAATCTTTTGATATTCCATTCTCATTGGTCCTATTACCGCAATTCTTCCTTTTTCACCATTTTGTAGTGTATAAGGAACTGAAACAACCGAGCAATCTTTTAAAATTTGTATTTGATTATCATTACCAATTTTAACACATACTTCATCATTTGTAACAATAGATGCTTTAATAATATCATCTTGTTCGATTGCATCTAAAAGTTCTCTTGCCTTTTCTGTATCTTGAAACTCAGGTTGTGAAAACATATTATTTTTTCCTGACATAAATACATCATCTTTAGCCATTGATGTAAGAGTTTGAACAAATGCTGCAATTAATTCATCATAGTAAGAAATATAATCAGAAATAGTTTGTGAACTACCATATTCTTTAATACGATCATAAATATTTGCTATCGGACAATCATATAAAATCTTATTTAGATATGCAATAACTTTTTCAATATCTTCCATTCTAATAAAATCAGGAACGATAATTTTCTTACTTTCCACATTACCTTTATCAGTTACCATAATGATAACCGCATAACGTTCAAAAAGTGAAACAAATTGAATTCTACGTATTCTTGCGTTATATCCCTTGCTACCCATAGCAACTGCAGTATAGTTTGTAAGTTGAGCAACTAAATCCATTGTTTCATGAATAGCTTGTTCTCTGCTTAACATATTTTTTTCTAGTATTTGATCGATTAACGGAAAAGAATCATCTATAATTTCTTTTTGTTTTCTTTCATTTATAATCTCATTAACATAGAACTTATATCCTTCTTGCGATGGAACTCTACCACTTGAAGAGTGAGTTTTTCTAATTAATCCTAATTCTTCTAAAACAGCCATTTCATTACGAATAGTTGCTGAAGAGTAGTCTAAACATAAATCAGGACAATTAATAAGATATTTAGAACCTACTGGTTCATTTGTTTTCGCAAACTCCTCAATTATAGCTCTTAATACTTTCTTCTGACGTTCTGTAATCACTTTTTTCACTTCCTTCAAATGTATTATATGCTATTAGCACTCTTTTAATTCATATGCTAATAATATTATATCACATTTTTTAGCACTGTCAAGCATTTTGTGCTAAAAAATAAAAATTATATTGTGATAATAAAAAAAGATTGTAAAGTATAATAACTTCACAATCATCTATCCATTTAATAAAACTTATTCTTGTTAATTATAAATAATTTTTATTATATCTAAAACATTATTAAAATCTTCAATTAAAATTATTTCTCATTCATATGTAGCAGCTTTGAAGTAAACATCATATAAACTCAAAAAGCCATAAAAATTCCAAATTAGGATGCTTATTTTAGAAGAGTAAACATTAATAAAACTTAACACTTACGAAAATAAAAGTTAGTATTTACTATGTTTATTGCACCAGTTTAATCAATTTTTACTAATCCAAAATAATATTTTATTTTAAATATCGGTTATTTTTGATTTCCTTTTGTAATGTAAAAGAACTTTGATGCCCTGGATATACAAAATAGTCTTTGTTTAAATCCTTAAGTATTTCAAGCGAACTATTCATTTGTAAATTATTGCTAGTTGGAAAATCAGTTCTGCCAATACTACCATTAAAAATTAAGTCTCCAGTAAATAGCATATCTGATATTTCATAAGTCACACTACAGTTTGTATGACCGTTTGTTGGAATAACATGAACATCAATAGTTCCTAAAGATAAATATTCATGTAATTCTTGTATTTTTTCATCTTTTAAATCGAAAGTAAGTTTACTACCAAACTGATATGATAAATTAAGTTTTTCATCCTTTAATTTTACTAAGGCATTAGGCTCCATTATAAAAGTAATACCTTTATTTAAATATGATTTTAGTTCATAGAAATGATCGAAATGTCCATGTGTTAATAAACAATAAGATATTTTGTTTTTCGCAAAAGAACTTACTTCATCATATGAATTAGATGGATCAATTACAATTGATGTGTCTAAATCTTGAACTAAATAGCAATTTGAGTCTAGAACATCTGATGTAAAACATTTTACATCGTATACTTTTTCTAGTTTATTTGATAATTTTAGTTTTGCATAGCAACCATATATCCCCGCATCATTACGAAGCGTCGCAAGAACGATTTTTGTACCACGAACAGAATAAAAACATGTATCATTAAAGTCTTTAATTACCTTTTCAAGTAAGAAATCACCAGCTTTGCTGACACCTCCACCAATCATAATTACATTAGGGTTTAATGTATTAGCGATAGCTGAAAGACCTGTTGCTAAGTATTTACTAGTTCTATTTACTACTTCAAGACCTAGTGCATCTCCTTCTTTTGCAAAATCAAATATTTCTTTTGAAGTTACTACTTCTAACTCATTCAATTTAGACTGTTTATAATTTTCTTTTACTTCTTCATATGTTTTTACGATACCTGTTGCACTTGCATATTGTTCTAGACATCCATAAAGACCACAAGAGCACTTTCTACCATCAGTATACACTATCTTAATATGACCAACTTCACCACATGAGCCAGTTGCTCCTTCTACCAATTTTCCATCAACAATAACACCACCGCCAACACCAGTTCCTAAAGTAACTAAAACAGCATTTTTTTCTTTATTACCACTACCAAAGTACCATTCACCCATTGTCGCTGCGTTAGCATCGTTTAATACTTCAATTTGTGTTTTTGGAAAATGTTTTAATAGCATCTCTTTTACATAAACAACTTTCCATTTTAGGTTTTGTGCACCTAACACAACACCATTTTTAGTAGGTCCTGGTACACCTATACCAATACCAATAAGATCTTCATTATCTAAATGTGACTTAATCACATCAACAACTTTACTAATTAAAGTTTCAGGATTACTATCTATTGGCGTTTTTTCTTCAAACTTTTCAAGAAGTTCTTCTTCTGAAAACTTACCAAATTTAATAGTAGTACCACCTATATCAACACCAAAATATATTTTTTTCATAAATTAATACCTTTTTTACTTTTCTATTTCATTAAAATTTACAATAATTACTTCTTTTCCCATTTTTACAATCTTCTGCCAAGGTATCATCAATACTTCTTCTCCTTGAAAGAAACTTTTGATGCGCGAATTGGTTCTAACATAAATTGCTAAAATCGATCCATTTTCTGTATCAACATCAAAATCTTTGATATGTCCAATCTTATTACCATTTGTTAAGCTTATTACATCTTTTGCTTGCAACTCTGTAAATAACATAAAATCACCTATTACATTTTATGATAAAATTGCAAATTATATAATAAACTAATAATTATTTTATGTAATATATTATTCTATAGATTCAGGATCAATTTGTGGAAGTGTAGCCCAAAGTTTATCTAAATCATAATATTTACGATCTTCTAAAGAAAATAAGTGAATAATTACTTCATCAAGGTCAACAAGCAACCAGCTTCCACCACCACGTCCTTCGATTCCTCTTACATGAAGATTAAAATCCCTTGCTTTTTCATTAACACGACTTGCTAGACCGTCAAGTTGTCTACTAGCAACCGCAGATGCAACTAATGCATAACTAAAAAATGGATTAACATCTTTAGTTTTATATATTTTTATATTTTGTGCTTTTACTTCAAGTAATGAATCAAGCGCATGTTTTAAAATTTCTTTTTCTTTATTTTCTTTTTCCATTCTTGTTTCCTTTCTTTATTCAGATATTTACAGTAGTAATTGTATGTTTCAATCGAAGATGGATAAATTGATGCATTTCTTCTAAGTAAATACTCTATATTTACTTTTGAAACAAAAGCAACTCCTCTATTTAAATCTTCAAAAGCGATTTTTCTTGCTTCTTTAAATACATCACCAACTCTTGTCTCTTCCGCTTCATCAGATACGTATACTATCATCTCAAGCGTGCTCATTTGTGGTTTGCCCATTTGGTGATATTTAATAGCATTTAATATATCTTCATCTGTAATTTTAAGTTCATCTCTTATAACATAAGGTGCTAAAATGCTATGATAAACATGTAAATAATTAGGATTTAACGTAATATCAAGACTATGTTTATTAATTACTTCTTGGTATTCTTCAATAGTAAAGAATTTACAATAATCATGAACAAGACCTGCTACTACTGCTTTTTCAATATTTTTTTCATCATAAATTCTTGCAAGTTCCCCAGCACATCTTGATACACCAAGTGAATGGACATAACGATTTTCAAATCGAGGATTATTACTACTTTTTAGTTTGTCATATACTTTTTGTTTTAATTCTTCAAGATTATAGTTTAAAACTAAATCCTCCATTTAAATCATCGCCTTTCTTACCTCAAATGCTATTTTCTCATATATATAAATTAATAACTCTACATCATTATTGTATGACACGAACCCAACACCAGAAATAGCTAATTCTTCATCAGCTTTTAAAATAACTTTGGATAATTTCATATTACCTAAGCGATCCTTTTCTTTTTCATTCGGAACAGTAAAAGTATCATTTTTCTCACTAAAGTATGTAACCATATCACTCTTAGTTCGGTAGAGCATAAGAGTATTTGCCACATAAAAACTTGCGCCAATCTTAGCCTCTCCAGTATAACATATTCCACAAATACCATTTATAAATATAGTATCATTACTATAAAGTTGATAAGTTCTTGGTTTAATAAACTTCTTCGGCATTACCAAATTTAATGATTTTTTATCTAAATAATACGTTAATTGATTGACATTATAATAACCTGGAGTATCATAACCAGAAATATTACCTATTTCGAAAGGTGTAAGTCCTAAAGTCGTACCAACTTGGTTACTTGTTGTAAATGACAATGGATTATCAGAATCTTTTGATAATGTGTTAATCAAGGTACTTTTACCAACATTACTAATTCCAACAAAAATAACTTTACCATTTTTAATTGAAAGCTTATTAATAGCATCAGTAATTGGTTTTATTGTTCGATCCTCAATTGAAGATGTAACTAATAGTTCATCAAAAGAGACATCTTTTGTTTGTAAATATTCCTTTATATATTTTCTTAGTTTAGTAGGTCTATTAGAGCGCATAAATAAATCATATTTATTAGCAATAACTAATATTTTACTATTTGGAAATAATTCATTTATATTAGGAAGAACACTTCCAGTAAGATCAAACGCATCTACTATATATACAAGCAAGTTTTTATTTTTTGATACTTCTAAAAAAATCTTATTAAAATCAATATCTTTTTCGTGCTTAATCACTTTAACTTCATTGTAATGTTTAAGTCTATAACATCTCTCACATAGGAAATTTTCACTTCGCTTTTGATATACTTCAAAATCCAAATAACCAAGTTCATCAGGTTTATCAAATTGAATAATGCAACCACAGCCAGGACACTTTAAAGATTTATTAACATTATTTACTTGATTGCTATCCATCTTTAAAACTCCTCTTTTCTGATTTCCATTATTTTATTATAAGTAATCAAATCACGTTTCTTAATTTTCTTGATTATTTTTCTTTCTCTAATTCTATTTAATTTTGTATACCATTTCTCATCTTTTAAACATAATGGCTTAACTAAAATAGCATCAACTTTCATACGGTTGCTTCCAAGAACATCCGTCATAATTTGATCTCCAATAGTGAAACAAGTTGAAAAATCATCACATATTTTTTCATTTTTCAAAAATTCTAATATCTTCTTATACCCTTTTCTGAATGGTTTTTGGGCACTATAAAACCCTAAAACATTTAGTTGTGAAGTAATTCGTTTAATTCTTTCTCCATTATTATTAGATAAAATAATTATTAAATATCCTATTTCCTTAAGTTTTGATATTAAATCTAAAGCATTATTACTTGGATCTTTTTCCACATATCTTGCAATTGTATTATCAACATCAAATATAATAATTCTTTTACCATTTTCATATAATTTATTGTAATCTATATCATATATTGTTTCAAATACATCATATGGAATATACTTATTTATTCGTTTATTTGCCATTATATTAATACCTTTCAAAAATCACTAATTATATTACTATTTTTATTATTATACATAAAAATCCATAAAAAGTCCATAGAAACAAAAAGAGAAATAGAATCAAAGATAAGAAGGGAATGAATTATATTTTTTCAATTTTAAGTTTATTTATTCTACCGCTTTTAGGAAGTATCATTAAAGAAAGTTACCCTGATGTCCTTTCTTGTGAGGAAGAAGAAAAATATCTAAAGTTATTTAAAAAAGGCGATAAAGAGGCTAGAGATATATTAATAGAACATAACTTAAGATTAGTTGCACATATTGTTAAGAAATTTGAAAATACAAAAGAAGACAAAGATGATTTATTATCTATCGGTGCAATTGGTTTAATTAAAGCTGTTGATAGTTATAACTCTAATAGTAATGTTCGTTTAGCAACATACGCTTCAAAATGCATTGAAAACGAAATCTTAATGCATTTACGTAATACTAAAAACAAAAAAGAAGCAACAACATGGCTTTACTCAACAATCGGACAAGACAAAGATGGTAACGAAATTCACCTTTGCGATGTAATTGAAGACACAAGTGAAAAAAGTTATGAAAAATACGAAAAAGAAAGTAACATAAAGTTAATCAAAGAAGGTCTAAAAACACTATCAGATCAAGAAATAATGATATTAGAAAATCGATATGGTCTAAATGATTTAACACCACTTACACAAAAAGAGTTATCAGAAAAGTTAAATATCTCACGAAGTTACGTATCTAGGATCGAAAAACGAGCATTATCTAAACTTTATTTATTTTGTAAAAAGAAAAATGGGAGTTAGTCCAAACCGGACTATCCCATTTTACTTTTCAGTTTTTTTATTATCTGCTTTTACATCATAATTAATAGTAACAACTCGATTTGAAGAACCAATATCTACTGAATTAATTTTTTTAACAAGATAAAATTTATTAATTTGTTTTAGTTCCTTTAATCTCTTTTCAACTTCATTAGTTAAATTTTGAGAACGTAGAATTGAATTTTGCATTGTTGTCGCAAGTTCGTTAGAAGCACAGCGGAAAGAAACATTAAAATTACCCATTTCGCTTTGATTGTAGTTGATTGCAAAATTACAAATAACATCTACAAGTTGTTTTTGATCATTCCTTGTAAAATACGCTTTATGATATCTATAATATTCATAGTCTGAGCTTTCATATTTTTTAAGATTAGGATAATATTCATTTCTTGGAATATGATAAGGAATATAATTTCTATCATGATGAATAATAAATTCACTATATGGAACACAACAATATTCATAAGATATATCATTTTTATTAGCGTTTCCAGTTTTAGTATTAGATCTATCACCCCATGTTGCATCAACGTAATAACAGTGTTTACCGATTTTAACTATATTAAAAGCATGGCAACCACCATTAGCATTATCTTCACTGACAACGTAGCAAGATGGTATTCCAACTAAATTAAGTAAGTATTGAAGAGCAACTGCGTATCCAGCACATACAACTTTGTGATTTACTAAAGCAGAATGTAAAGAACGTAGAGTATCATCAGTATATTCAGTTACATTATTGTTATCTAAGCCAATACCATCATAATCAATTGTCAAAATCAATCTACGATAAATCGTTAGAAAAGCTTGATAAGGATCTGTATCTTTCTTAATACCTTTAACAAAAGGTGCAGCAGCCTTTCGAAGTTCTTCACGTTTACGATCAATTTGTTTCTTATCTACTTTACCATCAGATTTAAGACAACGAAATTTCAACTGAATTGTTGTACTAGTGTATGAATAACCATTTAACCAAAATATTTCAGGAAAATCGTGACACATGCAAAAATAAACAGAATTTACTTCTTCAATAGTTAATGGTGAAAAGTTTATTGGAGTAGTATCTAAGTTATAAGCCGCTCTTGCTAAGGAATTATAAACTCTTAACCTTGTATTATCCTTCTCATCATCTTCTAGTGGAATTAATTTCCATCCAAGGGATTCTTTTAAGCGTTTTTCTTCATCCTTTATACGTTTTTCTTCATCCTTTATACGTCTTTCTTCTTCCTTTATACGTCTTTTTTCTTCCTTGTTACGTCTTTTTTCGTCATGTTTTAAGCGTTTTTTTTCTTGTTTTTGCTTATGTTTTTCCTTGAATCCATGTATCAATCTATGTATCAATCCTTTATTTTTTTTGTTGTCAGATACAGAATTCGAATTAGTTTCACTATCATCTTCAGTATGCTCTTTTTCAGTTGAAAAAGTTGTTAACGTATTAGATGAATCATTATTTTCATCATCACGAATTTCAGATTGATTTTCTAAACTACGATTTTTTTCTTCTATTATTCCCATAACTTACTCCTCCAATTCAGAATCATTTTCTTGAGGATCATCATTTTCCGCATTTTCATCTTCGACTGGTTCATCAACTTTTAATGAATCTTCAATGGGAATTGGATCAGAATCATTAGTTTCATCTTCAAGATCCTTAGATTTCAGAATCAAGAATTTTTTCCATAATCTTGGAATTGAATTAGGATCATACAATCCAACATAATCATCAATTTCATCTAATTTTTCAGTATTCTTTCTAATTTCATATTCATCAATTTCTTTAGCCTTCATTCTCATAAATGAAAAACTAGTTAATTTTTGACTAGAAAACTCGTTTTCATCTTCACTCGTATAATTCACATAATCTGATATCTCATTTACATCTTGATTAACAGTTTCAGAAATATTATTTAAAGTCCACTGTGCAATTCTTTCTTTCTCAATGTGTTTAAAATATAATATTTCTTCAAAGTATAACTGACCATCAGTATATGAAATCATTAAATTATTATCTTCTTGCCATGAGCTAATAATAGCTCTTAAAATACATGCTTTTGCATTATCAATCGGAATACTTTTCTCGACTTTAACAAGATGGTTACTATTATCAAAATTATAATAGTATTCATTTAATTCTTTGCCTTTTTCAAGATCGTATGTTTCATCTAGTTGAACTTTTAATTTTCTAAATTTCTCTTCTGGGTAATGCTCTTCTAAGTAGTCATAAACTTCATCAGCAAGTTCATTAAGTTTTTCATCAGAAGTTACGACATCATAGCACTCATGACAAATAATTCTATTTTTGTTAAATGTTGTATAACGTCCACTTTCCACAATATTATGACAAAATGAACAATGTTCGACTATTTCTTCATTTTCAACACTTGCAGTTTCGAAGTCGTTATCACCTTTATCACTTAAAGTAACATTCAACATACCAAGTAGTTTACAACTGCCTTGTAAATCAAAGCATTCAGGTAAACTGTCATTACCAAAGAAAATATAATGTTTTTGTTTTGATGAAACAGAAGATTCACCATTTGAATCAATTCTAGCATTTAGCCATGCTAAATAAGAATAAACATTAATTAATAATTCTTGCATTAGATGACCATGTAAATCAAAGAACCAATTTAACACACCTACATCTTCATTTATAGCATCATTAATAAAGATGAAACGCAATTTTTTATTGTTTTCTTCTTTCAATTTATATACTTTTTTAGTTGATTTATCATCTGTAGCTTTTTTAGTTGATTTATCATCTGTAGCTTCTTTAGTTGATTTATCATCTGTAGCTTCTTTAGTTAAGTAAGGATAAAGACGTTTAACAGCTTCTTCATATGTTGAAGGAATAGAATCATCATCAAAAATAAATGGATTCTCTAATACTGGACATACCGCAATGCATCTATATACAAATGGAAATAATGTTTTAATAAATTCATTAATGATTGAAGATATTAATAATCTCATACCATCATTAACTTCCATTCGCGAATCTATTTCAAGCTCTAAGGCTTTACCATCAACAATATTACGTGCCATATCATCAACAATACGCTTATCTAGTTGAGGATTACCTTGAACACCATGAACCAAATCTAATGATTGGTTATCAGACATAAGATTATAGAAGCCATATGTTTCAGCAAGAACATCTATTTTTAATTGTTTAACTCTAATATACTCTATTTCACCCTTAGAGAAATAAAGTTCACCAGGAAGTCCTACTTCTTCATACATTAATTCTTTAAATCTACGTAAATGAATTGTATCAAAAATATTCTTATATTTTACATTTTCGCGTTTTAAGAATATTGTACGACAATCTTGTGAAATTTGTTCAATTTCATATTCGGCATTATTAAATACAATATTTTGACCAATAATATATTCACTCTTAACTCTTGTAGAAAATGTATTTAAATAACCTATTTTCTTATCGTTCAAAACAAGAGATACTTTATCAATACTCGATAAAATCTTATCAAATACAATCTTAGTACGTTTAAAGATAATATTTTTTGTTTTAATTGTATTAATGCCATCTGATTTAGTAATATCAACAATAATATAATAATCTTTTGCGGAAACAGCATTCGTCTCATTATATGGTGTATTAACTGTATCACATAAACCTGCAATCAAGTATTGTGTCAATTCTTTAAGACTAGTATCTTGAATATTAAAATTAGGTTTCTCTAATAATTTTTTACAGAATAAACATAATGGTTTATCCTTTCGTTTAATAGAAAGTGAAATTACATTATGCATTGTTCTAATAAAGTCAGATACTTCCATTCCTTCTTCATTAGATGCTTCACAAAATACTCTAAGTAAACTAAGTTTTTGATCATCAGCATGTTCAACTACTCTTGGTTGAATGAATGAAGAACGATTAACGAAATCTTCATTAACCATCTTTGATAGGAAATATTCACGCAACAAATAAGGCTTTGTTAGAATATGAATAATCGAATCTTTCTTACCTCTAAATCTTGCGCAGAGATAAACTGCAGATGATAAGTTATTAAGTTCATCAGTATAAACTAAATAATTAATATCTGGTATTTCTTTATAGAAGTTATTTATTTCTACTTCATGCTTAGTAAGTACCTCTTTATCACTATGTTCAATAGGTGACTCAGTAATTACTTTTATGCCATCAATTCCATGTTGATAAGCAAGTTCTGCTATTAAGCATTCTGGAGAAGTTAAAGTTTGGCCATACTTACTATAAATACGATTACTCTTACTTTCTCTATTCCAAATAGTATATGTAACACTTTCATTTTCCTTTGCACAACTAAAGTTTAATACTTTTTCTACACAGAAAAACTTAGGTAAGCTTCCCGCCGCAAAACCACGATAAATATTGTTAGAAGTAAAAATATATTTAATGCGATTATTTGTAGCTTTTAAAAGTTTCATCGAAATAATTGGGCATAAGTAACTTTCAAGCATTACAATTTTATCAGCATCTATAAAAATCGCATTACAAACTTCTTCAAAGAATATTGGATTATTTTCCACAATAGAGTCATTATTAAACTCTTCTAAATAACCAACAACAATATCAGCTTGTTCGATGTGCTCATCTGTCGAATAAACACGCCAGCTATATTCTTCACTACTTTTTGTTAATTTAGTTAAACGTAGCAAAATGTACTTCTTAAAATCTTCAACATTCTTTTTATCAGGTATTATAAAGATAATTCTTTCACCAGCAAGTAATCTTGTGTATGCATAAGTAATTAAATATTCACCAAACTCAGAATAGAAAGATGCACAAAAATACACATGATTATCATTATACATTGCATCTAAACATTCTAAGTAACTTTGAACGACATGACCAGATGTGAATTTCGTTTGGTTACGGATAAAATCAATTGCGGAAGCAAATGCACGATTTGTTGGAACATATTCATCTACTTGTTTATAATCTATCGATGGGAAGAAACGCAAGTGATGTTCTTCATCAAATCTTTTTACAATCTCAATGTTTAATTCTTCAACACGAGGATCTATTTCTTTTTTCTTAATAATAGAAATTTCTTCATCTTCATTTTCTGTAACTAACATTTCAGCGTTAAAGAAATTACAAATCTCCTGTAAAAGAATTAATGGTAAGAATGGATATATAAACCACTTATCAACTTTTAAGATATTAATAAGTATGTTATAAACACCATCATTCATTTTAAATACTAGTGTTAATGTTAAAACAAATAGGAATAACGAATAAATACATACAAAGAATTTAATAAAATCTTGTGTAATAATTCTTGTCTTAAAAACCCAAGGTTTAACATGAACATAATCTGGTGCTTCAAAGAACGTTCCAAATAATTTTTTCTTAAAATTTGAATAAACAGGTTCAACATCAACCTCATCACCAAATTTATCGATATAAACTTGTTTCTCAAGTTCATCTTTTGTATCTTTAAGAAATTCGCCTAAACGTTTCTTAGTGTTTTTGTCTTTATCTTTTTCATCTTCTTTAGTTTCATCTTCATCTTTATCACTTTTTTTCTTCTTTGATTTTAATGAAGCTAAAAAGGCAGAATAAATTCCTAATTTAATAAACATATAAATATATAACGCTAATAAATTGACTATTAAGGCAATAATTACAAACATTATATAATCTGTCTTTTCTCCGATATTAGAAAAAACAGAATTTAATAATTCACCTATTATTGGAATATTTAATATTAGATTACCTATATCATTAATAAAATTAATTAATAAAGCAAATAAAACTATTTCTAAGATTGCAAATACAATAAATTTGAAATTCTTTTTATTATGAGGACTCTTAAATGAACCTTTTTTGAAAACAAATAAAACAAATATTGGTATAATAAGCAAAACAACGAAAGCTAAGATAATAATAAATTTTAAAAAATTAATTGTCATTATTATTACCTCCATCACCCTCAAATAATTCTTCAATTACTTCAAGACTAAATACTTTATATATGCTATTTTGTTCATCATCAATCGGAGATTCAATGTTAAATTCATTATTAATGTTAACAGATTTATCAGAAACAGGGACAACAGCTAAATTATTTAAAATTGAGCTAAGATTATTCTCAAGTTTTTCTAATTCAAGACGATGTTCTTTTATTCTTTTTTCAATTTGTTCATTGATTTTTTGAATACGTTTAATTTCTCTAATTATATATCTATATCTTTCAATTGAAAGTAATTGTGTATCGTATCTTTCTTTAAAACTTTCAATAGCTTTACTATTTTTATCAATACATTTATTCAAACAATTTCGCAATTTTCGCTCATCATTAGTGATTTTTTGGTTATAAACTATTTTATATGAGCTAAAAACAGTAACCAAAACAAAGACCAACGCTCCAATATGTGCGGCATATAAAATAATAGATTCTAAAGAAAACATACCTAATGATCTTCTTTGAATAAACATATATGGTAAAATCATCATTATTATGATTAAAACACTAAAGATAAATTGTGAAGTTCCACCATTTACTCTTAATTTCTTATGTTTATTATAAGCCTTATAAGCTTTATCAGCTTCCATGTCTTCTTTTGAATAATCCACAGAAACATATTCAGCTTTTAGAGCATTTTTAAATATACTAGATATTTCATTTTCATAAGTACTGATTAGTTTTTCATAAGTTACTTTAGAAGGACTAACATTAGTTTTATATTCACCATTAATTATTTCTTCAGTAAACTTACTATCCATCTCATCTATTCGATTTTGATCACGTTTTTGTTGATATTCCATTATCGATTCGTTTAGACTATCAATATTAATCTCTTTAACTTGCTCAGCTTTATTACTAGTGAATAATTTAATGTTTTTATATACATCATCGATTTTTAAACTAGCTGTTTTTTCATCTTTATGATATCTATACATTTGAACAGTTTCATCTGATTTTTCCTGTTTATTTTCGATTATATCGTCTCTAGTAGCAATTTTATTAACAATCTTTTTCACATCATAAAACTTTGGCTTATTCTCTTTCGCAACTTCTTGTGCTTTAGCTATTTTATTCCATGATTTAACAAGAGAATTTTTAAGTTTTTCAGGTTTAATGCCTTTGATTGACATTTCTCCTTCTTTTTCGATAATCTCTTCTTGTTCAAACATCTTAATTAAATATAAGCACAATGTTAGTGTGTCATAAACTGCCATGATTTCAGTTGTAGATTTAGGATTATAATAATGATGACGTCTAAATCTATTATTAGTAATATTTCTAGAAATTAAAGCATCATAAAATTCATTACATGTAATAAGCTGAGTTCCACTATAAGGATAATCTTCAGTTTTAAACACTAAATTCATATCTTTAGTACAATACAATTTAAATCTATTATAAGTTTCATAAGAATTAACTATTTCTTCTTCTTTTGCTTCTAATTCTTTTTCCATCTTTTTGTTATAAAGTTCCAATTCTGCTTTATATTCATCATTATTTATTTTTTCAACGCTTAAAGCTTCATCTAAATCAGCTACATACAATTTCTTATCTTTTTCGTATTTTTCTCTTAGTGAATTTTTTTCTCTTTCTCTACTCTTCTCACGTTTTTTTGCAATTATTTCTTCATCTGCTGAATCAAGTTTTGATATGAATTCATCACGTTCTTCTTTACTGTCAAAATCAACATGAGTTAATATTAACTTAGTTTGTTCTTTAGCATTGTTAATAGTATCTATCGCTCCAACCGCACAATTTTGCACATAGAAAATATCTTTTTGATGTACACGAAGATGCTTTCTCGTGATTTTATCAAATAAATTATCTGCTAAATAAGATTCAATAAAAGGAAAATAAATTGCAATATCAACTGCTTCATTATCTTTAATAAAACCATTTTCACCATATGGATGTCTAATCTTATCAAAGTTAAAGAAATCTACTATTACAGCAACACGAAAGTCATCAACGCCTAGTGCATTTTGCCTTTCAATTATCTCATCAGCACATTCATTAACCCTATTTAATTGTTTATTCATCCAGACAATTCGTGTATATCCAACAAGTGAGAATATATTTTTGCTATCAAATGCCTTATTATCTGATGTGTTAATTATATAAGTTACCATAGCTTTTCCTCATATCAAGTGTAATCACTTGATTTTCTTTAAAAAATATGTTTTCTTGTCCAAGATGTTATCTTGGATAATTTGTTTTTATCTGAAATATAATCAAAATTATCATTAGTAATTTGTTTAACAATTTCTTTTGTAAACTTCTCACTGGTTAAAGCACTTTCAAAAGTAATCACTTCAATTAAATCATTAATGTCTTTTCCTATTTTTTCTAAGATAAATTGACTATCTTTACTCTTTTTATCACTTTCATAAACATCATATAGAATATGAATAAGTTTTTTATTATCATTTCCTTTTGATAATCTAAGTCTGTCATTTATTACATTAAATAGACAAATTTCTTTAATCTTTTTTAATACAAACTCTTCAGAAACTGTTGGTCTAGCAAGTTCTTTATACTCATTAGTTAGTTTTAATAAAAACTCATCATATTTTTTCGCATTCTTATATATAAATTCATGATTAAGTCTAATATATTTCAAAAGAGCACCAAAATTATCAGATAAGATTGGTTCATTATTAATAGTTGGAATTGTACTTTTTCCATTAACTACCAAATAATAAATCGATTTAAAATCATCTTTTTCCTTCTGAAAATCAATATAGATTAATTCATTCATTAATGACCAAATAACTGCTTTACTAAATGCTTCTTCATATTCTTTTTGTTTTTCACTACTTAAATAAATTAGACTTGTTTTATTACTTGTTAAATTAAAAATATGAGGATTCCATAGCTCAGATAATTGGACTTTCTGTTCACCTATTATTTTATAATATGATTTGAAAAGTTGATTATTTCTCTCACATTCATTTAACTTAATAAACCAATCTAAATGTAAATTGTTAACATAATCAATCAAAACAATTTCATTATCATTTAAAGCATTGTTAACAATAATTTCTTTTTCAGTATTTCCCATAATGAAAAAGAATCTATCTACTATATCTTCACTGTCAGTACCATCAAAATTTAAAAATTCCTTATTTTCAACGATAAAATCTTTTATTCCATTAGAAATATTTATTGTCTTACAAATATTTAGTGAATTTAAATCATCGCCTTTTGGAGTATTTATTAATAATGGTGGGATATTACCATTAATCAGTGGAGATATTTTTTTTCTAAGTTCAGTATTTAAACAGTCATCTTCAAATAAATTATTTACTTGTAATATTTGAATGATGTTCTTATTAACAAGTTTCTTAATGTCTTTGTCTTTTAATATAATTTTTCTAAATTCTAGTGACAAAGATTTATATAAGTTACGTACATCACTATTTGTAAACTGTGATTCTTGTTCTAATAAATGACTATTTACCAAATCAAAAACAATTTTACCTATTACATCATCACCAGAATAATCATAATTATTATTAAAAACAGTATAAACTTGTTCTTTATATTTTTCATTAGATTTAATATTCTTAAGGATTGAAGTTTCAAAGCAACCCTCATTCTTAATATATTTTAATTCCTCTTCAAAATCAGGTATTAAACTCTTAATTTTCTTAAATAATTGATAATATTTATCAATTAATTCTTTTGTGTATCCAAATACGATGTAATAATAATAATTAGAGAAGTAACTCTTTATATTACTAATTACTTTTAACAAATCAATTTTAATAAACTGATAATCTTTCTTTAGATTATTTAAATGTGAATAATCATTTTTTACTAATCTTAAAATTCTATTAGATCCACTATCAAAATAACTGTTTTTATCATTATTTGGAATATAGTTAATATTATATATATCTAAAGGTATAATAATATCTTCAATATTTTGAGTATTATTAATTTCTATTAAACATTGATAATTATAATAATCTTTGAGTTCAATATAAATTAAGTTTAAACGTACATAAGCTATTAAAGGATGTACATAATTTTTATTATCATCTTTCATTAAAGAGTCAATAAATGGTTTTACAATTTCCTCAATGATTAACGACTTATCATCTTCGATATTTTTTAAATTTTCAAATATCAAATTCTTTAAATTTAAAATAAATTTATCTATTTCATCAATTAAAACTTGTTTTTTCTTTAATTTCTTATTTTTACTGTCAAATATAGATAAAGACTTAATTTCCAAATCTTTATCAATAGAATTTTCTAACCATTCACTATCAATTAATTCACAACGATTTTTAATACAATCATATAACTCAATTGTTTTCTCTTGTAAATATGATTTTTCATTTTCATAATTATACTTAACATTATCACTCTTAAATTCTGAAATAATTCTATTTAATACGTCACGATCTAATAATTTTGAGTTTTTCAATTGATCAGTAATATTAACATATTTATTTGATGATTGTTTACTTAATCTAAGTTCAATTTCGTTATCAAAATTAATTTTTTCATAAGCATAATCAAAGAAATACATCCATTCATTCTTAAAATCTTCGATTACTTTTTTATTTTGAACATAATTTAATGTGTGTTCGAAAGAATATACAACTTTCTTAACAAATAATGATTTGTAAACAACATCACTTGGATTATTTTTCTTTTCATAATCAATAGTTAACATGTTCAATACATTAGCAAAGTGTATTTCATGATTAATAAGCGTATCTACAGAAGGAATACGATCTAATAAATATATATTTTCAAAAGGGAAATATTTTCGGTTATAATACTTCTTTTCACTAGCGTCAAATAATTCTTCACCAAAAAGATTAATGTTAAAATCTATATTAAAAGATTTGTTTTGTAAATCATTATTATAACCTTTTGTTACTTCATCAACAGCATTGATCTCTTGCATTGTTGCATAGGAATTAGCATAAGCTTTTTCTTTTTTCTCGCTTGTTAAACTATCAATATATAAGTCTGGACATGTTAATAGACCATTAAACTTAATATCAACATTAAATTTCTCTTTGATATATTTTTGTATATATAACGAAAGAGGTAACAATAAACCTGAACCAGTACCCCCACAAATAGAAGTTACAACATAAAACTGTATTACTTCTCCTTCTTCATACTCCTCAAATACTTTATCAATTAGTCTAAAGAAAGTTTGGTCTTTATCCTTTCTAATAAAATGTTCAAATGCTAAAATGCCTTGTTGACGCCATAAATTAGCACCATTATTCATTTTTACACGTCTAATAAAATTAGAGTTAATCTCATCATATGAAGTTGGAAAATAATGATCTATATTATCTTTTCCAATACTTAAAACAATTTCATAAACTGTTGCATTTACAGATAAATCCAAAGCGTATTCAACACAAAAATTATTAAATGTTTTAGAATCAGTATCAATAATTAAAGGATATATATTTTCATTATTTTTATTAATTTGTAAATAATGTCTTACTATTGTTGAACCTGATCCGCCAAGCCCTAAAATAAAAACTTTACTCATATATACTCCTTTCTAATAACTATAGATTCTACTGTCTAAAATAAGACAGTAGAATCAGTATAGTTACTTATTTCTTAAATTATTAGTTTTCAGCTAATGTTTCACTAGATGAATCATTACTATTTGATGATTCAACACTAGCTTTTTTCTGTTTGCTGATTATATCATCTATTTCTTTCAATGATAATCTTTGATCTATAATAACTTCTCCATTAGAATCTGTAGGTATATCAGCAGCAATACGCATGAATGAACCTGTATCATAAATCCAATCTAATAATTGACGACAAATTGATTGATATTCATCATCGATATTTTCTTTTTCAACTTTAGTTTGTCTTGCTTTACTACTAGCATACCCTAAAACTGCTTGATAAACTTTAAGAATTTCATGATTATAAATACGAGCAAAAACATCTGGTTGATTTCTTGGAGCTCGATATTCAATTAATTCAAGGAATACTTCATAAGCTACTTTGATAATACGTTCAGCATCATCACAGTCTAGTGAACTTTCTTCACTACTTCTAATCTTGTCTGCAAAACTAAAGATATTATATGTGCTTATGCCATTATCTTTTATTTCGAATAATTTCTCAGTTAACCACTTCATATATGAACTCTTAGTTATTTCAGTTTCTAAATTCTTAACATCAGCTTGTCCACTAACAAATGGGAATTTAGCTTTTTGTTTGAAAATTTCATTATCAAATTCTTTTGACCATCCTTCAACAATCTCATCTTCATTTCTAATCCATAATAACAATCTAGATAAAGAAGATTTAGTTACAATTTCACCAGTGTCAGTCTTAATTTGTCCTTTTCTAGCACCAAACTGATATTTAAATGTTTTTACATCTTTAGAGAAACCTTCAAAATAAGAAATTCCTTTATTAGTTAAACCATAAAGAAGAGCTTTAACCATCTTTCTATCACAAATAGTTTCCATTTCTTTGTTCATATAAGGTAAATATCCACGTTTGTGTAAATTATTTCCGATATGAGGATTCCACATTTCTGTTTCATGGACTTTGAATTTTTCAATAGCTTTTAGATAGTTATTAAAGTAAACAGAATCTTCGCTTAATTCATCAAATTTTTCAATACGTAATGGTGTAATATCCATAATTTCACCAGTACAATATAATACTTTACTTGCAATTGATTTAACAATTACAACTCTAACATTATTGTTGTTTGCGTAACGATGAACAAATTGTTCAGCACAAGATGAAATAATGAAGTCTTCATTAGATTGATCAGATGGTAAAGATAATTTAAATTTATCAGCGTTTTTCTTGATATATTTTGCAGTATCATATGATAACATGAATACTAATACATATGAAGGTTCAATTAAATCATTATTATTTTTAGTAGAAACTCTTAATGATGGTGTGGCTAGTTTTTGAGCTTTAGAGAAGTATTGACGGAATGTTTCTTCTAATTTATATAAATCATTAGAATCTTCAGCTGATTCAACCATAGCTTCAATTACACTACATCTTGCAAGATTTTCAAATGCTTCATATTTAGATATTTCTTCTTTATAAGCATTAACCATATTTCCAAATAATAACTTATATGAACTTGAATCTCTGTCATTCCATTCTTTACTATTCTTTGAAGCAGCAGCAGAAGCAAATACTGTTTCAAATACACCTTTCCCTGCTATGTTATTTGCAGCTTCGATTTGTTCAGATGTATTTGGAGTTGAGCTGAAAATCTTATTCTTAATAGCTTCTTTTTCTTCTTCTGTTGAGTAAACGTTAATAACAGAGTCATTAATGCCACTATCCATTCTCTTAGCTGATTTAGTTTCTTCAATTAAATCTTCTTTTTCTTTAGTGAAACGAGAGAAGAATACACGATATTTTTCAATTAATAATTTTACATTAGGTTCTAAGTTTTCAAATACTAATTTTTCAAGTTGTTCAACACATTTACTTTGTATTTTCAAAATTGCAGCTTTTACATCATTAAAAATTGTCTCTAAATCATAATCAAAATTATATCTCTTATTTTTACTAATTTCTTCTTCTTTATAAATTCTAGAGAATGTAGTAGGATTTAGAATACTTGTTAAACGAGTCTTGCCAGCTTTCAAATATTCACTCTTATTAGCAAATTTTCGTTCATTACTTACCTTAGCATCAAGTAATTCAGTTCTTACTTTACTTGGCTCTCCACGTTTAATTTCTTCCCATTGTTCAGTATTCTTACTGCCCTCAGTCTCTAAATGTAATTCTTTGATAAATCTGTTTAATTGAGTTAATGCAGAAACAGGGTGAACATATTTAAACTTTTTATCAAATGATAAATCAGGAGACTTACAAATAATATTCTTTATTAATGATAAATTATCATCTAATGTATTTAATTCTTTAGAATCAAATGATAAAATATTTTCATTTACCATTCGACTATTCTTTTTAATTTCAGATATACACTTCTTATAGTAATCTGTTAATTCTCTAGAAATTGAATTTGCTAGAATTTTGATTTTTCCAGTACTAATATCTTTAGATGTTCTCAAATTTTTGATTGAATTATCTATTTTTGTAATAATAGTTTCATAACTTGGAATACGATTTGCTATATAGCTTTTTAATGAAGTTAAGTAATCTAAAATAGGATTTTCAACTCTTGTTCCATCACTATTATATCTAGCAGTATCCTCTTCGATTATTTGAACAATTGGACTTGGGTTTGTCTTTTCTGCTTCATTTTGTAATTGAGAAAGGAACATTTCAGCGTATTCTTCAGTATCTAATTTAAATCTTTGACCACTATCTTTATAGCTTTGTTCTTTTTGTTTTATTTCTTTTTCAGTTTCACGATGAATAATCAACCATTCGTTTTCACATGAATCAACTGTTTTAGAATATGCTAAATAATTTAATATTGATTCAATTGGAAAATTGATTTGTGAAGTAGAAATACCCGCAAAAATAGCATTACTACCATTATTTTGTGAACGTAGTAACTCATGATTTGAAGCTTCACTATCAAATTTTGCACCGATTTCAGTACATAATAATGTATATAGTGAGTTAGCTAAAACTATATTATGTGCTTTTACAGAGTTTACATTTGGAATTCGATCTAGTAAGAATATTTGATTAAATGGTGCAGCTTCTGGAGTCCAATATTGTTTATCTTCTGAATCAAATAATAAACCAACATTTGGTTCTTCAGGGTTACCAATTTTAAATTTAATTGGAGATTTCTTTTCATCTTTTGTACCAGCATTATAACCTCTAGTTACTAGATTAATTGCATTTAACTCACGTAAGATAGCATAAGCATTTGCGTAAACTTTAATCTTGTTGTCTCTAATTTGTTGATCAGCATAAATATCTGGTAATGCAAGCATTGCATAAATAAGAGGATTTCTTTGTAATTGTCTTCTTAAATAATGTCTTACAAATAAAGCAAGAGGAATAAATGTACCTGAACCAGTTCCACCAGCAATTGATGCAATGATATAAACTTCACATGCAGCATTTGGGTCTATTGTCATTCTTTCTAATGCGCTAATAAAAGCTTTACGAGAAGCAGGTTTATTCATAGCATTAAGAAAAGCTAAGTAAGATTTCTTACGCCATTGTGCAGCACCTCTAATCATTTCTTGTGATCTTACATTAGGATCATCACAAGGGAACCATTCTCTAATGTATTCTTTACCAATTGTATCGCAAATGTTACCAACACTACCGTTATCAGCCATACTGATTGTAACAGCATTTTTAATATTAGCAATATCACCAGTATCAGTATCTAAAACGATTGTTGCAATATTGTTATCACTTTGTTGACCTAATTCTTTTATCTTCTTATCTAAAATATCAGCAGCTTCACTACCAGTTCCACCAATTCCTATTAATAATATATTTTTCATATAATTTATCCTCCATTTTTATTAATTATTTTTTTTTTTCAATATAAACAACAAATATCATACCAACTACTTCAATCTTCCTATCTTCTTCTTGTTCTTTAACATAAACACGTTCGCTTGTTGGTAATTCACTAGTAATAGTAGAAACCTCTTCTCCGTTACGTCTAAAACAATTTAAAAATTCTTTCATCTTAATATCATCTCTAATGGATCCTTCAACTTGACTATTACTATTAGAATGTTTCACTTCATCAATAAAGTTATCAATTATTTTTGATGTACCACTATTATTATTCCTACGATTATAAACCTTTAAAGATTCATCAGGTTTAAATACATTTCCATTATTCTCATCAACATAAAATTTACCATAGCTTGTTTTGATTTCTTCTTGTCTTTTAAATAGTTGGAATGGTAATAATCGTTTTAAATGCCATTTAATTATTTCTTTATTCTCAACATTAATTGGTTTGCAAGTTAATGTTACGTAATCTGAAACAATGCTTGCTTCTACTACAACACAACTTGGAAAACTTGCAAGAGTTTTAAAACCAACGAAATATAAAATCATATGAATGATAAACCAAATTATTAATAAAATAACTACCCATCTAATTATTCTTGAAATATCAAAAGTAGGTACATTAGTAAAAGAAAATTCTTGAATATCAGCAGAATCTAGATATGACACTTCTATTGATTTATTTGGTCTAAAAATAAATGATGACAGTAAGCTATTATGTCCTACAACTTTACATGTAATAACACCTTGACCATATATCTCTTCAACAATTGTTTCCACATTATAAGGTAGAAATGCCATCATTCCCCATGAGTTCTTATCAATCTTTATCTTACCTTCATCATATAATTGTTTTACTTCTTCATATGATAATGGTATTCCATCTCTTAAAACTTTAAATTGTCCATAAGCACTACAGTTTTTAAGATTATAGATATCAATTACTTCATTTTGAATATTAGAACTTTTAACTTCATAAATGGTTTTATTAATTGTAATAATAAAATCTACTGATTTACTACCTATTTCACTATTAGATACCTCTAATATAACATTTTTTTGTCCTGCACTAATGTTTTGTAAAGTTTCAAAATTTGGAACTATTGAGATTTTAGCACCATCAACAACTGCTTTACTTGTTACATCATATCCGTCAATAGTTACTTTGTATGTAAAACCTTCAGAGAAACTTAATTCTTTATCTTTGTATTTTAATGCAAATTCAATAGGCGTTGTGTTACTTTGAGCTAAATACTCTGTAGTTGTAAAACCATCTTGTGTAAGTGTTTCTATACCAAAATCAGTTGGGAACATTCTAATTGTTTGCTTTATACTACGTGAAATATTTTCAGGAGAAGTAACAGTACATGTAACTTGATAATTACCATAGTAACTATCTACTTTTGAAAAATCACATTTGATTTTTCCATCATTTGTAATTTGATAATCTATTTCTTTTTCATTTCCAGATGGATCTATTACTTTGATTTTAATTAAATATTTTTCTACTTCTTCTTTTATTTGTAATGGTTTGTTTTCCACAAATAATACGTACTCAATTCCATTATCTTTTATTTCATCTTTAGAATTTATTAACTCAGAAGATTCTAAACGATAGTAAGTTGGATCTTCTTCGATTATACACATAATCGTAGAATAAACTGTAAAATTAGTTTTACTAAATCTAACATCAATAGTTAACGCATTTTTACCTTTAATTAAAGTTATATCGTCACCGATGTCGTACTGTTTCCCACAATATGTAATCTTAGTTACTTCATCACCAAAGATTGCACGTAAATTATCAAAAGGAATCTCTTTTCCTGTCATTTGATCACAGATCTTATATTGAACTTTCATTACATCATTTGGTTTTAGTGAACTATTAATATATTGCATATCAACATCAATATAACTACCATCTTTTTTAATCTGATAGAATGGACTAATATAGACAGCAGGTTCAACCATAATATCTAGTGAATAATTTGGATCTGTTACATCACGAAAATCTTTAAAATTATCTGGAATAGTTTTATTTACTTCTTTATATTGCAATTCTAATATTCCACTATTAAGTGGCTCAGTTAATTTAAGTGTACTTAAATATCCATTCCTACCCAGTCTTGCCTGCTTACCATCAACATAACCAAAAAATTGATCAATATCATATTTAGTAATTTTATTCGTTATATCAACATTATCAAGTTTTATACTTTGAAGTTCTAATCCACTATTTTGTGAGGCAATGGAGATAGAACTTAAAGCAATGTTATATGTCGATAAATCTATTTTAGCGTAATATTTATAATCTAATTTAACTTGTTCAACAGAATATCTTCTTGTAAGCTTATTAGCAATATCAATCATCTGTGAAGTAATTTGATTTGTATCTTCTGCATAATAAGCTGATACAGGATAGTTTTTAACGATTTCACTATCTCTTAAATCTAACGCACCGGAACAAAATGAGTAATAAATTGTGTTTAATAAACTATAATTTTTAATTTTTTCAGTTAAATAATCTGAAAAACTACTTCCAACATTATTAAATACACCATCTGTTAAGATTATTAACCAGTATTCTTTACTGTTATTCTCCCCTGCTTTATCATTTGTTGTTAATCCTTCAACAATTAAATTATTAATAGCAACATCAATAGCTCCTGGAGGTGTAGATCCAGTTGAAGAAGGAATTTTCGCAATAGCCTCATCTATAGCACCTTTTCTATCATCTGCTTGCATATCAACATTAATTGTATATTGATTACTAGGAGAAACCTCAATTGTCCCATTATTAAGTGGTGAAATCATGACTTTATCAGAAGGGCTTAATACACTAATAAGTAACTTTAATGAATATAAAGCATATTCATTTTTATTAACAGAAAGCATTGAACCTGAGTTATCATATACAACAGATATTATTTTGTTATTATAAGATATATCTTCTTCAGCCTCTACTTTAGGCGAAGAACTAAATAACAAAATAAAGGCAACAAAAACAAAAAATGTTAATAGTAATTTTATTATTTTCCTCATTTTACTCCCCCATTTAAGTGTAAAAAATTGTCAAATTATGTGTTCTCATTTTTTAATATATCATTTTAGAAAAATAAAATCAAGAATATTTATTTATAGGACTCTCTTTTTTTATAAAAAAAGAGAAAAAGAAAAAATATTTTAAAACTATTTATTAGTTAAAATTCATTTTATTTAATGAATATTTCATATTTTTTATTTTTAAAAATATAAATATTTTTTCAGTGTATTATCAATTTCTAAGCAATATTAGCCATAACCTAACATTAAGATATTTATTAATTAAATTAAAAATTTATTGATAGATTTTAATATTAATAGTATACTTAAAGATAAGGAGGATATTAAAACATGTCAGCTAAACTACTTTTATCTTTAATTTTATCGATTACTATAATGATTATCGCAATATTATTAAGTATATTTGCGAAAAATAGGGCTAAAACAAAAACCTACGTTTCACCACTTCTTATATTAACGATTGGAGTTTTTTTAGCGCTATGTATTATTTTTTACCCAATTTATAAATACGATTATTTTTTAGGGTCTACCTCTTTTCTTGATGCTTACAAATCAATATGTTTATCAATTCGTAATGCCATGAGTTTTTTTGTAGTAGATGGTGACTTTAATTTAATTAAAGATTTTCTAATTGCACATGAGTTTAATAAAGTCTTAGAATCAACTTATTACATATATAGTTCAACACTTTATGTATTTGCACCTATTACAGTTTTAGGAGTTGTTTTAAGTTTCTTTGGTAATATTATTACTATGATATCTTACTTCTTCTGTTTTAGAAAAGATTTTTATTATATGTCTGAATTAAATGAACAATCTTTAATGCTTTCAAAAGATATTATTAAAAACAATAAAAAAAGGGCTAAAATTGTTTTTTGTGATGTTGATAAAGAAATAATAAGTAAAGAACAACTGTTAGAGGCTCAATCTTTAAACGCATTAATATTCAGTCAAAAAATCAATGAACTTCCAATTAAGAAACCTACAATCAATAGATTTATTAAGATTTATTTTATAAGTGAAGATGAAGAAAGTAATTTAGATAAGGCAATTAAAATAGTTAATCATTATTATAAAAACAAAAATTATGATAATAAAAACTTCCAGTGTTATGTTTTCGCAAGAACAGAGGATAGCACGATTATTCTAGATAATTTAAAAAGAGGAAACATAAAAGTTAGAAAAGTAAATAGAAGTAGAAATTTCATTATTAGTATTTTACAAAATAACTCTATTTTCGATAATGCTATAAAAAAAGATGGATATAAAGAAGTTAACATTTTAATTGTAGGTTTGGGAAGATATGGTAAAGAATTATTAAAGGCAATTTGTTGGTGTGGACAAATGATTGGCTATAAATTAACGATTAATGTTGTGGATAAACAAAAAGACTTAGAAGACATAATGTATAGCGAGGCACCTGGTTTAATTAGTTGTAATAACAAAAATGCTAATGGAGATGCACAATATAAAATTAACTTCCATGATGAAACTGATGTTCTTTCAAAAAAATTTGCGGAAAAAATCGATATGTTTTCTAATACAACTTCCGTATTCGTTATGCTTGGTGATGACCAATTAAACCTCAAATCCGCATTTAGATTAAGAGAATTATTTGGTAGATTAAAAAATGAAGGAAATGGTAATTTACCGAAAATTTATGCTAGTGTTTTTAGTTCAGATAAACATAATATATTTAATGATATGGATGGTCTTAAAAATTTTAAATGTCAAAAATATGATATTAAATTAATTGGCAGCAATAGTGACCAATATTCTCAAGAGGTTATCGAACAAACAAGACTTGAGGAAAAAGCTCTTAAAGTACACATGGGTTATTCAAAACCAACAAACAAAGAAGAAGAAACTAAATTTACTGAATTATTTAATAGTTATGAATATAATAGAAAATCTTCAATGTCAGAGGTTGTATATTCAGAATTCAGAACTTCACTAGGCATTACTCTTTTAGATGATCAAAGTAATGCGGAGATATTGAAAGACTATGAACATCGAAGATGGTGTGCATATATGCGTTCTGAAGGATATGTTTATGGAAAAATCCGTGATGATATTGCAAAGACACACCCTTCGTTAAAAGATTACAATGAATTAGATAAAAAAGAGAAACAAAAAGACTTAGATGTTCTGCTTGTATCAGAGAAAAAATAACTTAATTATAAATAAAAACACTCATTTAACTAAATGGTTAGATGAGTTTTTATATTAAAAACGAAAGGAGTGACCCTTTCGTTTTTTTAAAACTATTTAATTTCCGGTAAGCTTGCGGCAGCGATTGATTGACCAACACGACGATTGTTCTCATCAGGCATTGCAATTTTAATGTTTTTGTATTCTGGGAATTCTTCTCCTAATACTTTTTGAGCAACATCTAAGATAATTTCTCCACCTTTTCCGCTTGTAACACGTCCTAAGATTAATACATGTTTAATCTTATAGAAGTATGAATAGAACGCTAGAGTGTATCCTAAATAAATACCAATATTCTCATAGATTTCTAAAGCTAATTTATCGTCTTTACTTGCTAATCCTTGAATAACTTTTAGTTTTTGCGCTGGAGTTAAGCCTTCTTCAAATTTAAATCCACCATATTCCGCAAGTTTAATTACAGAATCTTGTGAGAAATATTTAACACCACAACCATAATCGCCACTCCATTCATCTACCATGGCATTTTTATTTGCATCAACTGGTACGAATGCAAGTTCATTAAGCCATCCTTTAAGATTGCCATTTTCATCAACATATCCTGTTGCTTCACTTGTTCCCATTGCAATTCCAAGAACTTGATTATCTTGTAAATCAATTGCACCAGCTAAAGCAGTAACATCACCATCGTTAGCAACTACTACTGGTACATCACCAAATTCTTTACATACATCAATGTACATATTTTTAACTTTCTTATCAAAATCTTCTTTGCTAACTTTTAAGAATAAAGAAGCAACCATAATACGATTATTTACATATATACCAGCACTAGAAATACCTATAGCATCAACTCTTGGCATTTTAGAAGCAGCAAGACGCATTGATTCTAGAATTCCATCATAATGGTATTGTGGATCAGATGTTATTTTTGGGTTCCATACAGTTTCATTACTGAAAATAACTTTTCCATCTACAACAGCAGATACTTTACGATCAGAGCCACCAGCATCAAATCCAATACGACATCCACCTAAATTAGAATTTAAAACAATCTTTTCTTCTTTAAAATCAGGAACTTTTTCAGTGTAAACTACTTCAAATTGGTTTTCATAAACATCAGCCATAAATAGTGCATCAAATTCTCTTGCACCACCTTTTTGGTAATCTGCTTTAAAACGATCATATAGATATTTAGAACCTTGGATATATAATTTATAACCACCAACAACCCATAACATACTCTTAACAAGTCTTTCGATGATATCATAATTTTCTTCATCATGACCAGTTCCATCTTTAAAGATATTTATTGTACGAATATAGTTATAGCCTAAATGTCTTTCTAAACAAATTACTAATTCATTATTTTCAGCATTACTTACTCTTTCTTCATACTCTCTTAACACAAGAATAAGAGGTTTAAAATCTTTGTCTAAACTTGGTACATATTTTAATGGTTTCATATCTTTTCCTTTTCTCTATTTATTTTTTATCTATTTTAATCTAATTTTTTTTACTTTCATTAGCTGATTGAATATCTTTAATTACAACATAATATTCATCACCGTTATCTGGTTTAACTGCTACTCTATCACCTACTTTAGCATCTAAAATAGCTTTTCCAAATGGAGATTCACGTGAAATAATATTTTCAAGTGGATTAACTTCTAAACTACTACTTTTAATAGTGAACTGCATAGTAGTATCTAATTTTTCAATGAATACTGTTACTGTTTTACCAATATTGTTAGTGTGTGCTTCTTCATCAATAATAATACAGTTTTTAAGAATATTAGTTTTTTCTTCTATTTCAGCAACAATTGCAGCTTGTTCATCACGTGCCGCATCATATTCCGCATTTTCTGATAAGTCACCTTGAGCACGAGCTTCTTTAATAGCTTCAACGACTCTAGGAAGTTCAACATCATTTAACTGGCGAACTCTTTCTTCTATTTTCTTATAACCTTCTTTGGTTAATTCATGTTTAACATTATTCATTTTATTTTCCTCCAATAATATTTATTATATCATATTTTTCTATTTCATTCAAGGAATGAAAATTACTTTTTTCTCATGAAAGTATTTTTTGACACTTCAAATGGACAGTAAAATTTTACAATCTCTAATGGATGTCTTGAAGCGTCAAGAATATTACCTTCATTGTCATAAATATCACCAATCACATACACTTTCGGACTAATTAAATCTTTATATGTATCATTAGGACTTACAAAAGTAACTTCGTAACCTTTAGTAAAATAATTACGCTGTTCAAGTGTGACTATCTTACTATCTTTATTATAATCAAGAACAATACCTAAGAAATCTTTAGTTGGAATTAATGCCTGATCATTATATAATTGTTCATTAAGTGTTACCATTCCATCGTAAAAACCAATACCAGTTAGCCTATTTTCTGCTTTCAAAATTTCATTTTCATAAATTTTAATATCTTCTATTTTGCCGGTTTGTGTATACTCATCAATAAGCATACGATAAGCTCTAACAACAATAGCAATATAATAAAGTGATTTCATTCTTCCTTCAATTTTTAGGCTTGCGATACCTAAATCTATAAGACCTGGAATCATCTTAAGAGCACATAAGTCCTTTGATCCAATATTTAGAAAGCCTTTTTGATTAATTTTCTTGTTACAAAGGTAAGCATCATAGTTCCACCTACAACTATGAGCACATCCACCACGATTAGCATCACGAGATGTCATGTAATTTGAAAGCATACATCTTCCAGAAATTGATGTGCACATTCCACCATGAATAAACACTTCAAGCTGTGCATTTACTTCTTCTTTTATTTTCTTCATTTGTGTAAAAGTTACTTCTCTAGCTAATACTACACGACAAAATCCTTTTTGTTCATAATACTTAACTGCTTTGCTGTTAGTTACAGAAGCCTGAGTTGATAGATGTCTTTCAAGCTTTGGACTTACTTTGCTTGCCACTTTCGCAATATACATACTACTAACAATAATTCCTGTTACTCCATATGACTCTAGAGCCATTAAATATTTTTCTAAGTTTTCTAGGTCCTCACTATGTGGCACAATATTCATTGTGACATATAACTTTTTATTAAGTGACCTAGCAAACATACTTGCCTCTTTTAAATCTTCCATTGTGAAGTTATTTGCCCTAGCACGAAGCGAAAAATACTTACCACCTACATAAACTGCATCTGCGCCATATAAATATGCAATTTTAAGTTTTTCTAGATTTCCCGCAGGAGCTAATAATTCTATTTTATTATTGTAATTATTCATTATCTTTATCCTTCAACAAAAAGAGCTTATCAGTCAAAAAACCTTTTGAAATCTTTAAATGGCGCTTACCAAAGTATTCCTTGATTTTGTTTTCTCTTATTTCTTTATTTGCTTTATCTGTGTAAATTAGTAATAAAAATCTAATATCTTCTTCTGTTAATAAATATGAATTAATATGACAAATAAATAAATCATCATACGAAAAACTAGTTAACGGATTATAATAAAAATAAGGTGTATAAATAAATGTTCCATTATCATTTTCTATAATCTTGTATAAATCATCTCTAAGTTCTTCTTTTAAATCATAAATTATATTTTTATTAAATGACACATCACTTGAAAAATCATTATAAATTGATAAAAGCATTCTGCGTGAATACATCATTTGTCTTAAGCCAAAGATTGTATAACAAACCTTATTTAAAGACTTAAGATTATTAACAATATCATCTACTTCCTTACTACTTTGTTCTAGGGAAATAAATGTTTTTGTGTCGATTGTCTTTGCTTCTTCTAAAGAACAAACTAAAGTCTTTGGGTCGTAAATAAATTTATCAAGGGACTCTGTGTTATGTATCACCGCATAATCACTATAAATAATATAATCAAAATTATCAATTATGACTTTCATTGAAAAATTTAATAGTTCTAAATCATCTTCTTCAAATACTCTATCTATAGAAGCAATAGCTATTTTACCAAGATCTTTTATTTTTCTAGCCTCTATAATTGCTTCTTCTAAAGAAAAACATTTCCCAGGGAAGGTATCTAAACTTGTTAGATGTACAATAAAACCATCACATGGAAAATTTAGATTTTCATATATATCATCAATAACAATCATTTTAACTCACCTTATACTATTTTTTAATGGAAATTGCAATTCCATCACCAATTTCTAAAAACATTGTCTCAAAACTTTTGTTGTCTTTTAAAAATTGATTATAATTGTTAATCTTTCTAGCTAAAGCTCGTAAATCTTTACTAGAAATATCTTCATTGTTTACATATTTTTCGACATAACCATGAAAAAGTAAATTGTCACTAAAAACAATTCCCCCTTCTTTTAAAAGAGGTGTATATTTTTCAAAGAATCTTTGATATTGGGCTTTTGCGGCATCGATGAATATTAGATCATACTCAGATAACAAAGAATTATCAAACGTTAAAGCATCGCTATGATAACAGTTTATTTTATCATCTAATTGCATGTTTTTTACATTTGTTAATGCTTCTAAATACATTTTTTCATTTTTTTCGATTGTATCGACTTGCACACTTGCTTTAATGGCCATAGAAATAGCACTATAACCAACTGCAGTACCTATTTCTAAAACTCTTTGGGCTTTTGTCATTTTTAAAATAAATATTAGTAGTTCTAATGAATCATCTTTTATAATAGGAACATCCCTATTTAAAGCGTCATTTTTAAATTCTAATTCATTTTCGCTATTTAGTTTATCAAAGTATTTTTGTTTGTTACACATATTATTCACCTATTATATTTTATTATGTTAACACTAAAAAATCAAGAAAAAGCACGTAAATGACATTACGTGCAAACCTTTTTTATAATATTTTCTCACTATAAAATTCACTTATAAATCTATATGCTTCTTTGTATCTACTTTCACTGGCCAATGATGTTACATAAACATCTTTATAAATCATATCATAGTAATAATTTGTTTGAACCTTCATTGTTGGAAGAATTTCATTTTTAAGGAAATTAATCTTTTCAATATTATCAAATGATGTTTTATAAAACAAAATAAAATTAATGAATTTTTCATGGATATCATCTTTCTTTTCAAAATGATAATCTTTAGCAATTTCTAAAAACTTATATGTAATATTACTATCACAACTTTGATAGCTTATCATTGCCATAACACCAAAAATACGAACATCATTATAATATTTATTTTCTATTATTTCATTAAATATTTCTTGTAAATTTCCTTTCTTAATTCTAATTAAATAAATTAAGTACAAGCAATCATTTTTCTTTTGTTCAGGTAAATATGAAATATCTAAAGTATTAATATCATCTAATACTTTGTCAAGCATGTGGGAAGATATTAGCTCATTATATAATAATCGAAAATATATTTTCTTATCTACAGGATAACAAATATAATCAATTTCTTTAAAAACATTATATGCTTCTAAGAATCTGAGATAATCTTTTAGCTCATAATATGTTTTCATTTGTGCTTCAACTATTAAATAATATAATATTCTATTACTTCTATTTTCCTTAATATCAATGCTGAAAAGACTAATATTATCAAGAAGTTTACTTGCTTCTTTATAATGACACTTTTTAATAAAATATTCAATTAACAAAAGTAAATAAATTATTTTCTCATTTTCATTTAAAGTACTTATGATATTATCGATATTATTTACTTCACACTCAAATGAACTATAGGAATTAATATTAAGATAGTAAATAAGCAAAACTAACTGTTTAGTTGATGAAAATGGAGTATTCACAACCTCATTATAAAGTTCTGTTATTTTATCATTTTTTCCTAGGAAAAAAGCATTAAGAACTTCAATTATTGTATTTTCATTTACAATATTTTTTAATTCATCATAGTTTATATTTACTCTTTCAAATAACGCTTTAACATATTTATCACTAGCATTAACTAGTGAATTTTCTAGTTTACTTAAGTAGCTAACACAACAAATATTCTCACTCATTTCCTCGAGTGTCATATTCCTTCTTACACGCTCATTTTTTATAATTTGAGCGTATAAACTATTATCATCTTTGTTTTGATTTTTTCTTTGTATAAATAAATTTTCTGTTTTAATTTGCATTTCTTTCTACCGATTTATATTTAAATAAAATGTTTTGTTCTTTCATTTTTTTTACTCGGTCTTTATAATCAGGTAAATGCTTTTCTATTATTTTATAAAATTTCTTTTGATGATTTGCTTCAAACAAATGAGCAAATTCATGAACAACGACATATTCAATTACTTCCTTAGATAAATGTATTAATCTTTTTGAAAATACTAAAGTATTTTTATTGACAATACAATAACCAAGTTTGCCATACATATTATTAAATAATATCTTAGGACTTACTTTAAATATTTTTTGATATTTCAATATATATTCATTTATAATATATAAATATGTATTCTCTACCTCTTCAAATATTTTTTGAATATTATCACCACTATTGACAAAAAGTACATTGTGATATGTTAAATACGCTTTTTCATCACATTCTTTAACAAAATATTTGTTACCAAAAAGGTACATTACCTCACCTTGATAATAAGAAATAGTATCATACTTTGTTTCTTTTTCTATTCTTTCATTTAGTTTTTTATCAATCCATTCTATATTTTTACAAACAAAATCATTAATTTGTGGAATAGAAAGATTATATCCACGAACAATTATTTCCTTTTTCGCATTAACTAATAGTTTGGCATATTTATTTCTTTTATTTTCATATATAACAAAATAAGTTTTATTAGTTGAATTGATTTCAATAACCTTTTTATTAATTAATTTTCCCATAGGTTCTACCTCTATATTCTTATATCATTATACTCTTTTTCTTTTGATTATTAAAGTATGACGATATTATTCCTTTTAGTCTTCTTATATCATCATATTCTCTTTTTGTCTTTTGTTTATAAAATAAAAATATGATAAAAATAAGTAAACCAAGTGATTTTACATAAAGCGTAAGAATAATTAATAAAATGAAGAAAATAATACTTATAATATTACGATATTTGTAAATTACAATAGAAGTTATACCATATCCATCAAGGGGATAAATCGGTACAAGTGAAATGAAAAACATTAGTAAATTATAGTGAATTAATAGCTCATTATCAAGTATAAAACCAATCATAATCAATAATAAATTAGCTATTACCCCCGCAATTATCACCAATATTTTTTTATTTTTAGAAAGATTATATAGATTTATATCACAATAAAAACCAAAAAGAGTTAAAGTAATTTTTCCTATTTTTTGTTTAAATACTTTCGCAAAAAAAACATGTGAAAGTTCATGAAATGATAAAGATAATATTATAATTAATAATTCATCGATTTTCCCTAAATATAAAAACAACAAAATTAAAAAATAAAATGAATAGTTTATATTAATTTTTTTATTCTTTTGTGATGAAATAATAGTCCTCTGAGCTTCCAAGTTCTTTTCCTTTTGGTATATATTCATAGATCATAACTTCAATTGTATCTAAATGTGAATAAACATAGATAGCATCATCTAATCCTAAAATGCTTAATGTATAATGATTATTATGTTTATCTATTCTTATCACACTTCCACAGACTTTTGATTCAATCTTCTCATATACTGTTGAAGTTACTTTTGTTTTTTCACCATTTTCAAGCAATTGTATGTCACCAGATACCATTTGTTCATCACTAGTTCCCATGTCTATTAAATTAACTTTCCCATTTATTTTGATTGCGGCTTTTGTAAAGTTTATATTTTCTGTTAGTTTATCTTTAATTGTTTCAAATTTTATTATTCCTTCTTTATCTAAACAACAAAACACAAAAAGAATTACTAGACCAATAATCATTCTAATTAGGAATTTTGTTAAAAATGACATTTTTGTTTTTTGACTTTTTAGTACTTTTGGTTCATTTTCCATATACTACTCCTTATATCTAATTAATTATATGAGACAAATAATTAATTATGATAAATTTATGTATTCAATAATTTGTTTACGATATGAGTAGTACTGTCCTTTTCCAATAATCACATGATCTACCATCAATAGACCAATTGAAGTTGCATATTCATCAAGTCGTTTCGATACCTCTAAATCTTCAAGGCTAGGAGTTGCAACACCACTAGGGTGATTGTGAACTAAAATAAAATTACTTGATGAAAATTTAAACGCCCATTTAATAATCTCGCGAAAATCAATGGCTGCTTGTAATCTTCCTCCATGGGATATAATTTTAATTTCTTGAACTGAACCTTTGTTATTTAAATAAATACACCTTATTTCTTCATGTGAGATATTGCTCATTTCTACTTCTAATAATTTATATACATCTTTACTAGATTTTATATAATTCATATGTAATGTAGGTTTGCAAACTCTTTTTCCAAGTTCGATTGCGGCGAGTATCTCAATTGCTTTAGCATTCTTAATTCCTTTTATTTCTGTTAATTCATAAATGGTAGTTTCATTTAAATAGTTGATTCTTTGTATTTTTTGTAATACTTCTTTTGCTAAGTCTAGAACATTCACTCCTTTTGTACCTGTTCTTAACATAATTGCTAAAAGCTCATAATCAGCTAGTGCAGCAGGTCCATAATTCAATATTCGCTCACGTGGAAGCATTTCTACATTGTTTAATTTTTTCATTTCTTCATAACTATCCCTCCACTTATACTTTAGTAAGAATTAGTCTTTTTTATAAAAAAATTATTTTTTTTTAAAATACATAGAAAAACCAAGTAGCTTTCATAAATTTGCTACTTGGTTATTTTTTTATTGATATATTTTTTTCTTAATTCCTCTTGCAAGTTCTAAAGCAAAATCAATTCCTGTCGTATTACTAAAGGTATTAAAATGAGCATTAGAATTTACTTCACATAAAAGATATTCTTCTTTTTCTTCATTTTTAACTAGAAAATCAACACTACCAAAACTTAAATTTAATTTTTGTGAAACTCTACTTGCATAATTTATTAGTTTATCATCAAGCAGATAAGGTTCCATCTTTCCACCTTTTAAGACATTAGAGCGAAAATCATTCTTATTTATGCGTTTAACAGCACCAATTGCTTTACCGAAAACAACCATAACACGAATATCAACGCCATAGCTTTCTTCAATATATTCTTGTAGTAGCATTTGTACGTTCTCATTTTCTTTGATAGTTTTTAGTAATTCTCTCTTATTATTTAGTAAGTAAACACCAGTACCAAATGATCCTTTATTTGTTTTAAGGACTACTGGGTATGTTATATCATAGTCATCAATAAATGATAAATCATTGTACCCAACTTTATCATATGTGAATGGTAATAAAATAGTTTTTGGCATATGAACTATATTTTTAAGTTCAAGTGCCATCAATCCTTTATCATCACAAATGGCAATAGTATCACTACTATTAAATAACTTATATCCGTTTTTTTCTAAAAGTTTAGCAAGAAGAATATCTTTATCCCAAAAAATAATAAAATCACAATCAAGTTTGATACATGAGTCTATACTTGCTTTAATTTTATCATTTGTAATAAGCATTAATCTAATATTTTCTCTTAAAAATGCATTAACAAGTTTTTCATAAAGTATAGAAAATCTATCATTTATAAGAAACTTATTGACTACAAGATATCCCTTCACTACTAATTCTCCTTAATTTATAAATTTTCTAGAAGTTTAAGAGTTTCTTCAAATTGTTTTTTATATGAAGCAAGCTTTTCCTTCTCCGCATTTATTTTAGCTTCTGGAGCTTTAGAAATGAAATTAGGATTTGAAAGCATATTTTCACAACGTTTAATCTCGCCTAATAGTTTTTCCTTATTTGCTTGTAGTTTTTTCTTTTCCTCTTCAATGTTAACTAACGCTTTTAATGGTACTATTACGATTACATCGTCGAAAACACTAGTCATTGATAAATCTTTGTTCACTTCTTCTAATGAAATTTCTAGTTTTTCATAATTTGTAAACTTATTTAAATATACTTTGTTAAGATTTAAGAAATCATAAGCTTCCTTATTCTTTACTTCTAAATATAAGTCAATTTTCTTACTATTAACAACATTCTTTTCAGCACGAATATTACGTACAGCTGTAATTACATCGAATATAACTTGCATTTTTTCAGCACCTTCGAAATCATATTCTTCTTTTGCTTCTGGCCAAGAAGAAATTACAATGCTACCATCATTATATTTTTGATAAATTTCTTCTGTTACAAATGGCATAAATGGATGTAATAATTTTAATACACTTGTTAGTACATATTCTAAAACTGCACATGTATTAATACTTAATGATTGATCATCACTATTTAAAGTTACTTTTGTCATTTCAATATACCATGAAGCAAAATCAAACCAAGTAAATTTATAAATGACTCTACTAGCCTCTCCAAAATCATATTTATCAAAGAAATTATCTGCTTGTTTAATAGTCTCATTTAGACGCTTTAAAATCCATTTATCTGCGGAAGTTAATAAGTCAAGGTTAATTTTTTCTTTATTGTATCCTTTTGCATCTAAATTGATTCCAATGAAACGGCTAATATTCCAAATCTTATTGATAAAATTCCAAGCAGCTTCAATTTTTTCTTCAGAGTAGCGGATATCTTGTCCAGGTGCTCCTGTTGTTGTAATAAAGTAACGAAGTGAATCAGTACCATATTTATTAACAACATCATACATATCTACGCCATTATTAAGTGATTTACTAACCTTTCTTCCTAGTTCATCGCGGATAATACCATGGATTAATACATCTTTAAATGGACGAGTTTTTAATAAATATTTTGATTGGAAAGCCATACGAGCAACCCAGAAGAAAATAATATCATAACCAGTAACTAAAGTATCTGTTGGGAAGAATTTTTCTAAGTCACGAGTCTTTTCAGGCCATCCGAGTGTCGAAAATGGCCATAGTGCACTACTAAACCAAGTGTCTAATGCATCTTCATCACGCTTCCATCCTTCACCATCAGGAGCAGTTACACCAACATAAACTTCTTCCCCACGATACCACGCAGGAATTTGATGTCCCCACCATAACTGACGAGAAATGCACCAATCTTGCATATTTTCAAGCCAGTTTTCAAATATCTTTTCAAAACGTGCTGGAACAAAGTTAATACGATCTTCAGTCTTTTGCATTTCAAGTAAATCTTTTGCTAAACCATCCATCTTAACAAACCATTGTTTAGATAATCTTGGCTCAACAACTACACCAGTACGCTCGCTATGTCCAACCGCATGAGTAATTTTTTCTATTTTAATTAAATATCCTTGTTCTTTTAAATCTTTACATACTTCTTCACGACAAACAAAGCGATCCATTCCTTCATATTTACCAGCTAAACTATTCATAGTACCATCTTCGTTCATGCATAGTGGACGAGCTAAATTGTGACGTAAACCAACTTCAAAATCATTAGGATCATGGGCAGGAGTAACTTTAACAACACCAGTACCAAATTCTCTTTCAACATATTCATCAGAAATAACAGGAATTTCAATATTTGTTAGTGGAATAGTTACTTTTGCGCCAATGAACTTTTGATAGCGTTCATCTTCAGGATGAACCATTAATGCTTGGTCCGCAAACATTGTTTCTGGTCTAGTAGTAGCTATAATCAATCCTTCTACACCATCAATAGGTCCATTTGTAAATTTGTAAATCATATGATAAAATGCACCTTCTAATTCTTTGTATTCAACTTCGATATTAGAGATTGCAGTTTTGCTTTGAATATCCCAGTTAATTATTTTTTCACCTTGGTAGATTAATCCTTCATTATACATTTTAACAAATACTTCATTTACGGCTTTGTTTAAACCTTCATCTAAAGTGAAACGCTCTCTAGTATAATCCAAACTTAAACCAAGTGTTGCCCATTGCTTACGAATATAAGATGCGTACTCATTTTTCCAATCCCAAGCAACTTCTAGAAACTTTTCACGACCTAAATCATAGCGACTAATGCCTTGTGTACGTAGTTTTGCTTCTACTTTTGCTTGCGTCGCAATACTTGCATGGTCCATTCCTGGTAAAAATAAAGTATCATAGCCTTGCATACGTTTACGACGAATAATAATATCTTGTAAAGTATTATCTAAAACATGACCTAAATGTAATTTTCCTGTAACATTAGGTGGTGGAATAACAATACAATATGATTTATTAGATAAATCACCAGGAGTGAAATACCCTTTTTCCACCCAAGTTTGATACTTTCCTTCTTCTACTTGTTTAAAATCATACTTAGTTGATAAATCTTTTAATTTCATAATATCCTCCAATAGCCATAAAAAAAGGCCTTAAAATTATATTTAAGGACGAAAAATTCCGCGGTACCACCTTAGTTTATAATAAAGATAAAATAATTAACTTACTTTTCTTATTATACTCTTAATTACCTTTAACGCAGGAGATACGAACAAGTTTTATAAAGTTATTATTACTTTATTTTCAGTTCTTGTTAGCTCCAAAGCTACTTTCTACAGTGATTTCATATAACATTGCACCGACTTGTTACTCTCTAAAATGAAAATCAAAATATACTTCTCTTCTTCAACGCTTATATTAATATTATATAAAAAAAGTCACAATATGTCAATATAATAATAATTTGATTTATCAAGATATATAAGACTCTACTATAATATTTCAATAAATTACCATTCATATTTCTAAGTAATTATCTAATAATAATATTAGATAACAAAGGAGTAATAAATTATGAAAATAAAGGAAAAAATAGAAAGTCTTAGAAAATATAAAGGTTTTACAATTGTGGAAATTGTAGTAGTTATTGCGGTGATAGGCATTTTAGCGGCAGTGTTAATTCCCACATTTTCTGGTGTAGTCACTAATGCAAACAAATCTAAAGAAATGCAACAAGCAAAAAATGCGTACACAGAATTTCTAATTGAGGATCCAAATAACGTTTCAGAAAACTATGATTTATTAATTGATTCTGGTGATTACTTATTTACTGTATCAAATAATACTTTTAATGTTACAGAAATTGAAGACACTATTAGCGGAATAACTGAAGTAGGAGACATGACAATCTCAGGTAATGTTGGTATTGGTGAAGAATATTACGTTAAAGAGGGTAATCATTATATCAAAAAGTCAGGTTTAGGAAATGATGAAACAAACTATTATACTACTTTTAATCACAAAACATCATATGACCTAACAGGATATACATTCTATGGTATATTTAATAACTGTGCAGTCTATACAAAAGATAAATAGATGAGAAAACTCATCTATTTTTAATTTTTTCCAAAAACTTCTTTATTTCTTCTTTAAAATATTTTCCTCTATCTTCAAAAGATGCGAACTCATCATAACTAATACTACCAGGACAAAATAAAATTGTACAATCTTTTTCATATTGGTTTTCAAGATCATTAAGTAAACTTTTTAGTGTATCATATGTAATTTTCTTATATTTTAAAGCATTCGATATAATAAATCTATTTTCTCCACAAATTAAGACTTTTCTTATATTATGAAATCCATTAATTTGCTTATAATTTTCTTTTTTTCTTTTACCACCACAAATTAAAATTACATTCTCCTTAGTAACTTCTAAAGCCTTTTTTAGGGCGTAAAAGTTGGTTGATTTCGAATCATTAATTATTCTTGGGTTTTCAGATATAACCTCATAACGATGCTCTAAAGGTTTAAAAAAGCACATATTATCTAATTTATCATAATCGAATTGTGTAAGAGCATAAAGTGTTGTTGCCATAGTATTTTCTTTGTACATTTGTAGATATAAAGGTAATTTATTCATATCTAATATTTTAATTCCATGATAATATATTATATTATTATATATTGTTAAATCTGCTCTTCTTCCTTTAGCAGAATATGTGTATATTCTTTTTTTATATTTTTTATTATTGTCTAAAAATATTATATTTTTATATTTCTTTATTAGTTTTCTAGTGTACTTATTATCATTATTAATTATCAGTGTTTTCGCATTTCTAATTAAATTTTCTTTTGCTTCAATATATTTTTTCAAACTCCCATGTCTCTCTAAATGACTTGGAAATATATTTAGTAGTATTGCTGTATCGACATCAAGTGATGTCTTCTTTTCACCCATAAAACTTGATGATTCTATAACTATTCTAGATGGACTATCAATATAATCAAATAGTGGATAACCATTGTTGCCTACACATCTATGACCACAAACATCTTCTATTAATTTCATCACTGTTGTTTTTCCATTCGTACCAGTTACAATGTCAACTTTTGTATTTCTATTTTTGAATTTATTAAATAATTCTAGTTCTAGTATTATTTTATCTTGATGTTCTTTTAATAGTGGATGATCAAGCCTAACACCAGGAGATTTAACTATGTAATCTACTTTTGAAAAATCAAGATCTTGTCCTATCACCTTTTTATCATCGTATATTAAATAATCAATATGTTTTTTGTCAAAAAACCTTTTAATACTTTCATTAGATTTGCCCATTCCAAATAGCAAATAAGTTTTATTTTCCATGTCAATGTTAATCTCTCTATTATACATATCATCACATTCTTTCCGCTATTAAGCATATTTATAAAATACATAAACACCAATTATCATTAACAAACCTTGAATTATCCAAAATAGAAAGACAACACTTTCTTCTCTCCAACCACATAATTCAAAGTGATGATGAAGTGGAGCCATTTTAAACACTCTTTTCTTTCTAATTCTAAAAACAAAAACTTGAATTATAACTGATACTGTTTCAATTATTAATAATAGTCCAAAAATAATAAGTAAAAGTTCATGCTTTAAGATAATAAATAAATTAGCAATTGTTGCGCCGATGGCTAAAGACCCGGTATCTCCCATAAATATTTTTGCGGGGTGAAAATTAAAAATAAGAAAAACACACAAAGGAATTATTAAAGAAATAATAAAAGCATCTATTAATCTATTATTACTAATTAAAGATAGTCCTAATAATATCAAAATAGCTATGCCACCAGAGAGACCATCAAGTCCATCGGATAGATTAAAAGCATTTGATGATGCTACGAAGAAAAAGAGAATTAATATACCATATGCCCATTTCAAATTAATAGTTATATTAAATATTTTTATTAAAGTATTTTCTTCTTCTAAGAATACAAAGAAATAAATAGTTGCCCAAACAATTTGAAATATCAATTTAGATTTTGGGCTTAGTCCATCATTTTTTCTTTGTTTAATTTTCATATAGTCATCAAAAAAACCTAGTACACCATATAAAATAAGTGGCATAAAAAGCATGATTATTTTGGGATAATCAATTTTAATATTTAGGTAAATAATCATTATAATAAAAATAATAATTGTGGAAAATATAATAAACACACCACCAAGATTTGGTGTTCCTTCTTTACTATAATGAGACTTAGGGCCTAATTTTCTAACTTCTTGACCGATTTTTTCTTTTTTTAGGATTTTTATACCAACAAAAAAAATTAAAAATGATAAACAAAAAGATAATATGATTAAAAGTTCCACATTCATATTAATTTCCTTTTATTATCTTATTTATTTCTTCAACATCATTGAAATGTATAAACTTATCATTTATTTCCATTGTATCTTCGCATCCTTTGCCAAGCACACATATATAATCATTTGTTTTTGATAATTCATAAGCAAGTAAAATTGCATCTTTCCTTTCAAGTACTGTATAGTTTTCTGTGTTTACAATTCCTTCTTTAATATCATAGATGATTTGCATTTCATCTTCACATCGTGGATTATCATTTGTTAGAATAATGATGTCTGCCATAGCATCTAGTATTTTACCAACAATAATTCTCTTGCCGACATCCCTATTACCACCCATTCCCATAACCACAATAATCTTTCCGTTTTGCTTTAGTAAGTTATCTTTTACAGTTTTTAAAATATTAAATACACCATCTGGTGTGTGTGCAAAATCAACTAGAAAACTACCCTTATTTGTTTTAATTAATTCCATTCTTCCTGGTATTACTATTTGCTCATTCAAAAATTCTTTTAATTTACTTTTATCAAGTTGTAATGTATCGACTATTGCATATAATGATGCAATATTATATGAATTATGAATACCAATTAAATTCGTAAAGAAAACTTCATTATCATTAATTACTATTTTTTGTTTTTCATCAATAATACTAGTTTTAGTAATATGATATTTTGCATTTTCTTTAAATCCATAAGTATAAATATTATCATTTAAAAAAGGAATCATTTTACAAATGTTTTCATCATCAATGTTAATTATTTGATGTTTTGCTTTAAGAAGTAAATATAGTTTTGTATAAATATAATCATCCATTGTCTTATGATAATCTAAATGATCTCTAGTTATATTGGTAACTAAACTTGTGTGGATTGTCAGTCCTTGCATTCTTTGTTCTTTAATGCCATGACTACTTGCTTCAATAAATAAATAATGAATGCCTTCATCTATTGATTCTCTCATAACTTCATATATTTTTGTAATTGATGGGGTTGTATTATCATTTTTATATTTTTTATTTCCAATTATTATGCCATTTGTACCAATTAATGATGATTTAATTTTAAGATACTTTAAATACTGATAACATAAAGTAGTGACAGTTGTCTTCCCATTTGTCCCCGTCACCGCAATCACCCTAATATCTTTTGATAAATCGCCATAAAACTTTTTTAACATTGAAGATAGTTTCTTTTTAGTATCAATTGTATAAATTAGATTAATTTTTTCTTCTTTATATTTCTTTAATGTTTCAAGTTTTTCAGTCACTATTGTTTTACAGCCTTTTGCGATTACATCATCAATGTAATTATCACCACTATCAATTGTATTTAGGCACACAAAAATATCTTTTGAAGAAACTTTACGTGAATCTGTTACAATGTTTGCAACTTCATAATCATACAAAACACGTTCTAATAAAATACTTGAGACTTTCATACCCTCTAACCTCTTCTATTAATACTATGAATAAAAATGTATTTTATGCTTTAATTTTATAATAAAATTTGTTACAATAATTGATAGAGGTCACGATATGAAAATAGTAAGTTTTAATATTCAACATGCAAGAAACTATATTACAAGAGAAATTGATTTTGAAGGTCTTGCAAACTTCATAAATGAGATAAATGCAGATATCTACGTACTAAATGAAATATTTGGTGGAAATGATGATACTTTTTTTGGTAACCAAGTAAGAAAAATTAAGGAACTTACAGGTCTTTATTGTTATTTTGGAAAGGCCATAGAAATACCAAGAGGTGACTATGGTAATGCTATTTTTTCAAAATATCCTATTGAAAATATAAAATTACATAAAATCCCTGATCCTACTATCTTTGATGAAGATGTTTATTATGAATCAAGAGTAATCATTGAAGCTCAAATTAAAGGTTTTACTGTTTTTGGAACGCACCTAGGATTAGCTAAGAAAGAAAGAGAAAATGGTATTTCACTCTTATGTGAACTACTTAAAAACAAAAATAAATATCTTATCTTTGGTGATTTTAATATGGAGTATGATAATGAAATATTTAAGCCACTAAAAAGTTTAGTATTCAATACTATAGACAACTCTCATAAAACATATCCATCAGATAAACCAAGTGCAAAAATTGATTATATCTTCACGTCAAATGATGTTAAAGTAATAAGTGCAAACGTAATTAATAAAATTATATCAGACCATCTAGCAATATATGCAATAATTGAGGAGTAATATATGAGTAAAATGAAACTAGGAATAATCTCCCTTGGATGTGCTAAAAACCTAATTGATAGTGAGCTAATCTTAGGTTTATGTACAAAATATGATTTAGAAATAACAAGTGATGAAACACTAGCTGATGTTATTATTGTAAATACTTGTGGTTTCATTGAAAGTGCTAAAGAAGAATCTTTAAACACAATTATGGAAGCAATAAATTTAAAATATGATTTTGGAAATAAAATAGTTATTGTTACAGGTTGTTTAGTACAAAGATATTTAAAAGAATTATCTGAAGAAATACCAGAAGTTGATTACTTTGTTCCTATTTCATCATATGACAAACTTGATGAAATATTTATGAAAATCACAAAGTCTAATGTAAGCTATAAACTTTCATACACTAATAGAGTAATCTCAACTGGAAAATTTAAAGCTTATTTAAGAATAGGCGATGGTTGTAACAATTGTTGTGCTTACTGTGCGATTCCCCTTATTCGCGGTTCATATCGTAGTAGACCAATTGATGATATAATAGAGGAAGCTAAATATCTTGAAAGAAAAGGCATCAAAGAATTAACTTTAATTTCACAAGACACATCAAGATATGGTACTGACTTTAAAACTTATTCTCTAGCAACTTTACTTGAAAGATTGGCACTTTTGAATATTTTTGAATCAATCAGAGTTCTATATTTATATCCTGATGAAATAACAGACGAAATGCTTGAAGTATTTAAAAAATATGATTCTATTTGTAAATATTTTGATATTCCAATACAACACGCTTCAAATCGATTATTAGAAAAAATGAATAGGCGTGGAACAATCGAAGATATCACTAAGTTATGTGACAAAATAAGAAATATGATGCCAGAAGCAATTTTAAGAACCACAATTATTGTAGGCTTCCCAGGTGAAACTGATGAAGACTTTGATACATTATGTAAACACATATCTTCACTTAAATTTGAGCGCTTAGGTGCTTTTACTTACTCTGATGAAGAAGGTACAAAAGGTTATCTAATGAATGATAAAATACCTGAAGATGTAAAAGAAGAAAGATTTGTAAAACTAATGGAAATACAAAGCAAAATTGCTTTAGAATATAATAAATCACGCATTGGAAAAACATACAAAGCCTTAGTTGATAGTTACGATAACAAAGAAAAAGCCTATAAGGTTAGAACATACCAAGAAGCCCCTGATGATGTTGATGGATTTATTTTTGTAAAAGATGAAGTTATAATAGGTACTTATATTAACATTGAAATTACTGATGTCAATGGTTATGATTTATATGCAAAAGTTATAAAATAAATAAAAAACGTTTATCCAAACGGATAAACGTCAGAGTGTTGACAAATTCATTTTTGTCAGCACTTTATTTTTAATATTTTTAAAATATGTTAATAATTTTTTGTTTATTTTAACTTTTTATCTCTAAAAAATAAAAAACTAGAGAACAATCTCTATATATTACATATCTTTGTTTTGTTTTTTGCCCTTTTACTTAGTAATAGGGCTACTTTTTTGATGTTGAGGTATGCATAAAGGAGACATCGTAAATGTCTGTTTTTCGCAAGCCCTTTAAATCTAGTATATCTAAGACCATGTTTCTCTTTTCCGTCAGCGAAAACTCTTTCTATTGTTTCTTTTCTTAATCTATAGATTTCTTTGCCTTCATCTGATAGTCTATAATTTTTACAAACATCAACACAGTCTTGAAACATATGTCTTCTAATAGTTTTTCTTTTATAATTTTTTAAACATTCTTTCTTAAAAGGACAATTATTGCAATTATGTGGTTCAATTATGTATTCAACATAACCATCTTTTGTTACGTTATTTTTATGTAATAAATTACCATTTGGACATTTGTAACTATCACACTCTAAAACATAAGTAAACCTATTATTAAATAAATCTTTTCCACCTTTTGGTCTAGAATATGGAACTAATAGATTTACATTGTTATCAATCATATATTTGGCATTAAAAGCATTATTATATCCAGCATCACAACATATTACATATGGATTATATTTTGACAAGTATTTCTCATAAAAAGGTAAGAAAGCTTTAGAATCATGCATATTTCCACTATTTACATCAAAACCTAAAATATATCCATTTTGATCACATGCTACTTGATCTACATAAGCAAATACTCTTTCATGTTCTCCTTTTACAAACATTCCACTCTCAGGATCTACTTTACTTACATTAATATCTTTTGTTTCTTTTATGTCTTTTGTTTCACCAGTTTCTTTATCAATGTCAATATTTCCATCATCATCGTCGTCATCATCTTTACGACCGATTTCTTTTCTATAGGCTTTTATTTCTTTTTGAATTTCTTTTTCAAATTTTGTGAATTCTACATTAACAGTTTTTTTAATAAATTTCTTTTTGTTAGCATTAGCCTTTATATGTGTTCCATCAACAAAAATAATAGATGTGTCAATTAAGTTATTATCAATTAAAGATTCAAGGATAGTATTAAATATTTTATCGAATACATCAGATGATTCATATCTACGAGAATAATTTTTACTAAATGTTGAATAACTAGGAACATTTTCAGTTAAAGATAGGTTTAAAAACCAACGATAAGCCATATTAACTTTTGTATCTTCTAAAGTTTGTCTTATACTATTCTTTCCTGTTAAGAAACTAAGTATTACAATTTTAAAAAGTGTAACTGTATCAAGACAATTTCTACCAGCAGTATGACTATATAAATCTTTTGTTAAGTCATGAATAAAATTAAAATCAACTGCATTTTCAATTTTTCTTAAAATATGATCTTGGGGAACTAATTGTTCTAAACATACAAATTCTAGTTGATTTTTTTCATAATGAAGCTGAGATTTAGACTTTTCAAAATACATAATATACTACCTTTTTATCCTTTATTTTATATATATATTATACCACTTTTTAACCTTTTTCTCAATCGTTAAAAAAAAGACTGTTAACTTAATTTGTCAACAGTCTGACGTTTATCCAAACGGATAAACGTTTTTATTTATAATAATATTATTTTTCTACTTTTGGTCCAGCTTTAACTAATGCTTTACCAGCAGGATTTCCTTCATATTTTGCAAAGTTTTTAACGAATCTTCCTGCTAAATCAACAGCTTTTTCTTCCCACATAGCCTTATCAGCATATGTATCTCTTGGATCTAAGATTTTTGGATCAACACCAGGTAATGCTGCTGGAACTTCTAAATTGAAGTAAGGTATTGTCTTAGTTTCAGCGTTAAGAATATCACCATTTAAAATAGCATCAATGATACCACGTGTATCTTTAATAGAGATACGTTTACCAGTTCCATTCCAACCAGTATTAACTAAATAAGCTTTAGCACCAGAAGCTTCCATTTTCTTAACTAATTCTTCAGCGTATTTAGTTGGATGTAATTCTAAGAATGCTTGACCGAAGCATGCAGAGAATGTTGGAGTAGGTTCAGTAATTCCTCGTTCTGTACCAGCAAGTTTTGCTGTGAAACCTGATAAGAAGTAATATTGTGTTTGTTCAGGAGTTAATACAGAAACTGGAGGTAATACACCAAATGCATCAGCAGATAAGAAAATTACATTCTTAGCAGCTGGAGCAGAAGATACAGGGCGAACGATATTATTGATATGATTGATTGGATAAGAAACACGTGTATTTTCAGTTACGCTCTTATCAGCAAAATCAATTTTACCTTCACTATCTAATGTAACATTTTCAAGTAATGCATTACGTTTAATTGCATTGTAAATATCTGGTTCAGAATCTTTATCTAAGTTGATAACTTTAGCGTAGCATCCACCTTCAAAGTTGAATACACCTTTATCATCCCATCCGTGCTCATCATCACCGATTAATAGACGTTTTGGATCAGTTGAAAGAGTAGTTTTACCAGTTCCTGATAAACCGAAGAAAATAGCAGTATTTTCACCATTCATATCAGTATTTGCTGAGCAGTGCATTGAAGCAATACCTTTTAATGGTAAATAGTAGTTCATCATTGAGAACATACCTTTTTTCATTTCTCCACCATACCAAGTATTGATAATTACTTGTTCACGGCTAGTAATGTTAAACATAACACAAGTTTCAGAATTTAATCCTAATTCCTTATAATTTTCAACTTTTGCTTTAGAAGCATTGTAAACAACAAAGTCAGGTTTGAAGTTTGCAAGTTCTTCTTCAGTTGGTTGAATGAACATGTTTTTGATGAAATGAGCTTGCCATGCAACTTCAACGATGAAACGAACAGCCATTCTTGTGTCTTCATTAGCACCACAGAAAGCATCAACAACAAATAATCTCTTATTGCATAATTCTTTAATAGCGATGTCTTTTACTTTTGCCCAAACTTCTTCAGATGCTGGATGATTATCATTTTTGTATTCATCAGAAGTCCACCAAACAGTGTCTTTAGAGTTTTCATCAACAACAATGTATTTATCCTTAGGAGAACGTCCTGTGTAAATACCTGTCATAACATTTACTGCTCCAAGTTCACTAACTTGTCCTTTTTCATAGCCTTCTAAAGTAGGTTTAGTTTCTTCTTCAAAAAGCATTTCATAAGATGGATTATGAACTAATTCAGTAGTTCCTAAAATACCATACTTTGCTAAATCTTCTTTTTTCATTAATTTTCCTCCTAAATGAAATTTTATATGTTTTTCTTTCAATCATTAAATATTATAGCAAATTATTTTTAAATTATCAAGACATTATGACACTAATAAATTATAGTGTATTATCGTAAAGGATTTATTCTACTTTGATATTTTGTAATAAGTTTTTTGTTATGCTCATCACCATTAGGTAGATTTGCGGAAACGAATATTGGCGGTGTTTTATTTTCTTCTTCATAATTATTTATTACTTCTAGAACTAAACTCTGTGCAATAAAATTCCCCGCTATGCTACTAGAAGCACCAACTTGCCCATATTCTTTTGTAATAACTCCATCTCCTTTTGGAACATGATTATCAATAACAATATCGCTTACTTCATAAAGATGTTTATTATATTTATTTCTTGGACTAGAATTAACTGAAGTATCCATGCTTGTTACACATATTACTTTATGACCATTCTTTCTACAAATCATCGCCATTTCAACAGGAACCGCATTAATCCCAGAGTTCGAAACAATAATAAAAGGTTCATCTTCTTCTAAATTTAGCTTATCAAATATTTCCTCAGCTAATCCTTCTTTTCGCTCAAGTTTTGTAGAAGTTATTGCACCAACATGTTGCATAAGTTCTGGAATCAATATCGGATTAATTTGTACTAATCCACAAGCACGATAGAAAAGTTCTTCACAGAACATATGTGAATGTCCTGTTGCGAAAACGTGAACTATTTTACCTTTTTCCATTGTCTCAAAAAGTAATTTTCCAGCTTCTTTTATAGCATTTTTTTCTTCTTTTGTTATTCTATTTATTATTTCAATTATCTTTTCATTATAGTTTTCAAGCATAACATTAAACCATATCTTTCTTTATTATATCAAGCCAAATTTTTCTATGTTTAGCATATTATCCCTGATTTTATTAAAAACTTCACAAAGCTCATAACCATCAACTAAAGCATGAGAAACAGTAATATTTAAGGTAAGTGTTGTTTTGTTATCTCTAGTTACATATTTTCCCCAGCAAATTCGAGGCACCGAAAGTGATTCTACATTCCCACTAGGAATTGGATGTGTCATTGCCACATAATCAAGCCAGGGAGTACAAGTACAGTAATAATCGTTAAATAAATTATTACTGTTATATGTATCATTAATAAAATCTTGATTCTTAATTTTTTCTACATTATCACGACATTTTTCATAAAAGATAAGATAATCATTTTCCATCAATATTCCACCATTTTCAAATGAATAATCTTTTGTTAGTACTGTGTATGTGGGATTACAAACATCATATAAACGAATCTCATTATTAACAATACGAAGTTTCATTACATCAAAATCATTTAATGTTTTTGTTAAAATAAAAATAAAATTAATGAAAAACGAACTTTTATGATTGTGTGAATACTCTAATACTTTTGTAACATCTATTTCAACATCCATTCCATAACAAGGATTAGAAAAAGAGGAAAACCACATATAGTTTAATTTTCTTTTCCAATTATTAACATCTATTACTTTATAACTATTCATAAAAATAACTCCTAAAAAATAAGCGAAGAAAACTCTTCGCTTTGATTTTTAATTAATACTTGTTAGAAGAGTATCAATACCATTTTGATAATCACTATAGCTTTGGAATACTTCTAAACTTGGATCAATTGCTTTCATATTGTCTTTATCCATGCTCTTAATGAAACTTACTGTCTTAGTTGGGAATGTAACAGAAAGTTGTGAGCGTGGAAGTAGGAATGAAGTTGAACCACCATAATAGAATGCAGGATTGATTGTTTTTTGTCCTACAACTACAAAATCAAACATAGTACGTAATTGAATAATTACACCAATTGCATGATTTTTAGTATTTTTACCGATAAATGTATATACTTTTCCACCTTCTTCAACATATTTTTGTAATGCGTTGTATAGAAGTGAACCATGTGTATAATTACCTGAGCCAAGATTATAACGTAAATCTAAAACTACTTTCTTATAAATATTTGGATTTAAGAAGTTCTTAAGTTCATCAACAAACTTAGATAATCCTTGGTCTTTCATTTCTGAGCACACATTATATTGAATATATAAAACGGTATCAAGTAAACTATAACTATAGTTTTTACTAGTATAATCAGTAGGTAGTTTTACCTTTGCACTTGCCAATTCATCATAATCAAAATCACCATTTTTATATGCTGTTAAAGTAATTTCTTCCATACTACCATCTTTTTCAATAGCAACTTTAACGTCTTTTTCAGGAGCAAATCCTGCGTCATTTAACATATTCCAAAATGATAGTGATGATCTTCCAGCGTTTAATGAATAATCTTCAAGTTCACCACCATAATATTTGCTTAATCCTTTAATAACATCATCTACTAATGTACCATTAATACTAATAATTTTTCCGCCTAGTTTTTCTTTGTAATTTTTATCAATCTTAGTTACTAATAAACCTTCAGCGTATGCAGAATATTCAATTGGCAAATAATACTGGTTTCCAACACGATCACTATCTAAATAAGTTCTTGTTGCAGTATCAGACACTAAAGCACATAACTTCATTAATTCGAAACTAAATTGATCTGAATTCATTGTTGGAATTTTTGCCTCAATTTCAGAAACTTTATCAGTAAATTCTTTTTCAGTCACTTTATGATATAAATCAACATGTCCTTCTTTTAACGTATCTACTAAAATTTTTAAATCTTGTTTCATTTCTTTTTGTGATAATTCGTTAGTCATTAAACCATCTTCTGGTGTTGATTCTTTATTTTTTACAGTACAACCAACACTAAATAACATAATTGATAAAACAAATAAATAAGAAAAATATTTCATTAAATTTTTCATAGGAATCTCCATTTCTATACTTAATAAATACACATAATAATATATAATAATTACATATTATAATAAATACTAATTATTAATATTTTATCATTTTTTTACATATAAATCAACATTAATTTAAACACAAAAAAAGTCTTACATTTCGTAAGACATTTATTGATTAATTTCTAGCATATTTATATAATAATATTAAGGCAATATTATTATCCAAGTTACTATTTTTTATCGCTTTTTCTTGCTTTTGGTTTTGGTAATGGTCTAAACATAATTATTATCCTCCCTTAGTTTAAGTACCACTATAAGTATATTCATTTACTTTATGAATTATGCCTATAATTTATAGTTTTTCAATTATTCGCAGCTTTGCACTATGTGAGCGATGATTATATTTTAACTCTTCCTCACCAGCAACAATCGGCTTTTTTGTAACAAGTACATATTCCTTAATAATATCACAATCCTTGACTGGAAGCCCTCTAGGTATATCCACTTCAGTTTTCTCTCTAAACATTTGTTTGCAAATACGATCTTCTAAAGAATGAAAAGATATTACGCAAATTCTTCCTTGAGGTTTAAGCATTTTAAATGCTTTTTCTAGGGACTTGTGGAAAACCTCAAGTTCGTCATTTACAGCAATCCTTAAAGCTTGAAATACTTGCTTTGCAGGATGACCTTTTTGACGAAGCACTTTCGCTGGTAGACTTCTTTTAATGATATCAACAAGCTCAAAAGTCGTTTCAATTGGTTTTACTTTTCTTTCTTTTTCGATATTTCTTGCAATTTGAGTACTAAACTTCTCTTCACCATAAATAGTAAATATTCTTCTTAATTGTTCAAAAGAATATTCATTTACGATATTATATGCGGAAAGGGATTTTGAAGTATCCATTCGCATGTCTAATTTTGAATCGAAGTTATAACTAAATCCACGTTCAGGAGTATCAAACTGAAAAGATGAAACACCTAAATCATATAATATTCCATCAACTTTAACATTAGGTAAACACTCTAAGATATTAACAAAGTTTTCTTGAAAGATTGTAAAATTATTACTAATTTTCGATAATCTTTCTTTTCCTTTCTTAAGAGTATCTTCATCTTGTTCAAAACAATAAAGATGACCAGAAGCTAATTTTTCTAAAATTCGGCTTGAATGGCCTGCTCCACCCATAGTACAATCTACATAGATTCCATCAGGTTTAATATTAAGGCCTTCAATAACCTCTTTTAGTAATACTGGAATGTGTCCTTGATCTTGATTCATTTCTTGTGAAATAAACCTTTCTAGAAATTAACCTTTTAGTTAACTACTGATATTTACTCATCAGATTCATCTTGGAATTTCTTCCAAGTATCTAATGACCAAATTTCAAACATATCGTTAACACCTACTAAGACGCATTGTTTGTCAATTTTACTATAATCTATTAATGCATCCTCAAGTTTGACTCTGCCTTGTGAGTCAAATCCTTTTTTGAATGAATAACCTGTAAAATTTCTTAACATTTTACGATTAGATTGTTCATTATAGTCAAGTGAAGTTAAGTTTTGTAGTCTGCTATTCCATGCTTCAATTGTGTACACCGCAATACATTGGTCCACACCTTTAGTGATGTAAAAAGAATCACCAAGCAAAGATCGATATTCTTGTGGGATAACTAGTCTGCTTTTATCGTCAATATTGTACTGGTATTGCCCTGTAAACATACTTTTTTCCCACCTTTCCCCAACTTTCTACACTTGTACCCATATTTTAATATATTTTTTTAATAAATTCAAGGTTTTTTTACAAAAAAATATATTTTTTTTAGAAAAAGAAAAAAAGCATAAAAAAAGTACTCATTCATGAGCACTTTTTTATTAGAAAATTAATTTTTTAAGAGTAATTATTCCTCTACTTTTTCAGCTTTTTTAGCTTTCTTAGCTTTCTTAGGTTCTTTTACTTCTGGAGTTTCTTCTTGTTCTTTAGCTTTAGGAGCTTTTACAAGTTTACCATCGTAAAAACCACAATTTGCACAAACAACGTGAGCAAGTTTGATTTCACCACAATTAGGGCAAACTAACATGCTAGGGTTGTCTAGTTTAAAATGACTACGACGTTGACGTTTTCTAGTTTTTGAAATACGTCTCTGTGGTCCTATTGCACCCATTCTTCTTTCACCTCTTTACTCTTTTGTAATACGTATTGGCTTTTCTAATAAAATATTTTCCCAAATGACATCATATAAATCAATTGTATTTTTCTCAATATAATATGCATTTTCGTCATTTTCATCTTTTGAAAAATACTCTACAACATCAAGATCAAGTTTGTAAGGAACTTCTTCTAACGTACGACAATCCTCTAGATATAAAGTTGTTTCAATGTGAATATTGAACTTAAAGTATTCATCACGAACCATAAAAGCACTTCCAGAGTATTTTGTTATATCCATGCGAATAATATCTGATACTCCTTTAGCATATTCACTATAGTCAACTTCTCCAAAGAAAGTCAAAGGGTTATTTACATATCGATAAAGTTGTTGTAAAGACCATTTCATAGGGAATCACCATAACATTATTATTATACCAAATTTGCTAGCAAAAGTAAAGAGTTTTTTATATTGTATTTTAATAACTATTACAACTAGTTAAAATAATATTAACTAACATTTTCTCTATTAATTTAACTATTGAATCATCTTCCACTTCTTCAATAACAAAATATGTTATTTCTTTACTTTCTGAATAATATTCAGTTTTAACTTCTTTTTTACCTGTAATCTTATCCTCTCTTTCTTTTACTTGTTAAAAGCGAAACTTGGTATCCCAGTTGTGCAATAGTCGAAAAAGCAAGTTGTTGCTTTTTCCTTATTCTGCCTCAAATGTGCAACAATTTACAACTTTTCTTCACCTATAATAATCATTAAAGAAATAAAACAAAAAGCCACTAAACACTTCTTTTCAAAGTGCTAAGTAGCTATATTTTTAAATCGTAATGCTTTTATCATTTATAAATTTAGATAAAGTATTCCTATGAACTTTTAATTTTTTTGAGATATAAATTTTTGTTTTTCCTTGTTTTAAATATCTTAAAATTATATCTTCCTTTCCAGACAATTTAGTATAACTAGATTTTTTTCCTTTTGGTCTTCCTAGAATTTGTCCATCAGCTTTTCTTTTAGCGAGTGCTTCTTTCGTACGTTGCGAAATTAAATTTCTTTCAATCTCAGCTGATAAACCAAAGGCAAAAGCCAATACTTTACTTTGTATATCGTCACCTAATCTATATCCATCCTTTATAGTTAAAACAATACATTCTCTTTGCATACAAATATTTAAGATTTCCATAATCATAAATAAATTTCTACCAAGTCTTGAAAGTTCAGCGCATATAATATAATCACCTTTTTTAACTTCTTTTAATAAAGTTCCTAACGCTCTTTTTGAATAATTCTTTGTACCAGAAATAGTTTCTTCAATCCAATTGTCGATTACCATACCTTTTGACTTACAAAAATTTGTTATTTCAAATCTTTGATTTTCTACTGTTTGTTTATCGGTACTTACCCTTATGTATCCAAATGTCATTTTTTACTCCTTTTATTGCACATATAAAATGAGCGTTTATATTGAACATTTTAAAAATGTACAAAAATTCAATTCAGATATATGGTCTATATATAACGATTTAGAAATTAATATTAAAAACAAAATTGAAATGAATAGTATTATATTAAGTACTCTTGATATAGATATAAAAAGAGGGATATTAACAGGATTAAATGAAGCTTTCATAATTAACGAAAATCAATATAAAACATTAATAAAAAAGGATATAAACAATGCTAAAATTATTCGACCAATTTTACGAGGCAGAGACATAAAACGTTTTTCATATGTAAATCCTAATTTATATATGATTTGTACTTTCCCTTCAAAAAATATTGATATTGATGAATATCCAGCACTTAAGGAATATCTTTTAAGTTTTTCAATTCAAAAATTGGAACAAACTGGTAAGGAATACATTCTAAATGACGGAACTAAAATAAAATCAAGAAAGAAAACAAATAATAAATGGTTTGAAACACAAGACAGCATAAGTTATTGGGAGGATTTTTTTAAGCCTAAAATCATATATCCGGAAACAACTCAAAAAGCAAATTTTTATTTAGATATTACAGATAATTATTTTTTAGATAAGACATGTTTCATGTTATTAACTGATTACCCATATTATATTTGTTCACTGTTATCATCAAACTTGTATGAGTTTGCATATAAACATTTATATTCTAGTATTGAACTAGGTAAAAATGGATATCAATATAACAAACATGCATTATTAAAACTCCCAATTATAAAACCAACAAAAAATTTAGAAGAAATATTCAAGAGTTTTGAATTTAATCTGGGTATAATTAATGAATATGTTTATAAATTATATAATATTTCGCCTAAAGAAATAGAATTTATTGAAAAATCTAATCATTAATAAGTGAATTTATGTAAATTATTTCTTGTTCAGTTAGTTCATATTCCTTGTATATAAGATTATTTAAATCATTATAATATTGATTTGAATAATTTTTTGATAGATTTATTACTAAATCGATAATTTTATCATGAAATTTATATAATTTTTTTATAGGAATTTTTGAAAAAATTGCGCTTGATCCATAATTATATTCCCCATTAGATAGCATAACGTATAAATAGAAGCGGAATAACTTAGAATTAAAAAGTCCACATAATAATTCTATATTTTCACCTGTTATCATAAATAATGAATTGGGAAAATAAACATCTGCTGGAATTAAAGCAAATCTATATTCAGAATTTACTGGAGTCCATACTAATTTTTGCTTAGTAAAATCCTCCATATAATTACAGCTTCTTAGATTATAAGGTGTACATCCTTGATCTTTTCTCCTGATTAAGCCGTCAATATATTTATTTAGATGTTCTTTAATAGTTGGATATTCGTTAATGTCAATTGGCGGCAAATTATTTTTTGGGTTTCCATTATGAACATTTATTAAATATAATTGAGGAAAATCAACCTCAAACCTCTTAACATCTCTGCCTCTAATTAACGGTCGAATAAGTTCAGCATTTTTGAAATCTAATGATATTAATTTATCTCTTAACACTTTATTGATTATAAATGCTTCATTAAAACCAGTTTTAATACCATAATTAATTTTTATATCTGTCTTTTCTAACAATATAGAATCTGTTTCAATTTTTCTTTTAATGTTATATTCTAATGAATTTAAAATTGTCCAAGCTTCTTTATTTTTAAATTCGCTATAACTACTATGTTGTTCAATATAAACGCTCAAATCTTCTGTGCATTTTTCATCAATTATTACAGTTTTTGTATTTCCTTCGTTTTTGTTTTTTGAAGCTATTAATACATTAACATCGACAGTGGCAGATTCAAAAATTTTCACCCCACCAAAGTTTACCAATAGTAACGGGTTAGAGCGTTTAGCTAAAAATCCTCTCAACAATTCTCCATATCCTGCTCTCATCCATTTATTTGATGTTATAAAAGAAAATACTCCATTATCTTTTAATAAATTTATTGCTTGTTCATAAAATAAACAATATATATCTCCTTGTCTAGTAAATGTTGCAAAACCTTGTGGTTCTAATTCTTTTGCTAACTTACCTTCATTTTCTTGTAATTGAACATACGGCGGATTGGCAATAACAATATCAAAACCTCCATTTTTAAATACTTGTTCAAATTCTAACTTCCAAATGAAGAAAGGTTTAGTTCTATTATTTTGCATTTCTTTAACTTCATTAAACAAATCGTATTTTTGTTTTTGGAATAATGTATTTTTTATTAATTCCATTTGTAAATCATTAATTCGTTCAAACAAAATAACTTTTTCTTTTTCTTCAGTAACATTAAAATATAATTTTTTTGCTTCTTGCAATTGTTCTAAAACAGTTGCAAAATCCATGACACTAAATAAATCATACACTGCGTACTTATTTGCTACTGGCTTATTCTTTTTATTAAATAAGCTCTCATCCCATAATTTAACTCCTTGATATTCATCAACCAAAGAATTCCCTACTCTTAATTGAAATGCTAAATTTGGTAGTGGTTTAGGTGAGGACGACTTTTCCACTATTTGATCAACTATTAATGAAAGCCACAATCTTAACTTAGCTATTTCTATAGCATCATATTCAATATCTACACCGTATAGAGAATTTTGAATTGCTTCTTTCTTGTATTTATAAATATCATACTCTTCATCTAATAATTCCGATAAATTAACTCTTAATTTTACAATCTCATTTAGCATTCCCACAAGAAAAGCACCTGAACCAACTGCAGGGTCCACAATTTTAAGATTTCGTACATGTTCATCTATTATTTTAGCTTTATCTTTAATTTCTACCAAACTATTTAGTGCATTACCATATAATATATAATTTTTAATTAATTCATAATTTATAGAAATATTTTTCGATAACTCATAGGCTAATGCTTCTATGCACATAAAATGAACTATTTCACGAGGAGTATAATGTGCACCTTTGCTATGACGTTCCTTCTCATCCAATAAAGACTCAAATATCTTTCCCAACATTTCAGGGTCAACTGCGATATCTTGTTCAGATGGGTCTGATTCATCAATAGTAAAGTTATATTGATTTAATAAATCTAAAAAACCTGTTTCTTGGTCATTAAACCACAAATTATTTGGAATATTAAAATTTGTTTTTTTCCAGTTATATTGTTCCACAGGCGAAAATAACCCACCATTTAAAAATGGAATTTTTACATTTTTATAAATATCTCCATCTCTTTTTTTATTAAGTGCTTCATAAAACAATGGTTCTAAAATATCATTAAAATAATTATCGTATTTTTCATTCTTTATAGTATTGAAGATAAAATGCTTATCGCCTTCCCCCCATTCACTGCCTACAGGAACTCCTAGCCATCCCTTTTTTTGTAAAAAGTGTAAAAATACTATTTGACCTAATGTTTTTTTAGTAAATGTTATAGCAAACTTTTTTAATTCTTCATACTGTAATTTACTTGCTTCTAATTTAAATTCCATACAATTTTCTAAGTGTTCAACTAATTTATAATAGCAGTTACAATAATCTAAATAAAAATCTTTTGTTACTCTACTAATACTAAATGCTTGTTTTAAATCAGAATATTTTGGAGGAATAGTACTACTAGCTAATGGTTCTAATTGATCCATATAAGTTTTTGAAGGTTCACCAACACCAACCAAGAATGAAAACCTTTTCGCTGGTTTAAAAGAAACCTTAATTCCATTGTCAGTCATATCATAATCAATAATTACCAAAGCCAATTTCCAATTACTTCTTACTAAATCATGAAATGCGACTAACGCCCCATCGTATCCTGATAATTCGCCGGTTGACAATAATTTAGATACATAGTTTCTTTGTATAGTTCTAGCATTGCTATAATCATTAATAGAAACTGATAAAATTGCAATTTTATTATTTTCTACATCTTTAAAATCAGCAATCCATTTACAAGTATTAATATATTCTTTAAATTGTGACTGAACTTCTAGGTTTCTATTTTTAGGTGTTATAGATTTTAACAGTTCGCTACATACACGTATATAATTACTATCACTATACTTATCACTTAAATAGGTCTTTATACTCATACTACATCTCCTTAATTAAATATTCAGATAAAATTATTACTTCTTTCATATCTTGAATATCTTCTATTTTATAACTCTTTCTTTCTTTAAAATACACAGTAGGAATATTTTTTTCAAAACACTCAATTATATTATTAATATCATTTTTATTCTTCAAACTATTAATTGATGCAAGTATTTGCTTATAAACAAAATTTGTTAGAACGCCTTTTTCTATCATTTCATTAATCTGTATTAATAGGTCTTTTTGTTCATATTTTAAATCACACTTTTCTAAGTATTTAATATATTTATTAATTTCCTTTTCGTTTTTTGGCGTACCTTTAATTTTTAATCCATTCCCAAAAAAAGTTTCAATTTTGTTTTTAAAAGCATCTACATTTAAATTTAAATAATCATAATAATTCAAAGGTAAATTAATTTTTTCTTCATCTAATTCACAAATTATCAATTCCATTGCTTTATCAAATTCTAATTGGACTGTTTCTAAATTATCTGTATAGAAAAACTCTTTTATAGATCCTTTCTTAACAAAAGTAACTAACCCAGTCATATTTGATTTTCTAGAAATTCTTAATTTATTGGGTAAATTGGCAATTTCATCAAACAAAATAGGATTTGATTTTTTTATATCATTAATTATTTTTAAATATTCCATTTTTGTAGCGTTTAAATTAAATTGCTCTCCCTCATCCGTAAGATTGAAATTTTTCATCATTAAAATATCAAAAAACTCTTGTGATTCAACCACTTCTTCGTCTGTTAAATATTTTGAATCTTCCCCTAATAAAGAATGGAACATTTGTATTTTTATTTTTATTTGATCTTCTAACGATAAATGTTCTCTTGTATTTGCAGCAGGGAAGAAATTATAAACATATAAATTATCAAATTTAGAACCAACCCTATTTATTCTACCAACACGTTGCATGACCCTCGTCGGATTCCAAGGCAAATCATAATTAATAATTATTGACGCTCTATGTAAATTAATACCTTCACTCATAGAATCAGTTGTCACAAGAATTTTCTTTTCATCTAGTGGATTTTTATCTCTAGGATCGAAATTTTGTTTAATATAATTCTTTTTCGAATTAGAGTCACTTCCATTAAACGAAACTACTTCACCGTTAAAATTCAAATTTAATTTTTTCTCCAAATAATCCACTGTGTCTTTTGCTTCAGAAAATATAATGACTCTTACATTAATATCTTTTCTTAAATTGTTTAATAAATTAACTAAAACATCATATTTTGCATCTTCTTCTTGAACATTAAATTCAGACCATATATTATATAATTCATTTAAAATATCAATATCATTTAATAAATCATTTTCATATTTATCATTTAAATCTGATTTATGAATTTTCGTTAAATTTCTATTTGAAATTAATTCTTCGAATTCTTCATCTTCTAAAGACATTAGGTAATCTACATTATAATTATTATTTCTTGATGCTGCTCCAATAACAATTCTATCTTCCAAGTATAATTTATAAAAATCTGCCAAACTATTTTTTATTCTTGAAATACTTTCTTTAAATGCATAAATTGAACTTTCTAATCTTTTGACAAGCATACCTTTTATAAAACCTTTAATATTTTCTTGACCTGATTTTCTATCTCCAACGATTTCTTTTTGTTTTTCTGGTCTAACATATAATAAAGGTGTATATCTAGCATATTTAAGTTTAGCTAATAAACTTATACTGTCATTAAATGCTTTATCCATTGAATCATTATAAGTGTACGTTAGTCTTTCTGGATCATTTAATTTTGGAAAAATTAATCCTTGCTTATTTAAATCATCACTATAATATTTAATTACTTCTGTTCTAGTTCTTCTTACCATAACATTTTTTAATACTTTATCTCTAATTTCTTTCATCACATATGATAAAGTACTTTCATAGTCATCAGTTCCTTTTGCTGATGCTAATGCAGATTTAAAGTTATTAAAGAAAGAATATAAATCTGGATTTCCAGGAATTATTGAAGATTCTCTTAAATCTTGAAATAATGATATCAGATTTACTATATCGGTAATATAATTATTTTGAGGTGTTGCAGTAATTAAAATAACTCCTTTTCCATAACAAATTTGTTTTAAATATTGAAACTCTTTTGAATCAGCATTTCTAAATCTATGAGCCTCATCTATAAAAACATAATCATATTTTCCTAAATCGTCCCATTGCGCAACTTGATCCACAATTCCTAATGATACTACTTTATCCTTTTGGGAATATCCAAAATCAGCAATAACAGTATTCCAATATTCTTGAACAACTGGTGGAACTATAAATAAACAACGTTTTTTCGCACCTAAATATCTTCCTAACATTGCAGCAATATATGTTTTCCCTAATCCTACAACATCAGCTATAAATACACCGCCATGTTTTTCTAAGATTTTTTTTGCTTGAATAACCGCATGGTCTTGATATTCTAATCTCATAAAATCATCCGGTCTATCTATATCAACTGTATTTTCTCCTATTTCATCTTCAAAATATGAATACAAAGTTTTTAAAAACATCATATATGGAGTGATTGATACATTCATCCAAGTTTCATTTTGAACTATTTCATCAACCATATCAGTTATATCCATAGCTGAATTCCATAGGCTATTAAAAAAAGTTAACGAATAATCAACATCTTCTTTATCTTTTAATTCGACATTGAACTCTATATTTTTTTCTAAACCATTATAAGAAAAATTTGATGAACCTGTAATAACATTACCATACTGCAAATCTCTTACACTTTCATTATTTCTTACTATATAAACTTTAGCATGAACATTTTGTTCTGTGCATATTTTAATTTTAACTTTACCTTTTTTTATCCAATCTATAAAAGTATTTATACCATTTTCTACATCTATAGAATCTTCTGAATGTTCAAATTCATCTTTAATTTGTTTCTTTAATATAGGTTTAACTTTAAAAGCATTTTGATCAAAAAGAGTTAGAGTAACAGCATTTTTTGTTTCCGGATCAATACCTAGACCTACTAAAAATCTAATTTCTTTAACTTTTTCTAATTGTTCTTTCAATAAATAAAATCCTGTTATTCTAAAATACCCTACAAGACAATCAAAAAAATCAGCATGTTTTAAAACATCCTTCATTCTATCCACCATTTTAACAGAATCGTTATTTGTAAATATTCTTAAATCACTTGTTGGCATATTAATTATCTCCTTTAATTATATTTTTAATTTCATTAACTTGTTGCTCATTTAATTCATCAATTGTTGAAGCAAATAATAAAGATACTTCTATTTGATTATTAGAGAGATTATCTAGCTCAATAATCATCTTTTTATTCGATATTAAAATAGAATTCTCTAATTGTTTTTTTTCATCATCATTTAAATTTAATGCTTCAGATATTTTATTTACATATTCAAGTGGTATTTGTTTTTTTCCATTTTCTAATAAAGATAAAAAAGAAACACTCACATCAAGTTTATTTGCTAATGATTGAAGTGTAACATTTTTAACTTTTCTTATATTTTTCATAAACATTCCATAATCAAGCATACAATCACCTTTTTTCGACTATCATAACCATATTATAACATTTTTTTTACCAAAAAGGTAAACATTATATTCTTTTATTTTTATCTCTATCCAATATAAAATAAATTATTTTAATATTCTAATATTAAAAGAATTAATCAATTTGCGAAAAAACAATTTTTCTATAGATTTTTGTAGACAATATATCTTTCACTTATGTATTAATATAAAAAAGACATTAAGAGAAACTCCTAATGTACCATAAAGCAAGTTTATTCGATGATTGTTTTATTTTTTTAGTAATTTTTCTAAATCATCTTTATATCTTGTATTAATTAATATTTTCTTTTCTTTACAAAAAACAAGAAATTGATAAAATTCTGATTTTCTATATCTTTTACAATTATAGGTTTTTATATCTTAAAATTGAACTTCAACGCTTTTAAATAAAGTTTTTAAAACTATTTTTTCATTAGTAACTACAACCTTATATTTATAAGAATATAGATATCCATAAAGAAAATAACAACCAACTAATATGAAAAATACTTCTCCTAAAATAAACTCAATAGTTTTAATATTGTTCCATATTAATACTAAAGGAAATAAGGCATCTAATACGAAGAATATTATCATCGGATTCATCCATACTTTACTTTCTTTTACCATATCATCTTTAATAATAATATCCATAAAAACCTCCACTAATTAAATATGTATATTAGAACAACAACACATACAGCAGTAGCTGCCACCGCTCTTGCACCTGGCATAGGTATTGCAGCAATTACTCCACATGCGGCATACGCTAATGCTAATGTTCCCAAACATATACTAACAGTTGTTTCATTAATACTTTCATAATCTAAATACACAAGACTATCAGGACTTATAAAGATACAAAGCTTAGGCGAATAATACCTAGACTTACAATAGTATAATCCACTCTCGACTGGACTATTACGAGTATCCTCGTTTAAAAATTATATTTCTTTTTTAACAATAGTAATTAACTCTTCAATTGAAGGTAATTCGTTTTGTAAGTTTTCTGGTAAGTAATCTTTAATTCTATATTCACTTACTCCCATTGGTTTATTCATATCTCTTAGAGTATATTCAGCAATGACATTATTTTTATGTCTACATAGTAATAAACCAATTGTTGGATTATCATTTTTTTCTTTAACTTGTTCATCAATAGCTGTTAAGTAAAAACTTAACTTACCAGCATATTCAGGTTTAAATTCACCAACTTTAAGTTCTATAACAACATAACATTTTAATTTAATATTATAGAATAATAAATCAATATAATAGTCTTCACCAGCTACTTCTAAATGATATTGATGACCTACAAAGGCAAAGCCCTTACCTAATTCGAGTAAAACTTTAGTTATATTATTAATCAAAGCATCTTCTAAGTCTTTTTCCACTGCGTCCTCTTTTAATTCAATAAAATCAAACACATAAGGATCTTTCATGGTTTCTAATGCTAATTCACTTTGTGGACTAGAAAGTTTTGTAGGAAAATTTGAAACTTTCTTTTGCTCTAATTGACGTGCATAAAGATTAGTATCAATTTGATGAGCTAGTACATTTACTGACCAACCATTTTCAATAGTTTTATTAATATACCAAATTCTTTGTTCTTGAGATTTTACTCTTAAAATTTCCAAATTATGGCTCCACGGAATTTGGACAGACGGCGTCTGGCCAATTTCAACTTCTGAATATTCTCGATAAAATTTAGCCATATTTTTAAGATTTGAAACAGAAAAACCTTTTGAAGATGGAAACTCTCTTATTATATCAGATGATAAATTTCTTAAAAATTTACTTCCCCAAGTGCTATTTTCATTAATCACTTTTCCAATGTTCCAATATAGAATTAACATTTCTTTATTAGCATTTAAAATTGCTCTATGTCGTGCACTTCTAATTTGATCTTTAATGTTTTCTACTACAGTTACATAACTTTTATCTATCATTACTGCTACCTCCTTTCTCAATTAACCTATAAACTTATAGATAATCTTAATTTCTCTAAATTTTGTACCATTAATAACTTTCAAATGACTTACTGTTATATGTGATATTAAATTATTAATGATTTCAAAAGTCAACTCATCAAAGTCAATATACTTTCTTGCTATTCGCTTGAATGTTTAAATATTAGCTTCCGACTTATTCTCCTGAGTAAGTTTACTTTCAATTTCTATTAGTTGTGAATTTAACTTTTTTGTTCATCTTGATACTTATCTAACATTTTTTGATAGTTACTTCCACTTAGTTTTTCTTCTACTAAATCTTCATATAATCTAATGATGATTGAGTCGATTGTATTTACTCTAGTAACTATTTTATTTTTCGCAATAACTAATTCTTTAATGTGTTCATCAGTATCAACTAAATAAGTTTGGATGGTTATGTCTAGATGGTCTTTGTCTATGTTTTATTAATTCTTGAACATGTTCAAAGTCACTTCTAGATATAATTGGTTCATGTGTATTTCTTACTATGATATGTTCTTCTTTAGGAGCTTTTGTGCATTTCTTGGTTTTATAGTTTTTTACTTCGTATTAATGATTTTCCATATCACCAACATAGACCATATCTCTCATGATTGCCCCTACAGTTACAGTGTTCCAAGATTAAATATAGCGGTTTTATTGATGAAGATAATCTTCTCCTAATATTATATCTTTATTAAAATAATAATTTACAGTTTTTGTTAATATAAACATTCCTGTAATATTTTCTTCAATTTTCTTTTTATAACGAATACCTTGATAATTATATGAATAATCATATTTATAACTATGTATGTAGCTTTCATCTTGTGCTCTTTCAATATATTCATAACAACTCATTAAGTTTCTAGAGTTATAACTAAATGTAACATCATTATGGAAAATTATATTACCATAAGAATCATAATTTATTTTTTCTAGTATATAATTATTATTGATATTTGTCAAATTACTATTATTTAATTAAAAAATGAACTTAGAAACCTAAGTTCATATTTAATTTATTTTGCATCGATATAATCGATAACATCTTTAATTTTCTTAGCTAAACCATATACATCCTTTTCAGGTAATGAACAAATAGCTACACGTACACTTCCTTGTGTTGGTAATAAATATATCTTACGATTCTTTAGTTCCGCAATTACCTCATCATTATTTTTACAAGGAATTGTAATAAAGAAACCACTCATGTATGGATAATGATATAAGCCTATCTCTTTTGCTTCTTTTACGAAGACACTACTACGTTTGTCTAGTTCTTTTATAACTAAAGCAATCTCACTATTTAATCTATTTGTAAGTTCTTGTGATTTATTTACTTTACAAACCAAACTTACCATACCCTTATTACAGTTACTCCAAGTGTTACGAGCTGTATAGTTCGCCGCATTAAATAGTTCTTCTGCTGCTTTTTTGTCTTTACAACAAATTACTTGACCGCCTAAACGTTGACCATAAATAAAATATGTTTTCGAGAAACTTACACAAACAGAAATTAAAACATTTTCATTAGCCTTAGTGAAAAGAGTTAATTTCTTTCTTGTTTCATGCATACCTTCAACAGCCATATCCATATATGCACAGTCATAAATCATAACGCAAGGAACTTTTGTGCTGTTTAAATAATCAATTAGATCTTCTAATTCTTTTGGTGTCATTGAATAACCTGTTGGGTTATTACAAGGATCATTTAAGAAGAATACTAATTTTCCTTGTTTTTCAATTATCTTATTGGCTTTTTCAATAAATCCTTCTAAATTAAATCCATCTTTATCATTAAATAAGAAATACTCTTCTACATTTATTCCACGATGTTTCGCAATACCAATATATGGTCCCCAACAAGGTGTAGGAATAAGTAAAGTCTCACCTGGATCTAAACAGTTGTAACAACCACTTACAAGTGCTCCAGTGCCACCAGGAGTAGGAATTGAATATAAATACATTTTATCTTCAATTTCTTTACGATATTCTTTAAATAAATGATTACAAACAGCTTCATGGAATTCTTTTCCACCATCACTTGTTGAATATAAATATACTTCTTCATCCTTTAAATCTTTAAAAGTATCTTTTACAACTTGATGAGTATGAAAAGAACCATCTTCATAATAAAAAGTACCTAAAGTACCATCTATAATAGAAGGATCAAGTTTCTTTGCGGCTTTAGCTTCAGAAGAAATTTGGAATCCATCACTTTTTAACACTTTTCCTGCAGAATGTTTTGCTAATAATTGACTCATAATTATAATCCTTTCATTTTAACATATTATAATTATACCACTATTAATCAAATAATAAAAGATGAAAATAAATGTAAACGTTCACAATCAATGCACATTTGTTCATAAAAAATGAACAAAAACAAACATTTGTTTATTATTTTACATTTTCACTTTCTAAACCGAATTCCTTACAGAATAAATTTAGTTTACTTGCAGTATAGCTAAAATTTTGACTAGTTAAATAATCTTTATTCATAATTTTCATTCCTTTAATATAATATAGCATTACCAAAAAACAAAAATAATCAAAATAGAAAGAATCATCATAGTTTTTAAAGTAATTACCAAATATTTCTTTCTTATTTACATTGACATCTTCACATTCTATATAAAGTTTTGCTAAGTCAATGGAAGCGATTCCGATTTTAGCTTTTTCAAAACTTGTTAATAATTCTGTATTATCTGTTATCAATAAATGATCAAGTTTTGGATTGTTATGCACTAAGCAATAATAAACACTCTTTCTTTCCTTAACATAAGAAATAATCTTTTTATTTAAATAAGCTAGTTTTTCTTTAGCATCTAAAATATAATGATAGTTTTTAAGGATTAATATGCTTTCTTCATCATATATACCTTCTTCAACACTTCTAACTAACACCTCAATACTACTAAATTTGTAATCTAAATAATCAAATATTTCTTTAAATTTATATTTTGAAGTTTTCGGATCTAACTTTTTTTCAAACTGCGTTTGCATATGTAATAAATAAAGATTATCAATCATTTTCTTCATTTTAAGTTCATATAACAAACGATGTTTTTCTTGTTTTAATGTTAAATAGTATGGATTATTATGATTATATTCAACAAAGTCATTTTCATTATTCTTAATAGGATATAAGACATTACTAACCTTTAACGACTCAAGAAACTTATATTTTTGATCCATATCATAAAGTGTTTGTTTACGATAATAAACCTTATCACTATCATCTTTTATGATTGCAACTTTTTCAGTTAGATTAGTTACATTATCACTTCTTATGCCATAACCTTTGAAGAGAGATTTGTTAAAATCATCTTTCATTGTAAATCAATTCTTTCTATTTTTCCTCGATGATTATACGTTTCTTATTTATATAATCTTTATTCAACTTGTTACCATATATATTATTAATGCCAACTTGTTCATTTTTTACAATCCTATCTATTTCACTTTCACTTGTAATATAAAAGACATTAATTTTTTGTGTTCTTTCTTTTATTCTTGTGAAAGATACTTTATTACTTTCATTATTATTCACAACACTAATATTATTTTCTACTATAATATTTTCTTTTGTCTGACTATTGTCTATATTTTTTTCATTATTATTATTTCGTTCAAATATATCATCAAGTAGTTCTTCATATTTATTTGTAATTTCTTCTTCTATTTTGCTTTCATTTTCTATGATTGTTTCTTTAAATTCTTTTTCATCTTCAATATATTCATCATATTCTACTTTAATATCAAAATGGCATTCTATTCCACTATGAACAATCTCAAATGTCTTGAGATTAATAATTTCTACTTTTCTTACTTGATAATGGTCATTTGTAAACATTATAGTAAAAGGTTCTTCTTTTGAAAAGTCATAACTGTTATCTTCCTTGTCATGGTAACTTCCAGTTATTTCAACTAAACCTTCTAGTTTTTTGTTCTCTAAGTTGTAATTCTTTATTATTCCTCTTACATAAGTTACATATTCGAAATTATCAACTAATATTTGCGTGTTACACTTAATTATCATTTCCACTTTTCCACATCCTTACTATTATCATTATAGAGAAAAAAATCAATTATATGATAAAAAAATCTAAGTATTACACTTAGACTTTTAAATACAAACTATAAATATGAAGAAAGCAAATTAATAAGTTTATCAAAACCTATTTTCTTTTCTGATGATGTGAAAATTGTCTCTTTTTCAGTTATATTTAATTTATTAAATATATTTTTCTTTCTTTCAGTTAGTTTTGTTGTACCAACCTTATCTTGTTTTGTGCATAAAACCATTGTAGGAATATGATAGTATTTTAAATAATCAAACATAAGGATATCATCTTTTGTTGGACCAACTAAAGTATCAACTAATAAAAAAGCAACTTTAAGGTTAGGATTATTCATAAGATACTCTTCAATATATGTTCCATAATCTATTCTTTCACCATAAGTACGTGAAGCATAACCATATCCTGGTGCGTCTACGAGATAGAATTTATTATCAATGATAAAAAAGTTCATTGTTCTTGTCTTTCCAGGTTTTGATGATGTCTTTGCAAGCATCTTTCTTCCTGTTAGTGCATTAATAAGTGAACTTTTTCCGACATTACTTCTACCTAAAAAAACAAACTCAGGTAAGTTATTAGTATTTGGATATTGACTTTTCTTTACAGCACTTATTACATATTCACATACATCAAACATATCTTTATCCTTTCCTTAGAGTAATAATTATTAAAAAAGTGGAGTGTATTCTATAAGCCTTGTTCTGTACACTATTAAAGTGTGGTAATCATTTATCTCTAAATTTCTTTAGCCCTCTGTACAGTTCATTTCCCCAGAGGATTCCCCTACCAAATTTGGGTTTCTAGCTTATGGGGTTTACCGCGTTTCACCTTTTAAGTTTCCAAAAAAGTTCGTCACTGTGGCACTTTATGAAAAATCAACCATTTGACAGGTTTCTTTCTCGCCATCACATTCCAAGTGTCCCATTTTATTTATTATGTATGGGCGTAAACACTACCGCATCTCAGCGGTGCTAGCAAGGACTTTCCTAACAAATATAATTTGCTCGATTACCCGAATACTTATTTATTATATCACTTTCTTGCTTTTTCGTAAAGTATTAGATTTTACAATGACATTTCATCTTTATAATAAAAACATGATTAAATAAAAAAATAGTTAAGAACATTAAATCTTAACTACTTATTTTATATTATTCTTCTTGACTTTCTTCAGAGTTTTCTTTTTTGCTTTGTTTTTTATGCTCTTTGAATTCTTTTTTGTGTCCTTTTTCGTTTTCTTTCTTTTCTTTTTTCTCTTTCTTATTTTCATAAGCTTCTTTTGTAGAAAGATTAACGCGACCTTTGTCATCAATATCAGTAACAATTACCATTATTTCATCACCGATAGCTAAACGGTCTTCAACTTTATCGATCTTTTCACTTGCTATCTTTGAAATATGTAATAATCCTTCGCATCCTTCCCATAGTTCAACGAATGCGCCGAATTTTTCAATTCTAGTAACTTTACCTAAATAATATTTACCAACTTCTGGTTCACGAACAATGTTTAGAATAGTCTCTTTTGCTTTATCAATCCATTCTTGTTCAGAATGCATGATATATACTCTTCCATCTTGTTCAATATCAATTTTAACATTATTGCAATTATTAATAATTTCAGTAATAACTTTTCCACCTGAGCCAATAACATCACGAATCTTTTCAGGATCAATTCTAAACATAATTACTTTTGGAGCGTATGGGCTTAGTTCACTTCTACAAGCTGGAATAGTTTGTAGCATATGATCTAATATTTGCATACGACCTTTTTTAGCTTGTGCTAAAGCTTCTTTAAGAATTTGTGGTGTTATACCTGCAATCTTAATATCCATTTGTAAAGCAGTGATGCCATTTTTAGTACCAGCTACTTTAAAGTCCATATCACCATAGTGATCTTCCATTCCTTGAATATCAGTTAAAATTGTATACTTTTCACCATCACTAATTAAACCCATCGCAATACCTGCAACAGGTGCTTTTAGCGGTACACCAGCAGCCATTAATGCCATTGTTCCAGCACAAATAGATGCTTGTGAAGATGAACCATTAGATTCTAAAATTTCACTTACAACACGAATTGTGTATGGGAATTCCTCTTCACTAGGAATAACTTGTAAAATAGCTCTTTCACCTAATGCACCATGGCCAACTTCTCTACGACCTGGAGAACCATAACGACCAATTTCACCAACTGAAAATGCTGGGAAATTATAATGAAGCATGAAACGTTTGCCTTCTTCTTCACCAAGGCCATCAATAATTTGGAATTCATTAAGTGAACCTAAAGTAACTACGCTTAAAGCTTGTGTTTGTCCACGAGTAAATAAAGCAGAACCATGAGTTCTTTCGAAAATATCTACTCTAGAAGATAATGGACGAATTTCATCTACAACTCTTCCGTCAGGACGAACTTTATCTTCAGTAATTAAACGACGAACTTCTGTTGCAACGATTAATTCAAGTAACTCTTTAACATATCCAATTTTTTCATCTTGATCTTCATCTGAAGACCATTTTTCTGTTAGTTCATTAATTGTATTTTCTTCAATTTCATCTATTTTTGCATAACGCTCTAACTTATCTTCAATAACGATAGCTTTCTTTAAAGCTTCTTCTGCCATTTGACGAACTAAGAAATCAATATCTTCAGGTATCTTATGAAGTTCAACTTCAACTTTTTCTTTTCCAATTTCTTTGATAATTGATTCTTGGAATGCGCAAAGCTTTTTAATTTCTTCATGACCAAAAAGTAATGCTTCTAACATATCTTCTTCACTTACTTGTTTAGCACCAGCTTCAACCATATTAATGGCATCTTTAGTACCGGCTAAAATAAGATGAATATCAGAATTTTCAGTTTCTTCAACAGTAGGATTTATAATTAATTTTCCATCTACACGACCAACAATTACCCCTGCAATTGGTCCATTAAATGGAATGTCTGAAATACAAAGTGAAAGTGATGCACCAAGCATTGCCGCCATTTGACTAGAACAATCTGGATCATTACACATTACAGTGTTAATTACTTGTACTTCATTACGGAAACCTTCAGGGAATAAAGGTCTTAAAGGTCTATCGATAAGTCTTGATGTTAATGTTTCAAACTCAGAAGGACGACCTTCACGTTTTAAAAATCCACCAGGAATTTTACCAGCAGCATATAATTTTTCTTGATATAATACTGTTAGTGGGAAGAAATCTCCTGTACCCTTTTTAGGACTAAATACACTTGCTGAAAGAACAGCAGTGTCATTGAAACGAACTAGAACGCTCCCATTTGCTTGTTTGGCAAGTTCTCCAATTTCACAAACAAATTTTCTTGAGCCCTGTTCATACTCATAAACTCTTTTTTCACTCATTACTACTTTCTCCTATTACATTTATGATTAAAAAAGGGTAATTACTCACCCTTTTTTTAGTTAACTATTTTCTTAAATTTAATGATTTAACTAATTCACGGTAAGAAGCGATATCTTTAGCACGTAAGTAATTTAATAAGTTACGACGATGACCAACTTTCTTTAATAAACCACGACGTGAATGGAAATCATGTTTATTAGTAGATAAATGTTCATTTAAACGATTGATTTCAGCAGTTAAAATTGCAATTTGAACTTCAACTGAACCAGAATCTTGAGCGTTCTTTCCATACTTTTCTACTAATAGTGCTTTTTGTTCTTTACTAATGCATGACATAATTATTTTCCTCCTATAAGCATTAATTTCACCTACTACCTAGTAATACGTTGGAGATTCATATTACGAAGCTATAGGAACATAATTATTATACACTAAATTTGCAAATAAATCAAGTTTTTTATTTTAATAATTTTAACTGTATATTTGATAGAAATCACTTTTCCATTTATAAAAAAGAATCAAAAAGAAATTAATTCTTAATGATACTTTATTTAAACTATTTTCTTTATTTACTAACATAATAAGCATTATTAACTAATTCTTCGGTAAAACTTGATGTAACATTTACTGATGCACCAGAATATGTTGTATTATTATATGCTAAAACACAATAGTTTTGGTTGTTCTTAGTCACTTTTATTGCCACAATAACTTTACCACCAACTGAAACAGTTACATATGATGATGTATTAGTTGTTATATTTTTAGTAGTTGATGTATTACCCGTTGTTGCAGAAGGTTTTTGGTTCATGCCGTTACAACCAATTGCTAGAAGTAAACCACCAGAAAATGTAAATGTTCTATCAAAGTCTAGTACACCATTACCACCATTAGTTGGTCCTTGCGCTAAGACAATACCACCAGTCATATTGACATTTCCATTGCTATCAATTCCATCACCATTTGCATTTAAGTACGTTAATCCACCATTAATGTTAAGGACAGTCATTGAATTAATTCCATCATCAGATGATACTAAATAAATAGTTGCATTATTGATGTTAATTGTATCTCCTTCTAAGCCTTCATAAGATTTTAATACAGTAATATCGCCACCAGTAATATCTAAAACTCCGTCCGCATGAATTCCATCATCATCAGTAGTTAGAGTAAGTACGCCACCAGTAATTGAAACATTTCCTTTACCATAACCACTTTCAAGTTCTACATCACTATTTGCGTGAATAGCATCATCATGTGCTTTAATAGTAACTATACCACCATTTATAAATATTTCATTATCAGCTTTGATGCCTTTACAAGAATATGAAGCTTTATCAGGATTTCCTTCACTCATTCCAGGTTTACCACCAGGACCAATGTTTTGTGTAGTATAGTTTGTCCATTGTCCTTTTAACATTTGATTGCTAGCAGATGAAACATAGAATACATCCATTTCATCAGGTAATGAGTATAATTCAGATGCGTATAAATAATCAGTTTCACTAGTTATATCATATAAAAACGCAAAGAAACGTACCTTTACAGCGTCTTTTGTCTTTTCAAAGTCAAAATATCGATAATTATTTTGCGGGTTATAATTACCTTTAACCCATATTTGTGAATTATCTTGCATTGTAAATTGTGCATAATAGTAGTAATTTGTAGAAATATTCGAACGAGATGATAAACGAAGATAGATCATTTCTTTTTGTGTAACAGTTACATCACCAGAATATTCTGAATACTTTTCAGTGTTAATAATGATTTCACCATCATTAATTACTACATCATAACTTGCATCAATACCATCACAAGCTACATACATTTGAATTTTACCACCATTTATTGTAATAATTCCTCTTTGTTTGCCTTTACTTGATACATCAGTTTTCTCAGTTTTAAGTCCATCACCTAATGTAGAAACTAATCTTAAGTTTCCTGATTCAATTGTTAATGAATCATTTCCTTTTAAGCAGTTATTAACACAAGTAATATCTAAAGTTAAATTTTTTATTTCCAAGTCATCCTTTGTGGCAATACCATTGTTATTTGTTGAAGTAATAGTAAGTTCCCCTTTTCCCTTGATATCTAAATCACAAGCAGCGTAAATTGCTCCGCCAGTTCCATCTTCTTCTGGTTCGCGTTTATCATTTACAAAGTTTTGTGTACCTGATTTTGCAGAAACTTCTGCTTTATCCGCATTTTCAAAATATATTGGATATGTAGTACTACAGTTAATTGTAAATCCTTCTAAATTAATTGTTACCTCATCATCATCTGATGCATTAACTAAAATATTTCCTTCTAAAAGTTCACCCTTAAATGTATATTCACCACCATGAATAATTAAAATAGTTGTGCCATCGATTGTTACTTCATTATTATTTATAATTTCGAATTGACCATCTGTAATTGTAATTTCTGTAGGTTTAGAACTATCATAATCACTCTCCATTGGAATAACTTCAGTATATGTATCATAGCAATGAGAGCATTCGTATTTAATATATCCTTCTTCTTCTTTTGTTGCTTCTTTTTCTTCTATTACAACGTAATTGTGAGTTAAAGCAGGAAGTTCTTCTTGTTTGATAATAATAGCACCACAACTTTCACAATGTGATCCTTCAGAAAGCCCAGTTACATTGCATGATGGTTCAACTCTTTCGTCAATCACAACATCGTGGATATGATTTACTGGGATTACTTTTGTTTCTAATGTCTCATTACATTTAGTGCATTTTCTAGCTAGAATTCCTTCAGTAGTTTCTGTTGATTCAAGTTCAACAGTCCAAACACCATCATCATGACCTAAAGCTGGAATTTTTTCTGTTTTTATAACCACATCACATTTAGAACATTTAATAACCTTAGTTCCATCTGTTGCGCATGTTGCCTCACTTTCAATGATAGTTTCTTCTTTGTGTCCTAAAGCTAAGGATACACCGGTTTCAAGTTCAATTCCACAATTTTTACAATAAATAGCAAACTCTCCACCTTCAGTACAATTTGCTTGTTTTGTTATAATGGTTTCACCATCAACGTGTCCAGTAGAATCAATTCTTTCTTCTTTTAATATTTTCCCACAATCTAAACATTTCGTAGCAAGAATTCCATCATTTGTACAAGTTGCTTCTTTAGTGATTTCTTCTGTTATATTTTCATGCATACATTTCTCATTACATGCAAACATAGTTCCAACTATTAACAAAAACATAAAGACCATTATTAATCTATTATTTTTCAAATTCATCAAAAACTTCCTCCTATTCACAATATAATTATAATATAAAAAACTAAAAATAAATTAAAAAGCAACTGTAAAAAAATACAATTGCTTTAAGAACTTACTACATACTCTCTAAAGTAGTTATACCTAAGATGTTCATTGCGCTAGCTAAAACATTCTTTACCGCAATTATTAATGCAATTCTACATTTTTTCTTCATTTCATCTTCTTCATAAATAATTGAAGCATCATGATAAAGAGAAGAAAAACTCTTAGCTAAAGTAAATGCATAATTTGCTATAACATGTGGACTCTTTTCTTTTAATGCATGAGCAATGATACTAGGGTAAGTATATAATGTACTTACTACTTCTTTTTCAACCATCAAAGTACAACATTTAAAATCTAAGTTTTGAAGATCTAAATCTACATCACCTAACTTTTTAATTATTGAACAAATACGTGCATAGTTATATTGTAAATAAGGTCCAGAACATCCCTCAAATGTTAATGCGGAATCCCAGTCAAATACCACATTTTTATCATTAGATGTTTTTTGGATAGAATATTTAACAGCACCATAGCTAATAGCCTGACCAATCTCCTTGTTACGTTCTCTTCCACTTTGTTCTAAAATATCTAATACTTTAGATGTAGCAGTGTCCATTAAATCTTCAAGTAAAACTACAGTTCCATTACGAGTAGACATACTACCTTCTTGTAGCATAACAAATGAATAATGAATTACCTCAGGAGTTTGATAACCTAAGCAATCAACAATTGTTCTTATTTGCTCAAAATATAATTTTTGATCCTCTCCAAGCACTAAAATATTTTTATCCTTTCCTTGACTACCTTTCCATATTGTATAGCAAATGTCACGCAAAGGATATAAAGAAGTCTTATCGCCACGAGTAATAACAAGTGGAGTAAGTTTCTTAAAGGCATCAAACATTACAACCATTCTGCCATCTTCATCTTCTTCTAAGTGAATTTTATGGTTTTCTTCTTTACTTAATGCTATTAGTTTTGCTAGAACGTCATCACAAGATTTATCAAAAATAAAATTAGATTCATAATCAAAAAAGTCATAGTTAATTCCTAAACGATTTAATATGCTTATTTGACCTTTAATACATATATCAACAATTTTGCTGAACTTCTTTCTAGTTTCTAAATCATTATTCTCAAGTTTATATAACAAATCAAAAATTTGTTTTTCAACTTCAGGATTTTCTTTAACAAGTTTATTTGTATTAACATATAAATCAAGTAATTCGTTAAATTTAATATTATCATTATCTAATGCTCCATACACAAGCATTGATATTTGTTTTCCTATATCATTAACAAAATAATGAACATCAACATCATAACCTACAAATTTAAGTAGTTTACTATAAAAATCTCCAACAATAGCATTACGACTTCTACCGATATGAGGAGAAGCATTTGGGTTTATGCTTGTATGTTCAATCAAACAACTTTTACCATCACCTTCATGATTTGAACCATAAAGTGGATCTTCAATCGCTTCAGTAATAACAGACTTGAAATATTCATTTTTATCAAAGAAGAAATTTAAATATCCACCAACAGCAACTTTTTTCTCAACACATGGAGGAAATTCCGTCTCCTCAAGTTCTTTAGCAATTACTATTGGACTTTTTCCTAAAACTTTCGCAAATTGAAAACAAGGAAGAGCTAAATCACCGAAATCACTATTTTTTGGTAGTTCAAAAAGTGCTTCGATATTTATATTTGTATCAAGATTTAATTTCTTAATAATAACTTCAGATACTAATTTTTTAAGTTCCATAAAAACACTCCTATAATTTAAATAATACTATTCCTAAATAAATATGAATTACTAGTGACAAAAAGTTAATTACTACAAAATACCAATGTTTTGTTTTATGTCTTTTTGTATACATTGCAATTAATCCGCCAGTAGCACCAAGAAAAAAACTAAAAAGAAGCAACGTTTTCTCACTAATTCTCCTTTTTTCTTTGATTGCTCTTTTCTTATCTAACGCATATAAAAAGTATGTAATAACACTTATAATTAATAATACTATAATGTATATATTAAATAGCATTGATAATTACCTCTAAAGCATTACAAGCTTTTTCACATGCTATTTTGTTATAGTTTTCATATTCCTCTTTTTGATTTTCCTCTCCAATAACATCACTAATTGCGCGAATGGCAAGAAATGGAATATTGTATTGATAACAACACTGCGCGAACGCTGTTGATTCCATGTCAAGAGCACATACATTTAGTTCTTCGAATTTACTTAGAAGGTTTTTTACATCATTTTCATTTGTAAAAAACGAATCACCACTTAAGATATCTCCTACTTTTCCAAATGTTAATAAATTATTAAATCTCCTACTAGCTGTAAAAATCTCAGGTAAATCTGGGATTTGTCCAAAACGATAACCTAAAACAGTGACATCCACATCCGCATAAGCTAGAAAACGTGAAATAACAATATCGCCTTTATTAATGTTTCCTTTTACCCCACCACTAATTCCCATATTAATTATAAAATCAATACCAGGAAATAGATTATTGACAACAGCAGTTATTATACCGGTATTAGTTTTTCCAATACCCCCAGTTGTGAAGATTAAATCATTACCATTCATTTTTCCTAAATAGAATTTATAATTAAGATATGTTTTTTCTTCTAACCCTTGAAGTTTATTTATTATTGGTCGCAATTCTTTTTCCATTGCACTTACAACCGCAATCTTCATACATACTCCTTATTTATATTTATTTTTTATATATTCTTTATCAGATGCAATTCTATTTTGCAACTTTGTTATGTTATCAAATTTTATTTCATCTCTTATGAAATCAATTAATTCCACTTCTATTTCTTTGCCATAAATATTACCATCAAAATCAAAAATATTTACTTCAAGTAGTGGACTAGTACTTTCATCAATAGTAGGATTATTACCAATATTAGCTATTCCTAAATATTTCTTTTCATCTAATAATACCTTTACAGCATATACACCAAAACGCATCTTTGAAAAAGAAAGAGGAATATTAGCAGTTGGAAAACCAATCTTTGAACCAATTTTTCTGCCATAAGTTACTTTTCCAACAATCTTATAATATTCATTTGTATACTTATAGATTTCTTGAACTTTTCCTTCTTCTAATAACATACGTATGTGATTTGATGATATTTTTTCATTGTTTTCATCAACTTCTAAGCTTACTTTTACGGTATCAAAGTCTAAACTTAATGTATTTACATTTCCTAAGCCTTTATGTCCATATTTAAAGTCTTCACCAACAACAATTCGTTTAACTCCCATTTGCTTTAATATTTTATGAAATTCTTGATAGCTTAAATTTAATAGTTCAGTAGTTGTATTTAAAACAATTAAATAATCAAAACCATATTTAGAAAGTAACATACTTTTTTCTTCGAATGCGGAAAGTTTTCCATCAAATCCTCTTTTATTTAGTAGAAAATCTGGATGGCTGTTAAAAGTGATTACAGCCATTTTCTCACTTTCTTTTTTTATATCATTCATTGTTTTAAATATTTTCTTATGGCCTTGATGAATTCCATCATATGCACCAATTGTACAAATGATATCATCTATTTTATTTATGTTTTGATAATTATCAATTAATATTGTCTTCATATTATTTCCAAACTCTTCTTGCCTTATAACTTGTTTTGTTATTTACTTTTTCTTCATCAGTTTTTTCATATACAGCAATTACTTTTTCTTTGTATGTAATGAATATTACATCATCATCTTTTATTAATCTTATAGCAAGACCGTTAATTACTCTATTATAAAGATAATCATTTACTTCAACCAAAGGATAATCTTTTATAACATCAGAAGGGCTTAAGATTTTGTAATTACCTTTTTCAATGTCTTCTATTGTATTTGCTTCATCGATTGTTAAATTTCCACAAGATATTCTTCGTAAATATGTCATATAACTAGGATAGCCAAGCCTATTACCAATTTCTTCACACAAGCTTCTAATATATGTCCCTTTAGTGACCTTTGTATAGAATTTTACACAAAGAGTATCGTTTTTATATTCTAGATTGCTTGTTCTTTTTAGTTTTAAGATTGTAACTTCTTTTTCAGGTACATCAATTGAATTTACACCTTTTCTAGCTAACTCGTATAATTTTTTTCCGCTTACCTTTACAGCACTATGCATTGGTACCTTCATTAAAAGAGTCGTTGTAAGTTTTTCAAAAAGATTATCAATCATTTCTTCAGTGATTGCATTTTCTAAAACCTTTTTAGTATTTGTTACTTGACCTTCCTTATCTAAAGTATCAGTTGTTACCCCAATTGTAACTTCGCCTATATATTCTTTTTCATCATTTAATAAATAATCTGATAATTTTGTGCTATCACCAAGCAATACGACTAAAAGACCTGTTGCTAGAGGGTCAAGCGTACCAGCATGCCCGATTTTTGATAGTTTTAAAAGTCTTTTTACTTTTGTAACAGCATCCTGACTAGTTATACCATATGGTTTATCTAAAAGCAAAACACCTTGCGTTTCACAATCAATACATTTAATTATTTCAAACATCGAATTAATAGTTGCATTAGCACCACTATCAACAAGTTCTTTCTTGCCACGAAAACCATAGCAAGCACCAACAGTGAATACCTTTGCATTAATTCCTGTTTTAACATCAGTATCAGAATCACCACAATAAACAACATTATCTTTATCAACTTCAAGCAATCTAATTATTTCAATCAAAGAAGTTGGATCTGGTTTTAGAGGTAATCCTTCTTTTCCTCCAAGAACTACATCAAATATCCCAGGAAAAAAACGATTTACAACATCTTGAGTATCTCTATCAGGTTTATTAGATAGACAAGCAAGCTTTAAACCTTTTCTTTTTAGGATATGTAATGTCTTTACAACACTTTCATATGGTACAGTATGATTATATTTCCAAAGATTATAAACAAACATATAATCTTGATAAACTATTTCTTCTAAATTGCTATTGATATAATTTTCACAACCAACAAACTTTAAAGCGTTCTTAATAAGATTTTTAGCACCATTTCCTACTAACTTCTTACAGTCATTTATTGTAACTAGTGGAAGCATATTTTTTTGTAAAGCATAATTTAAAGAATCTGTTATATCTTTAATTGTATTCAATAATGTTCCATCTAGATCAAAAATTACAGCTTTTACATTATTAACAGTATTTGTATTATTAATATTAATTATATTATTCATATTTTTTTCCTATCTATTTATTCTATCAAATTATCTAAAAAAAATCAAGATATTCAAAAATCGTAATAACTATATTAAAAAACATAGAGGTACTCTCTATGTATTTATCTAAAAAACTTTTCTATGGAAACCTCACTCCAGCTATATTGATGCATATATTCTCCACGAAATTTATTAATTGCTTCAATATTACCATTTAAAAATTCATAAGAATCACATGTAAATAAATTTTTGTTGATTGCATATGAGTTAAACTCTTTGATCATTATATCTTCAATCCCATTTTCTTTTAAAGTATTTACTAAACTTTGGACAATTTTATTAAAATAATCTTGTGCCTTTTTCGAATAATCATCCGCAAATAGTATTGCCATAAGCTCCTTCTTTGTAACACTACAACCACTTCTATCAACTAAATAGGCTAGTAATTCTTTTGATTTTGAGCGGGAAAAATGAACAATTTTATCATTTACGTATATTTCAAAATGACCAAATGTATTAATATACACTTTTGGTTTTTTATTATCAATTGGAAAAATCAAATTATCTAATGCTTCCTTTATATCTTCACTCATTACTGGTTTAAATAGATAACCACTTGCATGAATATTTAATGCGGGAATTAAATAGGAATCATAACCAGTTACATAAATTATATTAATATGCTCATTTGTTTTCTTTAACATTTTCACGAACTCAATGCCATCAAGTTCTGGCATTTTTATATCAGAGAAAACAACATCATATTTTACTTCTTTAGCTTTTTCTAAAGCATCCTTCGTAAAAATGAATGAATCGATGATGCTATCAGGAGCTGCTTCTTTAATTGCAGTAGTAAGAACAGAAAGTGAATTTACTTCATCATCAATAGCCATTATTCTCATATTATTTTCCTTTCTTTTTAGGAATTGTAATAGTTACCTTTGTTCCAATTCCTTTTTCACTTTCAATTTTTATTTTACCATTAACAAAATTTTCAACCCTTTTTGTTATATTATTTAATCCAATATGTATTTCTTCATTTTCTTTAGTATAATCAAAACCTACTCCATTATCCTCAACAACTATATAATTATTATGGAAATCATCAAAAGTACTTATAACGACCTTACCACCATCAACCTTTGGAGTTATACCATGTTTTATAGCGTTTTCAACTAAAGGTTGAACAGAAAGAATTGGAAGTTCAAAATTAGATACCCTTATATCATATTCTACTTCTAATTTATCTAAAAATCTCTGTTTTTCAAGACCAACATAAACCTGGATGTGTCTAAGTTCATCAATAAAAGGAACAGGAGTTTTAATTTTTAAACAATTTAAATTTGTTCTTAAATACTTACCAAAGTTTCCTATTGTTTTTTTAGCTTGCTTAGGATCAGTATCACATAATGCCATTGCGGTGGTGATAGTATTATAAAGAAAATGTGGTTGAATTTGACTTATCATCAAATCCATCTTCTTATTCATTAATTCTAAATCTTGTTCATATAACTTTCTATTATTTTCAATATAAATATTTGAATATATTACAATAATGGATAAGAACATATGGACCGAACTTAATGAAACATCATTAATAAATATCATAATTATAGAACCAACTAACGGAGTTAAACAGAAAACCAAATATGCGAAACGAATTTTAAGATTTCTTTTTGCAACAAATAGCATAATAAACGCACTAACAAAAACTAATATAGAAAAGAGCTGAGATAAAAATATATAATCACCTCTTATGTATTCTCCATCTTTATAATAAAACAAATCATCAGTTATAGATAAAACGATTGTTAATAATGAACAAATCAAAAATATAATAGAAAATAACTTTATTGCTATTCTATTTTTTTTATCTTTTAATTCAGGATCTACTGATTTAAATAAATAAAACAATAACCCAAATGTACATATATTGTACATAATAAGCAGTGAATCAGTAACTATATATTGAATAGTTGGTATACCTTTCACACCTTTTAACAAACAAAATATTAAATCTATAGTTGTATGAATAAACACCATAATAACAATATGATTAAATAATCTTTGTGAAGGTGATAGCTTATGTTTATCAATATTTAAACAAACTAATAATACAACATATGTTATCAAAAAAACAATATCTATAATTTGATTGGCTAAGTCCATAAAATAATCTCTTTTCTTATATTTTATTTAAATAAATAATTAAAAATTTTCTTTTGTTGCTTCATAGCAGGCAATACTAACAGCCATTGTAATATTCAAACTATCAATTTTATTAGAATGGCTTATTATTACAGAATGATATTTTAAAAACTCATCAGGTAATCCTGTTGCTTCATTACCAAATATTAAACTATAAGGACATTTAAAAGTAGTCTCTTGGAGTTTTGTTTTAGCCTTTAGCATAAAAGGATACATATTATTATTATACTTTTTTTGATATTGTTCAAAAGAAGAAAAATATTCAAAATTAATTGAGAAAATTGATCCCATTGAAGAACGAACAGTTTTAGTATCGAAAACATCAACTCCTGGTGAAATAATCGCTAAATTTTTAAAGCCAAAGCCAACAAGTGATCTGATGATTGTTCCAACATTTCCCGCATTTCCTGGGTTGACAAGAACTATATGATTACCTTCCTCTAACGAACTTTCATATCGTAAAAATTTACCAATCACAAAACAATTTTCTTTCTGTGAAAGAATATTGAATATCTTATCTGAGTATATTACTTCAATTTTTTTCTCTTTAGCAAGCAAAAGTAATTTTTCTAAACTTTCTCCATTGTACTTTGAATGAATGTAAATTGCAATGGCCTTATCACTTTTATGAAGTAGCAGCTCAAAAGTAAGCGTAATACCTAATGTATATGAAAATTTATCGTCTTTTGTATTTCTCATAACTTTTATCTTATTCATCAAATGGATTAAATGAAGTATCTTCATTTAAACTACAAATGTAGTCTGTAAATAATTCAATTATTTTCTCAACATCTTCTAAATCACAAACTTCACATGATGAGTGCATATATCTTAAAGGAATACTAATCAAATAGCAAGGAACTCCTTCAAAATGTGGATAAATATTATCAGTATCAGTGTATGTACGTGTAGTATTAATATCAAATTGATATGGCATATTTTTTTCATCAGCGAGTCTAACAAATTCTTCATGCATTTTCTTATTTAAAACAGATGCAAAAGTAAGAACAGGACCCTTACCTAATTTAACTTCACCAATTGCATGTTGTAAATGTTTAACATCATTTGCATAAGTAACATCACAAATAAGAGCACAAGTTGGTTTAACTAGATTAGTTGCGCTATTTGCACCACGACCTGATGTTTCCTCTCCTACTGTTGTTGAAACATAAACACCATTAGTGCAGCCTCTTTCTTTTACTCTTCTAAGTGTTTCTAAGCAGATGTATGCTCCAAGTCTATCATCTAAAGCACGAGCAGTAAATATCTTTTTATTTAAGTGCTTATATGAATATTCGTGAACAACCGGATCACCAACACTAACTATTTTAGCTGCTTCTTCTTTTGAATAACAACCAATGTCAAGTTGTAAATCATCGACAGTTAATCCTCCTTTTGACATTCCAGCAACATATCCAATAACACCAGGAACTAAACCACTTTTTGTAACTATAGAAACATGCTGACCAATATAGTTATAAGGATTAATACCTCCATTACTACATACACTACATGTACCATCACTATTAATTCTTTCAATAATCAAACTAATCTCATCAATATGACCAGAAAGTAATACTTTAACTTTACTTTTTTCGTTAATTACACTAATCAAATTCATATTGTCTTGTTTATAAAATGTATCACAAACATTACTCATTTCTGAAATGATTAATTTTTGAATATTTAATTCATGTCCTGATGGAGATGGTGTAGATAACAATTTATAAAGTAAATCATAATTATTATTCATTTCTATTTCCTCCTAAAATAAAATTATCAATAGCGTATGCTACACCATCTTCTTCATTAGATTTAGTAACACAAGCACACATTTTCTTGATTTCATCATTACTATTTCCCATAGCAATTGCAAGCCCTGCTTCTTTTAACATTGAGACATCATTATAGTTATCACCAATTGCAACAACTTCTTCTTTAGAAAAACCATAATACTTTCTAACATAATCAAGTGCTATTCCCTTTGAACATTTATCAGAAAAAATCTCTAAATAATAAGAAGTACTAAACTCAAGCTTAACATTTAAATTCATTGCTTGTAAATCATTTTTATATTCATTTATTTCTTCAAAAGAACCATAAAGCAGTATTTTATTAACATCTTTATCATATAAATAGTCCACATTAGCTATTTTAGCTATGCAGTTATAAGGTTTTTCGTATTTATATATTTGTTCATTTCTCTCATCAACATATAAAACATCATCAACCCAAGAAATAAAGTGGAGTTTTTTATTTTTGATGTATGAAATTACTTCCGAAAGTGATTTTTTATTAATACAAAAATTAATGATTTTTTCCTCTGTATCTTTATTTATAATCATACACCCATTATATGTAATAAATAAAGTATTATCCTCAAAATAAGTAACAAACTTTTGTAATCCTTGAAGATTTCTTCCAGAAGCAATCGTTACCTTGATTCCACTATTAATTAGTTTCTTAATAGCATTAATATTATTTAACGATATTTCTTTTTTATTATCAACTAATGTTCCATCTACATCAATTGCTACTAATTTATATTTCATATTAAAACATCCTTTATAATATTTTACCACATTTTTATTATTCTTCCTATAACTTTATAAAAAATAGCATGATTTCTCATGCTATTTATCCTAATCTATTTACTACTATTTTATCATTAATATAATCACAAACATAATTAATGTAAGGTTCAATTTGAGATGATACAATCATTTTCGCAATCTCTGTCTCTATGTTCTTTTGAATAAATCGTTTAATTGGTCTAGCACCATATGTTGTATTGTAACTATTATCAATAACATATTTTTTTATATTATTTGAAAATTCCATTTTAATATTATTTTGTGATAGTCTTTTCTTAAGCTCATTTAAAATTTTAACCACAATTTTTACTTGTACATCGTATGATAATGGATTAAACATTACTATTTCATCAATTCTGTTTAGAAATTCTGGTCTAAAATTGCTTCTTACTACTTCCATGACTTTCTTTTGTCCACTAATGCTATTATCCTCAAGCAATATATCACTTCCTAGATTTGATGTCATAATGATAATAGTATTTTTAAAATCAACAGTCCTTCCTTGGGAATCTGTAACTCTACCATCATCAAGTATTTGTAAGAAGACGTTAAAAATATCACGATGTGCCTTTTCAACCTCATCAAACAATATTATTGAATAAGGTTTACGTCGAACAGCTTCTGTTAATTGTCCACCTTCATCATATCCTACATAGCCAGGAGGAGCTCCAATTAATCTTGATACTGAGTGTGGTTCCATGTATTCACTCATATCAAAACGAATAATATGATTTTCACTACAGAATAGAGCATCAGCTAATGCTTTACATACTTCAGTTTTACCAACACCAGTAGGACCTAAGAACATAAATGAGCCAATTGGACGATGTTCATCTTGGATGCCTGCACGTTGTCTGATAATTGCATCGCTTACAAGCTCTAAAGCATTGTCTTGACCAATAACTCTTTTACTAAGAATGTCTTTTAAGCCTATTAGTTTTTCTTTGTCGCCTTGAACAAGTTTTGCTAATGGTATTCCAGTAGAGTCAGAAATAATCTGTGCAATGTCGTTTTCAGTAACAATTTCACTAATTAATTTATCTGCTTTCGCATCTTCTTTATAATTTGCAAGTTCTTTTTCTAAAGTTGGAATAACGCCATATTGTAGTTTTGCTACCTTTTCATAATTACTTTCTTTTAAATATACGTCAAGATCATGACGTGCTTTGTCAAGTTCTTTTTGTTTTTGTTTGATTATTTCTACTTCTTTTTTTTCATGTTCCCACTTTTGTGTAATTTTTGTTTCTTCCTCTTTTTTTGTTATTAATTCTTCCTCAATTTTCTTTAATCTTTCTTTACTAAGTTCATCTACTTCTCTTTTTAGAGCAGATTTCTCGATCTCTAATTGCATTATTTGTCTTTTTAGTATATCAAGTTCATGAGGCATAGAATTCATTTCAGTACGAATTGAAGCACAAGCTTCATCGATTAGATCAATAGCTTTATCGGGTAAAAACCTATCTGTTATATATCTATTAGAAAGAGTTGCGGCGGCTACAATTGCATTATCGCTAATACGAACTCCATGGAATAACTCTAAACGTTCCTTAATACCACGCAAAATACTAATACTATCTTCAACAGTTGGCTCATCAATCATTACCTTTTGGAAACGACGTTCCAAGGCGGAATCTTTTTCAATGTAATTACGATATTCATTTAAGGTAGTAGCACCAATGCAATGAAGTTCACCACGAGCAAGCATTGGTTTTAACATATTACCAGCATCTAATGCACCATCTGCTTTTCCTGCCCCAACAATTAAGTGGATTTCATCGATAAACATAATAGTTTGTCCATTACTTTCTTTAACTTTATTTAAAACAGCTTTTAATCTTTCCTCAAATTCACCACGATACTTCGCTCCAGCAACTAAGGCACCCATATCAAGTTCAAAAATATGACAATTTTTAAGGTTTGTTGGAACATCTTCTTTTACAATTCTACTTGCTAAGCCTTCAATTATCGCTGTTTTACCAACACCAGGTTGTCCAATTAAGATTGGATTATTTTTAGTCTTTCTAGCTAAGATCTTTACTATTCTTAATATTTCATCTTCACGGCCGATAACAGGATCGATTTTACCAGCCTTTACACATTCCGTAACATCACGGCCATACTTTTCAAGAACATTTTCCATTTCTTGATTGTTTTGCATATTCTCCATATTATCACTCCTTTTTAGCACTCTCAATCCTCAAGTGCTAAAATAATTATACTCTTTACTGTTTTTATTGTCAATAGAATTTTTATAATAATTATATTATTTTATGATTATATTATTTTTTTATAAAAAAAGTTGTAGAAAAATCTACAACTAATTATTCTTCTTCAGTTAAAACTTCAATTTCAACTTTTTCGACACGTACTCCTTCTACTTGTATAATTTTTACATTATAATTTTCAAATTTAAACGTATCATTTTCTTTTGGAAAATCATCTAGTATCTCAGTACACCATCCTGCAACTGTTGAGTAAGCACATTCATATTCCTCATTATTATATCCAATTAATTCGAAACAATCATCAAGATTCATGTCACCATCAACAAGAAATGTTGTTTCGTCTTCTTTTTCAAATTCTTCCTCAACTATATCCATTTCATCCCAAATATCTCCAACAAGTTCTTCTAATACATCTTCAAGCGTAATAATTCCCAATGTGCCACCGAACTCATCAACAACGATAGCAATATGAGTTTTCGTTTTCTTAAATACTTTTAAGATACTTATTAATGATTTAGTTTTATGAACTAAAATTGGTTTAGAAAGCATACTTCGCAAATCAATTTCTTTTTTATTAATATAATCAATAATTAATTTTCTTGAACTAATTACACCAACAATATTATCAATTGTCTCTTCATAAAATACTATTCGTGAATAAGTGCATAATTCTTCTTCTTTAATTATATTTGTTATTTTATCATTGATATCGCACGCAAATATATCTACTCTTGGTGTCATTATTTCTTCCGCAGTAGTTTCTGATAATTCAAGAGTTGAAGCTACTATTTCTTTTGTATCTTGATCAATGTAACCATCTTCATTAATTTGTTCAACCATATTCAGTATTTCTCCATCACTTGTATCTTCCTCATCATCTTCTTTTGGCGTCCAATATTTAGATAATTTACCAATAAGATATGTCATAAGTTTAACAAGTGGTGAAAATATCATTCTAAAAAATCTGATCAAACGTTGAAAAGCAATCGAAAGTTTAACAGGGAATAATTGTAAAATCGTCTTTGGTAATATTTCACCGAAAATCAAGATAATTCCAGTAATTATTAAACCCGCATAGAAACTTCCATTTGTTTCAAATAATTCTTCAAACAATAGCCCCGCAATGTTTGAAGCAGCAATATTTACTAAATTATTTCCAATCAAAATTGTGGAAATAAGTGTCGGAAAATTATTTGCAAGTTCATACGCCGCAAGAGCATTTTTATTTCCTTCATCAGCCATTCTTTTTAGCTTAAGTTTATTTACATGTGAATATATAATCTCAGAACCAGAAAAGAAAGCTGAAAGCACAACACAAACGACAAGTAAAGAAATGAGAATAATATCTGTATACATACTATTCACCTAATTCATCAGAAGTTCCAATTTCATCAATATCATCAACTAGTTCTTCCAATACATCTTTCATTGTTACCATTCCAATTGTTTTCTTTTTATCTTTTACAATTGCAATGTGTGTTTTGTGTTCTTTAAAGCCATTAAAAATTTCATTTAATGTTACTTTAGGTCCAACCTCATAACAAGGCTTTATTGAGCATAATACACTTGTTTGCTTATTTGATAAATAATTTTTTAAATACAAACGAACGTGTAATATACCTATTATATTATCTATACTACCTTTATATACCGGAATACGTGAATAATTCACTTTTTGTATATAATTTAGTAGGTATTTATTATTACATTTTGAAATATCTAATGCTACTATTTTATCACGTTTTGTTAAAACGTCACTTACAAGCATTTCGGTAAAATCAACAGCCGCAATAATTATATCACTTTCTTCCTCATCGATTTCACCATCATGGCTCTTTTTATCTACAACATCTTGAAAATCATCTTCTGTAAACTCTTCTTCTTGATCATTTCTACCAATTATTTTCTTAATAATAAAAATAATAAAATTAAAAATTAAAATGATTGGAATAAAAACAATCATAAAAAATACAATGAAAAAACTTGCATTAATTGCAAACTTATCGCTATTTGCCTTAGCTATATTTTTCGGAAGAATTTCACCAAACATAAAAATCAGCACTGTAGTTACTATGGTTGCTATAACGCTACCAAGTCCTGTACTATTAAGTAATTTAATTGCAACATTTGATGCAATGATACTAGTTGCAACGTGTAAAATATTTGTGGCAATTAATATTGCCATTATAGCGCCATCAAATTTCTTAATAATAAAAGAAGCAATTTTTGCTCTTTTATTGCCATCATCAGCCCATACTTTTATTTTATAAGGGTTACAATTCGAAAAGGCAGTTTCACTACCTGAAAAGAATGCACCTAATAATATAAGTACAATAATTAATATATAGGGCAGAGGGGAATACGGATCCATACTAAATAATCAACTCCTTTACAAAATATTATTTTATCATTTTTTTCTATTTTTTTCAACCATTAAAATAAATATAATTTAATATCTTTATTATTTAGTTTGTTTCATTTCTTATTATATCAGTTACTTCTTGTACTGTAATAAAGGCTTTATTATCTATTCCTCTAACAAGTGTTTTTAGTTTATTCATTTGAAAATGATTAATTACAAAATATATAATCTTTTTATCGCCTTTTGTATATCCTCCCATAGCATTAACAACAGTTCCTGATGCTCCAAATGATTCATTAATAATTTTCAATACTTCTTCTGATTTAGTAGTAATTATCATTGCCATTTTAGCTTTATTAAATCCTTCTACAATGAAATCCACTACTTTTGATCCAACAAAATATGTCAAAATTGAATATAATGGTAAAATCCAGCTTTGTATAACAATACCACATATTATATAGAAAATGCAGTTAAATATTAAAACAAATGTACCGATCGTAATTCCAAGTCTCTTCGCAAAAGTTACACTAAGAACATCAATCCCATCTATAGCACCTCCAAATTTAATTGTAAGACCACTACCTACACCGGAAATTGCACCCCCAAAAAGTGAACACAAAAACAAATCACCACCAGCTAAAGGAGATACGATAGAAACATCAATCGGTAATACATAAGTAATCAAGAATGAAACTAATGAATAAATAAAAATAGTAAATATTGAATAAACTGTAAATGCAAAGCCTTGTTTTTTAAAACCAAAAATAAATATCGGTACATTTATCACTAATAGAAATAATGATAATGTTAAATAACTTGGTGTAATTTGATCTAGAAACATAGATACCCCAGACACACCGCTATCATATATTTTTACAGGAAACAAAAATAGCACAACACCTATTGCATTTATTGTTCCTGCTAGCATTAAAAACAAAAAATTAATCAGTTTTATCGTTCTTATTTCTTTTTTTAAATAATTAAAAAACTTTTTCATATAAACCCTCCTCTTCTTTCTTACTAAATTATATTTTAATAATTTTATAAATATTTTATAAAAAAATATATTTGCATTAAGCAAATATACTTTTACTTTTCTTATAGATCTTTTTTCCAAAGACCATGTAAATTACAGTATGCGTATACGCACTCTGCTTTTTCACCTTCGGATAAAGCAAATTCACATGATGGTTCTTCACCAGCTTTTAAGTCTTTCTTTTGGAATCCTTTGTTAGTTTGAAGAACAACCCATTCAATTAGATGAGCTTCAGTCATTGGATGTAAAACACTACCAACAACAACCTTAACTAGATTATTTTCTAATGCAACTTCAGGAACGTGCTTTTCAACAGCAGCTTCAACAGTGTTAGCAGTTAACTCTTCCATTTTTTGGCCACAGCACATAACTGGAGCTGGTCCTTTCTTTAAATAAACAACGATGTTTCCACAATGTCTACAAACATAAAATTTAATTTCCATTTTTATTCCTCCATTAATTATTTATTATTTTATTTATAATTTCTTGTAAATATTCTTTATCTAATTGTTCAATTTTACCATTATCAGACAATCTTGCAAATATCGGATCAATCGGTAAAGATGATAAACAATCAATATTAAACTTTTTCATAAGTTTTTCTTCATTTACTTGTCCATAAATATAATGTTTTTTATGACATTCATCACATTCATAATATGCATTATTAAGAACCATACCTAGCACTTCAATATTCATCATTTTGGCCATTTTCATTGCTTTGGTTACTATTTCAGACACTAAGTCTTGTGGTGTTGTTACTACAACTATCCCATCTAACGGATAGGATTGAAAAGCAGTAAGCGGAATATCACCAGTTCCAGGAGGCATATCCACAAACATATAATCAACTTCTTGCCAAGCAACATCAGTCCAAAATTGTTTTAATACACCTGCAAGCACAGGTCCACGCCAAATCACTGGGTCTGATGGGTTTTCCAAAAAGAAATTAACAGACATGATTTTAATTCCTGTTTTTGATTGTAATGGCAGCATGGTATTCGGTGCAATACCTACAATTTCACCAGTCACATCAAACACTTTAGCAATTGAACTACCTGTAATATCACCATCAATTATCGCAGTTTTATATCCTTTTTTATTCAGCATAACCGCAAGCATGCTAGTAACAAGTGATTTACCAACGCCACCTTTTCCACTGACTACGCCAATAACTTTTTTAACGTCACTATTAGGATTTGCTTCTATTTTAAAATTTTGATTTCGTTCACCACATTTTTCTGAACATGAACTACAATCATGATTACATGAACTCATTTTTGTTTCCTTTCAATAACTTTATTATCTTACTTTATTATACTATATTTTACCGATAAATTCAATTAAAAAAATTATTATATAAGATTATGTATATACATGTCATGAGCAAATAAATAAAAAGCGTTAATCCACAAGGAAAAACGCCTTAAATGTTAAAATAATTATTTTCTTAAATCTTTATAAACATAATATACAGTTGGAGCAAATGTATTTTCTATTAATTGTTTAATTGATTCTTGTGCAAATGCTTCAACTAGAATATTAATTTTTTCACTATTTAAATCCTTAGTTCTACAAGCAATGATGTTTGGTAATGCAACATCAATTGTTTCGCCAAATACTTTATAGTCTGTTGCCTTTTCAGTTCCCCAAGCAGTTAATGCGTAGTTTCCAGGAATAACTGCATATCCACCTTCTTCAACTTTAATGTGTAATAAACCAGCATCAATACATTCAATTGTAACGCCAATACTAGATGTGTATACTGGATGTAAACTATCAAAGTTTTCAATATCATAAGTTTCAATTAATCCATTTGCAACTAATAATTTAAATGCCCTCTCAACATTTGTTTTATCGTTGATGATATATACTTTAGCATTTGACCAGTCTTCTTTTCCAGTTTTTCCATATAAGTTAAGCGGTTCATTATGAACTTGACAAGCAGCTGCTAAATCAAAACCTTTTTCAGCAATTTCCAAATTTAAATAATTAACATGTTGGAAATAATTTGCATCAATTCCTTCATCATTTAACGCTTTATTAAGAATTCCATAATCTTGATATTCTTTTACTTCTAGTTTATATCCTTTAGATTCAATAAAATCAACAAATTCTTTACTATTTAATATTTCTGCATGTGGAGATGGTGACGCACCAACAACAATAGTATTTCCTTCTTCTTTTCCACAAGCAACTAAAGATACACATAAACATAAACATAAAACAACAAAACTTAAAGTTTTTAAAACAAATACACTTACTTTTTTCATATTATAATACACTTCTCCTTTTATCAATTTTTTTAGCTATGAATAATCCACCTTCTTGAATTAGTTGGACAATTAATACAACAAATATTACACAAATCCACATACCTAGTTTATTAGTACCATAATAACCTAAATTAAACGCTTCAACAATTAATCCACCACCTGCAATGTACCCCGCAAAAGATGTATAACCAATAATAGAGACAACAGAAACAGCGAATCCACTAATTAAAGATGGTTTTGCTTCCGACAACAATACTTTAGCAATAATTTGTAAATCCGTAGCACCTAGTGATTTAGCAGCCTCAATTACCCCCGCATTTACCTCAGATAAACTTTGTTCAACCATTCTAGCAACAAACGCAAACGAAGCAAACACTAAAGGCACAACCATTGAGTACCAATCACCTGACCAACTTCCTTTTCCAAATATTATATTTGTAACAGGTATTAAGATTATTATCAATAATAAACAAGGAATTGATCTAAATATATTTACCAAAGTACCTAAAATTGTATTTAAAACTTTATTAGGTTTTAATCCTTTCTTACTTGACACATATAAATATATGCCTATTGGAAGTCCTATTAAGTAAGCAAATATTGTGGAAATGCTAGTCATTAGAATAGTTTCTTTAATTGATATTAATATGTTTTCCCAATTCACTACTAGACACCTCCTCATATGTTACTTCTTTAGCTTCTAAGTATTTCTTTAGTTTAATAATATCATCCTCATAATAAGGAAGCCTAAATATTATTTTACCAAATATTTTATTATCTATCATCCACTGATTAGCGTATACTATTGAAACTAAAATATTACATTCTTGTACAATCCCCGCAACTATTGGTTTTTCTGTATCACCATTAAATGTAACCATTATCATTTTTGTTTCATGTAATTTTGTTACTACATGACCAGAGTAAATAAGACTTCTAGCTGCTTCTGTTTTTGGATTTAAGAATACATCAGAGACACTTCCACACTCAACAATTTTATGATCAGATAGGATTGCAACTTTTGTACATATTCTTTCTATAACGGACATTTGATGAGCAATAATAATTATCGTTAGTCCTAAAGTCTTATTTAATTCTTTCAACAAATCTAATATTTGATTTGAAGTAGTAGGATCTAAAGCAGATGTACATTCATCACACAAAAGAATGCTTGGATCCATAATTAAACTTCTCGCAATAGCCACACGCTGTTTTTGACCACCCGATAACATCGAAGGATAAGATTTTTGTTTTCCATCTAAACCTACAAGTTTTATAAGGTTTTGAATTTTTTCATCACTACTTCCTTTTTTGTAGCCTTTTTGTAGTGTTAATGGAAATTCAATGTTTTCATAAACACTTTTTTGATTCAACAAATTAAAATCTTGAAAAATCATTGAGACTTTTTGACGATATTGTTGGAGCTTTTTTCCTTTTAATGTTAAAACATTAATTATTTCACCTTCATCATCATATATGATTTCACCAGAATCTGGTCTTTCTAATAAATTTAAGCATCTAACAAAAGTAGATTTACCCTCACCAGAAAGTCCGATGACACCAAATATTTCGCCTTTAGATATTTCTAAATTTATATTATCAAGTACTAAAAGTGTCGTATCACTTTGTTTAAATGATTTAGTTAAATTGCTAATTTTTAACATACTGCCTCCAATAACAAAAAAAACGCCCTTAAATAGATATAAAATCTATTTAAAGGACGAAATAATTCATTTATTCGTGTTACCACCTTTATTCATTATTATCTCACGATAATAACCTTATCAAGTACGATATTTTCATATTTATACTCTAGTGCTGTAACGTGCACACACGTCTTTGTCTAACGATTCAACAAAGCTGCTCCGAGTCCATCTTCAATATTTTATCCATGTTTGTTTTCACCATCCACAAACTCTCTACGAAGGAATCAAATATCTACTCTTCTCTTCATCACCATTTTATTTATACATTAATTATACTAATTATTGCGTTTTATGTCAATTTTTTATTTAATGAAAACGCTTATTTTTATTTATATTTTGTTATAACTAAGTTTTCATATTGTTGTTTTAAAGTTAGTTCTCCCGCTTCAATCATTATTTCTTGTAATAGATCAAATGCTTCTTTAGTTATCATCAAATCTTCTTTCCATGCATTTATCTCTTTATGTCTTTTTGTTACCTTTGTAAGTTCATTTATTGTATTAGATGGAAAGAATGATATAAGTTCTTTTGCCACTTCCTCACTTTCATTTTCTAATACCCATTTTACACCCTTCTTTAATGCTCTTACAAACTTAATTATTTTTTCTTCATTATTATCAATATAATCTTTTAACGCGCAAAAACAAGTATAAGGGATATCATCTATATAGCTTCCTACACTTTTTAAAACATATCCTTTTTCTTCATTTTCTAAAGTGGTTGCGGTAGGTTCAAATAAAGTTGTATAGTCTCCTTCGCCACTTGTATAGGCTCCAGCAATTGCACTAAACTGAATATCTGTACGAACATTTACGCCACCTTTTTCTAATACACTTTCATCATCTCTACCAACTAATAGACCATTTTGTTTTAAAACATACTCAAGTGTCATCTCTGGCATACCACCTTTTCTGCCACCTAAAATTGTTTTACCTTTTAAACTATCTAATGTAAAATCTTCTTTTTCCCTACCAAAGACAAAACTACCATCAGTTCTTGTAAGCTGTGCAAAATTTAATGCATAGTTTTCTTGTCCTCTTACATAAACATAAATACTTGCTTCCATCCCCATAAGTCCAATATGTGCATCTTTTGAAAGTAAAGCAGTCATTACTTTATCTGCACCATTACCATTTATCAATTCAATTTCTAAATTTTCTTCTTCAAAATATCCTTTATTTATCGCAACATAAAGTGGAGCATAGAATACACTATGAGTAACCTCACAGACTTTTATCACTGTTTTACCATTACTTTCGCATGAAAAGAAACATAGACAAATAAGTAATGTCCATATAATCGATAAATACTTCTTAATCATTCAAATATTTCACCTCTATTTTTCTTTATCAAATATATCAACAATCTTCCACATCCCATAAGCTAGGATTGCAAGAACAACTACTCCCATCATTACCAAATCTAAATCAAATACTTGACCACCATACATAATTAAATATCCTATTCCAGCCCTAGACACTAAAAATTCTCCAACTATTACGCCAATCCATGACATTCCAACATTTATTTTAATAATATGAATTATATTACCTAAATTAATAGGTAATATTAACTTTGTAAATATTTGGATTTTATTTGCACCGAAACTTTTCATCATCTTTATTTTCTCATTATCAACATTATTAAAATCATGATAACAAGAAATAATCGTAATAATTAATAAAATAGATAAAGCAACTACCACTATTCCTTTAATACCAGTACCTGCCCAAATTATTATAATAGGAGCTAGAGCTGTCTTTGGTAGTGCATTTAGTACACCTAAGAAAGGATCTATTATTTTTGCAAAAGTTTCAAAATACCATAAAATAAAAGCAAAAAAACATCCCATAATACTACCAATAATTATTCCTAAAAGAACTTCTAAAGTCGAAATTAAAATATGGTTAAATAAATTACCTGTACTCATATATTGAATTAATATTTTTATAATTCTTATAGGGCTACTAACAATAAAAGGGTCTATAATTTTAGCATAGGTAAATATTTCCCATAACAGTATAATAAGAACAAGAAATATTATTCTTGCAAATATTAATCTTCTTTTTTCCCTTTTCTTTCTTTTTTTGATTTCTACGCATTGCGCATTATCATTATTTAATCGCATGAAGTAAGCTGCCTCCATATCAAATCATAATAATCTTTAAATTCTACTGCCTTTCGTGCTTCATATGGAGTTTTTTCTCCATATATAGTCAGTTGAACTTTATATTTATTCTTTATTCTCGAAGGTCTTTTTGACATTACTATTATTTCATCAGCAATCGAAATAGCTTCACTAATATCATGAGTAACTAGAATTGCGGTAATATTTTCTTTTTTAATTATTTTATATACGTCATCAATAACCTCAAGTTTTGTTTGATAGTCAAGTGCTCCAAAAGGTTCATCAAGAAGCAAAATATCAGGGCTAGTAGCTAAAGTACGTATCAAAGCAACTCGTTGTCTCATACCACCAGATAGTTCTGATGGTTTAAGTGTCAAATAATCTTTTAGTCCGTATGTTTCACAGAGCCTATCAACTTCGTTTATTCTATCGATATTTTTTTCCATTTTCTTAATTTCCAAAGCTAATATTATGTTCTGATAAACATTTCTAAACTCAAATAAATTATCTTTTTGAAACATATATCCTATCTTTCCATCCACTATTACTTCTCCGCCGTCTTGATTTTCTAGTTTAGAAATTATATTAAGTATTGTACTTTTCCCACAACCACTTGGTCCAATAATTGCTAGAATATGACCTTTTTTAATACTAAAAGATATATTATCTAACACTTTTAAATTGGTATAATTTGTACAAAAAGACTTACAAATATTATTTAACTTTACGACATCTTTTTCCATTTTTGCCTCCTTTATTATTAATTTATGAAGATTTAAAAAAATAATATGGGCAAAATAAAACAGTTCTAGCAAAAATTTTTATGATTATGTCACAAGGATTCTTTACAAAGTAAAAAAACATTAGCACCACATATGGTACTAATGTATTTTGTTTACCATCTATTTGTTACTTTTTCCGCAAATCCAATTAAATCATCAACTTTCAACTGTTTATCGCCAAAACGTAAATATCCACTAAACAGACCAAATACTTGATTTTGATTTGACTCAATAATCAATGCATTAGTGTGATCTTTTCGATTTAGGATTGGTACAAAAGTTAAATTAACTGTGTCATCGCTTGAAGAAATCTTCCAAGGCGATAAATAATCGTCTTTACCATCTTTTTTAGGAATGTGAAAAGTAACTTCATCGATTTTATAAGCTTTATCATCATAATAAAGCATATTTTCTGACGCTTTACTTGTATCTCCAAAACCATAACCTAAATTAAAACCAATTTTAACTCCTTCTATTGAAGTAGATACACTTGACCAATACCATGTATTTTTATAAGTCCAAACACCACGTCCCCAGTCAAGACATGCAAAGGAATGATCTGGTGTAAATTTATATAATTTACCGCCAATAACCACTTTTCCTTTTGCACGCATACAATTTATTTTTTGATTATAGTAGAAATGTTTCTTCTTTAAAAATGGTGTTGCAATTACCATTGATTCTTTTGGTTCGTCATATAATTCTATTTCACAAGATAAATCAATACCATTATTGAATTTCTTGTAATACGCTTTAAGTTTTCGAGAAATGCCATCATTTTCAAATACTATATCTAGACCCTTTGTATGAAAATTAACATTACCTTCTTTACTTGTTAAAGGTAGATTAGTTTTTCCTTTAGGAAATAATGTCATCTTACTTTTTGTAATATATGTTTTATTATTAAAATCAAGAATTGAAACACTACCAAGACCCATATATGAGTTATCAGCAATCGTTAATGCAACACCAAAATCATTATTACCAACATAATAATAATCCCATTCTTTGATACGCATTTTATTTGCTTTAATATCATTACGATTATATTCTTTAACTAAACTTGTTGCATATCCAGCTTCACTTAAATTTCCATATAAGTTTAGTAATCTTCCGGGTGATAATTTATGCTGACTCATACTATTTCTCCTTTAGTGCATTTAATTTCTTACCAACTACTAAAATATTTCTTCCTTGACCATTTAAAAAATCACGAACAAGCATTCTATTTTTAGACGGCATTTTAATCTCTGTAATAGCTAGCACAGTTCCATCTTTACAAGCAACTTCAAAAGAATCTTTGTTTATTTTAACTATTTTACCGCACTCTTCATCACATTTTCTATCAACAACTCTACTATTATATACTTTAACATTTGCATCATCAATAATAAAATATCCAGTAGGATTAGAATTAAGTCCACGGATGCGATTAAAGCAACTTCTAGCATCTAAGTTAAAATCAATTAATTCATCTTCTTTTGTTAGATTATAGGCATAGGTTACTTCATCTTCATTTTGTTTAATAGGATTCACTTCATCCCTTTCTATTTTTTCTATAACATCTAAAATCATCTCAGATGCTAAGTTACTTAACTTTTCAAAGACACTATCTTGTGTATCACTATCTAAAATTGGTATTTCCCTTTTTTCAATCATATCTCCTGCATCCATTTTAGTTGCCATATACATAATTGTAATACCAGTTTTATCATCGCCATTAATGATTGCTCTTTGAATTGGAGCACCGCCACGATACTTAGGTAAAAGAGAACCATGAACATTGATTGCTTTATATTTAGGGTGTTCAAGGAGTTTCTTACCAACTATTTGTCCATAAGCAGCAGTTACAATTAAGTCAACATCAAGTGATAAAATAACATTTTGCTCCTTTTTTATACTTTCAGGCTGAAAAACTTGTAAATTATTTTCCAATGCCCATTTTTTTACAGGAGACTGTTCATATCTTTTTTTCTTAATATTATATGTATCAGGTTGTGTAACTACTAAAACAACTTGATGCTTTTCACAAATTTTCTTAAGTATCCCTACCGAAAACATAGGAGTACCCATAAACACTATCTTCATAGAATTCTTCCCTTCTATTTTATCTTGTATATCTTTCAAGACCTATTTGTACTTTTTTTGTTGCAAATTTCTTTTTAGCTTCATCAATGATTTTCTTTAGTTTTTCAAAGTCATCATTTTTGATGATTAATTGAACACTTTTCTTAGTCTTAACATAAGTAGGACCTAAAACTCTTTCATCTGTTTTTGAAACAGTATTATATACTTTTCTAATATAATTAGCACAATAATACATATCACTATAATCACCAGTTATCAATACTTTATTTATTTGTGAAAATGGTGGATAGTTATTTTCTCTACGATATTCAATTTCTTTTTCATAGAAACCATTAAAATCATTATTTAAAGCACAATTTATTGCATAATGATTTAAATAATATCCTTGTAAAACAATTGTATTAAACTCTAAACCATTGTATAAATAATAAAATGTTTGATAACTTGCTTTATAGTCATTTAAATTAATCATTGAATCTACTGAAATAACTCCAAAGAGATCTACACTTGATTCTCTTGTTAAAGATAGAATTGTTGAAGTTCCAATAATTATATCAACTTCTTTAGTTTCTATCTTCACGAATGCATGTTTATAATCATCGAATTCACGTAGAGTATTTGCGTCTATAAGCAAAGTTTTTGCCTTTGGGAATAAACGTTTAACTTCTTCTTTTACTTTTTCTAATCCAAAACCAAACATTTGATAATTACTATTTCCACATTTACATTGTAAATCATCAAGTTTTCTTCCACAATATCTACAAGACACTTCATTTTTTTCTTTTGAAAAAGTAAGTGGAATGTTACATTTTTCACATTTAGCAACTTTCCCACACTTTGGACAAACTAAATGATTACTATATCCTCTAACATTAAGTAGAAGCATTGCTTGATTTCCACGTCTAAGTGTTTTAGCAATTTCTTCTTCTAGTTTTGATGATATAATTGTGTTATTCATCAATGCTTCTTCTTTCATATCAACTAAATATAATGTTGAATTAATTGATTTATTATATTTTAACAAATTATATTTTCCAGTAGTATAATTATAATAGTTATCAATTGTTAAAGGATTTGATAGTAATGCAATTTTCGCATTATGTATATTTGCTCTGAATTTTAACATTTGAACAACATTATATTTTGGTGTTGACTCACTTGTGTAATTATAATTACTTTCATCAACAATAATTATTAAGCCTATATTATCAAGTGGACTAAAAACACCAACTTTTGTTGTTAGAACAACTCTAGCATTACCATTTTTTACTATTTTATAATTCTCATAATATTCTTGTGGAGAAATGTCACTTGAAAAGCATACTATTTCATCACTTATATATCTATCTAAATAATATAGTATGGCATAATGCTCAACAATTGTAGGTGAAACAATTAAAACATTTTTACCCTTTTTTAGTATATCTAAAGTAGAAGCCAAAATAAAATCTTTTTCAAACTGTTTATCATTTGTGGAAAAAAGATAAGGAGTTTGAAAACTTCCATTTATAAACCTATCTACAATATTTTTTTTGTCAAAATCAAATTTCAAATTAGGTGTTAATACACTTTTTTTATTTTTTTGTTTACTAGTTATTGGTCTTTTAGATTCAATCAGTAAATTATTATCTACCATATTTTGAATTAAATAACTAGAACAAGAAAGATATTCCCTTAATTCATTAAGTGTTTTTCCACTATCTACACTATTATCAGTGTGTGCAAGTAAAAAATCGATTACATTTCTTCGAGCAGAACTTAAAGAGGTAAAAAGATTAGCATTCGAATTATTTACTGTATATACCTTTTCATATTTAGAATTACCATACACATAAACATCATAATCTATTGTAATATTACCTTTTTCAATTTCTTTTTTTATTCTCGGATATTTTTGAACGATTTCTTTAGATAAAGCTATCTTCTTCTTTGAATCAAAAAGCAAATAAATATTAGGATCAACATCATTTTCATTAACAAGCATTGCATACTTCTTGTATTTACCTTTCATAAACGAAGGAAGCATACAGTCAAGTGCTTGTATCATTGAACATCCAATATCTCTTTTCATCATTTGTGCAAGACTAACCTGTTCAATAGTTAATTCATTAATAAAATCTAAAACATCAACTATTTCTCTAATATCACCAGAAAATGTTGTTGTCTCACTAATCGAAAGAACATATCCAAGCAAACGTCGCACACCAAAATCGACAAGTACACGCGAGCCAACAGAGACAAATGGTAATAAATTATCTGGTATAATATAAACATATTCTTCATTAATATTTGGATTATTAATATCAATTGCTACATTTGCGTACATTGGATACCTCCTTTATATAATGATACCACAAAAAACGTAAAAAATAAATAGAGAATTATAGTGCTAGTAATCATAATACTAATCTATTGTAAAAGAAAAAAGCATACATATATATGTATGCATTAGATTAGAAAAAATTATTTCTCTTCTTCACTTTCTAGATTATCATTATTTTGTAAATCATCTGATTTTTCTTCATCAGTAGCTTCAACAATTTCAATTTTACCTTGAACAACTTCTTCTAAGGCAATACCAATTTTCTTAACGCTACGTGGATTTTCAATTAATGGCTCAACTCCTTCTTTGTAAAGTAAATCGTTAGCACGCTTAGCCGCAGCAACAATCAAACGATATTTAGAATGAGTAATTTCTGTTAACTTATCAATTGATGGGTATCTCATTCCATCTTTCTCATTATCAACCATTTTCTTTTTCCTCCAATATTCTCATATATTTATGTATTGTTCTTTCAGTTTTCGCATGTTCAGCACGAATAATATTCATTATTCTGTCTGCCGCATTATCAACTGTATCATTTATAACTATATAGTCGTATAAGTAAGCAAGTTCAATTTCTCTTTTTGATTTTTCGCATCGCTCTAATATTACGTCTTCTGGTTCTGTATCACGTCTTTTCAAACGAGTATACAATGCATCCATAGAAGGTGGTGCAATAAAAATAAATACCGCATTCGGCATTTTCTCACGTACCTGTTTTGCACCTTCAATTTCTATCTCAAGAACAACTTCATTAGCATTATTGATTTCTTTTAAAATATTATCTAGTGGTGTTCCATAGTAATTTCCAACAAATTCCGCATATTCTAAAAAATTATCATTTTTAATATCTTCTTCAAATTGTTCTTTTGTTACAAAGAAATAGTCTTTTCCATCCACTTCGCCTTCCCTAGGCGCTCTTGTTGTTTTAGATATTGAATATACAAGGTTATGATCCAACCTATTAAATAGTGCCTTACGAACTGTACCTTTACCAACCCCAGAAGGTCCAGATAAAACAACTAACAATCCTTTATCATCAAGTTTCATAATTTTCCTTCCTTTTATTATATTATTATACACTATTTCTTTATAAAAAAAAAGATTTTTATTTTAAATATCTATTTTTTTTGTTATAATTAAACAAAGGTGATAACTATGTTTGATGGAGTATTCATTCATCATTTAATTAATGAATTAAAAGAGTTAGAAAATAAGAGGATAAATAAGGTAGGAACAATCAATACTTCTGAATTTTTTCTAACTTTATCCGATAAAAAAGTGTTACTAATAAATGTCAATAGTAATTATCTAAACATTCGCATAACAAGTAAACAATTAATCAATAGTCCTCAAAAGAATAATTTTCATATTCTTTTAAGAAAATATCTAGAATCATCAATTATCGAAAAAGTCTACCAACACAATAATGATCGTATTATCATAATTTCTTTTATTTCATTTGATGATTTAGGATACAAAAACCAAATGAAGCTTATTATTGAATGTTTTGGTAAAAATAGTAACATTATTTTACTTGATAGTAACGATATAATTATCGATGCTTATAAACGCTCATTTGGTGAAATGGAAGAAGAAAGAATTATTTGTCCAAAATACAAATATAAATTTCCAGTTCAAGAAAGAGTAAACCCTTATGAGACATATCAAGGATTAGATGAAAATGTTTATGAAGGAGTAAGTAACTTATTATTTACTGAAATGACTTACCAAAATAATTTTAATATTATTAATAATGAAGTAATGCCTGTAATTATTCGCGGTCAAAAAGACTTCTTCTACTGTTTTGATTTAAAGCATAAAGATGGAGAGCGTATTTTCTTTAATACTCTATCTGAGTGTTTAGACTATTTCTTTACGATAGTTAAAGATAAAAAATCTGATAACAATGAGCAAGTGTTTCTAGAGCATTACATTAATAAAGAATTAAATAAAATCAAAAATAAAATAGATAAACAACAATTAGAATATAAAAAAGCAAATCAAGATTTAATTTATGAGAAAAAAGGTAATTTACTTCTTTGTAATTTACATAAAGTTAGAAAAGGAGATAAACAAATAACTGTTGAAGATTATTATGATAATAATAACAAATATATAATAGATCTTGATCCTCTATTAACTCCAAATCAAAATGTTGAAAACCTCTTTAAGAAATACCAAAAAGCAAAAAGAGCAATTGAAAGCATTCAAACACAAATAGAAAAGTCGCAAGAAGAATACAACTACTATAGTTGTTTACTTAACCAACTTAAAATTTCTAAAATTAATGATCTTGTGGAAATATATCAAGAATTAAGCATAAAAGTTAAGGCTTTAGAAAGACCAAAAAAATCAAAGCCAAATTTTATTACCTATGAAACAAAAAACGGTGATTTAATCTTTGTTGGTAAAAATAATATTCAAAACAACTATCTTACACACCACTTTGCAAGAAAAGAAGACTATTTCTTTCACGTGCAAAATGTGCCTGGTAGTCATGTCATTTGTAGGACAAATAATTTAACTAAAGATTTAATTTATCTTGTATGTTGTATTTCTAGTTATTATTCATCTTATCGCGAAAGTACAAATGTGTGTGTTGACTACACTTTAGTTAAAAATGTTAAAAAAATTCCTGGAGAAAAAGGATCATTTGTAACATATAAAAACTTCAAAAGTGAATTTGGAAAACCAGATTTAGAATATATTAATAATAACTGTAAACAAAAAAAGTAAACGAACAGCATATAAGTTTATCAAAAGACCAAAAAAGCTAGTAAGTAGTTCTTATAGGGATATGTTGTTTTTACTTTAGCATAACTTTTAAATAGTATAATCATTTATTAATATAGGCTCTGTAAAAAAATTATTTATCACAATAATTTTTTACAGAGCCATTTTTTTCAACAATTCATTAACTTTATCTTCAACTATTTAACATATTATTATTTCAAAATTATGTTTAACGTCTTATAGAATTCTTTTCATAGGACTTCTGCTTATTAATTATTTATTTAATAAGTATAATTGATATGTAGCAATAGTTTTCGCATCTTTTATTTGATTAGTTACAATTAGTTTTTCTAGTTCCTCAAATGTAATAAACTTATAATCTAATGATTCATTTTCATCTAAGTTTTGTTTTGTTTTCTTAAGATTAGTTGCGACGAAGAGTGAAATTATTTCATCTGTATATGCACATGCAGGGTACATATCGCCTAAGAACTTAATATCCTGTGCAAGATAACCTGTTTCTTCTTCTAACTCACGAATAGCCCCTTGCATTACATCTTCTCCTGGTTCTATCTTCCCTGCAGGAAACTCTAGAATCACTTCATCATATGGATAACGATATTGTTCTTCAATAATAACTTTATTATCAACAATTGCAAGAATACAAGCAGCCTTACAATGTCTAACAACCTCACGTGTAGATAATTTTCCATTAGGACACTCTACTTTATCTTTATATAAATCCAGTATTTTTCCTTTATAAATTAATTCTGATGATATTTTCTTTTCTTTTAAATCCATAATAACCACCTTACTTTATTTTCTTAAAATTACCTAATGTTTCATTTACAGAACTCATATAAGCAAATGATCCAGGGAAACGATTTAAGATTTTCTGGAAATCAACTACTTGATTTTTATTAATAATACAAACAAGTAAAGATTTTTCTTTATGTGTATACATTCCTTGCGCATGCATAACAGTGGCGTCGTGTTTAAGTTCAGTTATTATTGCTTTAGAAAGTTCTTCTTCATAGTTTGTAATTACTTCAAACTTAATGGCAGCTTTACCACCTTTGATTATTGAATCAGAAACAAATGAAGTAGTAAAACAATAAATAATGCAACAAACAACTGGACCAAATTTATAGCCGTAAACAAAGAAAGAAGCAAACGCTACTACAACATTAATACAAAAAATAATCCACATAAAGTTATATTCTGGTTTTTTGTGTTTAATTATTTTTGCAACATAATCAGATCCACCTGTTGAAGAATTCATTTTAATAACAACACCATAAATAAAACCATTGACTACACCAGCTGTAACTGGGCCAAGAATTTTCGATGAATAATCATAAATTGCTATTTCCTCACCACTAGAAGTTATGACTGATTGAATTATTTCCGGACCAAATACAATTCCTGATACATCAATAATTCTTAGTTTGAATAATAATAAGAACAAAGAAAATGATAAAATATATACAAAACTTTTCCATGAAAACTCTTTATCAATTAAGAAAAAGGTAATTAAGAAAAGTGGTATATTAATAATTAATGACATATATCCAACTGAAAAATCAAAAATATATTGGATCATTGTAGCAATACCATTAATTCCTGCTGGCGCAAATGAATTAGGGAAAACAAATAATTCATAGTTTAGTGCACCTAATAATCCTAATGCTAATATTAATAATACTTGAAAAAATAGTTTTAATTGTTTTTTTGTTTTTTTATTTCCATCCATAATTCCTACCTATAAAAATACAGTAATATTCTACCACTTTTTTCAAAAAATAACAATATAATAATAAAAAGGGATGAAGAATCTAATCTTATCCCTTATCATTTTTATTTATTTTTTAAATATTTATCGATTGCTTCTGCAGCTTTCTTACCAGCACCCATAGCAAGGATTACAGTTGCGGCACCTGTAACTGCATCACCACCAGCATAGATACCTTCTCTTGAAGTTAAACCATCTTCATCAACAATGATTCCACCCCATTTTTGAGTTTCTAAGCCTTTAGTTGTAGATTTAATTAATGGATTTGGATTTGTACCTAAAGCCATAATAACGCAATCTGCATCAATTTCAAATTCTGAATTTGCTTTCTCAACAGGTTTTCTACGTCCTGAAGCATCAGGCTCTCCAAGTTCCATTTCTACGCACTTAAGTTTTGCGGCTGTACCAGTTTCATCACCAAGAATTGCAACAGGGTTAGTTAATACTTTGAAGATAATTCCTTCTTCCATTGCATGTTCTACTTCTTCTTTACGTGCAGGAAGTTCTTCTAAACCACGACGGTAAACGATATAAACATTTTCAGCACCTAAACGTTTTGCGCAACGAGCAGCATCCATAGCAACATTTCCACCACCAACAACAGCAACATTTTTGCTTTGTTTAATTGGAGTTTCAGAATCTGGAAGATATGCTTTCATTAAGTTAACACGTGTTAAAATTTCATTAGCACTGAATACACCTTTTAAGTTTTCGCCAGGAATTCCCATAAATTTTGGAAGACCTGCACCACTACCAATAAAGATAGCTTCAAATCCGAATTCTTCAATTAATTCATCAATTGAAATAACTTTACCAATAACCATATTAGTATTAATTTCAACACCTAGTGCTTTTAAATTTTCAATTTCTTTTTGAACAATAGATTTTGGTAAACGGAATTCTGGAATACCATATACTAAAACACCACCAGCTAAATGAAGTGCTTCAAAAATAGTTACTTGATATCCTTCTAAAGCTAATTGACCAGCACAAGTAAGTCCAGCAGGTCCTGATCCAATAATAGCTACTTTATGACCATTAGATTCTGGTTTTACAGGAGCTTGTTTGCAGTTAGCATTATGATAATCGGCAACAAATCTTTCAAGTCTACCTATACCTACAGCTTCAGTCTTAATACCACGAACGCATTTACCTTCGCATTGGTTTTCTTGAGGACAAACACGTCCACAAACTGCTGGTAAAGCACTGCTCTTATGAATAATATCATATGCTTCTTCAAATTTTTCTTCACGAACTTTAGCGATAAAATCAGGAATATTAATTCCAACAGGACAACCACTTACACATGGTTTATTCTTACAATTTAAGCAACGATTTGCTTCATCAATTGCCATTTCTTTTGTATATCCACAAGCAACTTCTTCAAAATTTTTGTTACGAACATTAGGTTCTAAAGATGGCATTGGGTTCTTTTTAGGTGACATATTAGGCATAATTATTTAACCTCTTTCTTCATAAGATTACAAGCTTTTTCTCTTGCTCTAGCTTCAAAATCAGAGTAACTTCTTGATCTTGACATAGCTTCATCAAAGTCTACTTCGAATGCATCAAAGTCTGGTCCATCAACACATGCAAATTTAGTTTTTCCACCAACAGTAAGACGGCAGCAACCACACATACCAGTTCCATCAATCATAATTGGGTTCATACTAATTACAGTTTTAACATTATATTTTTTAGTTACAGCAGTAACAAACTTCATCATGATAAGTGGTCCGATTGCAATAACTTCATCATATTGATTTCCCGCATTAATTAATTCTTCTAGAGCTTGAGTAACTAAACCTTTAGTTCCATAGCTTCCATCATCAGTCATTAATTTTAAAACGTCACTACAATCAGTAAATTCTTTTTCAAGAATAACTAAATCTTTATTTCTAAAACCAACTACAGAGTGAACTTCACATCCAATCTCATGTAATTTTTGTGCAACAGGTAATGCGATAGCACAACCTACACCACCACCAACTACACAAACTTTCTTTAGACCTTCAACTTCTGTTGCTTTTCCTAGAGGTCCTACAAAGTCATGAATGCAATCTCCTTCATTAAGCATGTTAAGTTGCATTGTTGTTCCACCAACAATTTGGAAAATGATAGCTACTGTACCTTTTTCTCTGTCATATCCAGCAATAGTTAGAGGGATACGTTCACCCTTTTCATCAACTCTAAGAATAATGAACTCACCAGGTTCAGCTTTCTTAGCAATAAAAGGAGAATAAACTTCCATTCTAGTTACTGTAGGATTTAGTTCTTCTTTCACAATAATTTGGTTTAATTTAAACTTGTCCATTTTTTTACTCCCTTATCATATATTTTCTATTTATTGAATAAATTTTTATTGAATAAATTATTATTTATTAAATAAGTTTTGACTTGATAATGTCACTTTGAAAATCGGCTCAAATAATGATTTCTCATTATTGACTTTTGCCATTTTCAAAATCTTTTCACCTTTTCTAAGTGCAATTTTTGTTGTTTCATCAATTTCAATCATAATCTTTCCATCAATAAAAACAACGGGTTTTTCTTTATCATATTTTTTTACTCTTATAGGATCACTAATGTCAATTTCAACTTCATCAGAATCATTAACAACTAAAGAAGTTATCGTACGAAGTTGTGGACACAAAGGAGTGATAACATAATTATGAGCAGTAGGTAACAAAAGTGGTCCTCCACTTGACAAATTATATCCACTTGAACCTGTTGATGTTGCAACTATTACACCATCTGCATAAAATGAAGTTTTGTTTTTCTTATTAATATACATATTAATAAGCATCATCTTGTATAAACTTCCTCTTTCAACACTTACTTCATTAAAGGCATAACCTTTTTGTATTTCTTGATCTTTTGTAGTAACAACATATTCCAAGGTATTTCTTTCTTCCACAAGATAATTACCAGAAAGAACATTCAAAAGCATTTCTTGGTAATTATTTGTTTGTGCTTCCATCAAACAGCCTACACGTCCTAAATTAATCCCATAGTATATAAAATCATAATCTACATACTCATGTAGTTTGTTAAGAAGTGTCCCATCACCACCAAGTACTAATGCGATGTCAACTTTATCTTTTGAATCAAATACCTTTTCATCAATACAATCACATGTTTCTTTTTCAATAAATACAGTACATCCGTTATTTTTCAAAAAAGAAATAACTTCTTTAGAAAAACGAAGGTCTTCATCTTTAGATTTATTCACTAAGAATAAGATACTTTTATTAATCATAAAATTACTCCTTCTTCTTCCATTAAATATTATATAACATTTTTTATATTTTTTCAACAAATTGCGTATTTCATTTATTATTTTTTATATATGATATTAGTATTTAATATATAAAAGAATTTATTATAATTCTAACAAATTAGTTTACTAGATTTAAATTTAGTGAATATACTTTATACTTAGCCTGTTTTTCTTCTTTTATTAGTTCTTTATTAATTAATGAAATAATAATTTTTCTTGTCGTTGGTTCAGAGGCACCAATAAATGAAGAAATGTCATTAATATTAGGTTTTTCGCCTTTAAAAGAATCTGTTTGATATAACATCCATAACACATCTTTCTCTTGTTTAGATACATTTAATGTTGCTAGTATATTTTTTGCATTATTTAATTCTCTTTCTTTAATCAATAAATAATCATATGTTTTTTCAAATGCTTTTTCAATAATGTTAACAAATTCATATACAAAAGAAGTTATATCTCCTTTGTTATATTTACTATTTGTTTCATCAAATGCATCATAATATTGTTTCTTATTCTCTTTAATTGTTAAACTTAATCTAAAAGCAATTATTGGATTATATGACATTTTTAAATAAGTTGAAGAAATATATCTATTAGTTCTTCCATTTCCATCATAAAATGGATGAATATAAGAAAACATATAATGAAAAATTGCAATTCTAATTATTGGCTCAACTGATTCATCATTTAAGAAATTAATAGCGTTTGACATCATCTCTATTATCTTAGCTTCTGGCATTACTCCTTCATGCATAACTCTACCTGAGTTTTCATTTAATACTTGGACAGAATCAGCTCTAAATATTACACCATCCGGTTTATCTTTTGGATTACTTTTAATTATATCGTCTAATACTAATTCATCATACAAAGTTCTAACATCATTACAATTATTAATGATATCATGTTGATTATTCATTAATAATAAATATTTATTTATCAAGCTTAAAATTTTATTAGATTTACTATTTTTATTTTCATTTATAGTATCAATTATTTCACTAATTTCTTTTCTTGTGCTTATTATTCCTTCAATTTCATTAGTATATAATATTTCATCTATTAAAGATTTCTTTATATATAGTGTTTTTGCTAAGGATGGAAGCATATTTAATAAATCAGTTACTTTTTTATCTATAAAAGAAATATTTGATATCATTTTTAATATATCTTTATGATAAAAGAAAAAAGCAGGATAATTTTGGATATTAAATTTGAACTTATATGTATTTTCAGAATTAAATCTTTTTTCATATAATTCATTATATTTATCTTTATCAATAAAATACTTTTTAAATAAAGATTCACTCCACATAAAAACACCTCTTTTTTTTAATTATATTCAAAATAATTGACATTGTCAACAAAATAATTACACATTTTTTTTGTCAAAATTCGTTTTATGTTGCTATAAAACAAAAATTAATAGTTTTTTTGTCAAAATATAATAATTTATAAACTTTAGTAATTAACTAAAAAGATTTGACCCTATTACAAACTTTGTTTGTTAGTTTCTTATAGAATCAAACCTATTCATTCAATATAGTAAAGATGGACTATTTTAATATAAAGTGTGAACAATCATTTTTTTAATTAGTAATTAAGATTATCCTATTTTTATTTTATTAAAATATATATCTTTAATATAATTATTTTGTTATTTCTTTAATAGCAAATGATATAAATCTAGCAGTATCACTTGATACCATTCCAACTTCACCATATTTATCTTTAGCCATATCACCTGCATAACCATTGATATAAGCACCACAAGCACATATAAATGAAATATCTTCTATCTTTATATCATTCATTCCAAATATTCCAGTTAATACTCCCGTTAAGACATCACCAGAGCCGGCAGTTGCCATTCCACTGTTTCCTGTTTCCACAAAGAAAGTATTATCTTTACTTGCTACTATTGTTGTAGGGCCTTTTACTAGAAGTGTTACTTCATACTTTGTTACAAACTCTTTAGCAACTTTTAATGGGTCATCAAGAATTTCTTCTGTTGATAGTGATGTAAGTCGTGATAGTTCCTTAATATGTGGTGTAAGGATTATGTTTTTCTTGCCTTTTAATATACTTAAATCCATTTTTGATAAAGTATTTATTCCATCCGCATCTATTATTAAAAAGCCTTTATAGTCATTAATTAAGTAAGATAATATTTTTTGATATTCACTACTATTATCATTATCCCAGCCAACACCAACACTTGTGCACCTTACACCTTCTAGTGCTTCTTTTAGTTTTTCCTCATCATAAATCATCTTACCATCGATAGAGGGCATACTTGTTATTACAGTTTCTAGCACATTACTAAAAATCAAATCATATATTTCACTAGGACAGATAATTTTGCTTATGCCACAACCGCTATAAAGAGCAGTTTGTGAAAGATTTGCTAAACGAATAGCTCCTGGGTACTTTTTAGATCCACCAATAATTGCAACAGTTCCATAAGTTCCTTTATGGCTATTTTCTTTTCGTTTTGGAAATATACTCTTCACATCTTCTTTTTCAAGTAAATAAGCATCAACTAAACATGGATTAATCCCAATTTCTCCATTAATTTTTGTTTTCATAACATCTTTAGCGTCATTTAGAAAATGTCCTGGTTTGTAATATCCAATTGAGATTGTTTGCATGCTCTTAACTGTTTCTATGTATCTTCCGTTATCACCATTTAAACCAGAATTGATATCAATAGAGATTACATTTTGATGCTTATTAATATACTTTATTGTCTCACTAATCTCTTTTGATGGCACTCCTTTAAAACCAGTACCTAATAGAGCGTCAACAACTGTATCAAACGTAATATTAATTGCATCTTCTAAATAGATTGTTTTAATACCAATCTCTTGACATTTATCATAAAAATACTTTCCATCTTGTGAAAATTTGTCTTTTGTTAAAACGATAGTAACATCTTTTTTATCCTCATAAAGTAAAATAGCTAAAGCATAGCCATCACCAGCGTTATTGCCACTACCACATACTATACCAATTTTTCCTTGAAAATTTCCTAGTCTAAATATTTGTTTTGCGGCGGATGCCATTAACTTTTTGCTAGGAATTTTTGTAGCAATTGTATTTTTATCTGAAAGTCTCATATTTTCAACTGTTAATATTTTTTTCATAACAAAAACTCTCTTATCTATATTTTTAATAAAAGCTGCTAATATAAATAATTAGCAGCTAATTGGTTTAAATTTTTATCTTATCTAATTTCTTAATTAATTGTGCTCCAATCAGTCCAATTAATACTCCAGCAACCGTGCCTGTAATTAATAAAACTGGTAAATAGTAGACAATTTCTGTAGTAGACATAAGTATACACGCCATAATAATTTGTCCTATATTATGAACAACACCACCAATCACACTTACTGTAATACATGATAGTTTTGCTAACTTTTTAATTAATGTCATTATAGTTAAACTAAGAACAGCTCCTGAAATACTTAAAAGAAACGTTTGAAAATTTGTATAAAATAAGGTCATAAGGAAAACACGAGATAAGCTGACAATAGCAGCTTCTTTCCATGATGCACGATATAAAAGGTAAATAATTATTACATTGGGTAATCCTAGTTTGATACCCTGTATAGGTACAAACGCTGGAATTGAGCTCTCAATAAATGAAAATATTAGAGCCAGTGCAATTAAGAATCCCAAAAAAGATACCTTATGTACTTTTTTCACAGCTAAATTTCTACTATGTTGTTTTCTCCAATAACTTTAATAAATAAATGATTAAAAACACACATAATAAAATCTCCTTCCTTACTAATTTTTCCCCTTTTCACACATTCTTTAGAATCACAATTTGATTCTTTAACCCAAACTTTTCCATCTTGTATTACTAAAATAACATTTCCATCAATAAAAGCGTATTCCCCTTCATCTTTTAAAGAATAACGCGCAACAGTAATGTCATCAATTTTTACCACTACTTCACTTCCTTCATCTCTTGATAAATTAACAAACAAAAATATAATAGCAATCAATATAATTGAAGCAATAATTAGATAATCTTTTGATTTTAATTTATTCATTTTATTAAAATGCTAAGAATGCTAAAGCCATCATTGCGGCAACAAGTAAGCTAATTGGTAAGCCACGAAATGCCTTTGGAACACTTTCTTCATTAATTCTTTCACGAAGTGTACTATATATGATTATTGTAACAATAATAGCAACACCTGCGCAAAGGCTTGTAACAACTGCTTCTAAGAATGATAATGCACATACATTTAAGCATAATCCAACTACTAGTCCATTGATAGCAAATGTAAATAAATCACTTTTACAACAATCACATAAGAATTTATTTGTAAATAAAGATACTAAATAACTAACACCAATTGTAACTAAAACGAAAACAAATGATGAAAGATATTGTAAATCTGCAAGTAAATATTTATTAATTGGCCAAGTGATAAATGTAGTAACTAACATGACAACTAATGTGCATGTTCCAACAACTAAACCTTGTTTACAAGAACGTGGTCTTTCAATTACTGCTCCTGTGCCTAAGAAATTTACTATTGATTGATTACTTGATAAAATAGCTGCTAATATAATTGCGATAACATTCATAACTACATAGCCTCCTTATCACATTTATTACATATTGCATTAATTACAGCAAGAACGATTGCTAAAACAATATAAGCACCATAAGCTGAAACAAATGCAGATACTTTTACATTTTCCATAAATCCAATGGCAACGCCAAAGATTGAACCATTTCCTAAAAACTCACGAACAACACTTGTAACAATCATTAAACAAGCAAAATATAAAGCACAAGCAACACAAGTTAAAACTGAAGTAGGTTCTTTTTCTAAGCCTTCTACTTGTTTGTTTGTTCTAAACACGCCTAAACTTAATGCGACGCAAGCTAGTTCCATTCCAACTTGATCAAATAAACTAGATATAAATGCTTTCATTAACATTTGAACAAGCACTGCAAAACCAGTTACAACAATTAAATTAACTACAAGTTTAACCTTTTCAGGAACAATTCCTTTAATTAATGTAATTACTAATGAACTTAATACTAATGTAACTAACACTGCTAAGCTCATACCTAATGCAGCACGCAAATCTTTAGTAGATGCTAAAATTATGCAAACTCCAAAAGGAACAAGTAAAGAAGGAGCACCTTTTGTTAAAAATTTCTTTAAACTAAACATCTTAGTTACCTCCTTTTACTGCTTTAAAGCAAGCAAAAATATCATTTGTAGCTGTTTTCATAGCATTACTTGATAAAGTTGCAGTTGCAATTAATGCTTGTGAACCATCAAATGTTTCACCAGTTAATCCTACAAAACCATTACGATATTCACCTACGTTCCAGTTGTCTTTATCAAATGCCATAAAATACTCTTCATCAAAGATAAATGTTTCGGCAGTCATGTTAACAATTGCACCATTCTCATCAAGTACATAGAATACATCCATTTGTTGGAAACCAAAACTACGTGCATAGAATCCATAATAATTAGCACCTTCAAATGTAAATGTTACAGCAGCTACAACTGTATTAAATGAATTTACATCTAGTGCTGTAAATCCTTCAGCACCTTTCATTAATACATTAGTAATTTTCTTTTCTAAAGCAGCTTGATAGTTTGTTTGATTAGCTTTTTGATATGTTAAAGCTTCAGTCTTTAGTGCTTCATGTTCACTAGTTACATCTTTTCCTTCAACATCATAAACTAAGCAACCATTCATATTGTTAGTTACAGCTAAGAAGAAATTATCTCCTTCTTTCATAACTAAAGCAAAGCCTGAACCATTTTCACCCTTCATTGCTGAAACGATATTTCCAGTAGCAGTAGCATCAGTTGTTTTTAATACTTCACCACTTGCTAAACCACTATGTTTTTGCCAAATAAATTCTTTTAGAATTTGTTCAGGTGATTTTTCTGCTTCTTTCATTAAGTTATTAACTATTAAAGCATTAAAGCCATCTAATACCGCATTTTTAAATGCAACTGAAGAATAAGTTACGTTTGCATAAACACCAACATCAGCAAGTGTAGAGTTTTGACCTATAAATCTATTTGGATAATCTTTAAAGTCTTGTGTTTCTGCGTATGTGTCAATAGTAACACCAGTAATAATACCTTCACTTGTTACACCCATTGTGAATGTAAGTGGTGATTTTGAATAATCTGAAGTTGTAGAACATTTAAATACATATCCTTTTCCATCAGTTTCTTTGTAAATATTTGTAACTGTTGCAGGAACGTCTTTTAATTCTGATGCTCCTGGATTTGCAGCATCATAAATTGCTTCGAAATTATTTCCTTCAGGTAATACAACTTTTAATCCAGCAAGTTCTTTTCCACTATTATTCTTTTCGATAATAGGTCCAGTTAATAGATTTAATGCAAAGATTAATCCTGTAAAAACAAGAATACTAACAAGAACAAGAGTTATAGATTTTAAAATATTTTTATTCATTCTAATTCCTCCTACTCTATTTAATTCCGCCTAAAGTTCTTGGCATAGTAAATTTTTCAATTAATGGTGTAAGAAGATTCATGCATAAAATTGAGATAGAAACACCTTCTGGGAATGAACCATACTTACGAATAGCAAATGTAATAACACCACAACCAATACAGAAGATAACTCTTCCAAGGTTAGAAATAGGAGTAGTTACATAATCAGTTGCCATAAAGATTGCGCCGAATAATAAACCACCAGCTAATACATGACTTAGTGAATATACAATATTTCCATCAAATACTAGATATAGTAAGAATACTGTTACAACAAAGCTTAATGGTACATACCATTTAATAGTCTTACGAGCTACTAAATACACATAACCAATTAGTAATGCTAAAGCACAAGTTTCACCAATAGCACCACCATGATTTCCTAAGAATAAATCAAGTAAACCAGGATAAGTACCACTAACACCTTCATTTAAACCAGGAAGTGGTGTAGCACCAGTTGCGACATCTGCAGTAACTGGGTTAGCTCCTCCAGCAACACTTGCAAATGTTAATAACATCATAACACGTGCCGCAATTGCAGGGTTTACAATATTTTTACCTAAACCACCAAATAAACATTTAACAACGATGATAGCAAAAACACTACCTACAACACATTGCCAAAGTTTAACATTTGTGCTTAAATTTAAAGCTAAAATTAAACCAGTAACAACACAGCTTAAATCACCAACTGTTTGTTTTCTTTTTGTACATAAATTAAATAATAATTCACTAGCAACACAAGATATAACACAAGCTAAAATAATCCATACTGCTTTTAAACGGAAATAATAAATTGCAGCAACAGTAGCTGGAAGTAATGCAATAATTACATCTAGCATTGTATTACGTGTTTGATTTTTGCAATGAATATGAGGTGCAGCAGAATAATGAAGTGTACTCATTATTTATTACCTCCTTCTTTTTGTTGTCTTTCATAATTTTTCAAGAATCGTTTTGCTTGTTGATTCTTAGCAAGAAGTGGACGGCTAGCAGGACAAATATATGAACAACTTGCACAGTCTACACATTGACGAACACCAGTTGCAATAAGTTTTGCAGCACGTACAGCTTCATCTTTTTCTTGTAATGCTGATTCAACACCAGGAACATTAATAGAAATAGGACAATGATCAATACATCTACCACAGTGAATACATGCACTTGGTTCAGGAAGAACACTAGACTTTTCATCAAATGCTAAAATACAGTTTGATACTTTAACGATTGGGTCATTAACATCAGCAACTGCATTACCATTCATTGGTCCACCGATAACTACTTTACCAACTTCAGCTTTTAAGCCAGTTTCTTTAAGTAAGTCACTAATCTTAGTACCTATAGGAGCAATTAAGTTCATAGGTTTTTCAACAGCAGGACCATCAACTGTAACAATACGCTCAACTAAAGGCATACCAGTTGATAAATATTCAGCAGTCTTTGCTAAACTAGAAACATTAATGATAATAGCATGGAAGTAAGGGAATCTCTTGCCCGCAATACTTACTCTACCTGTTGCATTATAAAGCATAACTTGTTTAGCACCTTGTGGATAGATAGTCTTAAGTTCATGAATAATAACATCATCTTGTCCTGCAAATGCTTCTTTTAATTTATCAATTGCATCTTGTTTGTTCTTTTCAATGCAAATCATATATTTAGCACCAGTTAAAAACTCAGCTAAATTCTTTCTAAAGTATTCAACACCTTTTACAATTAAATCAGTATGATCAAGCATCATACGATGATCACTTGTAATATAAGGTTCACATTCAGCAGCATTAATTAATACAGTATCAACTGTATATTCCTTGTTTTTCATTTCATTAAGTTTTGCCCATGTAGGGAATGCTGCACCACCAAGACCTACGCAACCACTTTCACGAATTGCTTGTAAAAATTCATCTGGGTTAGAATATGTAGGAACTTTTAGGTTAGGATCTTTTTCCATTTTGCCATCACTTTCAATGCGTATTGCTAATACTTCAGAACCATTTGCACGTTTTAATGGTGCAATTTCTTTTACAGTACCAGAAATAGATGCATGAACTGGTGATGAAAAACGACCTTCTTCTCTAGCAATTAATTGTCCGACTCTCACATAATCTCCAACACTAACAATTGGTACTGCTTTTTCACCTGAATGCATATCCATTGGAAGAATAACTTCTTTTGGAGTAGGAATTCTAACTGGTTCACAGCTTGCAGTGTTTTTGTTATGTGGCAAATGTAATGAAGAAATATTTTTACGAAATGCCATTCTTTCCTCCTAAGCTATGTGTTTTAAATATTATCTTAATAAAATAATAAGCATCTAATTATATAGATGCCTACTTTCCTCTATACTTATTAATTATACTACATTTTAGTAATAATATCAATTAAGTAATATTTATTTTATAAAAAACTATATTAATATTTTAAGCATTATTCAGGTACATATGGAGTTATTCCACTTGAGTATTCTACTTTACCATCAGAAAAAATCCATACTGCCTCAACATCTTTCATCTCTTCAACTATTTTTTTACATTCTTCAAATTCAACACAAAAAAGAGCAGTTGACAATGCATCAGCAAGTCCACTATTTTTAGTTATTACAGTAAGTGATAAGTAATAATTTGCTGGCATTAAAGTATCTTTATCGATAATATGATGGTATCTTTCATTATTAACTGTAAAGTATCTTTCATAGACTCCACTTGTTACACATGATGTATCCGCAATTTCTAAATACATTGAATAATTACTATCACTATTAAGTGGATCTTTAATACCAGTAACCCATTTAGAACCATCTAGTTTAGTTCCAATAATACGAATATTTCCACCAATATTTAAAACATAACTTGAAACTTCTTTTTCTTCTAAAGCATTAGCGGCTTTCTCAACTGCGTAACCCTTACCTAGAGCACCTACATCAATTCGTGCTTTTTCATTTGTAATCTTTACTGTTTTCTTTTCTTTATCAATCTTTAGAAACTCAAAACCCGTATACTGATTTGCTTCTTCTAGTTCTTCCATTGTTGGAATTTTAGCATCACTAGGATTATTTGATGCATATTCCCTAGCATCATGCCAAAGATGCAAAACTGATCCAAGCATTATATCCATTTTACCTTTTGTTAAATCATTTAATTCTTTTGCATATTCTAAAAATTCAATAAGTTCATCACTAACAACTAATGCTTCTTTTCCAGCATTTTTATTAATTGTACATAGATTAACAATATTAGCATACTCATGATAAATATCAAATAATTGATGATACTCTTTTAAAGTATTAAATACTAAAGTATAATTTTCTTCAAAGGCTTTATCACTATCATTTGCATAACTATATACATAACTTACTGTATCAAAATATCCAAAAGACATCTTTCCTTTTGGTTTTACCTCTTTTGTAAAAAAATTAGAACAGCCTGTCACGAGGATAAGCTGTCCTAAAATAATACCGAGACAGAATATTTTTTTGATTATAACAAAAGTAATATTCCTCTGTTTTTTCATATTAAATTAACGAGCGTTTGTAGCTGCTTTAGCGATAGCTGCTTGTAATGAAGTGATTTGCATTGTACAGCCAGAAGCTAGTAAATCAGCATCAACAGTAACTTTATGGCCTGCTAATTCTTGAGTTTGTAATGCTGTAACTTCAGCAGCAGTTTTACCAACACAGAATTTAGAGAATAATTCAGATTGAACATACCATTCTAATACTTTTCCGTCACCGTTGTTATCAGTTCCCCATTGAGACATGTTATAGTCTTCTTTTAAGCAACGTTTTGTATTAACAACTTTTGCAGAAGTAACGCCTTCAGCATTGAAAGAAACTTTTGGTTGAACTGCATCGTTTAAGCAAGCAAGGATTTTGCCATCAGCAACAACTGCGCAAGCGAAATCAGCATAAATATTAATAGCGCCTTCTTCAGTTTCAGTAGCATTTTTACTTGAAGAATCAACAGAGCTATTAACAGCTAAACCTAAAGTGAATTGAGAAGCAGTTTTGAAAGTAGCACCTTGTTCATCAGCACAAGCTTTTTCAACAGCTGCTAAGAAATCAGTAATTTGGATTGTACAACCAGCACTTAATAATGCATCATCTTTAGCAATTACATGATTGTTAACTTCTTGAGTTTCAGTTTTAGCAACTTCTGCTCCAGTTTTACCAACGCACCATGCTTCGAATGCATCTGCTTGAGCATACCATTCTAACATAACACCATCACCATTGTTATCAACTTTACCTTCCATACCATATCTAGAACCTAATTCTCTCTTAGATTCAGTATTAACAACAGTATAAGTACCAGCTTCTAGTTTAACTTTATTTTGAATAGCATCAACTCTACATTGAACAATTTTACCTTCAGCATCAACAACAACTGCAGCAAGTAATGAATCAAATTGGCCAGATTGTTCATTTAAGCTTAAAGTAGCACCCATACCTAATTTGTATTCTTTTTCTACAGGTTCTACAGTATCATCTCCACAAGCAACGAATGCGCAAGCAAGAGCTAATACACAAATGAAACTAAATAATACTTTTAAGAATTTTTTCATAATAATTTTTTTCTTTCCTTTCATAAATTTATATTACGTTCAATACGTCTTATATATTATATCATTATTAAAATAATAAATCAATATAAAAATATCGAATTAATTTATTTTTTTACAAAATATTTAAAACTAAATAGATAACTATTGTTTTAACATTAATTTATCTTCTTTTATACTTTTCTATTCCTTGTTCAAGTCTTTGTAGGCAGTCTAGTACATTTTTACGCGTTGTTGCAAGATTAATTCTAACAAAGGTATTTCCATTTGTTCCATATTTTTTTCCACTACACAATAATAATTTTTCATTTTTTTCTAAGAAATTACAAAAATCATTTGAATCACTTGATACTTTAGATATATCTACCCAAAGAAGATATAAAGCATCGCTTTTAACAACAGTAAGGTCTAAGTTATTATCTTTTACATACTTTATAAATAGTTTTTTGTTTTCATAAACATATTCATTCATTTCATCAACCCACTGTTTACCATATGTAAAGCCGGCAATTGCTGCGGGGAGGGCTAAAGTATTTGGCTCTGCTATTTCATCATTGTTTATTGCACGATATACTTGATCATATAATACTTTGTTTTCAACGTAGATTGCACTTGTCTGTATCCCTGCAATATTAAATGTCTTTGTTGGTGACATTAACATAATTGAAATATTTCTAATTTCTTGTGATAATGTAAACATCGGTGTATATGATAAACCTGGTGTGACAATATCACAATGAATCTCATCTGAGATTAAAGTTACGTTGTTTTTCAAACAAAGATTTCCTACTTTTGTTAGTTCTTCTTTTGAATAAATCTTACCAACAGGGTTATGTGGATTACAAAAAATTAATAGTGTTGTCTGAGGATTAGATAACTTTCTATCTAAATCTTCAAAGTCAATTTCATAACTATTATTCTCATATTTTAAATGACATTCTAATACTTTTCTTCCATTATTTAAAATAGAATTAAAGAATGTATTGTATACTGGTGTTAACAATACAACATTTTCTCCTGGGTGCGTAAGTCTTCTAACTATTGAAGAAATACTAGCCACTACACCTAATGAAAATAATAGTTTTTCTTTATCTAAAGTCAAATTATGGTTTTCTTTCCACCACTTGTAATATGCTTCTTTCCAATCATCAGTAACAATGTTATAGCCATATGATTTATTCTCAAGTCTTTTTATACATTCGTTAGTGATTTCAGGGCACACTTCAAAATCCATGTCCGCAATTGTCATTGGAAGCATTCCTGGTATTTCATCCCACTTAACACATCTAGTATTTCGTCTATCATTTTCTATATCAAAATTATATTTATTCATTTTTTTATTTCTCCGTCTTAATAGTTGTTTTCTTTGGGTCTATCATTTTTTCGTCTAATATCAATTCTTTTATTTCTTTAGCTTGGATATAACCACTTTCAGGATTAAATACAGAATCTATTTCTGAATCAATAGTAGCTTCTACACTACTATACTCAAAAGCTAGAGTAGTATTTTTTAATTTACAGTTTCTTAGCTTGACATTTTTCATATAACAAAAACCTTGTAGTGATTCAATCTCACAATTAATAAAAGTTATGTTCTCGCTATTCCAGCCAATATACTCACCAATAATTGTGCTATTCTCAATAACACAATCTTTACAGTTCCAAAATGAATCTTTTGAGTTTAGCACACTATTTTTGACATGAACGTTCTTTGAACCATCGAAGATATAATTCCCATCAACTCTTATGTTTTCACAATAGACGTTTTCACAATTCATTGCAAAGTAGTCTCCTCTAACATATACATTTTGCATATTTATATGTGATGAAGACCACATTGTTTCTAAAGCATTATTAAATTTAACATTATTAAGCGTGATATTCTTACTTCTTCTAAATTGTTTTGGAGCATCAATTATTGTATCATTTATTGTAATGTTATCCGTATACCAAATACCACTTCTACCATTATTATCAAAATAACTATTATTTACTATAACATTTTTACAATACCATAAAGGATATTTCCATTCAAACTTACATCTTTCTATTTTTACATTTTTGCTTTCTTTTAATGGAGATTCACCATCACAAAAAGTACAATCATAAACACTAATTTCATTTGATTTAAAAAGTGCTCTTTCACCAGTGAGCACTTTTTCTTTTATAATATTATCCATTATTCTCACCTATATGAATTATAGCACGATAGTTAGAATAAATCAATTTTAATATAATGCAAGATTGTTCATTGAAGGCTTTAATTCGCCTTTTTCAATACGTTTAATAATTTCTACAGTTTTATCATTAACAGGTGTTGGTGATCCAACTTTTCTACCAAATTCGCTTACAACACCATTTATTGCATCTACTTCACAAGGTTTACCTTTTTCAATATCTTGAAGCATACTTGCTTTAATTAAACGATGTTTTTTCATTGCAAGTGGAATTATCATAAAACTAATTTTTTCTTTGATTTTGCTTTTGTAATTTAATAATTTTACTACATCTTTACCTTGTATAGGTTCAATTTTGACATTTGCCTTTGCGCAAGCGTCAATAATTTCTTTAATTATTCTTTGTGCAAGTCTTCTTGATTCTTTGTTCTTTGCTACTTCTCCAAAAGTACAACCACAAACTGTAGATAATCCACTAAATGCACTATTTACAACTAGTTTACTCCATCTAACACCGATAAAGTTATCATTTAATTCAACTCTTCCCATTAATTCTAAAAGACGTATTATTTCTTTAAAGTGTGGATCATTTTGATTTTCTTTTTTATATGTTCCAAGTGCAAATACTAAACTATCAGGTTCACTAGTTAATTCTACTTTACCAGGAGAAAGTAATGTTGCACCCCAACCAATTGCACAACCATATGTTCTATCCTCACCAATTATTGAACTAATTAATTCTTCTGGTAAGCCATTTTGCATAGTGCAAATTACACCATCATCAGCTAAGTGATCTTTAAGCATCGTTACTACATTTTTATTGTCAAGCTGCTTAGTTAGAAGAAAAATAATATCATATTCTCCAACCATTTCGTTTGGAAGGTAAGCATTGACTTTTTGGATGAAATCAACTTTTCCAACAATATGTGCTCCTTCTTCTTTTAGTTTATTAACATGCGAAACATTTCTATTAAACAAATCTATTTGTTCATTTCCTTTCGCAATATAAGCTCCCAAAACAGTTCCCAAGGAACCTGCACCGTATATACAAATTCTCATATTACAATATATCTCCTTTCAAAAAAGTATTTATTCAAACAACTTTGTAGAAACATACCTATCACCATTATCAGGTAATAAACATACAATTGTTTTATCTTTATATTCATCAAGTTTTGCAAGGCTTATTGCGCAGGAAAGTGCAGCACCAGATGATATGCCAACTAAAATTCCTTCAAGCATACCCATTTCTTTTGCATAGTAAAATGCATCTTCATTTGATACTGGGAAAACTTTATCATAAATAGAAGTGTCTAAGACATTAGGGACAAAGCCAGCTCCAATTCCTTGAATCTCATGTTTACCACTTTTTCCACTTGAAAGCACCGGAGAGGATAATGGTTCTACTGCAAATACCTTAATTTTATCATTCTTTTCTTTAAGATATTTTCCTACTCCAGTTATTGTTCCACCAGTTCCAACCCCTGCAACAAAAGCATCGATTTGTCCATCTAAATCATCATAAATTTCTCTTCCTGTAGTCAACAAATGAGCTTTAGGATTTGAAAGATTATCAAACTGACTAGGAATAAAGCTATTTGTAAAAGTGCTAGCAAGTTCTTTTGCTTTCGCAATTGCTCCCTTCATTCCTAAAGAACCATCAGTTAAAACAACCTCTGCACCATATGCTTTCATCATTTTTATTCTTTCAACAGACATAGAATTAGGCATAACAATAATTAACTTTAGAGCTAAACTTGCGCAAACAGAAGCTAGACCAATGCCGGTATTTCCACTAGTTGGTTCGATTATTACAGTATCCTTAGTAATTTTACCACATTCTAAAGCATCTAAAATCATTTGTTTAGCAACACGATCTTTTATGGAACCTGCTGGATTTAACCCTTCAAGTTTAACTATTAATCTTGCTTTTAAACCATACTTTTTTTCAATATTACATGCTTCTAACAAAGGAGTATTACCAATCATATCAATAACAGATTTGTACAAAGCCATACAACATCACCTTCTTTATATTATTTTTGTACTTTTTATAACTCCTGAGAGCTCATCTACTGTATTTAATATTATTTCATTTTTATATTTTAATTCTAAAAATAGTTTTTTTAAAAATTCAACATTTGCAAGACAAAAATCATCATCACCAAACCACATAACCACATTATCATATGAATGAATATTTTTTAAAAAATCTCTAAATAATTGTAATTTTTCACAATACTCTTCTAAAGAAACATTATGAACTTTAGCTCTCTTTTCACAAAACTCATCTGAAAAATATGGTTTTTCAGCTTCCCCAGTAATCATAGCCTCATTAAATGGAATGAACGTTTTTTGTGGATATAAACTTGATAAAATATCATTTAAGCATTGTCCTGCTGTTATGTTAGCTTCCATCATATGTTTTCTCCTAAAGATTGCATTTAATAAACTTTTGTTTAATTATATCACATATTAATAGATAATAAAATACATCAAATTTAACTAAAATTAAAAACCTCGCAAATAGCGAAGTTTTCAATCTTTACTCTGTTTTTTTCTTTCGTGGGTTTCTTGGTTTTTTATTTTTTATTTCTATAGTTTTGTCTTCTACATAAGGACATTCAAAAACAATAGATTCAAAAGGTTTTAATGTAAATGGAATAGCATAATTACGTCCATCACATAAACGATTTTCAGCTTCAATTTCTAAAATACTACCATCAGGGTATGTAGAAAATACACGCTTATATTTTCCTACAATTGGCGCTCCAACTGCATATTGCTCTCGGCACACAGGAGAAAAATTACAAACAAATATTAGTGCATGATTATAATTCCAAGGATTACGACGAATAAATGATACTATTGATCTTTCTCTATCCCAACTAGATATCCATTCAAATGTATTATGTTCACTATCATCATAAAGTACTGGTCTTTCTTTGTATAGTTTAAGTAATGCTCTCAAACAATTCATTACATCTCTATTACCTTCTTTGTCACACAAATACCAATCAAGTTGGCTTTGATAATCCCATTCTTTTGCTTGTGCAAAGTCTTGACCCATGAAAAGCAGTTTTTTGCCGGGATGGCCAAACATAATAGTAAACCAAGTTTTTAGTTGGCCAAATTTATCTAAGTCATTTCCAGGTAGTTTATTAATTAGTGATCCTTTTCCATAAACAACTTCATCATGAGATAACACTAACATGAAATGCTCAGTGTAATCATATGAGAAAGAGTGAGTGATTAAATCATGATGATATTTTCGATAAATAGGGTCTAAATGCATATATCTGCAGTTTTCATTCATCCAGCCCATATTCCATTTTAGGCCAAAGCCTAATCCACCATCTTCTGCTCTTTTAGTTACATTTTCAGTGATTGATGAATCTTCAGCAATCAACACTGAGTTTGTCTTTTCACGAATAACTGAGTTTAAATGTTTAAAGAATTCAAAACTTTCAAGGTTATCTGTTCCGCCATAAATATTAGGTCGCCACTTTTCTCTTGAGAAGTTATTTGATAGCATTGCGGCGACAGCATCAACTCTTAAATGGTCGATATGATATTTATTAATCCAGAAAAATGCAGAAGCAATTAAGAAGTTTACTACTTCTTTTTTACCAAGATCGAAGGCTAAAGTTCCCCATTCAGGGTACTCTGCTCTCAGTGGATCAGCATACTCATATAATGGAGTTCCATCAAACTTAGCTAAAGCAAAATCATCTTTTGGGAAATGCGCTGGCACCCAGTCAAGTATTACACCTATGCCATGTTTATGCATATAATCAACAAAGAACATAAAATCCTCAGGAGTACCATATCGTTTTGTTGGTGCATAGTATCCAGTAACTTGATAACCCCAAGAAGGTTCAAATGGGTATTCTAAAATTCCCATTAGTTCGATATGCGTATAGCCCATATAACAAACATATTCGCATAATTTTGGCGCAATATCTCTATAATTGTAATAATGATGTTCATCATTTCTCCAGTAGTCTTTTTGCCATGAGCCTAAGTGCACTTCATATACAGACATCGGTTTAGTTAAATAATCATCTTTTTTACGACTATTTACCCAAGATTTATCTTCCCATTTATACTTATCAAGACAAGTAACAATTGAAGCATTGTTTGGTCTAAGTTCAAATGAGAAGCCATAAGGGTCAGTTTTATTAATACAACTTCCATCTTTTCTGACAATATGATATTTATATTTAACTCCCTCAATCATTCCTGGAACAAACAATTCCCAAACTGAGTCATTAATCTTTACCATATTATCTTTAAAAGGTGTCCAACCATTCCCATCAGAAACGATAGAAACACTTTTTGCGTTTGGTGCCCACAAAACAAAACGGACTCCTTTTACACCATCAATCTCGTCAAGATGGGCTCCCATCTTATTATATAGTTCATAATGTGTCCCATTAGAAAATAAATAATTATCAAAATCTGTAAAAAATCTATTCATAAAAATATCCTTTAATATATTCTAAATTTATTCATTTATATAATACCATAATAATCAATTTAAATCTATTAAAAAAACTTTTTTAAAAAATATATGAAAAGTCCCTTTTATGAAAAAGGGACAGTCTTTAATATATAATAGTTTTTAACAGAGATATAGTTTTATAATCTATCTCATTTGTTTCTCAATAGTGATTATTTGACTTTCTGATAGCTCGGTTTGTTTGATTAGATAATTAAAATATCCTTTTTCATTCTTTATTTTTTCTATAACATTAAGATCAACAAGAATAGATATTAAACGAGGAATAAAATACTCTTTTTTATCTGAAAACATTCCATAACCATTCTCTTTATCAAGCCCAAATATTTCTATTACTTTATCATTTTTTCCACTTAAGAAATCTACTAGTTGCTTATATCCGAACAAAAACTTAGAATTTTTCTTGTATATCAATAATATTGATTCAAGCATCATGTTAATTTCTTTTTTCAATGATGTTTTTTGTAGTTTTCCATCTTCATTGACTATTATCTTTGATTTATCTTGTGTAAAATTATAGCCAAACATAGAAAAGTTACAACCTTTTCCATCTGTTTTATAGTTCGTACAACCTAGCATCCATTCTAATCCATTTGAAGACTCTTTGTTTATTATTCTTTTTACTACTAAATAACCGTCATAACAAGATGGACATTTTGATATTGATAATTTTTGTGCATTACCGTTTAAATTATTAGTTAAAAATCCACACACTTCAGGCTCATTAGAACAAATCCATAATTGCTTATTTGTGGTAGAAAATTTAAGTTTAGACTCTCGTTTTTGTAATGGATAGCCACAAATTGGACATTTATACTTAATATCAAGTTTTTGTATAGGAGTTAATTCATTACCACTTAAAACAATATTATTATTCTTTTCTTTTATTTCCATAACAAATTTTGAAGGTTTATTTTGTGGAGTAATAATATAGACTCTGTTCTTCGTTCTAGTTAAAGCAACATAGAATAATCTTCTTTCTTCCTCATAATCAATATCTTCGTCTTCTTTTATAACTAATTTCATTACAGGGTCATCTTCTATTTTACTAGGGAAACCCAAAATTTCATCTTTCGCATTAATTATAATTACATTATCACTTCCCAATCCTTTTGATGAATGAGCAGTCATAAAGTTTATTTTGAGATTAGGATATTTTTTTGACTTAAACATACCATTATCATAATAAAAGAAATCGGTGCTTTTTGTTAGATTTTTTCCATCGAAATTATATCGACCGATAAGTAACACACTTTTTTCTATTCCGTATTTCTTTACTATATCATCTAATGATAATTCTATAGTTTTCGATATACGATAAAGGATTCCATGATTGTCTTTATCTCTATTGTAGGAATCATCATAACTCATCAAAATAATTGGATCTTCTATTGATTTGGTAGACTTTAGTTCCTTTTTGATTTGTTTATCATTTTCCATTACAAACTTTCCGGCAATATCAATTAATTCTTGTGAATTTCGATATGTTTTTGTAATTTTTAGAATATTAGCGTAACCCATTTTATTTTTAAAATTAGTGAATAAATCAATCTTTGCACCGCTGAATCTATAAATTGATTGCCAGTCGTCTCCCACAGCAATTATCTTAGCATTACTTGCTTTTGATAGTTTATCACATAAATCAAAACGTTGGATTGATATATCTTGATACTCATCAACTAAAATATAATCATATGGCAGTAAGTCTTTTTCTTCTATTCTTTTATCTAAGATATTTACTGCATCATTTATCATATCTTCGAAATCTATTGCATTTTCTTCTAGTCGTTTTGACTCATATATATGAAAACATCTTTTTGTAATTTCTAAAAACAATTTTGTACGCTCAGATTTTGTTGAATACTGCCATTCATCAAATTTAGTATTTAAATCATAATTACACACCTTAAAACGATGAATAAAATTACAGATTAATATAATCAATTTACTAAAGTATTTTTCTTCAGCATTATTTATTAATTTGCGATATATTGCAATATCATCTTTTTTATTGAACTCAATTCCTAGATTTATTAAATTTTCTTGTAAGTGAGTAATCAGATCTCTACCATCATTATATTTCGAAAAAGTATAAATCAATTTAGTTCCGTGTTTTTTATGTAGTAAGACTTTTTCATTTACATGTTTTTTATAGATTTCTATTTCTTTTGCGCTATATCTGTTGTTAATTCCATCTTGAGAAATGCCAAAATGTTCAAGATATATTTGTTTATCTTCATATTTTATTAAAAAGTCAGGACAATATGGTTTAGTTGTATTTTCAAATCCATATTGATATACAGGTTCATATTCATAGTCAATACCATTAATATATAAAAAGTTTGCAATATTACACTCTTCAATACTTCTTACTCTTTCCTCATTAATAGTTATCTTACTTAATGTTTGTTCTTTATAATAATCATTTAATATATCAATCATATCACTTTTTAGTGTTGTTATATTACTAGATAGTGACTTATAAAATAATGAAATATCATCAGAATTGAAAGGCATATTTAAATATGACGATAAAAATAACATTATCTTCTTAATAAAATATTCATCATTAAGTTTTGATATTAAATATTCATTTATCACTTTATACATAAAGCCTTGTTCGACTATTTTGTGTTTTTTACCATCATTTTCCTTAATCAAAGTATTTCCAATTGAATGAAATGTGGAAATATGAACAGGAATATTCAATCGTTTAAATCTTTCAATAAGTTCCCCAGTGGCTTTTTTTGTGTAAGAAACAATTAATATTCTGTTAGGATCTATATCCTTTTTATCTACTAAATATTTTACTTTAGCTTCAATTGTTGTTGTTTTTCCGGCTCCAGCTCCAGCAATCACAAGAGTATAGTCTTCATCAGACAAAACAACTCTTCTTTGATCATCGTCAAGTTTAATATTTGGATCATCATCTTTCAAAATGTTATCTAAATAGTATTTATCAAGACGAAGATGTTTATTTATAAAATTTTCATTATGATTCTTTATTTCTTCAAATGTGTGATCATAAAATACTATAAGTTCTGATAATTTCTTATAATCAGTTTTATTCATCTTACACCAAGAAATCAATACACCTTTTTCATCCATTAATTTTAACTCATTAATGCTTTTGTTTATTTCTTGATAATTATCAATATATTTTTTTCTAGAAATATATTCATCTAAAGAAAGAAGGTTATTTAGAAATAATGAGTAATTATTTAATAATATATACTCAGTTGATTCATTTTTTTTAAATAATCCCATAACAAATTCCTTAATTTTATATAATAAATAATATCACAAGTAAATGGTGAATATTTCTCACTCATTTTTATAAAACATTCAACATAAAATTATACCATTTTTATAGAGTAATATCAATTTATTTACTTAAAACTCATATTGTTGTTATCAGATTTTCTTATATATAATAAAATAATTATGACTTAATAGCTAAAATAAAAGCACCTAATAATAAGGTGCTTTATATATATAAATAAAATATATTATTCATATTTTAACCAACTATGTACAATCTTCCCTGTTTGAAGTTCTCTTATTGAACTTATTAAGGCTGTTTGATTTTTCCAAAGATCATATTCAACATGAAAATGACCAAAGTACCAATGCTTATATTCAACATTTTTTTGAATTTCATCTAAGAAAAATGTTAATGGCATTTCTTCTCTCACATATCCTTTTATTTGAAATGAACGAATTGTGGAAAGATAATAAATAGACTCAAATGGTGCTGTATGTGTAATAATATAATCTACTTTATTATCTACTTTACTTAAGTTTGTTAAAGCATTAACATACTCTTCTTCTGTTGGCATTTCTTGAGGCCACCAATCATAACCTTCTGTTCTTCTTTCTTTATCCAAAGAATAGCCTCCACCCATCACAAATATAGTGTTTCCATCAATATTAAATACCTCTCCACGCATAAGATGAATAATGTTATCTCTAATCTTATGGACTTTACCACCACACCACATTTCAACTTTATAGCTATTTAATTTATCAAAATCTTCATGATTACCATCTACAAACAAAATAATGTATTCTTTTTCACTTAAGTAATCATAGAACATTTCTTCGGGAAAAAATCTGCCATCCCAAAATCCTACGCCAAAATCACCACATACAATTAATATATCACCTTTTTTAAGTGTTGAATCTATTTCTTTAAGCCATTTATTTTGATTTCCGTGTGTATCTCCAGTTACATATATTTTCATGAATGAATACTTCCTTGTTTGTGACTTTTATTTTTCTTTGTATTTACCTAAAGTGTCTGTAAACACTTGATATTCATTATCATTATAACAATACATATAACAAGTATCTAAACTTGTTGGATTATAGTCAAGAATAACCTTAACAGCTATATCAGCGCATTCTTGAAGCGGAAAACCAAATATACCTGATGATATTGGAACTAAACCAATAGTCTTTAAGCTATTAGAATCAGCTAAAACTAGTGAATTGTAAAATGCACTTTTTAGTTTATTTGCATTACCATCTCTTGGTCCAACAGCATGTATTATATGTTTTGCTTTTAAGTTATAACCATTTGTCATAACAGCATGTCCAGTCATGCAGTAACCAATAGCATTACATTCTCTTTGCAATTCTTTATGACCTGCTAAAGTAAATATTGCGCCACAAACACCTCCACCTGCTTGTAATGACTCGTTTGCGGCATTAACAATTGCATCACAATCAGAATATACAACACTACCTTTGATTATTTCTAATTTCATAAAAAGTCCTCATCTTTCAATAATATTATATTATTTTTATTGATTATTTTCTATATATTTCATCTAAAGTTTTGCAATTTTAATTTTTTCCACTCAGTCCAACCATTTATACTGTCACCTAAAACAAACATACCTGCTGAACTTGATGATGTAAATGATACAGAAACAGTCAGTTTATAAATATTGTTAACAAGTACAATATTTCCTTCTTATCATATCAAGAGAAAAAGTTTAATTGTCTGACAAGAACATCTTAATTTGAATAGTATGAATCTATAACTGATTTAATATCATTCTCTGATTTAGTTTTTATTATTAATTTGGTTTTTAAAATATTTTATCACCTTTTAAATGATGGTAAATTTTTAGAATAAGACCATACATCGTTATTCCAATTACTTTTACAGTAATTTATAATTTCTTCCAAAGATGCAGATGTTCCAACATTATTAAAAGGACTAGATTCACATTCATATTTAATATAGATTTGGCCATTATATCTATAACAATTTAAGATACTAGAATTGGAACCTTCAAATGCAATTAATCCACTAGAATAGCTATATGCTTCCACATAACCTTTTGAAGATACATTTCCATACGCAAATGAGCCTTTAATTAAACCATTATTAGATCCTACTAAGCCACCTGAATAACATTTTAAATTTGTACTAGTAGAACTAACATCAACATTCGAATAAGAATCAATAATCATACCATTATTAAATCCCACTAATCCTCCAATAAATGAATTTCTTGATGAATTTGATGATAAATAACCCGAAACATAAGAATTTTCTATACTGCCATTTAATTTTCCAATAATCATTCCTACATAAACATCGCTTGACAAAGTTGTATTAATATTCATAGAAGTCGCAAACCCTATATTTTTAATGGATCCATCTACATAACCAAACAAGCCATTAAATACGTTATCTTCACACTTAACATCAAAATCACTTATTATATATCCATTACCATCTAAAAAACCTTTAAATGCTGTTTCTTCAGTCACTGCTGTTGAGTTAATCGTGTAGCCACCAAGATAAATATTTGAACTTAATGTAAAATATGTATTCTCATAATTCTCACCATTTCTTATTTGATTTAAGAAATAAACAAATTCTTTAGGGCTAAATATTTGATATGGATTGTTAATCGAACCATTTCCACCATGATATTTTGTTGCAACTAAAACTCCATCCCACACTCCACTTCTAGTCGGTATAATTAAATAATCTACTATTGCTGTACAATTTTGGAATGCATAATCACCAATGCTATCAATACAATTAACTAAATGAATATTATTTAGCATTTTACATCCATTAAATGCTGCTGTAGGTATTGTTGTATCTACAGTAATTGTTACATTTCTTAATGACTCCGGAATGTAATAATAATAACCAGTCAATTTATATGTTTGAGTGAAATTACTATATTGCCATGTTCCACCTGAAATACTATAAGCAGTTGACTCACTACCAGGTAAAGCATTTACATAATCAGTTGATATAGTGCCACTTACATAACTACACTTGCTATTTCCAACATACCATACATATGCACTAGTACTATTATAGTAAGATCCTTTTGAACTATATCCAAAGATATATCCAAATACTGATTCATATCCATTTGCACCATCTCTAGCTCCTACAAATGGTAATATTATTGATTCAAGAGAACTCATTCCTTCAAATGCACCAGCACCTATACTTGTTACTGTATCAGGTACTTCTACATTTGTAATTAATCCCATGCCTTTGAATGTATATTTACCAATACTTTCACATGATTTTGGAACAATTAATTCATACATATTTTCAGAATTAAATTTTGTCATTATAGTACAATTCGTAAAGGTATAATTCCCTATTGATGTAATATTGTTAGATAAAGTTACTTCTTCTACTAATGAGCATCCATAAAATGTATAATCATTTATTTCTTCAACACCACTAGGTATATTAAATAATCCATCAGTTTCACTATTTATTCTCTTTAATATACTACAATTTTGAAATGCTGATTCACCAATACTTATAGTATTATTTGGAATAGAAATGCTTGCAATATTTTTACATCCATTAAATGCTGCTGTAGGTATTGTTGTATCTACAGTAATTGTTACATTTCTTAATGACTCCGGAATGTAATAATAATAACCAGTCAATTTATATGTTTGAGTGAAATTACTATATTGCCATGTTCCACCTGAAATACTATAAGCAGTTGACTCACTACCAGGTAAAGCATTTACATAATCAGTTGATATAGTGCCACTTACATAACTACACTTGCTATTTCCAACATACCATACATATGCACTAGTACTATTATAGTAAGATCCTTTTGAACTATATCCAAAGATATATCCAAATACTGATTCATATCCATTTGCACCATCTCTAGCTCCTACAAATGGTAATATTATTGATTCAAGAGAACTCATTCCTTCAAATGCACCAGCACCTATACTTGTTACTGTATCAGGTACTTCTACATTTGTTACTAGATTTAAGTCTTTAAATCCATAAGAAACTATAGTAGTTACTGGCAATCCACCTATATGACTAGGTAATATTAGATTACTTCCAGCATAGGTAGTTCCAGATAATGTTATTGAATCATTTGATTTAATATATGTCAACTCAAATGGTAATACTTCTTCTTCCCATTTTGCATATAAAGTAATATTAGATAATCCAATCTTAAAATCTGTATACTCTATACTTAATGTTTCATTTGTATACCAACCACCAAATGTTCTATTATCTTTAGTAGAGCTAATATTACTATCATACAATGATTCATATTTTTGCTCTAACCTTTCAACACTAGAACCACCATTTGTTATAAATGTAACACTATAGATTTTTCTAGAATAATAATATTTTACTAACAATGTTCCATCTGCTTTTATAATAACATTTTGATACTCAGGAGAATTAAATCCTTCGTATATTTTAACATCAGGAGTAACACTAGAGTCTGAAGTTCCTTCAAAATTATCAATGTCAAATAAAGTAAATTCATCATCATTAATATTTTCTTGATAATGATAAACAGTATACTTAGTATTTGTATTAGGAATCCAGTTTCCAACCAAAAGAACATTTGAAGCAGTTACCCACATTCCATTTTTATATAATTGATTATCTGATGTGTACCAACCTGCAAATTCATATCCTACTCTAGTTGGAACGACTAATTCATATTGAGAATCAAATGTAACTTCTTGTGTATTTGAAGATAATTCATTACCACCATTTACATCATATGTTATTACATATTTATTTGCTTCCCAATTAGCTGTAAAACTTTTATCTCCAATTGAATTCTTTTCAATTTTTAAATTCTTTGTTGGAGTTGTTATACTTGATGTTGTCCAACCTAAGAATTTATATCCTATCTTTGTTGGATCAATAAGTGTTATTGTCTCAGTCTCAGATGTATATGTATTTGGATTTGATACTGAATTTGTTCCTCCATCTAATTCATATAAAATACAGTATGAATTCATTGTCCATCTAGCTATTAATGTAACATTTGAAGCAGTTACCCACATTCCATTTTTATATAATTGATTATCTGATGTG
>CAYLPZ010000001.1:198204-295400 GCA_964385755.1 uncultured Coprobacillus sp.
CATCATATGTTATTACATATTTATTTGCTTCCCAATTAGCTGTAAAACTTTTATCCCCAAAATCATCTGTAAATGATAGATTTTTAGTAGGAATTTTTAACTTTGTACCTGTCCAACCAATAAATGTATACCCTGTCTTTATTGGATCAGCAATTATAACCTCATCAGTTCTTATATATGTCTTAGGATAATTAATTACTGAAGAACCACCATTAAAATTATATGTAATTTTATATTCAATTGGTGTATAGCTAGCTTTTAAAATAATTACTGCACTATAATTTTTAAAATCAATACTATGTTCTGATAGAACCCAACCATAAAAAATATATCCATCTTTACTACATTCATTTTGAACATATGATAATTTTATTGTTTCTTCACTCTTATTAGGAGTTCCATCATCACCATCATACTCTATATTTACTGAACCACCTAATTTATAAATAATATCAATTGCTGACTCATAATCACCAGATAAAAAAAAGGATTCAGCATTTATTAAATCTATCAGTTTTTTGGAATCACTAAAATCAGTTTCTTTTAATATTTCAGCAGCTTCATCATATTTACCTTGCTCAATTAAATTCATTGCTTTATTATATTTCCCCATCGGAATAAATAAAGTAAATGTAAGTATGATTAATGATATTACGACAATAGCTATACTCGTAAAAATTTTTAAAAATAAAATACTCTTATCTTTTCTTATTTTTGCTTTTTTAGCTCTTTCTTCACGTACACGAATTGCTTCAAGACGTTTTTGTTCCTCTTCCTCTACTAATTGATTTTTCATATTAGCAAATACTGTTTCGTATTTTTTAATAAAATCTTCAACATCTTTATAATCAATTATAGTTTTTAATTGATAAATTGCTTGCTTAAACTCTTGTTCATTAAATTTATCATGTGAAGATGCAGTTATTGCAATATTTGTATATTTAGAATATAAATTTTGTTTTTCATCTTCTAATTTCAATTTTTTACAATTTTCTATCTCAAGTTGAGCTTCTTTATAATAAATAACCTTGTTAAATTCAATTATCGCTAAATCATATTTTTTTTGATTTTTATAGTTTAAGGCTTGATTATATATGCCATCTTTAATAGAAGTTTCACAAATGGATAATTGTGATAAAGAATCATTGTAATTCAATATCTTGTTAAACAAAGTAATTGCTTCTTCAAAATTACCTTTATTTTTAGCTGATATTGCGGAATTATAAATACTTTTTTTATTCTTTTCATCTAGATTGGATAATATCTTATTATTATACCCTTCAATAATCGGTTTAAATTCAGAATCTGCAAATCTAACTGCTTTTTGATAATTCTTGTCATCATTTAAAGGATCATTTAATCTCCCAAGATCATCTAAAAAATGAAGTTTCTTAGATATTAAAATCTTATATGCATAAGCTTTAGCACATTCAGGATCATTATTCAATGTTTCTTCGAGTAAGGAATCTGCTTTAGTATATTCTTCATCCTCAATCAAAATAGCAGCTCTCTTTATCAAATTTAAATTGTTATTAGAATCTTCAATATTATTTTTAATTTCTTTTACTTTAGTTTTATCTTTATCAAATACTTTATCTATGGCCCTAATTAAATCTTGTTTAGCACCTAACCTATCTAGATTTTGTGATTGCAAAGATAAAAACTCATCTGGCATATCATAAGCTTCCATATCACGATAACATGGTATCATATATTTAGAAGATTTATTATCTTGCATAAATGATAAATAACGAGTCCATTCATTTTTTACCCATACTGCTTCAAAGTATTCTTTCTTTGAACCAATTACTAACATAACCCTTGCAGATTGTAATGCTGCAAAAATAATCGGTTCATATTGTTGACCTAATTTAGATTCTAGAGTAATTCTTGAAAAAAACACCTTATACCCTTTAGAAATTAATACATTATAAATATCTTCTGCAACAAATGAATCTCTTGTTCTATTATTATTTTCATCTGTTTCTTTATAACAAATAAATACATCATAAGGTTCTTCTTTTTGAGAAATGGCTATTATATTCTTTTGAATTCTATCAATATTTTCTGCTTCACTTTGATACAATTTCCTTGCGACAACATCTGCATTATTAATTGTCTCTTTATAGTCGACATCATCAAATATTGACTGATATATTGTTCTATGACATGTTGGTATTTTCTTTTTAGTTTTAGGATCATCTACATATTCTATTCCATATCGGCATAGACAAATACCCCAATGTGCTTCTGCATCATTAGGATAATCTAGAATTATTTGTTCATAATTTTGTAATGCTTTTTCAAAATCACATTTTAATCTTGCAGCATTTGCACGATTAAATAGATTCATTTTCTTTTCACTATTTAAATTTGGTATTGTTTGTTCTGTGCCACATGCTTCACAGATTACTGTGGTTTGTCCCTCTTTTACTTCATTAGGACAACCGCAGCTTTTACAATTTATATTAGCCATATAACTCAACTCCTTAATTTACAGAATAATTTTTTTTGATTTTAATTTGAATTTCTTATTATCTCTTGATATTTCCTTTAAAACAATGCTTCTATTTCTACATTCTTTTTTTAAATCATCTAGCGTTAATACATCATCTGTATTTTTATCATAATTAATACCAATAGTAATTTCTTGTATTTTAACCTCAATAAATAAATGATTATCATCTTTTGAAAAACAAGACTCATAATCATTTAATTTTGAGACTATTCGATACTCTTTTTCATAAAACCATTGTGCATGTTTGTAAAAGGCAATCGTATTTATACCATAATCAGGATAATCTTTTTTCATGCTTTTAATAGGAATCATTTTATTATCTTTCAATACTTCTTTATAATTCTTAGAAGATATTTTTTTTGAAGAATAACAAACAGGATACAAAATGTTTTCATTTATCGTTATACCTATACATGCTCCTTTAAACGAATCTCCATAGTGAGCCCACATTAATCTTTTTAAATTGCTTCGAGTCAAACACAAAACGGCTATATTATTTAATGAAATCCATTCATCATTTTCAAAATAAGCCAATTCAAATAAATCATTTAATTCATCAATATTAGTAAGTCTCATCTTATTAGATTCTAAAATTTTTTTTAAAGTAGTAGCTTTTACATATTTATAAAAAGTTATCATATAATTTTATTTTCTCTTAGATTGTTTTACTCTTTTATTACGTTCATCCAAAAGAATAATTAAATCATTAATATCATTTATTGCTCTATCTGAAACGCGATTAAGTAAATCATCCTTTAATAATATATACTTTTTATTAATTTTATCTTCAATTTCTACAAGTGAATCATTAGAAACAGGATCGCTATATCTTACTTCTTCAACAAATTTTTCAAATTGTGTTTTAATTTCTTGATTTATTATTTTTTTTAATACTGTTTCTGAATCTACTCTCAAGTCTGAAATAAATTTAGTAGTAATAGGTAAATTATTTTCAATTTTAGTTATTTCTTCTTTATATGTATCATTTACTATTAAACCAATTAATACTAATCCTACTATGATAACTTGAATAACTAATATAATCCAAAATGGAATTCCAACAAATGCTCCTACAATAAACGAAATTAAACAAAGAAGTAATTGAACAACTAAATAAACATATCCTAATATAACAATTGGCCAACCATATACTTTACTTTTATATGTCTTTGTATCTTTAAATCCAAAATATCCAATAAAAGGCTGCGCGACTATACATAATAAACCAAATCCCCATGTTAACCAAAATGAAAATAATGATTTATGTGTAAAAGGAATAGCAAAAACTAAAACATTATATATAACTGCAATTATAAATACTATAATAATGTATCTCTTAAAATTCTTAGTCATTTTACTTTACCGTCCTTTCTTTATTCTGGCTTTTTTGAGCCACAATTTGGACAAAAGTTTGTTGTTATATTTATTTGACCACAACTACAATCCCATTCTTTAGGATCTTCTGGTTTCTTTGAGCCACAATTTGGACAAAAGTTTGTTGTTATATTTTTTTGACCGCAGCCACAATCCCAGCCCTTTGGTCCTTCTGGTCTTTTCGAACCACAATTTGGACAAAAGTTAGAATTAATGCTTGATTGACCACAATTGCAACTCCATCCAGTAATTGATGAACTGAATTGGGCAGCCGAATTTACAACAGGATTAATCGCCTCTTTTGTCATTCCCATAACACTTCCAACTGCACCCATAGTAACACCAAGTCCAATAACATCACCAATTATTCCTGATGCTGAACCTGTAACACTTCCACCTTGTGGCATGTTTTCCATAGCAGATAAAGATACCTTGCGTCTTGTCTCATCTTGATATGTGTATCCCTTCATTTGCATCTCTTGAGCTTCAGCTTGTGCTTGAAGTCTATAAGATTCAGCTCTTGCTTGAGCTGCTATAATCTCTTCTTGTGCTCCTGTTTGAGCTTCCACAACTCTTCTTTGTTGTTCAGCAATTGCGATATTTTTCTTTATTTGCTCATCTCTTACTAATAAATATTGTTCAGCATATTGCTCCTTCATTCTTCTAAAATTTGGGTCATCGTCAGGAGTAAGAATCTTTAAGATATAAAACTCTGGCATATACATACCATAATCTTCTAATGTTTTATTTATTTCTTCTTTCATAGAAATTGATAAGTCATCCATGTGCTCATCGAGTTCTAATATATTAATACCATTTTGTTTAATATTCTTTGCAATAATATTCTTAACTTTAGATATAATTAATGCTTTAAATTTACCAGAAATCACTTTAATATCATAAGGATTATTTATAATATCAGTATTTCTCAATTCTGATGTTGTTCCTACTAGTTTAATTAATAATTTTCTTGAATTAATAACCCTAAGATTAAACTCTCCATATGCTCCTAACTCCACTGATAGCCCAGATGTTGGATCAAACATTCTCACCTTTGAATCAGTTCCCCATTTGATACCTGTTTGAGTGACCATATTAACAAAGTACACTTCTGAATGGAATGCTGTATTACTATCAAAAGGTAATTTATATAAATTTTGTAATAATGGAAGCTTTTCATTAGCCAATGTATATCTTCCAGCTCCAAAGCAATCTAAAGCTTGACCATCCTTAAAGAAAATTGCTTCTTGGGATTCATGAACAATTAGTTGTGATCCTAAATTAAAATCTTCAATCGGATGCTTCCAAACTAAAACATTATTTGTCCCTTCATACTTAATAACACTAACAAATCCCTTTTTCTTTATTGATTCCTTTGTAATAATCTCTTGTACATCAATGCTTTCTTTACATAATGGACATAAATAAGATTTAGCAGATTTATCGACTTGTAATTCACATGAACATGAAGGACAATTAATATAAGCATAATTTATCTTACTTTCAGCAGTAACAAGTCTATTTTTACAAACAGGACAAATAGCTTTATCTCCTTTTACTTGATCATATAACACAGTATTCCCACAATGAGGACAATCTTTTACACAGAACCTATCTTTCTTAATGTCAATTATTTTTCCACAACTACAATCCAATAATTTTCTTGAAAAGAAACCTGTTGAAGCCTCCTGATATGTCCCACAGTATGGACATTCAATAATAAATTTTCCCATAATAATTTTCCTCAACTTTCATTCTATATTTTCACAAAATTAAAAATATTCAATTATTATTTGTATCTATGAAAAAGCATTATTTTATAATAATAATCTAAAATGATATTTTCATAAAATTACAATTTTTAATAATTATATCAATTTAATATACCAAAAAATGGTACTTTAGTTTATTGTTAAGTTGTTATTCAGCTGTTGTAAAGTTTATACGATTTTGTATAAAAAATGTTGATAGAAATCCAATAACAGACAACTCATCAGCATTTTTTTAGTGGTTCAAATATATTTTTGAACACTTATTTTATCTAAAAACAAAACTATATAAAAGTGCTATTTGGGAATAATTATTAGTAATTGATGATAGAATCATTGAAGCATATAAATTAACATCAAAATATAGAGAGTATAATAGGATATCAAAAAAAATTATTGTGAGAAGGAATTAGGTAAACTAATTAATCTTTATTCATCATCTTCATTAAGTCAGTTCAGTGATATAGGAAAAACTTTATTTAATTGGAATGATGAAATAATTAATTCATTTATTACTATTTATGAATGTTTGACTATTCGAAAAAGAAAGATGATAAAATAATACCTAGAAGATTATCTAATGGATCCATAGAAAGAATAAATAGCATTATAGTTTCAAAAAAGAATCATATATGTAATAAATAAAGATTGTGTTATAAAAGGAAACACTTTAAAATAATAAGAAACAATAAATAAAAACCATAATCTAAATTACCTTAGATTATGATTATTTTTGCGATTCTTAAATTATTATTGCATTAATATCTTAGTATGACTTATTGACAATATTTTGCTCTATTTGAAATATATAAACTAATGCTTTCGCTCTACTCGCTGCAACATAATGATCAACATGTTTAGAATATACATTATCATTTACATAAATAATAATATCATTTTCCAAACCTTTAAATCCTTTAACAGTAGCAAAAGATATATTCTTATTTCCTTTTGGATTAAAATCATCAATTATAAAATATTTTGATAATTCATTATAAATAGGATTGTTATCTTTTTTTCTATTGAATAATAATGTAATTTGTTCCTTATTAACACCACTTTTATTTTTGTCAATTAAAGTTTTAATCAAATCTCTAATTTTAATAGCACATTCTATAGAATTATTTACTATTGTATACTTAACATCCTCGTTTTCTATTTCCTTATACACATCATTTAAATTATTAGATTTTTCCTTTTTATCCAAAATATTATTTGTACAGTGTATAACACCATTACTGTTTCTACAATTTCTCAACAATTCAAAATTAGCATATCTATAACCATTATTACTATCACTAAATAAATAACTATCATATATTTTTTGCCTTTTTGGATCAAATAGTTTTTGATTATCATCATAAAATATATAACATCTTCCATTATCTAACCCACCATTTATTAAACTATCAAAAAATAAAATAATATCATCATTTAAATCAATATCTTGTGCTTCATCTAAAATCAAACAATCAAATTTTTCAGCTTCAGACTTACTTTCAATTAATTTTGATATATTTTTAAAAAGATATGTTTTCTTTTCCTCAAAAGTATCAAATTTTGATAAATTTTCTCCGGTTAAGTGCTCATATTCTTTTTCTAAGTATTCAAATATCGGAAAACATTTACTTTCACCATTTATACTTAAATCATTTTCCAATTTTTTTGAAATTAAAGTATTATATGTAAAATAGATAACACTATTTTTCTTTTCAAAATATAAATGCTTGTATAAAAACTCACATAAAACAGTTTTGCCTGTTCCGGCTGTTCCTTTTATTAAACATCTTTTATTAGAAAGAAGCCCTTTAAAAACTGTTTCTTGCTCTTCTGTTAACTTATCAATACTTAATTTTATTGAATCAATATATATTTTTCGATCTTTATTATAGTAAAATTTCTCTCCATTTAACTTATTAATTATTTGTTCTATCACTTTCTTTGATGGAACTGGTTTTTCTCCACGATTAGCATATTTTACACTATTAATTAAAAATTCATATAAATCTGTTCCACTAACATAAATATCATTACCATTAGATTGTAAGAAACCTGTTGGCTTAACATCAATATTAGGAAATCCAACTAATTGTGCACCTGCAAAATTTTTAATTTCTTTATATTTTCCACTAATTGAATCATATATTGATCCAACAAGATCACTTAATGCATAGTAATTATCTTTTGATTGTTTAAATGGTTTAATTACAGTTTGTTCATTAGTATATCTATTAATTGAAATAAATTCACCATTAGGATCATCTATTATCTTTCCACCTTTAATTTCAAAAACCATAATACCTACATCAGGCACTAATATTAAAAAATCAATCTCATTATTTTGCTTAATATAAGTATTTTCACTTGATTTAACCATTCCTTTTCTTTTAAACGAGTAACTATAATAAATAACCCAGTCTTTTGTTTTTTCTTTATCTAACTTTAAAAATTCTCTAAATATTATATATTCAGCCTCTGAATGAGATTCTATTATACTTAAATCAAAGTTCTTTGGATAAATGATAGCCATATGTTACCTCGTTCTAAATTCTATTCAATTAATATAATCTTTTATAATATCTTGATTTTTAAGTAAAAAAAATTACTTATTTCATACATATAATTTATTATATAATTTTAATGTACCATTATTTGGTATTTTACACTATATTTTATAAACATTAATAAAAGCTTTTAAATGATTGTTTAAATAATTTTTCTTTTTTACAATATAAACCCGTACACGATACTTGCGCAAATAATCTACTAATGGCAATCAAATTATCAAGAATCACTTGTACAAATTTAACATCAATTTAAAAAGACCACTATTTGACTAGTGATCTATATAACTTTTTCATATTCTATACAATTCAAATCTAATGTCAAATTATAAATAAGAATATTATTTTTAGGGTCTAATTTATTTATTGCTTCTATTAATATAACTGGAGTTTTGTGCTCATTTACATCATATGAACGGACTTCAAGGATATCGTAACATGAATTTCTCACCATAGAACCTCTTTCATAACCTAGTTTTTGTAAAGCTGCTTCTAGTTCGTTTTTGTCATACCCTAACATAACCAAATCATCTTATAATTAAACAATAGAATTTGAATATGGCTTTAACTCTAATCTAAAAAAATATACTATTTATATTTTTCTTTTTTCTAAAAAGTTTTATATTAATATTTATTTATCCTACACCAATAATGTTTGACATAATAAGAAAAAAGCTAAAGCACATAAAAAATGCTCTAGCTATAAAATATTAAATTAATCTTTTCCTGTTACCAATATCTCATGATTTAAAAGTAAGTCTTTAAACTTCTTACCTTCTATTTCGCAATTATCTAACAAATCATAAATATCAGTATACCATCCAATATAATGGACATTAGCAAATGATAATTCACCATGAGGTAATTTTGAATCTATTAGTGCTACCTCATATTCACACTTAAATAAATCCTTGCCAACAATTTTTGAAAATTTTCTTTTCAATTCTGCATCTTCCATAGGATATCTGCATAGATGATATGTTTTCCCTTTATAAGTAAAATCCATTCCCCATCTAACTTCAAATTCATCATTATATTCACACGAATATTCTCTTATAAAATCATTAATATCATCATATACATCTGGTGCTTCATATTGTCCATCTTTTATTGCCATGTCATACCTCATTAATCAATGTGTCTGTTAATGTATCAATAATTTCAAACGATCCATCATTTAACTCGCTTAATATTTCTTTAATTCTTTTTATTATTTCTAATAGTCGATATTTATGTTTAATCAATAATTGATTATCAAATTTAACTGGTAAATCATCAACATCAAATATATAACAACTAGAATACAATTCCATAAACTCATTATCTAAATTCATTAGTTCTTCATTCTCTTCTATATAAGATGGCATATCAGTTAACATGTCATTATCATTATACCACCATATCACACCATGTAAATAATCACATTGAAATTTAACTTTTTCCATTTTATTACCTCTTTTCTCTAGGATATGCTGAAACTATAAATCCATTAGTACCAATTCCTGAAACAATTATGTATTTATTATTATATTCATATTTCCTTTCATATCCTTGTTTACCATTTATTATTTTAGTTTTACTTGACACAATTTTAGCATTAGCCATAACATTTTTTAGAAAATTAGGAATTTCATTTTCTGAAATATTAAATGCTTTTTTAAAATTATCCTTATGATTCTTAATAATATGTAATAATCCTGAATTATTATTACCTTTTTCTAACCATATCATTTGATTAGTTTTATCTTTAATAACAAATAAGACATTTTCTTTTGTAAACTTTACACCAGCCTTCTCTAACATGTTAATCATCGCATTCACTTCATTTTCTTTGACTTTGCTTTCATAAGAATTTTGACTTATGGAAATTTGTCGAGAACCTTTTGTTCCATTTACCAAACCTAAATTGCTATATCTTCCCATTACGTGCTGCCATCCTTTCTACATTTCTTAATTTTAATGTATTGTCTGGCACCAATATATTAATTCCTCTACTTATAGCATAATCAAATAATTCATATATCTTAGTATCATCAGTACCGACACTATATACAATTATAGTTTTTAGTGACATATGATCAACAGTATATTTAATTGCCTTTAATAACAAATCTTTATCATGAGGATTACGCATAGAACCTTTTGTGCTAAAAGCAACAATATTTGATTCTTCAAATCCATCTAACATATATTCAAAACTATCTTCATTTGAATATGTAATGTTAGGTATAACTATTCCATTCGTTTCCATCGTTAACCAAATAGATACAATTCTAGATTTAAATTGCCTATATAAGTTCTCAGCCATGTGAACATCACCAATTTGCGAATAATCTGGTGCAATAAAAAATTTTACATCTTTAAATCTTTCTTTGAATCTTTTTAATAAACTTTTGTCATCATAATAAATGGCATTATATAAACCTTTTATTCCATCAAATAAATCATCATACTGATAAAAACATACACATGTATTTAATGTCTTGTGATAATCTTTTATCTCGCTAAATAGTGCAAGATAATCTGGATATATATTAATGTTGGCATTAACACATGGCATATCATATTTTCCAATAGCATATGTATTCTTAGCAACATTAATATAATTTAAATTTAATTTTTTTTTAATTGTTTTCTTCAATATGGACTACCTCATAAAGAAAAAACATATTGTTTATTTGAATCATATATTTTTTCCTCCTTTCTCAAATAAACTATTTACTTGAAAAATAAAGTAATCCATGATATAATATCAATGTATTGTGATATCAATCATGATTACCAAAGTCCTATTATTGCCAGTAATAGGGCTTTTTTTATTTTTCATATTTATATTATCTCTAAGCTTACAGCTTTAAAATAATCAACTTTTGCATACTTTAGATATAAAATATTTAGATTGTTTTTTAGAACTTTTTGTCAATTTAATTATTTCCTTAATATCTAAACTTTTACAGTCTTCGTAGGGAATCATTAACTCTCCACATAATGCTTTAGCTTGCCATTCAACACTTTTACAATATGGAATATTTCTCTTTGGAGTCGTCTCACAATTAATAATTGCTTTAAAACCAAATAGATGCATAAGAATAAAATGTGCTAGTTCATGGCAAATAAATCCTAAACAACTACCTACATTATTAACTGCTCCTGTGTAAACACTATTTCTAATATGTATACAATAACCATCTGTTGAAATTGATGTAATATAACACATTACATTTTTATCAAATTCGTTATCATCTTCAACAACATAAAATAAATCATTTGGATTATCCTCAACTAATTGATCTAAAATTTTAAGAACTGGAAATTCAATAGTTTTTATATTATATTTACTACGAATGAGTTTTGCAATTACTCTTAATTGTATCCTGCTTGTCGGTTTTGTTTCATAATCCATTAATTATCTTTATCTCCAAATAAATCTTTTATAATTTTAATTTCAGATTCACTTAATGAACTTAAATTACGTTGGAATTGAATTGCCAAACTTCTTTGATAGTTATTACAAGCAGATAAATCAATTTTAATAGAATTCTTTGATTCTTCAAAAGCAATTTTTAACTCACCCTTTTGTTCATCAGTTAATTGGTATTTTTCTGAAACTAATTCAATCCAACTTGCAGGTATATTCTTTTTCCCTACTAAAACAGAAGAAACAAATGAAATTGAAACATTAAATAGATCTGCTAAATCTTGTAATGTTTCATCATTATCAATCATTAATTTTCTCAAATATTTACCAAATGCAGTATAACCCATATATAACTCTCCTTTACTTTATAATTATATAATAAATAAAATATTTTGTCAATAAAAAGGTTTATTTTTTTAACCTATTTTTGGTTAAATTAATTTTATGAAAGAAAGGCTAAAGCAACATTACTGCTCTAGCCTCTTTTTTTTATTTTACTTTGATTAGAGTCACATATTTCTTAAATTTAATTTTCCCTACCAGGAATATTAAAATTAAACTCTATTATAATCTAAAAAAAGAAATGATCTGAAACATATCAAATCATTTCTAAGAATTTAATTATATATAATATAATTAATTATTGTCGACTTATTTCGTTTTATCCTTCAATACCAACTGACATACACACTAAACATGCAACGAGACAATGGCTTGAATGTCCACAGTACACGGGAAGAAATCATATTCCCGTGTATGAGGGAACATATCTACAGATATTTTGGCTTCTTTTGTAATTCACGCAAGTATCTTCATAGTTGTTCCTTGATTGATCTGATTACAGAACAAAAATCAGTATTGATTTTATCATAACATTCTTCTACTTGACAGTTTGACAATCTAAATCTCATTTTTGGTTCAAGATTGGATCTATCAATATGTATTGGAAATATTACTTTTTCGGATGATAAAGCTATATCTAACTCTTTTGGAACCCAAACAGATTTCTGCGAATTATCAGAAAGGATTAAAATCACACCCATACTATTCTCGATAGCATTTACTATTACTTCAGTATACTCACTTCCAATAGGAATGCTTTCAGGAGCAATCCAGTATTGAACTCCTTCTTTCAAGAGATTATTTTTAATCTTCTGTGCCACATCATTATCTTTGCTGCTATAACTAATGAAAATATAACCTTTCGATGTAGAATTATTTGCATGTGGTGTACTTACGTTTTCAGTTTCTGTCGTGCTCGTGATTTTAAGCGCTTCGTATATTTTACTTATAGCAGACATTAATGAATCACTTTCAGCCATCGCAATTGCAGCAAAAACAATGGATTTATCCGGAACAACTCGCTCAGGAATTCCTTCTAAAGTGGAATGCGCTAAATCAAGCAGCTCTCTAGAATTTTGTTTGTTGTCTATGCTCTTTCCAAGCCAATAACGCTGAATACAAATACCAATTAGAATCGAACTGTAGATTTCGACATTATTCTTTAGATAAAACCTCAATATACTATCTGAAAAGTGTCGAAAATCAGTTTCACATGGCTCAAATTCACCTAATAACATAGAATCTAACTCTTGTTTTGCTTTAATAAATTCAGCAGCGACTTCCGGATACTTACTTCCCCAAATGAACTCCATTCGTCCCAACTTGAATCCAAACATTGACCAATATCGTAAAGTCTCCTCATTAATCATGATAAGTTTTCCTTTCTATTAGTAATCATTAAGATAGTGTTCTTTAATTTAGCAGGCACGTGACATCAATACTACAGTTTCAACATGTGCAGTCCTAGGAAATAAATCAAATGCCTCTGCTTTTTCTATCTTATAATTACTTTGAAGCAATGATAAATCTCTTGCCATCGTTGCAACATCACATGAAATGTATACTACTTTATTTATTTTTGTTTCAAGTAAGAAATCGATTACTTTTTGATCTAATCCTTTTCTTGGTGGATCTACAAATAAAATATCTATTTTATCATTTATTTTTGAAATATATTCTTCAGTTTTTCCTACATAAAAACTTGCATTAGATATATTATTCATTCTTGCATTTTCTTTCGCATCTTCGATTGCTTCTTCGATTACCTCAATGCCATATGCCTTTTTAGCTTTCTTTGATGCTATTAAACAAATTGTTCCAACACCACAATATGAATCTAATATAACATCATTTTCAGTTACACCTGAAAACTCTATTGCTTTTGCGTAGAGTTTTTCAGTTTGACCATGATTTATTTGGAAGAAAGCTTTATGTGATACTTTAAATTTTAATCCTAAGATATCCTCAACTAAATATCCATCACCAAAGACAAGAATTGACTCTTCTCCTAAGATTACATTATTATCTTTCTTATTAATATTTACAACAACAGATTTGATTTGATTAAACTTAGAAACTAATCTTTCAGTTAATATTTTTATATTATTTTCTTTATATTCATTAACAATGATACAAACTAAATATTCTTCTTTTGTATTCTTTCTTATTAGTAAATGTCTAATCTCACCATTGTTATTTTTTTCATTATATGCGGTGATGCCTAAATCTCCACATACATTTTTAACAAAAATAGCTATTTGTGTTGTAAGATCAGTTTGAATTTCACAACTTCTTACTTCACAAATTTCATGACTCTTTTTCTTATAAAAACCACATTTTATCTTTCCGTTTTCGTTTCTAAATGGAATTTGAACTTTGTTACGATACATTTTAACTTCATCGCTACCTGTGATATGTTTTACTTCAAAATTTAAATGCCCAATCTTTTTGAATGTTTCGTTTACCATTTTAAGTTTAAAATCAAGTTCTTGAGCATAATCCATGTGGCAAAGATCACATCCCCCACAAACACCAAAATATTTACATGATGGATAAATTCTTCTTTCTGAATCATTTAATCTATTTATCACTTTTGCATAACCAAACTTAGAGTTTTCTTTTGTTACTTCTAGTTTCGCTTTTTCACCTGGAAGCAAAAATGGAACAAAATAAGGTTTACCATTTTCCCTAACTATTCCTAAGCCCTCATGAGAAAGGTTTTCACAAGTTGCACTAATTATTGTTTTATTAATAGGTTTATTATCTTTTTTCATATTTATTTCTCTTTCTATCTTTAATATTATACCAAAAAAGGCTTTAAAATTAAAGCCTAATTGATATCTACTTTTTTAGGTAAATACTTTATTGTTATAATAATAATATTAATCAGTGGAATTGCAATTATCATACCTATTAAACCAAATAAACTTCCAAAGAAAACAATCCCAATCATTACAATAAGTGGGTGAACTTTATTTTCTTTACCATGTAAATATGGTGTAATAATATCAGATTCAATTATTTGTATAATTAGTATGATTACAACTATAATTATTGCTTTTATACTTGACTCTGATAATGCTACTAAAACTGGAAATATACCACCAAGATACGGACCAAGATAGGGGATTATATTAGTAATAGCTAATATTAATCCAAACAAAAACGGGTATTTACTTTTAACTAGCATAAAACAAACTGAGGATATTACAAATAACAAAATCATAATTGTAAAATTAACTTTGATAAATTTACTCATACTTTGGTTTATTTCACCTAAGTAATTCTTTAAATTTATTTTGCCTTTTGCAATTAATAAATTACGAAAATAATTCATTATTTTTTCATAATCTAGTAAAAAATAAACAAGTGACATAGGGATAAGTACGATAACACTAACCCATCTAAATAAACTTTGAAAAATTGATTTTACATCAACATTCATATCACTTATATATCCTTTGAGAAGATCTAATATATTATCAAATGTAGGTTTATAATCATCAGGAAGAAAATTAAATTTTTTTGAAAAAGAGTTAATTTTAGTTTTTAATTGATTTACTATTTCATCATAGTTATCAATAAAATCATTTACTTCTTTTGATATAATCGGAATGGTAGTCCTAAAAAATACATAGATAACTATTGCAAACAATATAAGAGTAATGCAAACTGCAAACCACCTTTTTTTAACAAATTTCTTTATCCACTCTGTAACTGGTTCTAGAATATAACTAAGCACAAAAGCTATTAAAAATGGTAAGACAATTGAAAAAATATTTATTACTATTCCATTTATTTTTGGAGCTAGAATAAAAAAGATTATTAAGGTAATACCAACCTTTATTAAAAAACTTAAGTTTATTTTTAATTTTTTATTATCATTTTTATCATAATTCATAAATTCACCATATATATTATGTGTATATACAAAAATAATAAACAATAATAATAAAAAAATTGAAGTAAAATACTCTAGTTTAATATAAATTATTTCTTTTTATATTTCTTTATAATTTCAAACATTTCATTTGTAATGACATGTTCTACCCAACAAGCATTATCTTCTTAAGTCTCTTGGCTTGCTCCCATGTCCAATTAATCTGACAATTACATAAGTATTTGAATTAATAATACTTTATCATTTGCTTTCATTTAATAAAAACTCCATACTGTGAATAAAATATTTTGACCAAAAAGCTTCATGATGCTTTCCACTAGTATCAATAATCATATCCAATTGTTCTTCTTTAAAACCTAGTCTTAATAATTCTAAATATGTAAAAGCGGTAGGCTTGATAAAAATTTTCTCAAATTCTTTACCACCACTTAATAAAGCAATTTTTATGTTAGTTCCATATTTATTTACAAGTTCTTTGTAAAACTTTCGTAAGTTTGTTTGATTAGCTAAAGAAAATGCAGGGGAATAACAAAGTACTTTAGAAACCAAACTTTGATAATAAAATCCAGCATAAAAACTAATTAATCCACCCATCGATGAACCACCAAAAATTGTATGATCACGATCAGGAATTGTTCGAAAAGTTTGATCTATTACAGGTTTTATAATTTTAAAAATACAATCTAAATATAAAGAACCACAATAATAAAAATCTTGATTTTCAGATTGTTTTTCACTACAAATAAAATTCTCTGGTACCATTTCATAAAATCGTGTATCTTCATCGTTTGGACAATCAAAACCTACATAGATTAAACCATCATATCCTTTTTTCATCATTTGATAATTGTGTTCATCGATATTCCACTCACCATAAGCACTTAGATACTTATCTACTAAATTTTGTCCATCACTCATATACATTACACTATACTTTTTATTTGTTTTCTCAAAATAATCAAAAGGTAAAAATACTCTTACTATTCTTTTTCTTTGTTTTGGAAGAGGTGTATCAAATAAACATTGATATAAAAAACCATGCTTAATATTATTTGGCTTTTTATCATATCTTGTAAATAACTCTATTTCTTTTGGAAGCATCATTTTCTCCTAATTTTTTTAGTACCAATATATAATTGATAATCGCATTTCTTTATTAGTATATCATAATTTTATGTTTATAAAAACTAATTAAAAAACAAAGGACTTAAAAAGCATAACTTTTTAAGTCTTTTTGTATTTTTATTTCTTTTTCTTTTTAAATTCTTTCATACCGTATGTAGAGCCACCATCACATAAAATATCTACACCAGCTAAATAACCATTTCTTTCATCCGCTAATGTTGCTATTGCGAAACCTAGCTCTTCTGGTTTTCCCATTCTTTCTTCAGCACTAAATGGAATTAGCATACCACCATCTTTAGCTTCAAGATTGCCCATATCAGTTGCAATTAATCCTGGACTTAATGATGCAACACGTATTCCTTTTTTACCATATTCAAAAGCACATTTTTTGGCATACCATAAAACAAAGTTCTTAGATAAAGAATAAGCGAATCCTTTTTGTTGATATTCACCTTTTGCCATCATACTTTTCTTTACTAGTTTCTTTACGAATTCATCTTCATTAGTTTCAGCAAGTGGATATTTTTTCTTTGGAATAATAAACTCTGGAAGAATATAAGCTGAATTTGATGATATATCAATAATTACACTTCCAGGATTCATAACTTTTGAGAATTCTTGATTAATATATACAGTGCCTAAAGCATTAATTCTCAAGATAGACTCAGGAGTACCTTTCATTGCAGGTGAGACACCAGCTGCATTAATTACATTTTTAATTTCGCCTAATGTTACACAATAATCAACTAACTCTTTAACACTTTCTCTTTTGGAAGTATCACATACTTTAGCATATGCTTGATATCCTAATTCTTTAAGTGTACTAACTGCATTTTCTAGCTTAGATAATGTTCTTCCTGTTACAACAATAACTTTATCCTTTGCCATAAATTTTGCAGTTTCTAAACCCATACCGCTACCGCCACCGGTAATTACACATACATTTGCCATACTAATATTTCCTCCTTTTTTTTATTATTTTATATTTATTTTTAATAAATGTCAATAAACAACTTTTTATTTTATGTATAAATAATGTTATTTTTGATTTCCTTAGAATATTTATTTTTACTTAAATTTAATCGATTTTTATTTTCATCCACGTATTTTAAAATAAAAAGGACTAACGAAAACTCGTTAGTCACAACGTTCTAAAACAGTTTTTACACATCAAGTATAATATGTTGAACTTTTATCAATAACTATTATCTTAAGTAAATTTAATTTTTATAATAAGTTTATGTGTTTGATTAATTTCTATCAAATAAAGAATATAGTTTAATTACTAATTCTAATATTTCAACATATAACCAAATTAATGTAAATGATAAACCGAATGCGGCATTCCATTCATATTCTTTTGGATATCCACCTTCAACTATTTGTCTAATCTTTTCTAAGTCAAAGAATAAATATAAAGTAGCAAGGAAGATTGTAACAGCTGAAATAGCTAGGGACAATCCAATACTAATTTCAATAAATAAACTTGCAAGAGAAATCAGTAATGCAACTATAATAAATGAAATAGCAAAAATTGATAAGAATTTCATAAACTTATTATTTACTTTTACTACATTACTAACAAATAAAAGCACAACAACAGCAAATACAGCTACAGTTGAAAGTAATGCAATAGAAACAGCACCTTGTAAAATGCCACTACAAATGTATGATACAACACCTACTAACATTCCTTCAGCAATACAATAGATAATACCAAATACTTTTGCTAATCTTAAACTAACTAAAGCAATTAGTGATGAAACAAAAGTAATACTACCAGAAATAATCAAGGCAATCATTCCTGCTTCTGGAGCATTATTTAATAATACTATTCCGATTATTGCACCTAAAACAGCTGTAGCTAAAAATATTAGTGTTTTTATTGTTACTCCTTTATATGTACATGCTTCATAATTCTCTAAAGTTTCTGGACCATTATTTAATATTTTGCGAAAAGCAATATTTGAATTTCCTAATTTCATAATTATTATTCCTTTCTTTTACACTATATATTATATATTATTTTATGTTTTTATTCAATTATTATATAATAACATTTTTTATATAAAGTGTAACACTAATTAAAGTCATCTAAAAACTTGAATAATCCTACTTTATCTTCTTTTGGCAAGTCTTTAAAAGCTCCTAGAACAAATAACTTGTCAAATAATGATTTAGAAATTTTCCCTCTTCTTGATGCATCATCCATTGAAGTAAATGGATGATTTCCTCTTCTTTCAACCAAAGTTTTTGCTGTTGATTCGCCTAAACTATCTACAGCAACAAATGGAATTCTTAAAGAATTACCTTCAATTGTGAAATTAACTGCATCTGATTTGTTGATATCAACACCTAAGAAACTATATCCTCGAGCACACATTTCTAGAGCAACTCTTAAACCAACTAATAGTTTTTTCTGTTTTACATCACTCATATCACCTAAATCAGATTTTGACTGCTTCATATCTTGCTCTTCATTTTCTGTTAAATCTTGATTACCATATTTTGTATCAAGTTCTAACACTCTTGCTTTGATTGCATCATATCCTTTTTGAAGTGTATCAACTTCAAATTGATCTGTACGTTTAGAGAAGAAACCAGAGTAATAATATAATGGTTTATAGAATTTAAACCAGGCAATACGAAGGGCCATTATTACATAAGCGGTTGCATGGGCTTTTGGGAAAAGGTATTCTATTTTTTTACAACAATCAATATACCATTCTTCCACATGATGTTCACGCATTATTTTTTCAAACTCATCAGTTAGTTTTCTACCTTTACGAACTGCTTCCATTATTTTAAACGATACTTTTGCAGGGATACCTTTAGATATTAGATACCCCATAATATCATCACGACAACATATTAGTTTAGAAATTGGAATTGGATCATATCCTTCTTTCAATCCTAAGAAATAATCTCGTGCATTACCGCTCCATACATTTGTACCATGGCTTAAACCTGAAATACGAATTAAATCTGATATTGTTTTTGGTCTAACTTCTTCACACATATTTTTAGTAAGATTAGTACCAAACTCAGGTAACCCAGTTGTACCAACACGTGACAATACGTCTTCTTCTTTTACACCTAATACTTCAATACCATTAAACATTCTTAAAACATTCGGATCAAAAATAGGAATGTTTTCAACTGAAGTAAATGGAAATTCATTAGGATTTTCATCAACAAAGTTCATAAGATATCTAACCATAGTTGGATCATCATGACCAAGTATATCTAATTTTAATAAATTTTCTTCAAATTTATGGTAATCAACGTGCGTAGTTTTCCATTCACTTGTTATATCATCTGCTGGGTATTGTACAGGAGTAATTTCATTAACATCAACTCCCTCAGGAACAACTACTATACCACCAGGATGTTGTCCTGTCTGACGTTTAATTCCTGTAATTTTTCCTGCCATTGAATCAACTTCACAACTTCGTAATATCTTACCTCTTTTGGCATAATAATCTCTTATATAACTTTTTGCTGTTCTCTCCGCAATTGTTCCAATTGTGCCACCACGGAAAGTATTTTCAACACCAAATATTTCACGACAAAAGTCATGTGCTCTTGATTGATATTCACCTGAGAAATTAAGATCAATATCTGGTGTTTTATCTCCTTCAAATCCTAAGAATGTTTCAAACGGAATGTTACATCCATCACCTTTCATTGGTGTATTACAAATTGGACAATTACATGGTGGAAGATCAAGACCAGAATCTACACTATTTAGAATGTCAATAAACTGAATTTCTTCACTTCTACGAACATACTTTTTCTCTTCTTCTTCAGTATATTTGAAAGCACTAAAATGGCATTTTGGGCATACATAATGTGGAGCTAAACTATTTACCTCAGTTATACACATAAATGTCGCAACCAAGCTAGAACCAACAGATCCACGACTACCAACTACATATCCAGCATCTCTTGAATGTTTAACTAACAAATAAGCAATATAATAAATTGTACCAAAACTATTTTTAATGATACTACCTAATTCTTTATCAAGACGGTCAGATACTATTTGTGGGAGAGGATTACCATACATTCCATGAGCTACTTCATAAGTTATGTGCTTTAAATCCTCAACAGCAGAAGGTACACCAAATTTCTTCATAAAGTCATCTTCTGGCGCAAATAACTTTTTAGGGAATAGATTAAATGTTTCAACCATATTCGCAATCTTATTAGTATTAGTTACAACTATTTCATAGGCTACATTTTCACCTAAAAATGCAAACTCAGAAAGCATTTCTTCAGTATTACGATAGTGAGTGTCAGGAAGGTTTTCAAGACCATTTAAGTCATGAATACCTCCACCAATTAATGGCTTATCACAAACAACTGCACGATATACACGATCACTTGCGTCAAGTTCATGAATATCTCCAGTGGCAACAACCATTTTATTTAATACACCAGCAGCTTTAATAATTTTAGAAATTACATTTCTAATCTTACCTTCAGTCAGTTCATCTTGTTTCTTTTCGATAAGTGAACTATAGCAACTAACAGGTTGTACTTCAATATAATCATAAAATTCCATTACCTTAAGTAATTCATCAAAATCCTTATTTAAAGCAGTTTCAAACACTTCACCATGAACACAGCTACTACCAACCAAAATTCCTTCACGATGTTCATTAATTACTCTCTTAAGAAAACGTGGTGTCTTGTAAAAGTGATTACAATGAGCATCACTAACCATACGATTGATATTGACAAGTCCAACACGATTTAAAGCTAGCATTGTTACATGATATGAATAGAATGTTTTAAAAATAGTTTCTTCATCAACTAAAGAATTAATTTGATTATAATTTGTTATTCCATCATTTAAAAGATCATTCCACATCTTAATAAATATCTCAGCAGTAGCAATTGCATCATTACTTGCACGATGGTGACCATCTAATGTAATATTAAAATATTTAACTAAATCCTCTAAACCAAACTTTTTAAGTCCACTATTATATTTTGCTTTCGCAAGCGTTAATGTATCAATTGTTGGATAAACTCGTTTGCCTAATCCAAGTTTTTCAATATTATGATAAATATGTCCATTGTCAAAAGCAACATTATGACCAACTAATATCGTCCCATCAATAAACTCCAAAAACTTTGGTAGTACATCCTCAATAAATGGTGCATTTCTAACATCATCATTTGTTATATGTGTTAAATTAGTTATTCCTTCTGAAATAACCCTACGTGGGTTAATTAATGAACTAAATGTATCAATAACTTGTCCATGATATATCTTTTGGGCACCAATTTCAATTATCTCATTATATGAAACATTAATTCCTGTTGTTTCAATATCATATACAACAAATGTAGCATCATTAAGAGGAATATCTTCTACAGTAAATGCGGGATTATAATAATCACTATTTACATAATTAGCTTCAATACCATAAATAGGTTTAATATTATATTTCTTACATAATTTGTCAAATTCACCAAGTCCTTGAACAGTATTTTTATCAGTTAGAGCTATTGCCTCATGTCCATAATCAACTGCTCTTGCAACATAATCTTCTAATGATAAAACAGAATCTAAAAATGTCATTTTACTGTGAGCATGTAATTCAACACGTTTGTTTTTTTCATTGTCAAAATGAGTTTGCTTTTTTTCAGGAATACCTTTACTAATTATCTCAAATATTTTAACAACAACATCTCTAGTAAAACTATCATAAGCAGCACAACCATAAACTCGAATAATATTTCCAGTTGTGACTCTAGTATTATAATATTCTTCTGATTCTTTACTATTTTGATTAATAAAGGTTTTAATAACAATACTTCCAGATTTATCAGCAACAGTTGCTTGAAAAATCTTATAGCCTGTTTTTGTTACAGTTACTTGATGTGAAGTGACTTTACCTTCAATCAAGAAATAAGAATTACCAAATCTTTGAGTATAATCTATTATTTCTTCATCGGTTGAAGGAATTTCAGAGATTAAATTCAATTTATCATTAAGATGAGTATTTTTCTTTTTAGGTTTATATGTCTTTTCCTTCTCTTTATTATCAGATACTGAAGGTATACTGCTTCTTGCATTCTCTTTAGCAATATCAAATTCTTTTTTCGAAGCATCTTCAATAGTTTGAATAATACTTTTAACACAATCATCTTCTTTAATAATAAATTCAACAAATGACAAGCCTAAAACAGAAATGCTCTTTTTAACAAATAAGAACAAACTTTCAATATTTTCTTTATCTTCGCTTGCACAAGTTAACTCCACTTTATTCTCATTAAATGACACTTTAAAGTTTTCAAGTGCACGAAATAATACATTTTTTGCTTTAAGAAGGTTTAAAGTATATGAATAATAATCTGAAAGCATCTCAGGAGAAATATAACTATTTTCATATAAATAAGTAACATGACAGCTTTTACATAAGCCACTTTCAATTAGTTTATTTTTAAACTCCTTATTAAAATCATCCATAATATGAACTGGTAGACAATTAGGAAATATAACCTTTAATGTTAGTTTTTTGTCTTTAACATTTAGTTCAACATCATCTAATTTTGCATTCTCATATATTGAATCTATTTCCATTTTTATTGACTCTAAAAGTTTAATAAATCTTTTATTATTCATTTTTACTTCTCCCTCTAATTCCTTGTAAATCATATTATACCACACTTTGACATTTTTTTGATTAATTTTTTTTAAAAATAAAGGAGACTAAAATTTCTTTTAGCCTCTTTCTATCTACTATTATTTATTTTAAAAATACATCCTCTAAAGTAATAGTTTTATCGATTTTATCCTTTCCTTCAATATACCAATACTTTATTTGTAGTGAATTAATATAATCACCAAATATTTGTTTTGATAGAACAATCTTACCATTTGTTAAGAATGTTTCTGTACCATTAACAATTATCTGAGCACTACTACAGTTACTTGCTTTTTCGTAGTCTTCATAGAATAATTCAAAAGTATATGATGAAATATCCTCAGTAAGAACTGCACCAAAGAATATAAATCCACTCTTATCAGTTGTAAATGAGCCGAGTGTCAATGTGCTATACATATTTCCATCTTTTTCATAATATACTTTATAGTTGTATGTTGTATTATGAACTAAGTTGTTAATAGTTATTTTTCCATTAACAGTTTCATATAGTATTCCTTCAACATCAACATAGACTTTTTTATCAGCTAATGAGAAATTATTATTTGTAACAGTTATTTCTGCACTATCACAAGTAGTTTCTACTTTCGCATTATATCCAGGGTCATCAGTTACAACTAAGATACAGTTACCATCACTTCTTTCACGTCCATCACTAGGTGAATTTAACACTTTAAAACCACTTTCAGTGCGAACAACGATAGTAGATGAGCCGCCACCATCAACATTATACGCTTTAATGCAACCATATGTTTTCATTATCGCCGCAATTTCACTTCCATCACAGCCAAACATACCATTAGCACCTTGTCTACCATCTACAACCATCATAATTAGCGTGCCATCCTCTTTCATTCCGATTACTGTTCTTGGTGCTCTATCACCTAAATATCCATCTGGTAAATGATTTGGATCATTATAAATTACAGTATTATAACCAGTTGCGGATTTAATATTTGCATATTCACCAGTAAATTCATATTGAATTCTAATTCTTGTACCAATACTTAATGCTTCGATAACATCATTATTATTAGTTACAATACCAAATTCGCCTTTTTGTAATTCACATGGTTTATCTGATGTAATTGTTCCTAAACCATAAAAATCATTTTCATTGTTTGGTAAAGCTTTTTCCGCATTATTTACAACAAAAGTCTTAAATCCTTCTGGCATATTAATTGGAACATATTCCTTATCAGAATTATAAACACCAAAATATACACTACTTGTATTCTCTCCTGGAAGTGTATTTAAATTCTCTACTTCTAGTGTTTTTACAATATTGCCATTTGCATCATAAATAGCAAGTTTCATGTTTTGTGTGCGTTGTGCACCATATTTTGCTATTAAAGATAAACTTGAACCATCATTAGTAAATCCAAGTGTTCCGCCACCAGGACCAAAACCACTTGAAGTCTTATAGAATTCACCATCTGAAATATTTTCACCAGTTGTTTGATATGGTAAATTTCCATTACCTTTAATATCAAAGAAATCACCATTAACAGCACAAATAACTTTCTTGCCAGGATTTAACTCTTCATAATTTTGAATTAAACCTTTAACAGTCGTAAGCGTCCAAATATTACTTGAAAGATTTGCCCAAGGGATAATTTGAATATTTTTTGATGAAGGAACACTTAATACATGGACATTTTGTGAATAATATTTTCCAGGTTCAATCATTCCATCAAGGCCTAAATATCCATCTACATCAATGTTTTCAGTCATAGTTGAAGTGTATGCTTGATATGACACTTCTGTAACGCCCTCTAACAACTCATAATAGTTTTTAATACTTTCTTCATAATATTTACCTTCATAACTTGTTCCAGAGGCAGTAGTACCAGAGAAAATCATTTCATCGTTTTTCTTAATTACTTTAACTGTTTTAGTAGTAAAAATGCTTTCATCACTTACAAGTTTAGCTGTAATAACAGCAGAGCCTAAACTATTTGCTGAAATATTTAAGTCGTTATCAACACTAATAACATCATCATCAGAACTTGTAATTACTATAGCTAAATCATCTACTTGTGGATAACTAGTAACTATAGCAGTTGTTTTATTACCCTCAAGTAATGCGTCCGCAATACTTAAATAAATACGTTTAACCTCAAGTTTATATTCTAAAACAGATAATGATACTTCTTTTTCTACAGTTTGATTATTAATTTCGTAAGAAATTTTTATTGTTCCATTTCCAACTTTATTTCCAAGTAATAATCCTTTATTTGTTAAAATATTGTCATTACTACTCTCTATAGTATAATCTGTAATTTCTACATTATTTGGAAGTGCATACACTTTATATTTACTAACTTCATTTTCATATATTGATTCTTCACATTCAACAACTAAATCTGTAAACTCGTTAATAGTGACATTTATCTCTTCATTAACTAATTGATCACCATTTTTATATGATACTGTTAGTGTGCAGTTACCAATTGAATTAGGAATAATAACACCATTTTCATATTTAACATATCCATTACTTGTTGAAATGTTAGTTATTTCTAAAGTTGTTCCATATGGATTTAAAATAGCTACTGGATTAATATTTCTTCCAATAAATAAATTATTTGGGATGTTTATTGAAACACTAGTTTCAACATAACGATTCACCTTAATTTCAACACTTTTTGTAAGGTTTACTCCTTGATACATAGTTGAAACTATTAAAGTAACTTTACCATAAGCTTTAGCAAGTAAAGTTTCTCCTTGAATCTCTAATATTTCTGGTTTTGATGAATTAGCAACATAATCAGATAATTTAATATGACCAGGTTCAACATATACTTCATATGAACTAATATCATTAACAATTAATTCTTTGTTTGTTTCAATCACTAAATCAAAGTTTGCAATTGATATAATTACTTCAAAAGTATCTTCTATTACTTCACCATTATATTTAGCTTTAATTGTGATACTGCTTTTACCTTCATCAAAAGGTTCAAGAATTTTCGATTCTTCATCGTAATAAACAATATCTTCATTTCCTAGAGACAAAGTGAAATCATCTAATTTTTGACCATTATAAAACGCTTCAACTTCAATTAATTGATTTACATATAAACTATTAGGAATATTTGTAGTAATTGCATTCTCATTTGCTTCTTTTTCTACTGTAATTACAGCACTTGATTGTATATTAGAATCTAAGCAAATGGCAGTTACAACGCAAGTACCTTCCTTTAAAGCAACAAGTTTATTACCATCTACTTTTAACACATCATCTTGACTTAAGATTAAATCATATTCCTTGTTTGTCGCATTAGTTGGTTCAATTATAACTTTAAATGTTGTTTCTTCATTTTCCTTTAAAGTTGTCTTTTCTACAACTAATTCAATTTTAGTTGTTAAAACCTTAGATACAGTTAAAGTACATTCTTTAGATAATAGTCTATCATTAAATTTTGTTGAAACAACAAAAGAAGCAACTCCTTCTTTTAGTGCAGTGATTTTATTATTTTCAACACTAATAATATCCTCATTTTTATTGAAAATGTTAAAGTCAGTAATAATACTATTAGTATTCTTTTCCACAACAGATATTTCACTTTCTTCATAAACAACTAGCGAATCCTTATATTCTATAGACAGTTCATAATTTTCTTCTTTTACATTAACTAAAACTTCTATAGATTTTGATAATTCTTGCTTATCATATACACAAGTTATAGTTAAAGATGCACTACCTTCATTAACACCTGTGATTTTACCTTTTACAACAGTAAAGATAGATGTGTTACTAGAAACACAGTCGTAATCTTGAATTTCCTTTGAGCCAGGATTAACAGTTACAACATAATTAGATACATCTCCAGCATAGACTTTTTCATTAATAGTAATATCTAGTTGATATTCAACTTCTTTACAACTAGCTAAAACAAATAAACAGCATACAGCTAATAAAAATGATAATAATTTTTTCATCTCTAATTTCTCCTATCAAGTACTTCATTTATCACTAAAGCAATTCCATCTTCTTCGTTGCTTTTACATCTTTTTATATATTCATATTCTTTTTTAATACTTGTTAAAGCATTTTCCATCAAGTAACCATGACCACAATCTAATATAAAATCAACATCGCCATAATCATCACCAAAACCATATACATAATCATTTGATACATTTAGAATATGAAGAATAAACTTAAGTGCTTCCTTCTTAGTTGCTCCTATTGGTGAAATACGTGCCCATGTACCTTTACCATACAAAACATAATACACGTTTAAACTTTTAAGCTTTTCAAGAATTTTTTCGTGTTCTCCTTTATAAATAATAATTTTTGTAGCATCAAATTCGTAAAAGTCACTAAACACAGAATACTCTGAAACATCTTCAATACAAGTAGTAAATAGTTTATCTAATGTTTGAATGCGTATAAGATTACAATAACTCAAACAAGATCTAACTATTTTGTTTGTTTCTTCTTTACTTGTATAAATATATCTAATGATATTCAAATTACTATCATAAATATCCGCTCCCGCATTACAAATCAAATAATCTGCATTAATAATATTAAAATAATCAATGCATCTATTAAGAGGTCTTGCGGTATTGATAATAATTATATTTCCTTCTTCTTTCCATCTTTTTAAAGATTTTAAAGTAAATGTAGAAATAGATTTATCTTTCTTAAGTAACGTATCATCTAAATCAACACATAAAATCATTTTATCACCAATATTATTATACAATTTTTTATAAAAAAAATAAACATGTTGCAAAAAATAAATCAAAGTGTTATACTTTTTTTAATAATGCACCTATAGTTCAAATGAATAGAGCGTCTGACTTCGAATCAGAATGTTGCGGGTTTGAGTCCTGTTAGGTGCACCATATAAGATTACTAATCTTGATACAATTAAATGTGTCGAGATTTTTTCTTTTTTTAGGGGTTCAAGTCCCCACGTTACGCCTTTTATTTGCCCTGTGTGGTTTTTTTTCTTTTTAAAAGGCATTTTTTCAAGCTGAAAATAATAAGTGAACACGTCTGAAGTTTTTATTTTTTAACCATTATATGAAAATCATTAATTTATTACCAACTTTTTGATATAATATAATTGGTAATAAAGTTGGTAATAAGATTGTTAATACTTCACCTGCCACTAGAAAACATGGTTTAAACGCCACTAGGAAGCAAATATTATCAGAAATGAGACACAATCCAAATATTACAAAAGCCGAATTAGAAATTATTATTGGAATTAGTGATACTGCAATTGATAATAACATTAGATATTTGAAAAATAATGGATATTTAGAAAGAATAGGTTCCAATAAAGATGGTTATTGGAAGGTTGTTGAATAAATTAGAATTTGAAGGTGATTAACTATTATGAAAATGAAGAATCCAATGTTAATTGTAAAAGATATTGATAAATCAGTTGATTTTTATAAAAATATTTTTGGATTACATGTAATAGTTGACTTTGGAACAAATAAAACCTTGACAGGAGGTTTAGCATTACAAACACTTGAAAGCTGGAAAGATTTTATAGGCTTAGATGATATTTTATTTGGTAACAATAGTTCAGAGATATATTTTGAAGAAGATAACTTTGATAAATTTATTGATAAACTTAAGAATTATGACATAAAATATGTTCATTCTATTAAAGAACATTCTTGGGGCCAAAGAGTAGTAAGAATATATGCCCCTGATATGCATATTATTGAAATAGGTGAGAATATTAAAACAGTATGCAAACGTTTCTTGAATAGTGGAATGACAGTAGAGCAGGTTGCCAAAAGAATGGATGTACCTATTAAATTTGTAAATTCATGTATTCGATAAATTCCAATTTGACGGTTAGTTGATGCGATAAAAAAGGAGGACCTTATGTTTAACAAACACGAAATATCACGCAATGCGTGTCAATTATACGGCGGTCAAGCGAAGTGTGGCTACGATTGGTGGTGGCATTCCTTTACCGCGCGGAATGAAAAAACGGGCGAGGGGAAGGGCTTCTTTATTGAATACTTTCTCTGCAATCCACAAAGCGGCGGTGAAGTTCCCGTGCTTGGTCAACTTGCAGAAAACAAAATGAACGGTGTTAAGCCTTCTTATTTGATGGTTAAGGCAGGTACTTGGGGCACTGATGCCGCTCAGTTACATACATTTTTCGGTTGGAATAATATCGAGGTCTCATTCGGTATTCCGTTCTCGGTCAAGGCGGAAGATTGCTACTGCACCGAAACCGAGATGCGAGGTCACGTTAAAATTGAAGATGCTGAGGCACACCCCGAATGGATGTGTCAGAATGGTGAAATGTCTTGGAATCTCAAAATCGATAAAAAAGTTGCATTCAACGTAGGCTACGGCGCAGGAAAGCTGTTCCGTAAGATGCAACTCTTTGAGATGTTTTGGCACGCAGAGGGAATGAAAACTGCTTACGAAGGTGAGGTCATTTGGAACGGTGAGAAATATATCGTCACGCCCGAAATCTGCTATGGCTATGCGGATAAGAACTGGGGTAAGGATTTTACATCTCCTTGGGTGTGGCTCTCATCCAACAATCTGACAAGCAAGCTTACGGGCAAGAAACTGACTGACAGTGTTTTCGATATTGGCGGAGGTTGCCCAAAGGTCGGTACCGTCGCGCTCAAGAGGAAACTCCTTTCTGCCTATTGGTATGAGGGAAAATGCTATGAGTTCAACTTTTCAAAGTTTTGGACGTTCACGCGCACCAAATTTGAATGCAAAGAAACTGATACTCAGATCATCTGGCACGTGGAGCAGAAAACGTGGCGCAATCGTATGGTGACCGACATCACCTGCGAGAAAAAGGATATGCTTCTTGTCAACTATGAAGCCCCCAATGGTAAGAAGCTACATAAACGTCTATGGAACGGTGGTAACGGTAAAGGTATTGTTAAGCTCTATCGCGGCAAGAAACTCATCGATGAGGTTATTTGCGAGAATGTAGGCTGTGAATACGGAGAGTATGATTCTTAAAACGGAACATATCGATAAATTAGAATTTATCCATCAGCGCAACAATGCCAAAACAGGGTGTTTTCAAAAAAACGAAAGGTGTTTGCATTTTGTATTAAAATGGTTTATCTTTGCCATATTTAATGAACGACTTTGATACAATAACAAACGAAGTTTGTTTTGGGTGTCAAAGTCTTTTTTATATCTAAATAATGGCAAAAACTAGCTAAAATAACGATTTTGGTGAGTTTCAACCATTATTTTTTCCATATTCTAAAAAGATTCTATTACAAGAGTAGTGGCAAACTCAGGGAGATTAAATTTCTTTCTTTGATTCTCGAAACACAAGAAACAAGCACAGCATAATCGTAATTATTTGACATACATCCTTTTATGTGATATATTAAAAATATAGGGGGAATTATTTATGAGCAAAAAGATTACAGCTTTTTTTGAAGAATACAATATGAAGGAAGTATATAAAAATACTTATTATGGAAAGCTACATGGATTCGAAGCAAATGGATTTTATATTCCTACAGATCAAAAATTTCCAATTCAGATTCATCTATCTTTATATCTAGACAACAAACAACCAGTGATTAGTAAACTAAAAAATAGTGGTTTCAAATACTTTGATGTTATTGGAAGTGATTATGGTATTTTATTACTTTTTAATGGTATAACATTTAATTCAATGAAAAAGGATTTTAACGAAAAACTAAGTTTCGTATTTGATACTATTAATTCATTTAACGCAAAAGGGTTAGGTTATGATCCTGTTACAGGTGATGAATTAACTGAAGATGCACGTTTATATTCATTGGAAAGAGGTTCAATCATTTTAAATCCAACAACTGCAGAGACATTAAATGCTAGAATAAGAGAAGAAAATAAAGACTTTGATAATATGCCAAATAATTATCTTAAAGGCTTCGCTGGTGCATTACTAGGATCACTTGCGGGGATTGTACTAATGATTGTCTTAAGTATTGCGGGATTTATTTCATCTTTATCAGGTTTCGTTGCGGTTTTTTGTGGTGAGAAACTTTATCGTGCATTTAAAGGCAAACCAAATAAAATGATGATTGTAATTGTATCTGTTACTTCAATTGTGATGATGCTTCTTGGTATTGTTATTATAGATGCAATAATTATAGAGAATGCATATATTGAAGCAGGTGCTTCAAATGGAATAATTAATGATTTCATTAATTCTTTCCAAGTTCCTGAAATATCTGCTTTATTAATTAAAGATATTTTAATGACAATACTATTTACTGCAATTGGTGTTGGTGTTACTATAGCTCCAATGTTTAATAAGACAAAACGTCAATCAACTTTAAAATAAATATTTTTGTTAGAACTAAATTAATACCTTAGATTTTCTAAGGTATTTTTTATGTATAATAATTGTTAATTACTTTAACGCAACTAAAATAAAAAAAGGATGCAATTGACATAACATCATTGCGTCCTTTTTATTTTATTTCTTCTGGGCAACACCAACAAAATCAATTTCTGAATACCAGAAGGTTTCATCAGCAAATTTATTTTCTAATTCACTAAGTAAATATTCAATATCCTCTAATTTCTTCTGATTTACTGCATTGTATGGATCTTTTTCACAAAGGTTTTTTATATAATTCTTACGATAAGAGAAACGTTCTAAAAAGATTTCATAACGCTCATCCATGTCCATTCCAGAAATTTCTTTTACCCAATTGAACATTCTAACATTCTTGTAACCTGAGGAAATAAGTTGTGAATATATTTTTCTACCATTATGACGGTCAGAAATACCATCACAAGAAAGATGTATGTCAACCACCTTTTGTACTAGGTCATCATCATTATAACTTACAATCGAACCATCATCAGATCCTCGAATAATGATATATCCATCCTTTGATAAAACTTTACGAATAGTTCGAAGCAACTTATTTGGATTCTTTAAGTGGTGAATAACTAAAGAAGCAAAAATAATATCAAATTTCTCAATATTCTTTTCTTCCATAATCTCTTCAAGATTATCAATTAATTCTTCATCTTCTAGATCAAGAACATAATATGAGGCTCCATCAAATGAAGAATTCTCTTTAGCATATTCAATCAGTTTTTCACTACGGTCCACTCCAATTAAATTAATCCCAGGAATATTAGCAAAACGATCTTTTGTAACATAACCATACGCACAACCCATATCAAGGATATTAATAGTATCTTTATGTGCTAATTGTGCAAGAACATAACGTATAGCGTTATTATCTGGCTCACGTGTATTAGCAGCCTGAATTTTTAAACGTTTAAGTTCACTTTTAATCTCTGCCTTATAAGAGGAAAGATGTTTTCCAGTTGAAAGAGAAATTGATTCCTTTTGAAGTGGTATTTGTCCACTTCCCACTGGTTTTACACTATTTATAAACTTTTTGATAAAAGAGACAACATCAGAAATAGAAGAAACACCTATTTCAAAAGTTTGATAATTACGTAAAGACCTAGGAACATCACAACCACTGATATTTTTAATATAAGGGACAATACAAGCAGACTTCTTTCTACCAGATAAAATATCATTATGAAAACTTTCTCTTTCGTAAGAAACCCATTGAGAAGTTAAATATTCAACTTTTGTAGCAATAGACACCAATACTGATGACTGTTCAAGGGCATCTTCAATAGCATTCTTATAAGCTGCAGCACCTACCTCATTTAAAACTATATTACTGTAGAAAACATTTAGATTTTCTTGTTTTAAAGCAAGATATAGTTTCTCCGCAAGATAACTATCCTCTGTATAGGTTCCATTTTCATCTGTGTTTTTAAAAGAAATAAATACATCATATCTCATATTGTTCACCATGTTTTCTTTTTAATATATTTTAAAATATATCATAGTTTTTCATTCAATACAAGAGCTTTTGTTAGAAAAAATATTTTTATTAAAAAAGAGTCATAATATTAAATAACTATTTATAATATTGTATAATATATCTATAAAAATAAATAAACTAAAAAAATGATAAAGTATTTCTTACAATAGAAAATATGTACTTGTTGATGATGAAATAAAACTTATCAGTTATTATCCAAATTACAAAACAACCCTTGCGTGGTATCAAGATTTATCTGTATGTAGACAAGTAGATAATAGAGATACTGCATATGGTTTATTGCTTCTAAATAAATAGTGGTGAAAATATGAGCAAAAATATTAATAAACGAGTTTATGATTATTTACTACTTATACCAAAAGGAAAAGTTGTAACTTACCAACAAGTAGCACAATATCTTGGTAACAAAAACTTATCGAGAGTTGTAGGTAATGTATTACACGTAAATCCTGATCCAATAAACTATCCTTGTTATAAAGTAGTAAACTCAAAAGGTTTTCTTGCAAGAAATTTTGGTGATGGCGGAATTGAAAAGCAAAAAGAAAAACTAATGAATGATGGCATAGACGTTATAGATAATCGTGTTGATTTAACTAAATATCAGTGGAATGATAAAAAATAAGAAAATTAATATTTTTTTTATTTTCTTCTTGACTCTCCTCTTAAAGGGATAGTGTATAAATATATTAGGAGGCGATATTATGCTTAAAATAGGTGATTTTTCTAAGATGTCAAAAGTAACAATTAAAGCGTTAAGGTATTATGAAAGGGAAAAGATATTAATTCCAAAATATGTAGACAAAGAAAATGGTTATAGATATTATGAAAGTAGTCAACTTTTAGAGATATCTAGAATCATTTATTATAAACAAATTGGTCTTACTATTGATGAAATTAAACAAATCATTGTACATAAAAAACCTATTAATGCGATTATTGAAACTAAAAAAATTGAAATTGAAAACTCTATTTTACAATATAATAACATGCTTTCTAAAATAAATTATTTATTGGAGGAAAAAATGATGGAAAATGAAATTTTTGAAAAGGTAATTCCAAGTTATTATGTTTATTACAAAGAAGGTATTTTAAAAGACTATAGTGAAGCTTCTTCTTTTATCTACACATCAGGTGCTGAATGCTTAGAGTTAAACCCTACAATTAAATGTGTTAAACCTGATTATTGTTATATAAATTACTTAGATGGTGAATACAAAGATAAGAACATCAAAATAAGATATGTTCAAGCTGTAATTAAAGAAGATTATTCATTTGTTGAAAATGATAGTATTAAATTCACCCAAATACCAGAAGTAAAATGTATTTGTATTTATCACAAAGGAGCATATGATTCTTTAGGAGAATCATACGCTAAAATAATGAAGTATATCGAAGATAATAATTTAATAATAAACGAATTCCCTAGAGAATGTTACATTGATGGAATATGGAACAAAGAAAATGTAGAAGAATGGTTAACTGAAATTCAAGTACCAATTAAATAATTTTTCTATTAATATAAGATTTAATGCTATTTTTTATAGTATTAAATCTTTTTCATTTACTATTTAGACATAATTGTGATAATATAATATACGTAATACATATTATTTAATATAAAATATAGAGGGGAAATTATGAACGGATTAACTTTAGCACTGCTTGCGGCGGTATTCACTTCTCTTACAACAATTCTTGCAAAAGCGGGAATTAAAAACGTTAATTCAAACTTTGCAACAATGTTTAGAACTAGCATCGTAATAATTTGTTCTTTTGTTCTTTGTTTAATAACAAAAACAAATCTTTCACTTGAAACTTATAATAAAACAAATATTATTTTCTTAGTTTTATCAGGTGTTGCAACTGGTCTAAGCTGGATTTGTTATTATAAAGCTTTAAAAATGGCATCAATCAATAAAGTTGCACCTATTGATAAATCAAGTTTTATTTTAACTTCTGTCTTATTTTTAATCTTCTTCTTCGATCAAACCACAAACAATGGCAATATTTTAACTATCATTATGCTTGTTTTATCAATGTCACTAATGCTTTTTGGAACACTATTAATGATTGATAATAAAAATAGTGATGGTAATAAAACAAACAAAAAATGGCTAATTTTCGCAATTCTTTCAAGTGTCTTTGCTTCTCTTGTTTCACTTTTCATTAAAATAGGCCTAAGTGGTATACCAAGTAATGCTGGAACATTTTATCGTACAATTATTGTATTTATATTTTCACTTGCTATAGTAGTTGCAAGAAAAGACTATAAAGGATCCACTAAAATCAGCATTAAATCTTGGATTTTCCTAGCATTATCAGGTTTCGCAACAGGAGGTGCTTGGCTTTGTGAATATGCTGCCTTAAGTATGGAAAATGTAAATCCAGTAATGGTAAGCTCAGCAGGAAAACTATCTATCCTTCTTACTATGCTTCTTTCATTCTTGATTTTTAAAGAAAAATTTACTAAAAAGTCAATTTTTGGTTTAACTCTTCTTTCTATTGGAATTATAATTATTATAGTATTTAGTTTATAGAATATTAAAAAGCCTAAATGAGAATGAATTACTCTCAAATAGGCTTTATTTTTTTTCTTTTGAAAATTCACATCCACAATAGTCTTGACGATATAAATTAAATTTCTTTGAAAGCTCAATTGATTTCAAATAGCCACCCTTTTGTTTAAAGTCTGCATATAAATATGGCATTTGATATTTTTCTTCAAGATCAATTCCAATCTCATTAAGCCACTTAGCTACTTTATGTGGACTAATAGAAATAGTAGTTGTGAAAAAATCAAAATTATGTTTCTTTGCGAAAGAACAAGCTTCTTCCATACGTATCTTATAACAATTGTAACATCTTAAGCTCTTCTCACCTAATGACTCAAGACCTGAAATACTATCTAAATATTCATTATGATTATATGCAGTATCAATAATCTTAATATCATCATATTTAAGCTTGCTAACTATTTCTCTTTGCGTTGCAAGTCGTTTTTGATATTCATTAATATTATCAATATTCGGATTATAATATAGGATAGTAATATCAAAATAATCATGTAAAAATGTTAAAGTATAGCTACTACAAGGACCACAACAACTATGAAGTAATAGCTTTGGTCTAATATTTAATAACCTAATTTCTTGTAGTTTCTTATAAAAATCATCTAGACTATGAATTTTTGTCATTTTCACTACTTTTAAATGATAAAATATGCTTATATCACCAAAAATGCTAATATCGCATTTTGATGTTTTTCCGCGGTAAATATAGTAATCATTTTCTTTAATTACAGATATATCTGTATTATTCTTTATATCTATTTCCTTTTTAGAAATTGCTTTAAAATATTCAGTCACACTGTAATTATAATTACCTTTGTATATGCAATTCTCATAATTAAAGTTTTTAAATACTTTATTTATAACTGAAGATGGTAAATAAAGTTCTTTGTAATTTGTTACATCAATTTTTCTAAAAGATTTATCAAAATAGTATGAATAAAGAATTTCATTTGAATGGATTAGGTGAAAATCTTTATCACTATCAAACACAACATTTTTCTTAACAATTAATTCTTCAAGTTCTTTAACTGTAAAAAATGAATAATTGCTAATAAGTTTAAGATAATCATTACTCATTATAAAGACTTTTCCTCTTGAAAATCTTCTTTTTTCTCTTTTTTGTCTTCAGTTTTTTCTTGTTTCTCTTTTTCTTTTTTCTCTTTTTTACTATCTTTACTTAAATTCTTAATAAGATGTTTACCAGCTAAATTGCTGCGATATGATTTATAACCTTTATATCCATGGAGCACTAAATATGCTGAACATATCAATACCATAGCAAAAAGAATCCAAGCAAAAACTGTTTGTGAAAAACCACCTTTAACAAAAATTGCAGTACCTAATGTTAATAGAATAATATGAATAAAGAAACTTTCTAGTGTTGAAGGTTCATTTTTAATTGCAGTAGAAAGAAAGTATATAAAACCTCTTAAGTAAATAACAAATGCAACTAAATAGCTTGTTATTTTATAATTTGAAAAATCTTTGTTATTTATTGCAGAAATAAGCAAAAAGATTCCACATAAAGTATCTATTACAGTCTCTCCAATCATAAAACCTTTGATTAATTTTGAATTTGTTGTTTTAAATAGTGGTACTATTCTTAATAAACCAAATATGATAAATAAAATACCAAATGAATACAACACTACAACTTGACTGATTACTGAAACAACAGCTAGAGATACTAGTAAAGCAACGCTTATCCATTCTATAATCCATGCATATTTTTTCATATCAACATCTCCTTTATAATCTTATTATATCATAAGTTTGTATTGATAGATATTTATTTTTTATATTTATGTTCTATTTTTATTCCTATATACAAAAATACAAATAATAAGAAGTATAAAGCTTAAAAATAAATAGTAATAATCTTGTAAAGCAAAAAAACCATCTTCATATTTTATAAATATATAAAGCAAGTTATTTTCATCAACTACTTCCATCATTAAAAAAATAGATAGCGGTAAGATATAAACATAAAAATAATCAAATAATAAAATTAATAACACACTTAATAGTGAATAATATATTAACAAAATACCCGTTTGTAGTACATATTTAAAAAAAATATGTGCCAAATAATCAAATCTAAAATATCCAATTGTGCCAATTATTATACTTTCAACTATTAATGTTATTAATAAATACAATAGAATAACTACTATCTTACTAGTGAAAATTTTCGTTTTTGTGTTTTTACTATTTAATACTAAAACACTATACTGGTCACTGCTGCTTATAAAAGAATAACTAGATATTACTATTGCAACAATAGTAAATAATATTCTAACAATATTAAAAATTACACTTAAGTACATTTCTTCGTCCTGCGCATTACTACCAATTGAATTTTCTGTTAACATAAAACAAATAAAACCTGAGCAGAGTAAAATAAATGATGTTATTATAAGTATTGCTTTTGAGAATACAAAGCAAAACTGCATCTTACATAGTTTAATCATTTTTTTCTCCTATCTTAATTTCTATTGCACCTGTTTTACTATAACTTTTTATGTAATGTGTTGCAATAATAATTATCTTTCCTTGCTCTTTTAACTTTTTTATTTTTGCAACAAAGACCTCTTGCATTTTCTGATCAAGTCCACTTAATGGCTCATCATATAAATACAAATCAGGATTATGTAAAAAAGTTTGGAGGATGTTTATTTTTTGAAATGTTCCTTTTGATAGAATATTTACTTTTTCATCAATATATTTTCTTAATTGAAAAGTATCTATATCTTCCATTCTATCGAAATTATCTAAGTTTATACTCTTTTTTGATCTTATCTCTGATAGTAGTGTTAAATATTGCTTTACAGACAAGTAACTAGGAATCATTACTTTATCAGGTGCATATCCAATTATTAAGTTATTATATATTTTTCCTTTTGTTGGAGTTATATATTTACCAATAATTCTTAAAAGAGTACTTTTTCCACATCCATTCTCACCAGTTAATAGATAAATATTTCCCGGTTGAAACTCGTAAGAAAAATTCTCAATTACTTTTTTGTGTTTGAATTTTTTATGCACACGATCTAGTTTTACTGTATTAGTAGTCTTCATATGTATCAATCCTTACTTTACTTTCATCTATCACAAAAGTATTGTCTAAAAAGAAATTATAATCATCAAAGTATAAACTATACTCCGTTTCCAAAAATTCAAATATTATTTTTAATCCACAGCCATATACAGGATAATTATTTATGTATTTAACAGGAATTACCATTTCAACATAAGATTGAGCACCAAGAATCATATTTAGTTCTTCATCTTCTTCTTTTTTTTCATAATCATAATAATAACCTAATATCTTAGAAATATTGTCGTTTGACTGAATATCTTCTGTTACTATGATGCTTTCCTTATGAGAAAAAGATATAGAAGCATCTAATGCAACTATTTCTTTTATTTTGATTTCATCTTTAGTGTAATTAGCAAACATTATATCTAATCCAATAAGTGTTTTATTACTATTAATGGTATTTACGATTGGTTTTAATTTTGATATTGATAGTACACTATTTCCAATATCTTCTATTTTTTCATAGTAAAAGGAACCAATTAATAACTTTACATTATAGTTTTGTGTATTAAGATATAAATATGCTTTTTCCATATTAATTACATATTCTTCTGCATTGATACCATCTATTTTAAAAAGATATGAAAACATATAGAACTTTTCATCAAAAAAAGATTGTTTATAATTTAAATCTATAATACTTTGTGGTTTTAGTGATATTGTCATATCATCGCTTTCTAAATATACTTTAGTTATTTTATTGATATTTGTTATTGAAACATTCTTCTTACTTGTGTAAATAATAAGTTCAATCAAATCTTTATTTTTTTCACAGTCTTCTTTTGTAACAAGATAATTATTTGTTTTTTCTATCGTAGTTACTTTAAAATGATAATCATCTTTTTGCATTGAAAGCATAACAAATAAAAATATTAGCATTAAAAATAGCATAGTTATAACAACATAAAAAATTTTACTTTTCATCTCTATACTCCTAATTTTCAAAATCAGCTAAATTATCTTCTCGAAACTCGTAATACATTGTAACTACATCTATACGCTCCCAACCGCCTTTTCTAAAAGTAATTCCAAAGAAGTTATATCTACTTACTCCATTTGTTATTATTGCTTCACCTGTAGTAATAAGCGAAAGCGAAGTATTAGGTTTAACAATTAGTGATAGTGTTGTTTTTTGTCCTATTTCATATTCGCTAATATGTTTATTTTCGTATTCTATTTTTCCTTCACCAGATAAATCAGTGTTAATTTTTTTAATTTTACCAGATATCTTTGTGGAAATTGATCCTTTTATACTGACACTAGTTGTTGTTGTTTCAATTTCTGTAAGAGTATAGTCAATCTTTATTGTTTGACTAGTTTTGTTTTTTCTTGCGAAAATAACTTTTCCATCATATGTAATTGGTACTTCATAGTTTTCATAAATAGTTTTCCACCCGAACATTGAAAAAGGAATATTTTTTATTTTTTTATTTATTTCATTTTCAGTGTATTGATTTAATAGTTTAACAGATGCGGGGGCAACTATCTTTACAAAATCTTCATGTCCTGTGTTTGTATAAGCATTAATTTTTCTTGTTGAAACAATTAATATAAGTAGCATTGTTACTAGTCCAATTTTAATTACTATTTTTCTCATATTCTCTTTACCTCCTACTTATATTTTCTAATTATTTTGGCTAATTTAGTTTTTTTTAATAAAAAAAGTTATGACAAAATGTCATAACATTATTTATTTTGATATTTATTTCTTTTCTCAAAGAATTGCTCAATTTCATCAACTTCTTTAATTATATCTTTGCTTAAGTTAATGCATCCATCTTTTGTAATTAAAACATCATCTTCGATGCGCACACCTATTTTTTCTTCAGGTATGTATAATCCTGGTTCAACTGTTAAACACATATTTTCTTCGATACCATTTTCATAGAAACATGGATCATGTGTATCTAATCCTATTGTGTGACCAATAGAGTGGAAATAATACTTAATGATATCTTCATCTTTTTGGATCAATCCAATTTTCTTAGCATTCTCAATTAAACATTTTTTTGCAAATTCATTGTATTGCAATTTTGAGATACCAGGTTTCAAAAACTCAATACATTTTTTGTTAACATCTAATACTGCTTCATATACTTCTCTTTGTCTTGGTGTAAATTTACCGTTAACAGGAAATGTACGTGTAATATCACTAATATAATAATCAGTTTCAGTACCTAAATCAAAAAGCACAAGTTCATTATCATTTAAGATGCAGTTATTTTGTGAATAATGAAGAGTAGTTGCATTAATTCCACCTGCTGCAATCGTCTTAAATGAATGAATACGTTGACCATTGTTTTTAATTACATAGTCGTAATTACTTTCTAATTGATATTCATAAATACCACTTCTGGAATTTTCCATTAATGCTTCTATTCCTATTTTTGTAACATCAATTGCTTGTTTGATTAATTCGACTTCCTCTTCAGTTTTTATCGCTCTTAAACCAACTATTATTTTGTAACAGTCAACTACTTCGCACTTAGGAAATTTATCACTGATTTCCTTTGAAAAAATAGTATTATGATTATATTTAAACTGCTTATCAAATTCTTTATTTAAATATAGTGTATCAACTTCACTTGCTAATTTTTCCAACATTTCTTGATATTTTTCAGTAAAAATAATATTATCTATACCTGAAATTGAAGAAGCTTCTTTTGGATAAAGTTTAGCACCAACCCATTTAATAGCAATTGGGTCATTTTCATCAATTACCAAATATTCTTTTATTTCACCATTTTTCTTTTGTAATAAAAATACTACATCAGCTTGATTAATACCTGTTAAATAGTAAAAGTTTTTATCACAATCAAAATCATAACCTTCATCACCTGACTGACAATAAACTGTTCCAGATGATAAAACTGTTAATGAATTATCTTTTATTTTTTCTTGATAGTTTTTTCTGTTTCGAATATAAAATTCTTTTTTCATAATGTTACCTACTTAACGGAATTTACAATTTCCATTACCTTATCCTTAATTTCTTTATTTCTTATTATAGCTTTTTCTTTTGTCTCTTTACGAACTGATAAATATACTTTCATCTTTGGTTCTGTTCCGCTTGGTCTTAAAACGAAGAATGACCCATCACTTAAGAAATATTTAATAACATTTGATTTTGGTAGCAATAATTTGCTTGTATTATTTTCTTTATAATCATAACGAATGCTTTCTTCATAATCTTCAATGGCATCAATTTCAAAATCAATAATATTCTTAAGTTTTCTAAAGTGATTTAAAATACGTCCAATTTTTTCTTGTCCATCTTTTCCTTCTAAACCAATATTTACTAAATCATCTAAATAATAACCGTATTCATCATAAATGTTATTTAATACCTCTACCAAGTCTTTTCCTTGATTTTTATAAAAACATGCCATTTCAGAACATAATAATAAAGCTTGTAAAGAATCTTTATCGCGAACAAAATCTTTAATTACATAACCATAAGATTCTTCATATCCAAAGAAGAACATCTTGTCATCACTACTTTCTAGTTTTTTAGCTTGTTCACCAATGTATTTAAAACCAGTAAGTGTTGAATAATGCTCAAAACCATATTTTTCACCAATTACAACTCCAAGTGGCGAAGTAACGATTGTATTAAAGATAACACCTTTTTTATTTACTTTTCGATATTTTGCTAAATATTCGATTAAAAGTGCACCAGTTTGATTGCCTGTAAGTAAAACATATTCTCCATTATGCTTTACAGCCAAACCTACTCTATCAGCATCTGGATCAGTTGCAATGCAAATGTCCGCATCATTTTCCTTAGCGTATTTTATTGCTAAATCAAAAGCACGTTTATCTTCTGGATTAGGTAAAATTAGCGTAGAAAAGTTTGGATCCGGTACCATTTGTTCTTTTGTTAGAACATATTTATAACCCATTTCTTCTAATAATCTTGGACCTAAGTATGTACTTGTACCATGCAATGAAGTAAAGCATACTTTGAAGTTATCTTTACAAGTATCATTATTTACGACAATCGATTTAACATTCTTTAGATATTCACAATCAATATCATCATCAAGCCAAACAATCATTTTCTTAGATTCTAATTCTTCAAAACTTTCAAGAACCATAGTAAGTGGATCAGGGCTATTAGCGATATAATTAATTACTTTATCAGCAAGTTCAGGAACTAATTGACATCCATCACAATCGTAAATTTTATAACCATTATATTTTGGTGGATTGTGACTTGCGGTAACGACAATTCCACCAGTTGCTTTTAAGTGTCTAATAGCAAAACTTAACTCTGGTGTAGGTGTAATTTTCTTAAATAAATAAGTTTTTATACCAAATTTTGCTAATACTCTTGCACTCTCTTTAGCAAAATCAATTGACTTATGACGACAATCATATGCAATAACTACACTTGGATTTTCATCATTTTCTAAAAGATATTTAGCATAACCATAATTAGCCTTACGTAAAGTATAAATATTCATACGATTTGTACCTACTCCAATAACCCCACGCATTCCACCAGTTCCAAATTCTAAATCTTTATAAAATGCATCAATTAGTTCACTATCAGATAGCGTTTCAAGTTCTTTTTTTAATTCATCTTGTAATTGTGCATTTTTCCACTTTTCAACTGTCAATAAAACTTGTTTATCTAGTTTTTCCATTTATATCTCCTTTACATAATCTATATCAAATGTTATTACCACAAATAAAGAATTATCTTTTTCTTTTACTCTTCTTGTTATTTCTTCTTCGATTACTTTCTTTTGTGAATTGTATTTTGAGGGAAGAAGAACATCAAAGATTAAATTTGTATGTGTTTGCCCCTTTACAATTCGAAAATCATGAAAATGAATTGATGAATCTATTTCATTTATTATATTATCAATTAGTTCTCGATATTTCTTAACATCTTCATCATATAAATCAACAGGGTCCATATGAATAACAAGAAAGATACCGAATTTTTCAAAACAATCCCTTTCAATATTATCAACTATATCATGACTAATATTAATAGACACTGTACTATCAACCTCAACATGCATACTAGCAAAAATTTTCTTTGGACCATAAGAATGTACGATTAAGTCATGTACACCTAAAACACCTTCATAACTAGTTACAAAATCACTAATACTTTGTGCAAGTTCTTTTGATACTGCTTCTCCAAGTAATGGAGAAGTTGTTTCTTTGACTAATTTCACACCACTAATAATAATCATAATTGAAACAATTATACCCATAATGCCATCAATAAATGAGTTAGGGTAAATAATGCTTATGATTAAAGATATTATGATTGCACCAGTACTCAAACAGTCATTAATACTATCTTGAAAAGTTGCAAGAAGGGTATCAGATGATATTAGTTTACCGTATTTTTTGTATACTCTTGCTTGTAAGAGTTTAACTAGAATTGATCCAACTAAGATTACAAGAGAAATAATTGCAAATGTTTTTTCATAAACTACAACTTCACTTGAAATCAATTTTTCTACAGATGATTTAAATAAAAGTATACCAATTACTAAAATTAATACTGAAACAATAAGACCAGTAACATATTCCATCCTTTCATGTCCGAATGGGTGATCTTCATCTTCTGGCTGACTAGCAAGTTTAAAGCCGACTAATGTCACGATGCTACTACCTGCATCAGCTAAATTATTGATTCCATCAGCAAGTACTGAAATAGTACTTGTTACTAAGCCAATAATTATTTTACAAATGCTAATTAACATATTTGTAAAAATACCAAAACCACCACAAACCATTCCTACTTTTAGTCTTACTTTTTCATCTTCGTAATTATCACTTTTAATAAAAAGTTTATTTAATAAATCTCTTTTAATTTTTGTATTTTTATTTTTCATATATATTAATTATACCATATTTTAAAAGAAAATAAAAAGGGTTAACCCCTCTTTATTAAATTTCTTATTTTAGTTTTGTAAATCTTTATTATTACTTTCTTCATATGATTTACATAAGGCTTCAAAAAGTGCAAAGTGAACTATTTCACGTTCACGTAAATATATTAATACATCAATAACATCTTGATCATTTGTTAAATCCATTAAGTGTTCATAAACAGCCTTAGCCTTTTTTTCTGCTGCCATATCTTCATATAAATTTGCTATAGTACTTCCAACAGAGCCAAATGTAGCTTGGAAAGGTACACCATTATTATCTGTAGGATAGTGATCAAAACCTCTTTGAGCATATTGTCCATCTAGTCCCGCTGCTTTCATTTCTTCGATTGTTGCACCTCTTGTTAGATCACAAATCATTGCGTTTATCATTTCTACATGTCCTAGTTCTTCGGTAGCAATATCCATTAATAATGCTTTACCTCTATCATCGGGCATTGTAAAACTTTGGTTAAAGTAACGAAGAGCAGCTTCTAACTCTCCATCTGGTCCACCATATTGAGTAACTAAACATTTTGCCATTTTTAAATCTTTTTTCTTAATATTAACAGGAAACAAAAGCATTTTTTGATAATTAAACATTATTTATCACCCCAAGGAAATGGTTTTGAGCTCCAAGGAAATGGGTTTTCATTAATTTCCATTGCATTCAGTGAAAATGGTGAATATTTCTTGTTATAGATTTCTTCAGTTTCTTTGAGCTTTTTATGATATTTTTCACGAACCATTATAGCCTGTTCATCATTAGGATAAATATCTAAATATAATGACAAATCATGGCAAGCAAGTTTATATTCTTGTATCTTTAGCATCAATTTTTGTCTTTCATTTAAACCTTTTAAAGTAACTTTTGTATAACCTTTATAAGGTTTATATAATGTTTTAAAAATTGTTCCAACTTTTATAGCTTCACTGCTATCAAATAAATTAGTATTTTCGTTTTTCTCATATGAGTTACTATTATTCATTTTTATTCCTCCATTTTAATATATGATAATATTACAAACTTAAAATGGGCAAAACGAAAAAGAACAGTTTATAGATTAACTAAATTTGTCAAACATCACTATAATCAAAATAGTTATTTTCATTTTCTTTCTTTTTGAGATAATCTGTCTATTAATTTATTCAAATGCACCTTACAATTTATACTTATTTACTATTATATGTTAAAAAAAATTATCTACAAATCTAACACAATAAAAAGAACTTAGAAGTAAATCTAAGTTCTGTTTTATTCTAAAATCTTAATTTTTAGGAACTAAAATATCTAAAGCATCACTGCCACTAACAACTTCTGGTAATACACCATTCCATGTTGCTAGGTATGCTAAATATTTAACATATCCATAAACAATATTCTCAAAATCTTCTTTTGTATGAGCATCATCATATGTTATAGTGTACTTAGTACTTTCTAGTTCGTATAAAACTTCACCACTAGACACTAGCTCTACTTCTGATTCAACTTTTGATATAACTTCTTTTCCATCAATTGTTTCAGTTTTTTCGTAAATATATGTTGTTATAATTGGGAATCCAATAGAACGGGCAACCTCAACCATCTTCATTGCGGCAGCTTGACCTTCAGCTTCTGCTAAAATCTTTTGTGCTTCAGCATCACCTTTTGCTTTTTCAATTTTTGCCTCAACTTGTAACTTAGCAACTTCTAGTTCTTCTTCAGCTTTTGTAATTGCAGCTTCTTTATTTTGTTCCGCAACTACTTTGTCTTCAGCAGCTTTTTCAAACTCATCAGTAAAATCAAAGTTAGTTAAGTTTACTGCATCAACTTTAGTATAATACTTATCTCCAATTGAATTAGCTATATCTTCAGCAACTTGTGGAGAAATCTTTGAACGATTTTCAAGTAAACCAATAGCTGTATATTGTGATACAATTGATTTTAATCTATCAGCACATACTTTTTCCATACGACTTTCTAAAGAAGTCATTGAAACATATTCAAGTAATATCATATCAGCTTTTGTTGGATCAATGCGATACTGAAGTGTTAAACTTACACCAACAGTTTGCGCATCAGATGAAAAACATGTTGTTTCCATGTCCACTTTTTGAACTGTTGTATCAAAAAAAGTATAATCCTTAGTCATATAAAAATCAAAATATGTTCCCGGTTCTCTAATTGTTTCAATCTTTCCAAGTTTTTTCACAACAGCTACTTGTCCTGATTCAACTTGATGATATGATTTTGGTACTAACACTAAAAGTACCGCAACTATCAATGTTACCACTAATGCTGGAAACTTGAAACTAGATAGTTTTGAGCTTCTTCCCTTGCCAGCAATTCCTGAAAAACCTATGAATGTTACAACACCAAATAGTATTAATAAAAATGTAAATATTATTGTTAATATGGTTCTAATCATAATAAAATCTCCTTTTGCAATATAATTATACCATAATATTCAAAAATAATAAATATAATTTGCATAGCTTCTATACAGTTTTACGATACATGCCATCTTTTATACAATAAGCATAAATATATCCACTTCCTCTTCTAAAAAAGTAACCTTGTGCATCTTGCTCAGGATATAATTTAATGATTTCAACTCTATCAGATGTTACATATGCAATAAAGCTAATATAGTGTTCTTTTGTCATTTGATGTTTTATTGTTACAAAATATTCATTTTCAGCTATTTCAACATTTATTTTATGAAAATCATCATCTTCATTAATTAAAGCAGGAAGCATGGTAATCCCACAACATACATTAACACTCTCACCAACACTAGTTATTATGTTATGACAAATTGGACACACTTTAAAACTAACCTTTTTCATATTCGATGAAACATTATTATTAATAATATTTTCACCATTTAAAAGCTCAATAACACTAATATCTAGTGCTTTAGCTAGAGGTTCAAGCATAGAGATATCTGGATATCCTTTTCCACACTCCCATTTACTTATTGTTTTATCACTAACACTAAGCACATTAGCTAAATCCTCTTGAGTCATTTTCTTATTTATTCTTAACTTTTTTATTAATTGTCCTTGTACATAATTATTCATAATATTTTTCTCCTTTGCAAATTAATTATATAGCAAAAAAACAAAAAAATGTACCTACGTTAAGTAGAGTACTAGTCTTGTTCTAACATAAATTTCTAACATACACTTTACAATCACTAATTGTTAATTTTTGATTGGTAAGTACTAAAGTTAATAATCCATTTTCATAAGTATAGTTTTTTACGTATTGTATAGTGTTATTACTTTCAATTTGTTTTTGATTTTCAAAAATAAATAAATGTTTAGAATCACCATCAAAAGCGCTCCTACAACCATTTGCAATAAAATGAAAATCAATATCAAACGAAATTAATAAGTAAATATTTCCTTGTTTATACTCTATTTTATCTACTGTTATTTCATATAAATCATAGTTTTTTACAAAATCTTTTAACTGCATTTGTGTACTTTCCTCTTTATAATTTTTAATAAACATATAATGATATTATATATGAATAATGCTATAAAATCAATATTCTTATTTTATACATAAAAAATGACTAGTAATATAACTAGTCATTATCGATAAATCGTTAATACATCATTAATTGTAATATAATTTCCTTGGTATGTTATTAACATATCATATGTACCTTCACTATTTAAACTACCATATGTATCATTATAATAATATGTATTACTAATTACCATTCCTTTATAAATAATAAAATTAGTTACTACTTCACAAGCAAACCATGGTTCACAGATAATTTTTTTATCACCATTAATAAAGTAAATCATTGCACCATCTAAATAATTATCACCACTAATGTAACTAAATGTTTCTCCTTTGTATGTCATATCTACTGATACTTCAAATGATGGATAATCATATGACTTTTCCATATAGAATGGAAATTCAATTGATCGCTTTTTTATAGAAACTACTACATCAAATAATTCGCAACTACCATTTACTTCTAAATTAGAAAAGTTATATATTGCATTATTCTTTACTATTTTTTCATATTGATAATTTGCCATATCATAATATTTTTCATCTAAAATACCATCTTTAATATCAGCATCAGTAAGTAAAGTAGCTAAACTGTCTTCCTTATTTGTTATATAAATACCTAAATTTTTATTTTCATCTAATTTAAAATATGCTATATCATTATATATTGTATTATTTATTTTCTCATTTGTCTTTGTATCAATACACATAATAAACGATGTTAAACATAAATATCTATCTCGCATTTTATATGATACAATAGATGATGAAACTTCATAATAACCGTCATTATTAATATCTGATAGGCATACACTTGTTATCGTGCTATTGTTTTTCATATTGAAATCAAAAATTGATATATTATATATTTGATTATTTATTTTCACAAAATATGTTATGTTATTCTCATCACTTAAAGAAAAAATATCAAAAGATAAATTATCACTCAGTGTTTCATCAGTATAATTTTTAAATTGCTTATTCTCATACTTATTATTTTCAAAACACCCTAATATTTCACTTTCGTGAAGTTTTGACTCTTTAGCAGGTTTTATAATGATAGGTTCTATTGAGTTATTTATTTTTTTATATTGTATTAATACATCTTTTGATGTTATTTCAAAATAATAGATATTATTATTTGAATTTAACAAAGTATCATTTGCGAAAAGTTCATAAGTCTCATCTAAATTTGCATATAGCGTTATAATTGTATTACTTTCATACTTCTTACTAGTTATTTCATCTTTATTAGAAATTAAATTATCTTCATCTATTATTGACACACTATAATATACATCTTTTGTTTTTGTATTAAACGTATATTCTACGTAATCACCATTTTTAAACTCTAAAGTATAGACATATATTTTTTCAAGTTCTAAAATAATTTCTTTGCTTGTAAACCATTTACTTTCAAATAATATTTTCTCATTTGATAATTGATTATTATAATCATAAGATTTTAGTATACATTTTTTGAACTTATCATACTCTTCTAAATTATAATCTATAGTATATAAAATAAAATTATATTCTACATCATCAAGTAACTCTTGGTTATTTTTTATACTTTCATTTAGTGTATAAATATCAATATCTTTTTGTGAAAAATCATTCCAGCTATAATTTGCTTTTACAACTTTTCTTAATTCATTAGTTTGATAACTATTTTCATTTTTTTCATAACTATAAGAAAAACTTAAAGAAGGTGCATTGAAAAAACTTTGTGAAATTATGCCTAGAACTTGCTCTTTGCATAAGGAATAAAAACTTAGAGCACATTTATTAAATATTGATGAAGGCACCGCATTATCTCCTGTTGATTTTTTTTCTTCACCATCAACATACTTTATAACTAAGTTCCATCCTCCACCATCAATTACATCACTTTTGCTATATGAACTATTGATATCAAAAAGACCATATAAATAAATATTATTAATAAATGTTATTTCTTCATCTTCAGTAAATGTATTAATCACTTCATATTGACTACTATCATCATTAATATATGGTCCCTTTTTATATGCTTTGTTATTAATAAAATCAATTTTATATTCTTTTTTTACTCCACCATTGTAATCGATAGTTTCATAAATTATTTCAGTTACTTCTTTTCCATCATATACTTTTTGACAACTTACCAAACATAAAAATATAAGACAAAAAATAATTAATTTATATACTTTCATTTAATCTACTTTTTCTCCTTAATAATCTATCAACACCTTTATATATTGTAACAAATAAATATGCAATGCCTAAATATGCAAAGAATACTATAATTGTATAAATAAATCTAAGATTTTTCCCCACAAAAAAATTAGCTATTGTAGGAAGTACTGGTGCTCCCCATCCCTCGTAATAAAGCATATAGTCTGCTTTTAATATATAATCAATTGGTATTACAATGACTGAAAATAAAGCTAAAGGAATAAAAGCATTAATACCATCTTTCCATTCAAATTTCTTATATCCACTCACTACAATTAATAGACCTGTTAATACCATAAAGAAATGAAAATACAACGAAATAAAAGTTGCGAAAGTAAAAAATGGATATGTGTGAAGTATTACTGTAATATAAAAATTAGTAAATCCACCAAACAAGCCAATTGTTGTAAGAAAACAAATTGCACAGTCTTTTACTTTTCCTTTACACCATGCAGCAAGTGGTAGTGTGTATATAAACATGCTACAAGTGTAAAGTGGTAATAATCCTGTTAAGTTGAATCCATAGCCAAACTTTACATCCCAATATGTTTCCCATACAATCTTTATTGTTTCAATAATTGGAACTGCTATTGAAAGAACCTTTAAATATGTTTCTAAGGTTTTTCTTTTCATATTACGACATAAAACACATAAAAGAATAATTAGAAAAGTTGCGAAAATCATAAAAAGTATATGTGTTGTACTAAAGTAATCTTCTCCATGATAGTCTTCGATGAAACCTTTGTAGTCAAAAAAATTATATAAAAACATTTTATCCTCCAAATTTATTAATTATTTTCACAATGATTAATGTAATAAAATACATCATTGAATAAGCTACAAGAATAATTATTGTATATAGTATTTGTGAATATTTATAAATATCAATCACAAACTGAAATGGAAAATTATATGGATTATAATAAAACATCATATTACACTCTAATGTATAATCCATAAAAATGGCAACAAGAGAAAATGAATATAAAAAGAGAAGATAATATTTAGTATTTTTTACCTTATATTCTACTGCTCTTGTCTTGTATATCATTACACCATAATAAATCATTACACTATGAAAGAATAATGAATAAAAACATAAAAAATGAAAGATTGGATAATCTGCAAGTGAAGTAGTAGGAAAAAGCAAAAATCCCGCCCCCGCAAGCATTCCTGGTCCACTTAAAAACACTAAACCACACTTTTGGATAACACCTTTACAAAAGCCAACCATATATAGTGAATACATAAGAAGTGAGCAGTATGCTAAAGGAAACCACGAATCTAAATAGGTATGTCCATAATAAAAACTATGAATTATCTTTATCGACTCAAGTATTGTTATGACAACTGCTAATAACCTACAGCTTTTGATTACCTGCTCTTTGGTTTTATTACGATTTAAATATACTAGTAAAACAATTAATAGTATACATATAATAACACTAATAATATGTGCTAAAGAAAATAAACCACATGGTGGATATTTTTGTTGATCTTTAGACGCAAAAAAATCAATAAGTAATTTCATTTTTCCTCTTTATTTTTATTTTCCTACTAATATAACAAATAATGTTTATTTATTTCTAAATATATATATAAATTATTAAAAAAGATGGAATTATTTGTAAAAAATAAAATGATAAATTGCATATTAACAATTTATCATCTTATATTCTATTTATTAAGATAATCTTCTATTATCAAACAAAATCAATCATTATTTATCTAATACTATTATAGTAAAACAAATAATAAATGCTCTTCTATTTAATATCAATAGAAGAGCACCACTATTAGTGTTTTTGTTTACTTTAAAACAAATTGCATAAATGCTTCAACTTCATGTAAATTAAAGTTTTCTAGTGATATATAACTTCCACTTTATATATCAAAATAGGTCAAGTAAAATAATAATATTTAACTTGCCTATCAATTCCCCCCATCAAAATAAACATTTCATATACAAAATTTTAGGATAAATTTACCATTGGCTAAATAATTATATTTTTCAACAACTAATTAGATATAGTATTTATAAAAAATAATAGGCAAGCATATAGATAATATTATTTATGTAATAAAATTTTAAAGTAAATAAACAAATAGTTATTATCTAATTTATGATTGATCACATATTATAATATCCATAGTATTATTATATAAAATTTAATTAATATTGTCAATATAATATTTTTAAAATAGTATTGAAAATAAAAATTTGGTGTATTATAATATTATGATTAAATCAAGTGGTTTACAGGTGAAGCATATGCATTGGAAAGATGAAATTGAAGAGAATTTAAAATTTGGTGTAATTGATATTGTTATTCTTAAATTGTTATCTAAGCAAGATATGTATGGATACCAAATTAAACAAATGATTGAAGAAACTTGTAATCACAAAATTGAAATTAAGATGGGGTCACTTTATGGACCTCTTTACCGAATGGAAAAGAAAAATATGATTTCTTCTCGAAAAGAACTTGCTGGAGAAAAAAGATTTCGCATGTACTATCAAATTGAAAATGGAGGAAAAGAATATTTAGATTATGCATTAAATCGCTTTAATGAGATATATGATTGCTTTAATAATATTTTAAACGATAAAGAGGAACAAGAAAATGAATAGCGAATTAAAAAAAGAAATTAAGAAATATTTATCAGAAGTAAAAAAAGGATTACATTGTGATATTAGTTTTAAGAAAGCATTTTTATCTGATTTAAAAAATGAACTTACCAATTATATTGATGAGCATCAAGAAGTTACTATAGAAAATATTATAAACGAATTTGGAAGTCCTAATCAAATAATTTCAAATTTTAAATCTAGTGATTATCTTATTCTAAAAAAGAAAATAAACATTAATTTATTCATTGGAATATTCTTTATAATTTTATCAATACTTCTAATATTTGCACTTATATATACGATATATAACCTTGGTGGAACAATTTATGTTAGCGAACCATATAAATGAAAGTAGATTTTATGAAAAAAATAATTACATTTGTTTTTGTTTTATTTGTTACAACACAAACAGTAAATATTGATATCAAATTATCTTGTGATGAATATGGGAATTTATCTTAAATAATAAAAATGGTTTAACAAGAGATTTGTTAAACCACTTTTTTTATACAAATTCATTATTTAAAAACTTTTACATTTTGTTAAAGCACTAATTACATGGCATCAATTTATTAGTTCTTAATCCATTTTGCGTAGAGTCTTGTTTCTTGATAACTATCATTATAATAATCATTATTTGCAAGACTGTTTTGATATTCTTCTAGCCAACTATGAAAGTGTTTAAAATTTATTTTGTAAAATTATTTACGCTCTAAGCAAACCACACACTCAACGTTTGATGTTTGTGGGAACATATCAATTGGTTGAACGTATTTAATATCATAATAATTTCTTAAATGATTAATGTTTTTCGCAAGCGTTGAAGGATTACATGATACATATATAATATTTTTGATTTTACATTTTTGGAAGTAGTTAATTAATTGTAGTTCTAATCCTTTTCTAGGTGGATCGACTATTGCAACATCAATATTATATCCTTCTTCTTCGAATTCTTTTAATTTCTTTATGATATTATCACAATAAAACTTTGTATTTGTAATATTATTCTCTAAAGCAAATTGTTTAGCGTTTTCGATATTTTCTTTAAGAATATCTACCCCTCTAACTTCTTTTACTTTATTTGCAAGGTATAATCCTATAGAACCAATTCCACAGAACAAATCAACTACATTTTCACTTCCTTGTGGATTTACTGCTTTGATGATTTGATCATATAATACTGTTGTTTGAAGACTATTTAACTGGAAGAATGACTTAGGTGAAATATTAAATGTTAAGTGTCCAAGTTTACCAGTTACAGTTTCTTTTCCACCAATATTAACTACATTATTTGGCATTATTTCAATTGCCTTTGGATCATTATTAATTGAATAGTTAATAGAAACAACATTGTCAATTTCAATTGTTTTCTTTAAAATATTAATTATTCTTTTTTCTTCTTCACATAGAACATAAGTAACTTGTACTTCCCCAGTTTCTTCGAATCCACGTAATACAATATATTTTAAATTACCTTGTCTAAAGCGAGGATTATATACATTAATACTTGCTTTAGTTAGATAATCTAATATTTTAGTCATTGTATCAGAAATTAGTTTATTTTCAATTAAGCATTTGTCAATGTAAACTAAACGATTAGAATCTATCTCATATAAACCCACAACAACTTTATCACCATCATGACGAGTAGGAAGTTGTGTTTTATTTCGAAATTCCCATGGATTATCCATTCCCAAGCATTTTTTTACAAATATTTTCGCATAGTTTCCATCATAGTATTTTTCAAATGCTTCTAGTACTTGATCTTTTTTATATTCAAGCTGTCCTTCATAGCTTAGATGTTGAAGTTGACATCCTCCACATCTTCCAAAATATGGACATTTTGGATTAACACGTTTACTAGATATTTTTTTATAACTAGTTACTTTACCATAAGCATATTTTTCTAAATCTTTTGTTATTTCAACTTCTACGATTTCCCCAACTAATGTACCAGGAATAAATACTGCTTTACGTTTATAATAAGCTATTCCTTCGCCATTAATTCCCATTCTTTTTACTGTTAATAATAATGTGTTTTTCTTGTTTGTATTATTCATATTTATCTCTTTCCTATTATTTAATTATACACGATTTAACAGCAAAACGCAAGAAAAGAACAAGACTTAATCTTGTTCTTATTCATTTACAATAGTTGCTAGAGTCTTAAACTCATAACCTTGTTTTCTTGCTTCATCAATGATCATACCTAAACAATCCTTATTATCACTAGAAACAGTATGAAGCAAAATTATACCTCCATTGTGGAATTGTTTACAAACTTCATTAAACCCATGATCTTTACCTTTCTGGTTTTTTGTATCCCAGTCAGCATAAGCTATTGACCAAAAGAAAGTATGATATCCTAAATTCTTTATTTCTGTTAAACTTCTTTTATCAAACTCACCTTCTGGTGGCCTAAAATATAAAGATATTTTTTCATTTGTTACTTCTTCATATGCCTTTTCTAGTTTTGCTACTTCTTCTTTTATTTCTTCACTAGATAGTTTTGTAATATTCTTATGTCCATAAGTATGATTACCTACTGTATGACCTTTTGATACTATCAATCTAAGAAGATCAGGAAATCTTTTCACAAAATCACCAGTAACAAAGAATGTGGAAGGAACATTTTTTTCTTCAAGTGTATCAAGAATTGAAATTAAATTTCCATTATCGTATCCACAATCAAACGTTAAATATAATACTTTTTCATTTGTATTTCCGACATAATAAGAATTAGTTCCATCAATTTCTTGCTTGTATGAGCCGATATCAGGTGTTAAATGGTTATTATTTTTTCTATAACCAAAACCTTTCGCATTAACTCCTATAGTAAATGTAAATAAAGATAATACTAAGCTACATAAAATGAATATTTTATATATTAATTGCTTTTTATGCATGTTATTACCTCCATATATATTATATCCAATAATTAAATAACTACTTATTTATTTGCTTGGTATATTTTTACAACACCAAAAAGAATAATTATCAAAATAATATAAATTAGTAGTCCAAATGTTGAAATAATATAAACGATTTGCATTGCAATACCTAAATTTAAAATTAGGTCTGATACTAGTTTTATAATAGCAATACAAAGATAGATTGCCATCGTAACAAATAAGCTTACTTTCCATACATCTTTAAAACGCATTTTCTTTGGTGGTAAATACATATTTAGAGTAAAAACAATTAAGTAATACAACGATAATTCACTAATGAATACATAGATATTCCTAAATATATTATTAATTCTTAAAATATTCATAAAAAAATATGTACTATAAAAATTTATAACTAGTATAATTAATACCAAACAAATTAAAAGAAGATAAACAAAAAAAGAAGATAGTTTATTATAAATATATCCATTACTAGGATAGTCTTTATATATTTTTAACGTATATAGTCTTATGTTAGTTAATACACTTGAAGAATAGAATAGTGCACTTAGAATCAAAATATAACTATATTTACTTAGTGATAATAATGAAATCATTTCACTAACTAATACATTAACAGCACTACCAAATATAGAAATAATATTTGCAATTAAAAACTCTGAAAACAAATTACTTGATAGTAATACACCTATTAACAAAATGACAAACGAAGAAAGAGATAATACCATATAAAAAGCAATTGATGATGCATTTGTTAATATGTCATAATCATTTAAAAACTTAATTATTTTTTTAATTATATTTTTAATTTTTTTCATATTTTTATTATTCCCAAAAAGAAAGAAATAATAAAAAAATCTACCCATAAAGGGTAGATTCAAAGTCATAACTATTGTAATTCAGCGAAATACTTAATAGTTCTTACCATTTGAGAAGTGTAAGAATTTTCATTATCATACCAAGCAACAACTTGAACTTGATATAAATCATCAGAAATTTTCTTAACCATTGTTTGAGTTGCATCAAATAATGAACCATAACGAATTCCGATGATATCGCTAGAAACTAATGGTTCTTCAGTGTATCCAAATGATTCAGAAGCTTGAGCTTTCATAGCAGCGTTAACTGTTTCTGGAGTAACTTCTTTATCAGATTTAACAACAGCAACTAAGATAGTAGTTGAACCAGTTGCAACAGGAACACGTTGAGCAGATCCAATTAATTTACCATTTAATTCAGGAATTACAAGACCGATAGCTTTTGCGGCACCAGTTGAGTTAGGAACGATGTTAACAGCAGCAGCTCTTGCTCTTCTTAAATCTTCTTTTCTATGAGGTCCATCAAGAACCATTTGATCACCAGTGTAAGCATGAACAGTTGTCATGATACCAGATTGGATTGGGAAATTGTCATTTAAAGCTTTAGTCATTGGTGCTAAGCAGTTTGTAGTACAAGATGCAGCAGAAATGATTTGATCTTCTTTAGTTAAAGTTTGATGGTTAACATTGTAAACGATAGTCTTTAAATCGTTTCCAGCAGGTGCAGAAATAACAACTTTTTTAGCTCCAGCTTCAACGTGAGCCATAGATTTTTCTTTAGAAGTATAGAAACCTGTACATTCTAAAACAACATCAACACCAAGTTCTTTCCATGGGCAGTTTCTTGCATCTTTTTCAGCATAGATTGTAATTTCTTTTCCAGCAACAACGATAGATGATTCTTTTGCAACTACTTGATCACAATACTCATATCTTCCTTGAGCAGAATCATACTTTAATAAGTGTGCTAACATCTTTGGAGATGTTAAATCATTGATAGCAACGATTTCATATTTGTCGTCACCAAACATTTGTCTAAATGCTAAACGGCCAATACGGCCAAAACCATTAATAGCTACTTTTACAGCCATAGTAAATAATTCTCCTTTTTCTTTTATATTTTTATTTTTTTACCTATACTAGTATACCACTTTATCTATAAAAAAACAATAATATTTTACGTAATCTAATAATCTTTTTTATTATTTTGTCATTAATGAATTCATAAATGTTTGTATATACTCTCCGACTTCTTCACCTTTTTGTTCATAAATAGTATGAACTCCAGGAAGACGAACAAGATTACAATTACCTAAAGATTTTATGTATGGTAATACTTCATTATCTTTATGATTTTTATATTCTTCAAATACTTCTTCAGTTATATTTTTTTCAACATATTCCTCGACATTTGACAATAATTTATCTTTTCCGTTTTGTGTAAACACCCAATTAAAGAATTCATAATATTCGATAAACTCATCTTTTGTGCAAAAATCAGAAGCTAATACATACATCTTTGGAATATCATTTGTTTTTATGCATTCAAAAGCCTTTTTATAATTTTCATCACGATTAAGTGATTCACTTATTAAGGCATATGAATTAATATTTTTGTTGTCATAAATCTTAGTAAAACTTTGTAATTCTTTTTTAACAAAGAAATTTGATGTTTGGTCCTTATATATTAAATTATATATTCTTTGAAAGCCTATCTTACAAAAAAATGATGTAATATAATCAGACTTAGTATAATATTGCTCACCATCACTTTCTAATCTAGGAATTGAACCATCAAGAATTATTACACCCGCAATTTCATCTGGATAAGTACTTTGCCAATATGTTGCATAAAGTCCACCAATTGAATGAGCTAGTAAAACAATCTTCTTATTAATATTTAAAACATTTAACATTTCTTGATAAAATCTAACAATATTCTCTATTGTTTGTTCTTCTTTGGTATCGCTACTCAAACCATAACCAAGTCTATCAATTAACACTACTTGATAGCTATCAAAACATGGCTCTAAAATATCTTTCATAAAGAAATTGAAATTGTTTACTCCTAAACCTGAAATAGTTACAATAGCATATTCACTGTTTTCATTTCCTAAGACTAAAGCATTAACCTTATTATCATCATATAAAACTGTATTCACCAAACCATATTCTTTTGCCTTATTAAATTCATTACTTAAACATATTGTGTTTACAAGATAAAATATTGATAAAATTAAAGCAAAAAAAATAAATATTGAACCAAATATCTTAAGTATTTGTTTAAAACTATTTTTCATATTTCTTACTCCTTAATATGTATTATATAAGAAAATAATTAAAACTACAAGAAAAAAATACCTAATATGATTATTATTAACAAGTATCATCTTCCTTTTCATATTAGGTAATTTAAATTTAAGTTATTTACTATTTTTATATTTTATTGCACTATCAATAAATCCTTGGAATAATGGATGAGACCTTGTTGGTCTAGATAGAAATTCAGGATGGAACTGACAGGCAACAAACCATGGATGCTCTTTTAACTCTAGAATTTCAACTAATCCTTTATCAGGATTTATTCCTGACGCAACCATTCCATTTTCTTCAAATAGTTTTAAATACTCATTATTAAACTCATAGCGATGGCGATGACGTTCTTTTATGTTTGTTAGATTATATGCTTCATATGCTTTTGTATTTTCTTTTACTTTACAATTATATAAACCTAGGCGAAGTGTTCCACCTTTATGAATTGTTTCATATTGATTATCTAAAAAAGCAATTATTGGATTTTTCGCATTAACATCAAACTCTAAACTAGTTGCATCGCTGATATTTAATACATTTCTTGCAAATTCAATTGCGCAAAGCTGCATACCAAGACAAATACCAAAAAAAGGAATCTTTTCTTCTCTTGCATATTTTATTGCAAGAATCTTTCCTTCTGTTGCTCTTACACCAAAACCACCAGGAACTAAAATTCCATCATGATTTTTAAGTACATCTTTATAGTTTTCTTCTGTAAGATCTTCGCTTAATATCCAGTCAATATCTATTCTCTTTAAGGATTTATAACCTGCATGTTTTAATGCCTCCGCAACTGATAAATATGCATCATGTAGTTGTACATATTTACCAACTAAAGCAATTTTTACTTCACCATTTAGATTCTTTATTCTATCAATCATTTGATTCCATTCATTCATATCACAACTTTTTGTCTGCAAGCCAAAATATTTACAAATGTAATCGTCAACCTTTTGTTTGTGTAGTGAATTTGCTACTTCATAAATGATTTTCTGATCTTTTGATTCAACGATTGCCTCTTTTGGTACATCACAGAAAAGAGCAATTTTTTCTTTCATTGAATCAGTTAAACTTACTTCTGTACGTAAAACAATCATATCAGGTGAAATACCAATTGAACGTAATTCCTTAACGCTATGTTGTGTTGGTTTTGTTTTTAGTTCACTTGCGGCTCTTAGGTAAGGTACTAAAGTAGTATGAATAAAAAATGTATTTTCATTTCCTACATCTCTACGCCACTGTCTAATAGCTTCTAAAAAACTTTCTGATTCGATATCACCAACAGTACCACCGATTTCTGTTATTATAACATCCGCATTTGAAACTTTTGCGGCAGAAGCAATTTTATCTTTAATCTCATTTGTGATATGTGGAATTATTTGGACAGTACTTCCAAGATAATCTCCACGTCTTTCTTTTTCAATAACAGATTTATAAATTCTTCCAGAAGTTATGTTTGATTCTTTTGAAAGATTCTCATCAATAAATCTTTCATAGTGTCCTAAATCTAAGTCTGTTTCTGCTCCATCATCAGTTACAAACACTTCACCATGTTGATATGGACTCATTGTTCCAGGATCAACATTAATATATGGGTCAAACTTTTGCATAAAAACCTTTAGACCACGATTTTTTAGTAATCTTCCTATACATGATGCGACAATACCTTTTCCAAGGCTAGATACTACTCCTCCAGTAACAAAAATATATTTTGCCATAGTATTACCCTATAAATATCTTTCTATTTCCCAATCACTAACAAGCATACGATATTCATCCCATTCAAGTTCTTTAGCCTTAATATACTTTTGATAGATATGCTCACCAAGTGTTTCACGCATTAATTTACTTTGTTTTAATTCTTTGATAGCATCCTTTAAATTCTCAGGCATATTTTTAATACCATTCTTTTCACGTTCTTCTCGAGTATATTCAAAAATATTATCATAAACAGGGTCAATTAATGGGTAATCATCCTTTATACCTTTTAGTCCAGCAGAGAGAATTGCAGCGAAAGCAAGGTATGGGTTTGCAGATGGATCAACATTACGAACCTCAGTACGTGTTGCATTGCCTCGAGCACATGGTATACGAATCATTGAGCTTCTGTTTGCATCACTCCAACAAATATAACATGGTGCTTCATAACCAGGCACTAAACGTTTATATGAGTTCACTGTTGGGTTTGTCACCCCCGCAATCTCACGAGCATGAGTAAGTATACCACTTATCCACTTACGACATGTTAACGATAATTTCATTGGATCATTTTCATCAAAGAAAATATTCTTACCATTTTTGTCAGTCAATGAACAATTAACATGCATACCATTACCAGCTTTAAAAGCAACTGGTTTAGGCATAAAAGTAGCATATAAGTTATATTTTCTAGCAATTTGTTTTACAACTTGTTTATATGTTTGTACTCTATCACAAGTCTCTAAAGCATCAGAGTAACAAAAGTTTATTTCATTTTGACCAGGACCTACTTCATGATGACTTACTTCAACAGGATAACCCATCTTCTCAAGTTCTAAAACAATATCATGACGACAATTTTCACTGCCATCAAGCGGCGCTAAATCAAAATAACTGCCTGAATCATTAAACTCTAAAATTGGTTTACCATTTTCATCACACTTAAAAAGATAAAATTCCGGCTCAACTCCTACATTAAAAGAATTAAATCCCATATCTTCCATTTGTTTTAATATTCTTTTTAGATTTGTACGTGGATCACCTAAAAATGGTTCACCATTTGGCATGTATACATCACAAATAAATCTAGCAACTTTGCCATATTCACTAGATTCTAAAGACAACACTAGGAAAGTAGAAAGGTCAGGCTGTAAGTACATATCTGCTTCTTTAATACGAACAAATCCTTCAATACTAGAACCATCAAACATTACCTTTCCGTTCATTGCATCTTCTAAACGTCTTGCTGGAATTTCTACACTCTTAATAGTACCAAGCATGTCTGTGAACTGTAATTTAATGTACTTAACATTCTCTTCTTTACAAATTTTAATAATATCTTCTTTTGTATATTTATTCACTTTCCTTCACCCCTTTATTAATACGATAATTATATCACTTTTTCTTCATTTATTAACATTTTTTTTAGAAAAAATCGCTTTCATTTTTATGATAATAATTAATGTAGAAATATTAATATACAATCTTATGTATTACTTAAAAAGCATATATTATTTGTAATAAAAAAAGAGTTCTGAAAATCAGAACTCAATTATTATTTATTTTGCATCACGAGGATTTAACATTGATAATTCAACACGTCCACGTTTTAAATCAACATTAACAACCCATACTTTTATAATATCACCAACAGAAACAACATCAGATGGATGTTTTATATATTTCTTGCTCATACGTGATGTATGCACTAAACCATCTTCTTTTACACCACAATCAACGAATGCACCAAAGTCAACAACATTACGAACAGTTCCTTGAAGTTCCATTCCAGGTTGTAAGTCTTCTAAATGTAATACATCACTACGAAGAATTGGTTTATCAAATTTATCACGTGGGTCACGTAAAGGTGCAACAAATGCATCTAAAATATCATTAAATGTATATTCACCAACTTCGAAATTCTTAATAAATTCTTTACGATTTAATTTAGAAATAGTTGTTTGTAGTTCTTTAGAGCCAATATCATCTTTTGTAAATCCAAGTTTTGTTAAAATATCTTCAGCAACCTTATAACTTTCTGGGTGGATACTAGTCATATCTAGTTTTTCTTCACCATTAGGTATACGTAAGAAACCAATTGCTTGTTCTAATGTTTTTTCACCTAAACCTTTTACTTTAATATCAGCACGAGATTTAAATGGACCATTTTCATTACGATGGTTAACAATTAGTTTTGCAGTTTTAGCGTTTAAGCCAGATACTCTTGTTAGAAGTGGAACTGATGCACTATTAATATTTACACCAACACTATTAACAGCAGTAGATACAACAAAGTCAAGAGAATCACTTAATTTAGATTGTGATACATCATATTGATATTGACCAACGCCAATTGATTTAGGGTCAATTTTTACAAGTTCAGCAAGTGGATCTTGTAATCTACGAGCGATAGAAACTGCAGAACGTTCTTCTACATGATAATCTGGGAACTCTTCTTGAGCTATTTTACTAGCAGAATAAATTGATGCACCTGCTTCATTTACAATGATATAGTGAACATCTTTTTTGATTTGTTTAATACAATCAGCAATAAAACTTTCAGTTTCACGACTAGCAGTACCATTACCAATAGCAATTACTTCTACATTATATTTATCAATAAATGCGCGAACGATATCGAATGATTGAGCTGTTCTAGCATCACTAACAACTTCTTCTTTGTTCTTTTGGTTAGGAAAAATTACACCTTTATCAAGTACTTTTCCAGTTGCATCAACAACTGCAAGTTTACATCCAGTACGATAAGCAGGGTCAACACCTAACACAACTTTTCCCTTCATTGGAGGAGTTAGTAAGTAATTCTTTAAATTAAGTGAGAAAATTGAAATTGCATGATCTTCAGCACTTTCTTTTAACTCTGCACGAATATCTCGTTCAATTGATGGTTTAATTAAACGTTTATAACTGTCTTCTATTGCTTCTTCAACATATTTTACTGTAATAGATTCTGGATTTGTAATAACCTGTTTACGTAGAAATCTATAAACACGTTCAACATCCTCAACGATTCCAACACGTAAAACTTTTTCAGATTCACCACGATTGATCGCTAAAATACGATGTGATTTAATCTCATTTAGTGGTTCTTTATAATCATAATACATTTCATATGTATGTTTTTCATCTAAAGTAATATCTTTCAATTGTGATTGAAGTTGTGAAGAAATTTGGAATAAACGACGAATCCAGCGACGATATCTAGGTTCATCACTAATGATTTCCGCAATTATATCTTCTGCTCCTTGTAAAGCTTCTTTTGTATTTTTAACTACTAAGCCATCTTTTTCAATTTCTGGAGTAATTTCTTTAGTTACATATTTACTTGCTTCTTCTTCGACATTTCCTTCAGTAGGGAATGATAATAAATAACTAGCAAGACCTTCAAGACCTTTTCTCTTTGCTTCAGTTGCTCTCGTTTTTTTCTTTTCTTTAAATGGACGATAAATGTCTTCTAGTTCAGTTAATTTATTAGATACTATAATTTGTTGTCTGATTTCATCAGTAAGCTTACCTTTTTCTTCAATTAAACGAATTATATCTTCTTTTCTTTCAGCAAGCTTTTGTCCATAATCCCATTCCTGATAAATAGCACGAATTTGATCTTCATCTAATCCACCAGTTACCTCTTTACGATAACGAGCAATAAAAGGAACAGTTCCACCATCTTCAATTAATTTAAGAACTGCTTGTATTTGTGAAACTTTGACATTAAGCTTTTCTGATATTTGTTTTAATAATTCATCATTTATATAGTTATTATTAGCCATAATTTTACTCCTTATTTCTTAAAAATATCCTTACATATTATACCACTTTTTAACCTTTTATACAAGCAAAAATTTAAGTATTTACAAGTAAATAAAATCGCTAAAAACAAAAAAAATCATAGGTTTCCCTATGATTTTAATCTATTATTCAGATACAATAGTAACTGATTTTAAAGCAACCTGAGTATTTTTTGAGTTACTACTTTTAACTACTAAACGTACCTTTAAAACACCTTCAGGTAATTCAGTTGTTTTAAGTGTTTCAGGAGTTTGAATTTCACTACTACATTTAACCCATGTAGAGCCATCTAATGTGTATTCAATGTAAATAGCATCTAAAGTCTTTGTATTCCATTGAAGAAGCTCAAATGTAGCACTCTTAAGTGTTCCACCAAATCCAGATACTATTGCATAAACTTCTGGGTAAGAAGAACTTGCGGCAATTACTGGACAATCAGTAATTGTTGTTGTTTGTGAAGATACACGTGAAAAATTAACTGTTAATCCATTAGATTCTACTACTCTTTCAGAATATCCACTTTCCCAACCACTATTTGTGCCAATAAGTGAAGCAACAATTGTTCCAGGTTCAGTAGGATTAGGTTCTGGTTCTGGTTTTGGTTCAGGCATAATACCATCACCATTAACAGAAACAGCCATAACATTTAAATATTTTCCACTACCAGTTACATTTGTGATATAACCAATAACTTCAATGATTGTACCATCTAAAGCAGTTAATGCTTCTTTATCTACTGGATAAGAAATACTACCAGTAATTGTTGCACCTTCTAATGCAACATTGAAATATTTACCACTTGAAACTGTTAATACGCCAGTCATCTTAATAAACAATGATTCCACATTTTCCATATTTGCGTAAGCATCGTATTCTTGAGTAGTTAATTCTACAGGAGTTCCATGATCTACTGTTTCAGTTCCTGTTACAGTATAAGCTGTACCAGCTGCAAATTGCATTGCCCCACCATATAGAGCAGTTGTACCATCAACAGTCACAACATCACCAACTTTAACATCTGCTGTCCAGTTTGAACCTTGGTAAACTAAAATCGTACCAGTTGCATCTTTAATTAAGAAGCTTTGAGAATTTACAACAACAACAGTTCCTTTTGTTTGAGCCACACTTCCAGCTTCTAATGCTTTCACTTGTGCAATTGTTCCTTCAGTTGGTTCTGGGTTTGGTTAATCTTCACCAGATGTTTCTTTTACGCTTGTTGCCATAATATTAACATATTTTCCACTACCTGTTACATTTGTAATATAACCAACAACTTCTATTGTTTTACCATCAAGTAATGCTAATGCATCAGTATCAACAGGATATGAAATACTACCAGTTACTTGAGCACCACTGATTGTAACGTTATAATATTTACTATTTGAAATAGATAAAACACCAGTGATTTTTGCATAGATTACTTCAACTTTTTCTGTGCTACTATAAGCATTAAGTTCACTAATAGATAATTCTTTTACTTGTGGGTAAGTAACTGTTTCTTTACCAACAACTTCATATGAAGAAGATTTTACTTGTACAGAATTACCATAAACTTCAATAGCTCCAGTTGCAGTAACTTTATCACCAATAGCTAAATCTTTTGCGAAAGAAGTTCCACAGAATACTAAAATAGATCCAGTTGCATCAGAAAGTACAAATCCTTGTGCATTAGTTGCAACAACTACACCAGTTGCTTGAGCTTGGCTTCCAACTTCTAGTGTTTTAACTTGTGCAATTGTTCCTTCAGTTGGAGGCTCAACTTGTTGTTCACCTAAATCTTTAATTTCTGTGTACATAATATTTAAATATTTATTACCACTAGCTGTACCAGTAGCATATCCGTAAACTTCAACAACATGGTTTTCATAGTTTGAAATTTCCATCGTAGAAATAGGATAACTAATAGAACCAACAGTAGAAGCACCTGTAACAGCAACGTTATAATATTTACCACTGCTAATTGTTAATACACCTGTAATTTTAATATATTCACATGTAAAACCATTAGCAACATATGCGTCAAGTTCAGCACCAGTTAACTCTCTTGCTTCTCCTAGAGCAGCAACATCTGTTCCAATCTTAGTATAAGTTGTATCTCTACTAAATTGTTTTACACCATTATATTCATCAATATCGCCATTAACTAATACTTTATCGCCTACTTCAACATCTTGTGTCCAGCTTGTGCCTTTAAATACTAAAATGTAACCAGTACTATCTTTTAATAAGAAACTTTGAGCATTCTTTGCAGCTACAACACCAGGAATTTCTAAAACATCACCAACAGTTGCTTTATATGCATCCGCAATTGTCTTATAACTTGTTCCTTTAACAATAAGTTTAATTTCCTTTGTAACTTCAACATCACCATATGTCATTTTTGCAGTTAAAGTTACCTCAACATCACTACCACTTGTGTTAGATACTTTTCCATCATTTGATAGAACACTAGGATTAGATGAAGACCATTCAATATATAGATTTCCAGACTTAGTTGGAAGAATTAAATCTTCTGATACTTCATTAACGTTTACGCCCTCAAAGAATTGTTCAAATCTAGCATCAAAATTGAAGCCTTGATCCCCACAGCCAACAAATGTAAACATCATAAAGAATGCTACAAGTACTAAAAGTAATTTTTTCATAAACTTTTCTTCTCCTTTTATATGAATTAATTAAAATATTATGATTAATCTTTTACTTCATCAATTTCTATATCAACTTTTGCATCATTATTATCTATTTTTTCTATATCATCTATACTTGAATAAGTTTGTTTACATTCAGGATATCTATTACATGCAAAGAACTTTTGCCCTTTGCTTCTTCCCTTTTTACTTATTCGTTCTACAATGTGACCTATTTTGCAATTTGGACAAATAATATTTAAATCTATTGTTTGTTCTGGTTCCTTTTTCTTTATAAAATGACAATTTGGATAGCCTGAACAAGCAACAAATTCACCAAATCTACCATTACGTTTGACTAGTGGTTTCCCACACTCAGGACATAATTCATCAAGAAGAACTGGATAAATCTTTTCCATTTTTTCATCTGCTTCTTTTACTAGTGGCATATAATCTTCATAAAATAGTTTAATTTGATTTTGCCAGTTCTTCTTTCCTTCCGCAATCAAATCTAGTCCTTCTTCCATATTTGCTGTGTATTTAACATTAATAATTGGGCTAAAGAAATCATTAAGTTTTTCACTCGTTAAAATTCCTTGTTCAGTTGGAACCAAAGTTTTATTTTGAATTTTCACATATAAACGTTGTTTTAATGTTTCAACAGTTTGCGCATATGTAGATGGTCTACCAATACCTAGTTCTTTCATCTTATTAATAATACGTCCTTCAGAGTATCGTTGAGGCGGAGAAGTGAATTTTTGCTCAGGAGTTACATTAGCTTTAGTAACTTTTTCTCCTTCAATCATTTCAGGAAGTGTTTTTGTACTATCATCTAAATCTTCGTAAATTGCAAGATAACCATCAAACTTAACACGCTCACCATTTGCCTCAAATATATATCCATTGTTATCTACTCTAATTTTTTGATCTTCAATTAATGCAGGAGTCATTACTGCCGCAAGTGCCTTATAATAAATCAAATTATAAAGTTTATATTCATCATTTGATAAATATTTCTTGATATCATTAGGTTTATATTCAAGTTTTGATGGTCTAATAGCCTCATGAGCGTCTTGAACATTTTTATCTTTAGATTTTGTATCACTATAACCTTTAAAGTAATTTTGACCATACTCTTTTTCAATTAACTTTTTCGCATTATTAATGAACTCATCAGATAACCTAACTGAATCGGTACGCATATATGTAATTAAACCAACGCGTTCTTTTTCTAGTTCAACACCTTCATATAATGATTGTGCAACCATCATTGTTTTTTTAGCGTTAAAACCAAGTTTTGAATACGCTTCTTGTAAAAGTGATGAAGTTGTAAAAGGAGGTTTAGGGTTTCTATAACGATCTTTTTTAATTATTTCTTTCACAATAAAATCACTAGAAAGTGAGGATAATACAGCATCAGCTTCTTCTTTATTTTTAAGTTTAATCTTATTATCATTAAAACTTACTAAAATTGCTGAAACTTTTTTATTTTTCTTTGTAAAATCTAAATAAATTTCCCAATATTCTTCTTTTTGAAACTGATTTATTTCTTTTTCACGATCACAAATAATCTTAAGAACCACACTTTGTACACGCCCAGCAGATTTAGATCCTATCTTTCGTTGTAAAAGTTTAGATAAACTAAAACCGATAATACGATCATAAATTCTTCGTGATTCCTGTGAATGAACAAGATCAATATCTATACCTCTACCATTTTGAATGCTATTAAGTACTGCACTCTTAGTTACTTCGTTAAAAACAATTCTTTCATAAGGCTTTTTGTCAAGTCCCAATACCTGTGCTAAATGCCAACTAATCGCTTCACCTTCACGGTCTGGATCGGTTGCAAGATATACATAATCACTTTTCTTAACTAATTGTTTTAGTTCACGAATAACTGGAAGTTTATCATTGAGTAATTTATACATAGGTGTAAAATTATTTTCAATATCCACACCAAAACCACCATAGCCTCTTGTAGTTAAATCTCGAATATGACCTTTACTAGACGTAACAACATAATCGCTACCAAGATATTTCTCTATGGTTTTTGATTTTGCAGGACTTTCTACAATTACAAGTTTATTTCCCATACTTACTAATTTTCATAATAAATATTATTATGATCCTTTCTGTATAATAAGTGTAATTTTATATCAATAATTTATTGCTTAAAAATTTATCAAACAGCCAAATAAAATTATAACATTATAAACATAACTATGCAATAGTAAATTGTTAAATTTTTATTCAGTTACAACTGCAAGTAACTCTAAGTCTTCATCGTAAACATTTTTTATTGAGTGATTGCGACCCTTTTTACAAAGTGAAACAAAACCTTCAGAAATATCTTTTTCAACTCCATCAATTATAAGTTTTCCTTTATTTTTAAGAACATAAATAACTTCTTCATCTTCAGTGTGTGTGTGAATTCCAATACTTGATCCCTTGGGAATTGTTATTTTCGCATACATTTTCATATGAACTAACGTTGGCATTTTTTGTAAATAAACAACGCCTTCTCCGCCACGTAAACCTTTTACTTCTTGTTTTTCAAAATCATTAAAATTTAATCTCACTTTTATTTCTCCTTTAGTTAGATTTTATATGTATAATTATTAATTGATCCATCATTATTATATTCTATTATTTTAAAATAAAACTTAAGAATTTTATAATTCTTTAATAAAGTTTCGTCTGAAATACTATTATATGTCTTATATTCCATTGAGTAATGATAAAGACCTAAATATGGGATAATCGATCCATCTCCTAATTCAACAAAAACTTGCATATCGATATGACCAACGCCTTCTTCTTTTCTTGTTAGATTTATTTGATAACGATAGAAATCTTCTTTTACATTTGTATTATCAACTACTTCTATCTCATAGTCATTTATATTATTTTCATAGTCCTCCTTAGAACCAAAATCAATAACTTTTTCATAAATGTTAATTGTTTTTTCAAAATATTCTTTTTTAAGTGTTTCTTTATTGTACATTGAAAATGAATAATCAATACGATAATTAAAACATTCTATTTTTTCCTTTAAATGATAATAAGGCATAAAGTTTTGTCCATAGTTTCGCATTTGACCATCAATTGAATCGAAAATATGAAAATCAAAACCTATCATTTCATTTTGATTATAATAATCAAATTGATAATAATTGTAAAGTCTGTTTGTTCTTTCGCCTTTTGCGAAAATCATATGCATTGTAATTGATGTTAATAATCCATGTTTGCTTGGTTTATTTTTAATTACGATATAGCTAGAAACATCTTCATCTACTATTGTATGCTCTCCATCTACCGCAACAAAATTTTCTCCAGGAACTGGTGGGACATATTCACTATCATCACCACATGAAAAAAGAGGAACAATAATCAATAATAGCAAAAATATAAGTGTGTATCTTTTTAAACTATATTTTTTATTCATTTGCTTTTCCTTCTTTTAATTATTTGAATTTAAATTATTAATTACCTTCGCAACTGGTGCAAAGCTTTTACGATGCATAATACATGGGCCATACTTTTCTAAAAGTTCAAGATGCCTTTTAGTAACATAGCCTTTATGTTTCGCAAACTCATATTGTGGGTAAACTTTATCAAGTTCCTTCATAATATGATCTCTTGTCACTTTCGCAAGAATACTTGCAGCCGCAATTGATGCACTCTTTGCATCACCTTTTACTAAACTTAAAACAGGTAAATTTATATCTAGTGGCATACAATCTGTTAAAACATAATCAGTTTTTTTCATTCTATTTACACATCTTGTCATCGCTAATTTACTTGCTTCATAAACGTTTAGTTTGTCAACATCTTCTACGGAAATCACTTCAATTTCATAATATAAAGCATCTCTTTTTATAATTTCAAATAGTTCTTCTCTTCTTTTCTCACTTAACTTTTTTGAATCATCTAAATAATCAAGTTTATATCCAACAGGCAAAATAACGCCACTAGCAACCAAAGGTCCTGCCATTGGTCCACGACCTGCTTCATCACACCCACAAATATATTTATAACCCTGTTTATAAGCTTCTTCTTCATATGAATAAATATCTTTTATCATAATCTATCTAATGTTACCTTTCCAATTCTCGCATTTTTAAAATCATTTAATATTATTTCATAACCTTTTTCGTATTCATCATATTTATTTCCACGTCGTACTAAGACATCTTCAATTACCTTTATATTATCTTCAGACATTTCGATGTTATATCGGCATTCAAACATTTCTTTATAATTAGCGCGCATGAAATCAAGCAAATATAGCGTTAATTCATCCTTTGGTAATATTTCATCTTTAATTGCACCAGTTAATGCAAGATTGATACCAATGGTCTTATCTTCAAATTTAGGCCATAAAACGCCTGGTGTATCTAAAAGTTCAATATTTTTATTAATTCTAATCCACTGTTGTGCTTTAGTCACTCCCGGCATATTTCCAACGTTTGCAACTTTTCTGCCTACTAAACGATTTATAAGCGTAGACTTACCAACATTAGGAATACCAACAATCATTGCGCGTACAGGACGTTCTTTTAAGCCTCGTTTACGATCTTTTTCAATTTTTTCTGCTAAAATATCTTTTGTTAAAAGTTCAATTTTTTTAACATTTAGTCCAGAAATAGAATCAATAGCTAAGCTTTTTTTACCTTCTTTTTGAAAATAATTTTCCCATTTTCTTGTTTGTACACTATCAGCCATATCTGATTTAGTAAGAATCATTAATATTGGTTTATTCTTAAGTATTTCCATCGCCATCGGATTAATTGAAGAATAAGGTATTCTTGCATCAACAAGTACGAAAGCAATATCAACAACACGAAGTTTTTCTTCGATTTCTCTTCTCGCTTTTGCCATATGGCCTGGAAACCATTGAATGTTTATTAAATTTTTATCATCTGTTTTTAGATTTTTATTATTCATATTTTACCTACCCTAAAAATTGGTCATAAATGTATTCATCATATTTTTATTGTATTGGAAAGTTAAACTCTATTAATCAAAATGGTTTGTATATTATATTATGTCTATATACTTTAGTTTAAACTTTTCGTTTTGGTAAATTAGTAATCAACTATTTATATACTTTAACCAATATAATAATAATTTATTTCTAATATTAACACATTAATTTTATTTTAATAAAAAAATATTTAAAAATCAATAATCTATTAACAATATTTCGTAATAAAAGCCATACATTAATAAAACGTATGGCAAATATCTAAGATATCTTTTTCCAATCCCAAAAGGAATCATAATAATATATTACTTGTCCAAACAACTGTTCTTCAGTAAATAAGCCTAATATTCTGCTATCTGCACTAACCTGTCTATTATCTCCCATTAAGAAATAGTATCCATCCATAATTACATATGTATTAGTTTCCTCATCATATCTAACACCATGTTTTAAATAGCATTCTAGTTTTTCCTTTGCTTCAACACCATAACTAATTAGTTCATCATTTATAGCTAAGTAAATTACTTTGACACCATTTACTTCTTTTTCTTCATATGTAAAAACATCTCCACCTTTTCCAATAATTCTTTTTACTACTAACTCACCATCTGTAATATTAGATGGTCTTTCATATGGGATGTTGATTTTATCACTATAATTAGCGACAATAACCATACCATTTTCAAATTTAGTTGTACTTTTGCGAATTATTTTTTGACCATTAACTAAAGTTGGTGCCATTGAATTTCCAACTACTTCATGTCTAGAAAAACCAAAGACGAAGAATGATTGAATGATTACACAAGCCAAAGCAAAAATGGCAAAAAAATCGCTAATACCATCATAGACTTTTACAACTTTTAGATGTTTTTTAGTAGAAAGATATTTGAAAACAAAACAAACTAAAGATCCCATTACCAACACACTAATTATTGATATTATATAATATACTCTCGTAATTGTATTTACCATTTGTGGCTTAATGATAAAGAGAATTGTTAACAAAATCACCGCAAAGAATACAATTAATGATTTTATTAACATCTTATGAATGTCTTTTTTTTGATAACTTTCTTCAAAAGATACATTTTCATTAGTTTCATTCATAGTTATTCAACCTTTAAAATACTATTTTTAAGTATTTCTTCTAATTCGTCAATATCTTCAATAATCACATTTCTTGCACGTCCTGGAATATTTTCTTTAGAAATAATACCTATATTCGCTAGAATATTTATAATTTTATCCGCACGATTGTATCCTATGTTAAACGTCTTTTGAATTTGGTTTGCGGAAGCTTTTCTTTGACGAAATACAAAACGAGCAATTTCTTCAACGTATGGATCACTTTCATTACTATTTTCTTCTTGTTCTTTTGTTTCGATATCATTAACAATATCCTCATGTGTAAATAGATAATTATGAGGATAATCTTTTTCAGCAAAATAATCATATATTCTTTCTAATTCTTTATCAGAAATATAACTTCCTTGAATACGTAGTTCTGATTTGTCTGTAGAAACTATCATATCACCTTTACCTAAAAGTTTTTCTGCACCACCATGGTCAAGAATTGTTGTTGAGTCAACATTAGTTTTAACTTTCAAAGCAATTCGGTGTGTGATATTGGCCTTGATAGAACCCTTAACAATATCTGCGGAAGGACGCTGTGTAGCTACTATTAAGTGGATACCAGCTCCACGTGCTTTAGCAGTTAATCGCTTAACAGAATCTTCAAATAGAACTGTACTTTGAGAAATTATTTCAGCAAACTCATCTATGATTATAACAATATATGGTATTGTTTTTAAACCATTCATTTTAGCGTATTCATTATAATCTTTTACAACACGTTTACGATAAATTTTTAGAAATTCATATCTTCTATCCATCTCATCTGCACACCACTTTAAAGCAGCTGGAGCGAGTACTTTATCATAAATAACTGGGCAAGCAAGATGTGGAACATCTTCAAAGAATGCAAACTCATTACCTTTAGGGTCAACAAGAACTAATCTAACATCATCAGGTGAATTTTTAAAAATTAAACTACAAATTAAACTATCAACACAAGCAGTTTTACCGCTACCAGTTGCACCAGCTATCAAACCATGGGGCATATTATAAATATTTTCAGTATATAAATTTCCATCAATAGTTAATCCAACGATAGTATTTAATGGTTCATTTTGATTACGTGGTAATCCCTTCCTCTTTGCTTCTTCAATTTCATTTGCTAATAAATCACCAAATAAAACTAGGTCCTGTTCTTTGTTTGGTACTTCAATGCCTATTGCAGCTTTACCAGGAAGAGGAGACCTAATGAATATATCACCGCTACATAACTCCATTTCTAAGTTTTGAGCAATACCAGTAACTCTTTTTACATTTACACCTGGTTCTAGCTTAACTTCATATAATGTTAAAGCAGGTCCTTTCACAAATCCTGAAACTGAGCCTGGTACATTAAAATCATTTAATACTTTATTAATGATACTAATTTTTCTATTAATGTTCTCATCAGCCTTTGTGCTATTTTTTTCACTACGATTAAGTAGACTAAGAGGTGGATATTCAAACTTTTTGTATGTATGTTCTTTTTTAGTGTATTGTTTTGGAACATCATATACTTTTTTCTCTTCAACATTATTATTTAATGCTTTAGGAGAACTATCACAAAAATCATTCTTCTCTACATTTTCTTGTTCTACTAGTTTGTCATGAAATGATTTAAGTTTTGCTTTACTAGTTTGATCCTCTTCTTTTTTAGCAGAAAAGAAATTTTCTTCATCATCAGTATTTACATAATTATAGGACTCATCAATATTTTTAGTTTCCTCATAGTTGCCATAATAGTCATTATCCATACCACTATCTTCATCAACTACAATTTCTTCATAATACTCATCTTCTAAAGACTCATTATTATTTGAAGATGATTTTTCTTTTTTATAATAATTATCATAAATTAAATTATAGTTATTTCCAAAAATACGTCTATTATTCTCTTTTTCCTCTTCCGGGTCTTTCTTGACTCCTTTTAAGGCATCAATATTACTACTTGTAATCCCTCCCACATCTTCTTTTCGTAAGTAAGAAGGAATACGTTCTTCTGAATATCGATCAACATCTTCTTTAGATTTATCATTTTGAGAATGGACATCTTTTTTCTTTGCGTTCTTCGATTCTGTTACTATTTCATCTTCATCATTTTCATCAAATCTTGCAATAACAAATTTGTCATCCATCTTTCTCACTTCCTTACTTCTATTAGTGTATATATTTTACACTAAATAACTAAAAAATACAAGGAATAAAGCTAAGCAAAAAGTCGTTAAAAACAAAAAAGAACCGCAAAAAATTGCAGTTCAAATTAATATATATTAACGTTCAGTTACTGTTAATTTCCCAGTTGATCTTTGATAAGTTACATTATATTTATTATCGTTACTTATGTATTTAAATCCAGTAGAATTATTAACACCACCTGTTAATGATACATTAGCACAATTTTCTAAACCAAACTGTTCATCGCAGTAATCTACAAACGTCTTTCCAGTAAGCACATAATATTCACCATCTCTTGCTGAAGATTCATAAAATGTCATTACTACGCAATACTCACCATTCTTAATTTCATAATAAGTCTTACTTGGATCATAATTAGTATCAGTTGATTGCACATATATACCTTCGTATCCTAGTTGTTCCTTTTCAATAAGCCAAGACTGATATGCTACTACATAACTATTTGCTTCTTCAACTGCTACAGTTCTTTCTGCTCTTTTAATTAATCCTGAGAAAGTTGGAACTAAAACAGCTGTTAAAATTCCAATTACCGCAATTACAATTACAAGTTCAACAATTGTAAATCCTTTCTTTAAATGTTTTGCTAAATTTTTATTCATACCTCTCCTTCCGCTACAACACACTAGCATAATACACTTTTTTTGTAACAGAAAACAATATGTAATAACAAACATTTTTTATCTAAAAATTAACTTTTATAAACTGTAGTTATTAGCAAAACAAAAATAATATATAATATAGAAAGAAGAAAAAGAATAATTAATCAAAATTCTTTTTTATGTAATAAATATCGTTTAAAGGAATTTTACAATTAGAAATCGTAATTTTCTTTTCAATTAAATCTATTTTTTCATATATTCCTTTTATAGTAATATATCTATTACCATAATAATAACATACTTCTACTTCCATATTTCGTTTAAGTGAAAGTAAAACATTATTAATTTCTTCGTTTTGTTCTTCAGATAATATTTTTCTATGTTCTTTTATTTTTTCTTTCTCACGAAGTTTTTCGTCAAACCCTTTAAGTGCAGCAAAAGGCATATATTGATTTCCAGTAGGTTTATTCGCCATTATGACCTCCAATCAATTTATTTCGTTTGAGCTGTGTTGCTCCTTCCTCTAAGTTCATCCCTCTAATTAAAGAAGATTTTCCGTATTGCTCCTTAATATCAATAATAGCTTTTTGCAAATTCTTTTCTTTAATTAGTTTACTACTATCAGTGAATAAATCAAAACTTTCAAACGTATCTTCTTTTAAGTTCCCAAAAGAAATATTTAATCTTCTAACCTTATATTGCTTATTGACTTTTTCCCCATACATTTCAAGAATAGCACTACATAATACAGAATATGATGAGGTATTAATATTAAGTTTTCTACTCACTTGCACATGTGGTACCATTAAATCATTAGTATATCCGCACGATACTGCTACTAAATTTGTTACCATATGAATTCGCACTAACTCAAGTGACAATGATTCAACCATTTCTTTAAGTACTAAAATAGACTCATCATAACTATAATCACGCTCAAGAACTTGGCCAGAAGAAATTGATTTTTGTTTAGGCATATAAGTCTTAATCTCTTTAATCGTTGTTGGATCAATACCATTTGCATGCCATATAATAAACTGTGCATTTACACCAAATTCCTTGTATAAGACTTCATCATTGCAATTTGCAATTTTTCTTAGTGTATCAAGTTTAAGTTTTTTAAGTCTATTTTCGATTCCTTTACCAATTTGCCAAAAGTCGGTTAATGGTTTGTGATCCCATAATTTCTCTTTGAATTCTTCAAGTGTTAAATAATAACAATTTTCTTTGGTATGCTTAGCTACAATATCCATACCAATTTTTGCAAGAAACATATTAGGTCCTCCACCTGCTGTTGCGGTAATATGTGTTCTATCATATATTTCTTTGCACACCATTTTTGCAACTTCAATTGGAGTTTTTTTATAAAGTTTTAAGTAATTAGTTACATCAATAAACACTTCATCAATTGAATAAACATGAATATCATCCTTTGAAAAGTACTTTAAATATATCGCATATATATCACTAGATATGTCGATATACTTTTTCATTCTTGGTTTAGCGATAATGTAATTAAGATTTTTAGGGATTTCAAAAAGTCTACAACGATTTTTAACACCTAAACTTTTAAGTTTCGGAGAAACAGCTAAACAAATTGCCCCATTTCCTCTTTCCTTATCAGCAACAACTAAATTGGTTTTGAAAGGATCAAGCCCGCGTTCAACACATTCACATGATGCATAAAAGCACTTTAAGTCAATACATATATATTCCATATAGCTTATCTCCTTTCTCGATAAATAAATACGATAAACCATTGTCTATCGTATTATTTATCATTTTTATTTAATCATTCATGAAAATATTCATTTGATTTAGAAAAACATTTTTTTCATTATCTAAATAATAAGAAATCTCATCATAAAAGACATATTCTTTTTGAACATATACCTTTATTAATTCTGATTCTGTTTTTTTATTATTATAATTTTCTAGTATTTTTACATAGAAAGACCCATACATATAACTACAAACAATATTTGCTTTATATTTTGTCCCATTTTTTGTTACACTAGAATCTTGTGAATATACTTTTAACATATACCAGTTTTTCAAATCATTTGAAACCATCACAGAGCAAATTGATTCAGTACTATATGAAGTCCAAGTAAGTTCAAAACTATTTTCTTCTTTAATTAAATAGTAATCTTTCAAACTTTCACCATCAATTTTTACATTTTTAATATCAGCTAGATACGAGCTTGCATTAATTATAATTGTCTGTGAAAATGTTATTGATTCATTAATTCTGGCTTTAATACGATAAAGGTTTGTACCAACAAGTGGTTTTATATATTCACGATATATCTCCTTTGTTGTGTTTACTTCTTTTAGTGTATTCCATGTATATCCATCAGAAGATACTTGTATTTCATAAATCACATTACTTCTTTTAATACCAAGCCAATAAATTAGTAAGTCTTTTTCACTATATGGTTCACCATAATAACCAAATCCAACTAGTTTATCAATACTTTTATTAATTTCTTTTTCTAAAGATGCAGTTGATAATCCAACGTCATTTTCAGCCTTTAATATAATTTTAATCTTTTCAGCATTTATAGGTATTGTAATATCAACGTTATTTTTATTTTTTGATAAATAATAATCAGTGATATTAGTATACTCTACATCATCAAATGTGTAAGATAATGTATATTTGATTTCTTCTCCTAATGGATAGAATAAATCTTCCCAAAATACTGTAATCTTTTCACCAGGCATTAAATTATCAGTTGTATCAAAGTTTGTTATTTCACCTAGAGAAATAATCTCACTTTCTTCTAAATTTTTAGCTTGAACTGACACACCATCACCAAGTGTGAGAGAATAAGATTGAGCTCTAACGCCATAATAATATCCTTCGTCTAATTGTGTAATATCAACATATTCTATTTTATTTCCATCAGTAATATTACCAACAACATCCAATACTTCATCAGCACTAAATGTAATAGGAGTTTTGCTGCGATAAATCACATAAAATTTAGCATCATCAAGTTTATCGAAAGAAACGGATATACCTTTTGCTGTTTTTGAAAGTACTAAATTATTAACCTTACTAATATTTATTGGATTAGATGTTTTGATTTCAGGTAAAATCTTTGGTAAACTCCAAGCAGATTTTAATGGAGATAAAGCTGAAGAACTTCCTTTATTGCCAACATAGGCAATATAATTATAAATAGAATTACCTTTTACATTTTCTAAAGTGTTACAAAATAAAGCTTGTTGGTATGCTTCCATATTATTAGTTGACCATGAAGCATTTCCAGTACCACTACTCATATATAAACCTATAGAAGCATATAGATTTACATTACTTCCTTTTAACATTTTATTCCACCATGATACTAAATCACAGTATGGTGCTGCTGAGTTAGTTATTGCATGATATGATTGTGGAAGAATATAGTCTATCCATTCATTTTTAATCCATTTAATTGTATCAGCATATAATGGAGAGTCATAGTGGGCATAGCCACGTGTTGCTGAGCCATTAGATACAGGTTCACCATTTTCATAAGTTACTACACCACTACCATTTCTATACACACCAGTTGGTGATATTCCAAGCTGAACTCTTCTATTATTTTGTTTATTATACATATCAAGTGAATTAGCTAGTGATTCTATAAACATATCTATTTGATCTCGTCTAAAATCTGCTCTAGAAAGCCCCTTGCTATTATATAATGAATATGATTTTGAATCATCTATTCCCGCTGTGTAAAAGTAATCATCAAAGTGAATTGCATCTACATCATAATTTTCTACAAGTTCCATACAAGTTGAAACTAGAAATGATCTAACATCAGGAACTGCAGGGTCAAGTATAACACATTTAGTACCTTTCAATAAGTTACCCGGATTATGTGCTGCATTAGCACTTTTATAGTCTTTTGCAATATCTTCCAAACTCTTAGAAACGTCTGTAGTTACTCGGTAAGGGTTCATCCACGCATGAAACTCAATTCCACGCTTATGACATTCTTCGATAATCCAAGGAAGGGCATCCCATGAAGGATTAGTATGATAATATCTTGACCACGAATTATATTTTGATTCATATAAGGCATCATTCATAATTCTAACATGAAAGAGCATAACATTAAGATTATATATTTCCATATTTTCTAATACTTCAATAATTTGTCTTTTGTATTGTGATTCACTTGAAAAACCAGTAATATCATTTGTTAATGGACTGACCCATACAGCTCTAAATTCAGTGTCTTTCACCATATATTCAGTATTGATATATACACTAGTTCCATCAGCATATTTGATTTCATCCCCTAATACTTTAAGAGTTTCTGTTTTCGCATTTACTTTTATTGTTAAGGACAAAAGTAAAATGATTAACATCAAAAATATTACTCGCTTTATCAAAATATAATACTTATTATTCATTAATTATTCTCCAATTATTTAAATATATCCATTTCATAAACAAAAGTATCTTGTTCGTTAGCAATAAATCCAGATACTTCATCATAAAACACAAAGTAACGTTTAACATATACCTCTATTGGATCTGTTTCAAATTTTTGATCGTCTAAAGTAGATGAGACTTTAAAATATACTTTAGAATAACTATCAGATAATTCTATCTCATATTTAACCTTGTTATTAGCAACACTAGATGTAACATCACTATATAGATTTATCTTAAACCAATTTTTCAAATCAACTGAATAATATACAGTTTCAATAGATACTTCACTACCGCTTATCTTCTTATCCCATGTAAGGGTAAACTTATCATATTCTTCACCGTAATAAGTGTCTTGCACTTCTTTTCCACCAATTAAGAAGTTCTTTAGTCCTCCTAAATCATCTTTAACATCTATTTCGATTATTTCAGAATAACCAAATAACCCATCTTTTGATGCTACGACTTTATAATACTGTTTACCAACAGAAGTTAATAATTTGCCTTTAATACGATAATTAAGTATATCTATTTCACTTGATGTGCGTTTTATTTCTTGATAATTAAAACCATCACTAGATCCATAGATTATATATTCATAACCTTCTCCTAAATACTTATTCCAAACAAAAGTTACCACTTCATTTGTATAATAATCACCAATGATTGTAAATGAAGTAATGGTATCAAGTCCTTCTTTTACAATTTTTACATCTTCAAAAACACTTCTAGCAACTTTATTTTCTGATTCAATTCTTACCTTAAATTCTTTAGCATCATTTGGAACTAGAATATTTACATAATTAAATCCATTATTTGTTGTGAAAGAAGTTATAATAGTCTCATTTTTGTCATCAAAACTATAAGTAAGTTTTGATGAAACTGTTCCACCAAGTGGATATGTTAGTTTTTCAAATGAAATCATCACATTTCTACCAGGAGATAAATCATTTGAATAAACAACATTTAAGTTTCCTAAATATGACTTATCACCACTAGTGGCATTTGTTGTGGAAATAGTTGATTTACTTCCTAGTGTAAGTGAATTTGATTGTGCACATACTGCATAGTTGTAATTACCTTTTTCAATGATATCAGTAAATTCAATGTTACCATTCTTGCCTTCAAGATTACCGATGACATCAACTACTTCATTTGGTGAGTATGTAAGTTCTCCTTCACTACGATAAATTACATAGAATTTAGCTAAATCATTTTTATCAAATGATAGTTTATAGCCAGCTTCATTGGAAGTAATTTGTAGATTTGTTATTTGTCCTGGATCTATTTTATCACCATATAGTATTTCAGGTAAAATTCGTTCTACTGTCCAAACTTCAGGAATGCCTTCTATTCTACTTGGATTATTCACCGCATTTCGATAGTTTTTGTAAGCAAAGAAACAAAGTCCATCAACACGTTCTAAAGTGTTACAAATCATCATTTGATAATATGCTTCTAGTTTACTAGTATACCAACTTGATGCATTTGATGAATCTTGTTGATATAATCCTATTCCGGCGTAAACTCTTACTTTTTTATATTTTACAACTGCGTTCCACCAACTTAATAAGTCCGCAAAAGGGCAAAGAGAATGTTCAATTGCCCAGTAACACTGTGGCATAATATAATCAATCCATTCTTCATTTATCCATTTTAATGTATCAGAATATAAATAATTATCATAATGAATAAACGTTGTTCCAGTATTTGAGCCATTAGTAATGGCATTTCCATTACTATCATAAGTCACTTTACCATCACCACTTCTATAAACGCCAGAAGGAGATATACCAAGCTGAACTCTCTTTCCAGTTTCGTTATTGTATTGTCTAATTGATTTTGAAAGATTCTCTATAAAATCATCAACTTGTTTACGTCTAAAATCGCCCAAAGATAAATTATCAATATTATATAACTTTCTTGTATTTGAATCATCAACGCCTGCATCATAGAAATAATCATCAAAGTGAATGGCATCTACATCATACTTATTAACCACTTCCATACATACCTTAACAAGCCATGTCTTTACTTCTGGAATACCCGGATTTAATATTACACTATTTGTCCCTTGTAACATATTGTTTGGATTGCTTGCAACATTGCTTGCAGGGTAGTTTTTAGCTAAATTTTCTAAATCATGTGTTCCATTTTGTACACGATAAGGATTCATCCACGCATGAAATTCAATTCCTCTCTTATGACATTCTTCGATAATCCATGGAAGTGCCTCCCAATTTGGATCAGTATTATAATAAATTGACCAATTATTATAATTTGATTCATACAACGCATCATTCATTATTCTAATATGAAAAACCATTACATTTAGATGATATTTTTCCATATTTGTAAGTATATCTAATATTTCTTTCTTATACGTAGCTTCAGCTTCATATGCTGATATGTCTCCAACAAGTGGAGATACCCAACATGCACGAAACTCAGTATCTGTTAAATCATATTCACTATTAATATAAACAGGATCTTTCGTTCCTCGATGAGTGACAACTCCTCCTGTTGTGGAAGGGATCGTAGCTTCATTTGCAAGAACATGACTAACAGAAAAATTAATAAAAATGAAAAATAAAAAAACTATCATTATTTTTGAGAAAAAAGAGCAGCTAATGTTTGCTTTTCTTACGTGCTTAATTTGTTTCATTAAATACCTCCGCCTAATCTTTCTTATTATGTTTATTATAGCATAAATAACATAAAATTGATAGATAATTATTATTTTCAATTAACAAATTTTGTCAATCAATTTTATTATATTTTCATAAAAAAAAGATTAAGCATACACTTAATCAATGTCACTATCTTTACAAACACTATCAAAAGATAACAATGTTTTAGCTGCTATTTTTATTCCCTCATTAATAGAACCTTCAATATCTAAGTTTTTTGCCAGTCCATGTATTATTCCAGAAATTAGTGCATCACCTGCTCCTGTTGTGGAAACGATGTCTTCTATTTTAGGTACACTAATATATTTTTCTTTGTTATTATAAATTAAGCATATATCATCTTTTCCACAACTTTTAACAAGATATTTAGGTTTATTAGTTTTTAAATACTCTTTTATGACTTCATACTCTAGTTCATTTACTTTAAGCACATATAACTTACTTAAACGATTAACAATCTTAAGTACTTTTGTTGTACTTATTCCATCAACAATTATTTTTTTATCAAAGCTATCAATAATGTATTCAATAACTTCTTTTTCGAGATTTGTATCTATTACAATAAAATCAGATTCATTAATTAATTCATGATAATAATCAATTAACTCCTTTGTAATTGCAACATTTATTCTTGCATCACATAAAGCTAAGGCCATATCACCACTTTCATCAGATATTGCTAAATAAGATGCACTTGGCATATCAGTTTTAGGTTTAATAATATTACAACCAAGCCTAATAAGTTCATTTTGCATTTTTAAACCTAATTCATCTTCGCCAATTGCGGTGAAGAAGGTTACCTCATCACCCATTCTCAGTAAGTTTTCTACGATATTTCGGCCTACACCACCAAAAGATACTTTAATAAGACCAACATTTGAATCTTTATAAATTATCTTTTGATTGCACGTTCCTAAATAATCTATATTTGAGGAACCGAAAATCGTGATTTTGTTCTTCATCATTTTCTCCTATTTATCTTCTTTATTATTTCTATCTTTTATGCATTGTTCTTTCGCAATCTCAAGTCTTATATTTCTTTCTAAATCTTTATCACTAATTAATCGACGCTCTTGATTGTTTTTCTTTATTTTACGCTTATTATTAACTGCCATATTTATCACCTAGTAAAGTATATGGCATAAAAAGTAATACTATGATTCTTTTATTTCGTTAAATGATTTAATAATGTCATTATAATTATAACCTTTATTCAAAAGTGATGAAATCATTTTGTTTTTCCAGTTATTTCCTTTGTTGTTATAACGATTATATGCTTTTCTAACATCATCAGATATTTTCTCATTTGAATTATCAATAAATTCTACACAATTAATTTTTTTATTTACTAAAGAACTAGTAAAACCATCACGAATTAATTTTTGATATAATAATTGTTTTTGTTTGATAACTGGTTTAGTTGAGTTAAGATTATAAATCTTTGCTATTTTTTCATCAATAACCTTCTCTTCGTCTTCTTTAGTATATTCATATATTATATAAATATGTTTTTCTTTGATCTTCATCTCATAGTATGCTGGACCCTTTAAATTCCTTTTTGCACTCTCTAGAAGTAGAAGCGAATACCTATCATCATCTATAAACTCTTTTTCAATTAGTTTAATTATTATTTTATTTATTAACTCGTTTTCACAGTTTTGTTCTCTTAAGTAATTCTCAACTTCCCACATACTACGATTTTGAAATGAAATATAATTATATACCTTTCGCAAAATATTCTCATTTGTAATATCTTTGCGTATTTCTTGATATTCATCATATGAAAGGATACGATCATTAATAAGCGAATATTTTACTATTATTTCGTCACTTACAACCAATTTTTCACTATCTATTAAAACTTCATACATTCCAACTTTTTTCAACTTCTTGATTTTTTGAACTTTTAGTTCTTGTTCTTTATTATTTTTATCAGTTGTTTTAAGTCTTTTAGTCACGTGAAAAACCTTCTCCTCGAACTTCATTAGCACGCACACAATAATAGAATGCTAATGGATCAATCTTCTCAATTATTTCTCTTAATTTATTATATTCTCTACTTGATAAAATACAAATAAGCATTTTTCTTTCATTTTTTGAATATTCACCAACAACTTTAATACTTGTAACTCCACGTTCGAAATCTTTTAATAATACGTCTTTTATTTCATCAGCTTTATCAGAAATGATATGAACAGAACGTTTATTAAATCCACTAAAGATTATTACATCCATAATCATTCCACATATAACCGCAAAAATTATTTCATAGAATAATAAATCAATATGTTGATTTAAAACAAAGAAACCAAGCAAAATTACAGAACCATCAACAACATACATAGTTAATGAGTATGGTATATGAAACTTTTCAAAGAATAGTTGTTGTAAAACATCAGTACCACCTGTTGAACCACCGTTTTTCATTGCTATTGCTAGACCATACCCCATAATAATTGATGAAAAGATTATTACGAGCATCATATCTAAAGTTGAAAAATCGATGTCAATAAATTTATAAACATAATCAAGTAAAAAAGTACAAAGAGGGAAAAGTAGAGATCCAAAAATTGTTTTCATGAAAAACTCTTTTCCTATAAAAATTAGGGATATAATTAAAAGTATACTATTAATGGCAAGCATAATTGCAGAGTCAAACCAAGGAATTGTATCGCTTTTTACCATTACACCAACACCAGAAACACCACCGATAACCAAATCATTAGGTTTTAAAAAGAAAGTATAAGCAAAAGCAGAAATTAATACCCCTAATGCGATATTTAATGTTTCTTTGATACGTTTTTTTGTAAAGATTTGCTTTAATTTACTCATTTTGTGCACCTTTCTTCTTTAAATAATACAAATATGAATCAATTACTTCATCTAGTTCTCCATCAAGTACTTTTAAAGGTTCATTGCTTTCATAACCAGAACGATGATCTTTTACTAGTGAATAAGGATGTAAAATATACGATCTAATTTGACCACTAAATCCATTAACAGATTGTTCTTTATTTATGTCACGTATTTGTTTTTCGTTTTTTTCTAATTCTAATTGATATAATTTTGCCTTCAAGATACGCATTGCTTCTTCACGATTATGTAACTGACTACGTTGTGATTGACAAACTACTACAACACCAGTTTTCAAATGTGTTATTCGTACTGCACTATCTGTTGTATTCATAAATTGTCCACCATTTCCAGTTGATCTAAATACATCAACTCGTAAATCATCTTGCTTTATATCAATGTTTATAGAATTATCAATAACTGGAATAACAGTGCAACCACAAAATGTAGTATGTCGTCTTGCACCAGAATCAAATGGTGAAATTCTAACTAATCTATGAACTCCTTGTTCACTTTTTAGAAGACCATAGGCATTTGGTCCTTTAACTGTAAAAGTAACACTTTTAATACCAATACCATCACCATCAATATAATCTAAAACTTCAAAAGCAAAATCATGTGCTTCCGCATATCTTTTATACATTCTAAAAAGCATAAGAGCCCAATCTAAAGACTCAGTACCTCCTGCACCAGGATGAAGTTCTATCAATGCATCATTATCATCATATTCTCCACTTAATAACATTTGTTTTTCAAATATTTTAAGATTTGTTTTTAAATAATCTATGTTTTTTTGTATTTCTCCTTCTAATTCTTCTTTAGAGAATTCTTCATTTTTCTGCATTTCATAATAATCTTTTAGTTCATTAACTACTTTTAAAAGTGAATAATACGTGTCAATTATATTTTTCTCACTTTTGTATTTTTTTAGAACTATTTGGCTGTTATTTATATCATTATAAAAAGATGCATCATTTATTCTTTTTTCTAGTTCTTTAACTTCTTCTTCCTTCTTATCAATGTCTAAAGAAGTTTTTAAATCATTAATTCTTTTTGAAAATAATTCATAATTCTTTATTATTTCATAGCTTTCCATTTATTTTCCTCCTCTAGACGACTACTATATTATACATTATTTTAGGCAATTTATCAATAAAAAACCAGTTCACATATAAACTAGAATTTAGTTTATTAGTAAACTGGTAACAGTTTTTTATTATTTTCCACAACAGTTCTTATATTTTTTTCCACTTCCACATGGGCATGGATCGTTTCTTCCAACTTTCTTTGATATTGCTTGACGTTTTTTGGTTTCCTCACCAGCATTTGTTCCCGTTGGTTTAATAACTTCTTGTCGTTGTGTATTATCTTGTATTCTTGCTCTATTAAGATATTTTGTTGTATCTTGTTCAATGTTATTAATCATTGTATCAAATTTTTGGAATCCTACATCTTGATATTCACGAAGTGGGTTTACTTGTGCATAAGCTTGTAAACGAACCGCTTGACGTAATTCACTCATATCATCAATATGATTCATCCAGTATGTATCAATAACACGTAAAAGAATTACTTTTAAGAACTCTTTATATATTTGTGGGTAGTCTTCATTTTTTTCTTCAAGAAGTTCTTTGCATTTGTTAAATAAAATATCTAATACTTCTTCACTATTTTTACCACTAAAGCTCTTTTCATCAAATGTTTCAAGAGGAAAATATCCTTCAACATCTTTTGCTAACTTCTTAGCATCAATTTCACCACGTTTACCATTATGATCTAAAGCACCATATGCCAAACGTTCACAAGTATTATACATCATCTTATAAATTATTTCTGTGATGTCATCTTCGAATAATACACGATGTCTTTGGCCATAAATTATCTCTCTTTGTTTACGTAAAACTTCATCGTACTCAAGAACTGTTTTACGGCTATCATAGTTGCTTCCTTCAACTTTCTTTTGAGCACTTTCTACAAACTTAGAGAACATTTTAGACTCTAAAGGATTCTCTCTGCCTTTTTCATCTTTATCAACAACAAGATATGAAAGCATTCCTTTAAAACGGTCACTACCAAATCTACGTAATAAATCATCTTCACTAGAAAGATAAAATCTAGTATACCCTGGGTCACCTTGACGACCTGAACGACCTCTTAACTGATTATCAATACGACGTGATTCATGTCTTTCAGAACCAATAACTGCAAGACCACCTAGTTCTTTAACGCCTTCACCAAGTTTAATGTCAGTACCACGACCAGCCATGTTAGTTGCAATTGTAACTGCCCCTTTTTGACCAGCGTTAACGATAATATCTGCTTCTTTTTCGTGTTGTTTAGCATTTAACACGTTATGAGGTATATGACGTTTAGTTAATAAATTAGAAATGTATTCACTTGTTTCTACTGCTACAGTACCAATTAATACTGGTTGTCCTTTTTTATGACGCTCCGCAACATCATTAGCTAAATGTTCAAATTTAGCTTTTGTAGAAATGAATAATAAATCTGGATCATCTATACGAATAACAGGTAAGTTTGTAGGTATTTCTACAACATACATATTATAAATATTTCTAAACTCTTCTTCTTCAGTCTTAGCAGTACCTGTCATTCCCGCAAGTTTCTTATACATTCTAAAGAAGTTTTGATATGTAATTGTTGCGATTGTTCTCGTTTCTTTCTTAATCTCAACATGTTCTTTGGCTTCAATTGCTTGATGTAATCCATCAGAGTATTGACGACCATGCATCAAACGTCCAGTAAATGGATCAACAATTATAACTTTTCCATCTTGAACAACATATTCAACATCACGTTTCATACCATAATTTGCTTTTAAAGCATTATGAATATGATGAAGTAAGTTAACATATGCTACATCATATAAGTTTTCAATTCTAAAGAAACGTTCTGCTTTTTCAATACCTCTTTCAGTTATTGTTACAATACGTTCTTTTTCATTTACCTCATAGTCCTTTTCTTCATCATCATTTTTCAAACTCTTAACGAATAGATCTGCTTGTTGATATAAATTTCCAGTATTTTTTTCACCACCACTAATGATTAAAGGTGTACGAGCCTCATCAACTAAGATTGAGTCAACCTCATCGACTATTGCGAAATTAAGTGGTCTTTGGACAATTTGTTCTTTATAAATAACCATATGATCACGTAAATAATCAAATCCAAGCTCTGAGTTTGTTGTATATGTAATATCAGCAGCATAAGCTTCACGTTTTTGATCTGGTGTGAGTTCTCTTAAGTTTAATCCAACAGTCAAACCAAGCCACTTAAACAATTCACCCATTTCAGTAGCATCACGACTTGCTAGATACTCATTTACTGTAACAATATGAACACCCTCTTGTGGTAATGCATTTAAATATGCTACCATTGTAGAAGTTAATGTTTTACCTTCACCAGTCTTCATCTCCGCAATATTTCCTCCGTGAAGAGCAGCAGCACCCATAATTTGTACTCTAAATGGTGTCATGTGGAGCACTCTGGTAGATGCTTCACGTACTGTTGCGAAAGCTTCTGGCAAAATATTATCTAAAGTTTCACCTTTTTTTAATCTTTCTCTAAAAATATTTGTATTTTCTTTTAACTGTTCATCAGTTAATTTTTTATAATCTTCTGCTAAAGCACATACTTTATCAGCTATTTTTTCAACTCTCTTAAGTTCTTTATATCCTGGATCAAATAACCCTTTAAACATATAAAACACATCCTCTCACATCTAGTTATTTTATCATATTTTGCCTATAAAATCAAATAATTATTCATTTGAATATATACACTCTTTTCGTAAATGTTAAAAAGTAGATATTAAATAATATTTACTATTATTTAATATCTACTAATATATTAATGTTTTTTCCTAAAGAACAATAAAACTAATGCAAATGCAGAAGATAATAATAGGTTAATTAAACTAAACCCTTTACAGCTAGTATTTACACTATACACTAAGTTTATTACTGTATCACTAGTAATATTCTTTCCATCACTAGAAAATCTACTAAATGTGTAGCCATCAATTACTGGGATTTCACATTCTAGTTTAGCATCTTCACCATAAAATACTTCTTCTGTTGCAATAATTTCATCACCATATTTATAAGTTACAGTAAACTTTGCCCTTTCATAGATTGGTTTTATTACTTGATCTTCATATGAATCATTAACTTCACTATCCCATTTAACAAAATTATAACCTTCAATTAAAGGAGCATCTGGATAATTTTCAAATTCATCTTTTGATATTTCTAAGATAACATTATTATCATTATCTACAAAAGTTACTTTTGCTTTTAATTGTTCATACACAGCTTTAAATGTTTGTGGTGTAAATGAACCATCATACTCTTTATCCCATGAGATGAAGAGATATCCTTCAACATCAGGTGCTTTATCTCTAATCACTACTTCCTCACCTTTATTAAATGTATCAATAAATAACACTTCGTCATTTATACCAAGATATGTAATAGTGATTTGGTTAGCTTCGTAAATAGGCTTAATTGTATGTTCAATAACATTTACATCTAAGTTTTTATAATCTATATCCCATTTAATGAATGTATAACCTTCAACTTCAATAGGGGCTGGTACATATTCTTCTTCACCATAAAAATATGTATATGATTCAACTATTTTTCCATTAATATCAACAAAATATAAATCAAAATAAATCTCTTCATAATTAGCATAGACTTTTGTATTGAATATAATATTTTCAATATTTCCACTGTAGCCTAAGAAACGATAACCTTCAATTTGCTTTGCTTCAGGTAAATCTACATTATCATATTTCGCAACCTGTAGTACTTCTATTATTTCATTATCAATACTACTATATATCGTAACTGTCAACATTTCGCGTTCAAACACCGGTCTAACTGTTACATCATCTATAACAGGATCTAGTGTTTCACTCCATCCAACAAATATGTATCCATCTTTTACTTGGTTTTCTGGAAAGTAACCTTTCTTTCCATATTTCAGTTCATACTCTAAGATAACATTACCATTATCATCAACAAATGTTATTTTACAAATCTTTTCTTTAAAGATTGGATACACCTCTAAATCACTTGTAACAACACTAAAATCTTTATCCCATTTGTCAAACACAAATCCAGCTTTAGTACACAAAGGTGCCTCAACAGTCTGATTATATTTACAAGTTTTAACTGCTAATACGTTATTATCACCATCATAGAATGTTACATAGAAATCACTGTCTTTATATCTTGGATATATATCCATATCAGAAGTTACACAACTAAAATCTTTATTCCAACCAACAAATTCATTTCCAAAGTTATAATTTGGAGCTATTGCTTCTTGGCCATAAACTACTTTTTGAGTAGAAATAACATTTCCTTGATTATCATAGAACTTAACATTAAATGAAATATTGATAAATTCAGTTGCTTCACCAAGTGTATTACTCATTGAAAGAGGACGAATACCATAATTATATTTCTTACCATTTGTATTCTCATCAACAAAAGTAACTACGTCATCTTTTGAGCCAAAGATATCATATACTTCTTCTGGTTCATAAGTAAGGTTACCAGCAGAGCGATAAACAACATAAAATTTTGTATTCTCTACTTTATTAAAACTTAATTCTGTCTTATCATCAGAAACTATTGCGTTAATTCGATCAATTTTTCCAGGTGTGCAAGTCATAGATTTAATTTCTGGAATAATAGCAGAATTTGTAAACATTTCTTGTTTAATAGTTGTTAATCCTTTACCATATAATGTATTAACGTTACCATTATATGTATTTCTTAAATAATTATAACTATAAAATACAGTTCCTAAGCAGTTTTCTAATGTTTGTGCATATAATATTTGATTTGGTGCTTCATCAGGGTCAAATCCCCAAGAATAATTCTTTCCAGGTGTTTCTGACATATAAATACCCATGCCAGAATATAAATTTACTTTCTTCTTCGCAACAACTTTATTCCACCAACTCATTACATCAGCATACCCAGCAATTGGATGTGAAAATCCCCAGTAACTTTGTGGAGTAATATAGTCAATCCATTCATTATTAATCCATTTTACTGTATCACTAAATAAATAAGACTCATAGTGTTCTTGTCCACCAGTAGCTGATCCATTTGTGATGGCATTACCATTTTCATCATATGTAACTTCTCCATTACCATTTTTATAAATACCAGTTGGGGAAATGCCAAGTTGAACATAACGATTATTTTCAGCGTTATATTCTCTCATTGTTTTACTTAATTTTTGAATAAAAGCATTTACTTGTTCACGACGCCAATCACTCTTTGATAAACGAAGAGGATTGTTTGCTTCATATAAATCATTATCGTCAACATTAGAAATATAAAAATAATCATCAAAATGGATTGCATCTACATCATAGTTTTCAACTATTTCCATGCATGTATCAATAATAAAGTCACGAACATTTTCTAAACCAGGATTTAATATAACACCACCAGCATCATTTTTAAGAAGATTTGCAGCATCGCTTGCAGGATTTTGTGGGTATTTAGCATATCTTGCTGTCACTACACTTAAATCTGTAACTCCACTAGAATTAACTCGATATGGGTTTAGCCAAGCATGAAATTCAATTCCACGATTATGGCACTCTTCGATAACCCATGAAAGTAAATCTTCACTTGTTTTCATATATGATGATTGTGGGTTTAATTTGCTTGGATATAATGCATCATTCATAATACGAACATGAAATATTAATGCATTTATTTCATAGTAATCTAATATTTCAAACATTTTTAATATGTCTTGTTTATATTTGCTAGTTGTTGAATATGCAGGTATTGATCCTGCTAGTGGAGTAACCCATGCACCACGAAGATATTGATCCTGCATCTCATATTCATCAGGGATCATTACCTCTACGCTACTATTTTTATAATATACTTTTGTGCCATCTGATAACACAAGTTGATGTTCCGAAGCAGCTACCAAAGTAATGCTTAAAAATAGTAATAAAATAAGTGCTATTCTTATTATTTTTAAATAAGTTTTTCTTTTATTCATTTATATACTTCTCCTTTTTCTTATTAACAAAATTCCTAGTAAAGATACTAGTAAATATATTGATGAAAGATTATTACATCCTGCTTTCTTTACTTCTGTAAATCTAGCAACTAAATGAGTATCTTGATTACCAATGTTAGTTACTTTTATGTCACCATCAAACCAGCCAATAAACTCATAACCTTCTTTACTACAATTTGGTAATATTATATCTTTACCATCTTTAAAGAAATTCTCCTCTTGTAACGTTGAAAGTTCAAGCATACCACCATTTAAATCAAGTGTAAGAACATATAACTTGACATATTTCGTCTCAAGTGTAACATTTTCATTAATAACTTTTTCAATTTTTCTATTACCATCATAATAACCAATAAACTCATAACCTTCTTTGAATAATTCTTCTAAAACATATTCTTCGTTATAATCTAACATAACGGTAGTGATATTTCCATCATTGTTTATAGTAACAACAAATGAAAGTTTACTATATACCGCTTTTACAGAAATGTTTTGGTTACATACTTCTTCAACTTTCTCATTTGTACTTACGTTAATATAATATAAAAATGTATATCCCTCTTTAGTTGGTATAGGTAATTTTATATTCTCATTATAGTCAAGTTTTGTTTTTAAAACTCCTTCTACCTTTCCACCATCTAAATCATATTCAACAGTAAATGTTATTTTTTCAAATGCCGCATATAAATTTATTGCTTTAGTTATTTCTATCTTTTCAACGATTTCTCCAAAAGTAGAAAAGCCCACAAAAACATATCCTTCCTTAGCTTCTACTTCATAGTCAAGTTTTAAAATAGTACCATACTCCACTAAAAGTTTGTCAATTAACTGCTCTCCATTAAATATTTGTACAGTATATTTATTCTTAATAAAAGTTGCGGTGATTATAATATCTTCATAAACATTATTTACTTTTCCCTTCCAACCACTAAATTTTCCACCAGTAGTATCAAAGTCTATTAGTTTAAGTTCATCACCATAATTAATATATTCTTCTTTATATACTTCATCATTTACTAAATATGTTACTTTACATTTCTTTATCTCATAATTTGCAACATATTTATAGTTTTCATCTTCTTTTACAAAACCTAAGAAATTATAGCCTTCATATTCTTTAACACTTGGGAAAACAATGTCTTCTTCATTTTTAAAATACCATGTAATAATGCTTTCATCAAACAATTGATAAGTTACCTTAAAGTAATCATCAGAGCTTGTAAGTTCCTCATAACTTCCTAGCTTGTTATTATTTAAAACTGGCATAACATAGTATTTTACATCACCATCAAAATAGTCAACAAATTCTTCGTCTAAACTTGTTTTTGCGATGAACTTGCTTTCACCATTTGTATTTCTAAAAATAACATAATATTTATAATTATTTTGTCTTACACCAATTGTATGTTTACTACCATCATTTATTATATAGAAATTATTTTCTATCTTTTCTTCATTACACTCAATATCAATAACTGGTGCTAAGACTTTTTCACTAAAGTAACTTTTTGCATTTTGTAAGTTATTCTTCATTGATTGATTTGAACTTGTTAAATTACTATATTTAAAGATTGAAAAACCTTCAACATTTTGGTAATTTGCCATATATGTAAATTGTCTATTTAATTCATCATTATCTTTCCAGTCGCCAGTAGTACTTGCACGATATAGACCAATTCCAATATATAGTTTAGTTCTTGAGTTTTTTACAACTTTATCCCACCACTCTACAGTACTATAGAATAAATTATTTCCTTCACTTGTTCCTGGGTAGCACTGCGGAATAATATAATCAATCCAACCTTCATTTACCCATTTTAAAGTATCACAATATAAATAATCATCATAATGACCTTGAGTTATGCCAAGTGATCCATCAGATATCGCAAATCCATTTTCATCATATTCAACTTTTCCACTTCCATTTTGCCATGCGGCGGTAGGGCTTATTCCAAGTTCAATACATGTATTGTTTTCTTGATTATAGCGTTCAATCTCTGTATCTAAAGATTTAATTAATTTATCAATACTATCTCTTCTAAATTGTTTAATTCCTTGTCCTACTCCATATTTACTATAAGTATCTAAGTCAGATTCCATCCCTTCAATATAAAAATAATCATCAAAATGAATGGCATCAATATTATATTTTCTAACAACTTCCATAACAACATTAACAAGGAAATTCTGTACCTCAGGAATTCCAGGATTTAGAATAACAGTACTACTTCCTTTAAGTAGATTATTTGGGTTGCTTGCAGGATTACTTTTAGGAAATTTACTAGCAATTGTTTCTTTTGACTGACTTACACTTGTAGTTACACGATATGGGTTCATCCAAGCATGAAATTCAATTCCACGTTTATGACACTCTTCAATAACCCAAGGAAGAGCTTCCCATGAAGGGTTAGTATTATAATAAGATGACCAGTTACTATATACAGATTCATATAAAGCATCATTCATTATTCTAATATGAAAAATTAAAATATTCAAATTATACTCTTCCATTGTATCAAGAATTTTTGTTACTTCTTTTTGATATTTTTCCTTTGTGGAAAATCGGCTTATGTCACTTGTTAATGGACTAACCCAAACAGCTCTAGCTTCTCTTTTCACTTCAAAATCTTCATTAATTAATGTTTGTTCTTTAGCAGTTACAAAAGAAGGAGAAACTAACAATAATAAAATAAATAAAAAAAATAATTTCTTCATGCTTCTACCTACATACTTTTATTTATTATATCATTTTTAACTAATATTTGCAATTACAAAAAATGGCAGTAAAAAACTAGCATTTCTGCTAGTTTGTTTTTAAATATTGCCTTCAATGATACCATAGTTATGGTCATTTCTTAAATATACAACACATACTTTATTTGTCTCACTATTTAAGAAGATAAAGAATTTATGATCAAGCATTTCCATTTGTAAAATAGCTTCATCAACTGTCATTGGCTTTAATTCAACTTTTTTATCTTTTACCAAATTTTTAGCCATGATTTCAGTTTGTAATCCTTCCAAATCAAAATCATTACTGCTAGCATAGTAACTTCCTACTCCTTCGCGCTTTTTCTTGCAATCATAAGCTTTAGATTTATGAGTACGCAACTGGCTTATAAGTTTTGATGAAACTGCATCAGCCGCATTCATATATGTTTCTTCTTTAACCTCAGCTCTTAAAATTATATTTTTTGTTGGAATAGTTACTTCTACTACTTTGCAATCATCATATTCTTTACAAAGAACATGTGCTTCAATATCATCAGAATTACGAAAGTATTGTTCAAGCTTTGATAATTTAGAAGTGATATACTCCTTAATTTCCTGACTAACATATGCATTTCCTTTTGTACGAATTGTAACTCTCATAATTTATTCCTCCTTATATCCCAATTATAAAACATATTTGTTTTACACTTCTATTATATCACAAAAAAGCGTTTACAATGATATTTTTTAATAAAAAAATATATATTTTTATTTTATTTGTACATTATAAATAATCTTTTTGAATAATTTCCTGAGTTTTACAGTTGTTATGCTACAAAAGCCGATTACATACTTAATAAGT
>CAYLPZ010000002.1:0-137933 GCA_964385755.1 uncultured Coprobacillus sp.
TTAGTTTGTTTATTAATTTCAATAAATAAGCAAATTATAGAGTTTTTAAAAGTAAAAATTTATATTTCTATTAAAACTATATCATTTTTTGATAAAAAAAACAATTATTTGATGTTTTTTTATAAACTTTAATTTGTATATAAAGGCTTACTTTTAATATAGCAAGTGGGTTAATTATATGACTATAATTGTTTTTACATATCTTATTTCTAGTATAGTTATTTATACATATTTAAATAAACTAAATACAAATTTAGTTAGGAAAATATATGGTATTACTATTTTTACGATACTATTTATATTTTCTTTTATTTCAAACAATAGTATTTTAGTAAGTATTTCGAAAGCTATTTCAACTAATTATATATATGAATATGTTCATTCTGCACTCAATAATAGTGATTATATTTATTCATATCTGGTAATTGTTTCTGTTATTACAACAATACAAATTGCTGTATCAATTTCAATTAAAACTCAGTTGATAAGTTTTAAGTATCAAAAAGGAAGTAGTATAGTTTTTGTCAATCATATGGGAATTAAATATGAAATAGAAACAAAAGAAGATAAAAAATTATTTTTAAATAAAGTGTATATAGGTTTATGTAAAATGCTTAATTGATTATTTTATTTATTTTCTCAAATTAAAAAAATAAAGAAAGGAAAATAAATAATAATGAAAAAAATAAATAAAAAAGGTTTTACAATTGTTGAACTTGTAATTGTTATTGGAATAATAGCTATCTTAGCAGCTGTATTAATTCCAACATTTTCAAATTTAGTTAAGAAAGCACAAACATCAAAAGATACACAATTAATAAGAAATTTGAACACTGCTTTAGTAGTAGATAAAGCTAGTGGTAATACACATAATACTATGACAGATGCTTTACAAGCTGCAAAAGAAGCTGGTTATTTAGTTGATAGAATTAATGCATCTAACACAGATAATGAGATATTATGGGATAGTAAAAACGATGTATTTTGTTATTTAGAAAAAGATGCAACTAAACCATCATATATTCCTGAAACTACATTAACAAATAATGATGTGAAAGATGTTGATTATTGGAAAATTAGTGGTGATGATGCAGATTTATTAGGTAAATATTCAGTTTATTATACAGGTACATCAACTGAAATTGAAACAACAGTTGGTTTTGATGCTGGTGAAACAAGTGGTATTACATCTGTTAAATACAATAGAAGTAATGAAACTGTAGCACAAGATGTAGTTATTCGTACTAATAGTATTAATACAAATTTGATTATAAATGCACCAACTGATAAAATTGCACATTATGATAAGGTTAATCTTGTTGAAATAATTGAAGTGGCAAATCATTCGTATCATGAATATGGAACTACTAATAAGATAAATCTTTTAGCAGGAAATTTAGTAATTGAATCTGAATCTAAAGTTCAATTAGTTGTTGTAACTGCTTCAGATGCTTCAAAAGTTAAACTGGAAGTAGTAAATAAAAATGAAAATAATATTACAATTACAGCAACAAATGAAAATGTGAAGAACGAAATGGCTTTAGGTGGTGATAATTTTAAAATTCCTACTGAGAGTGTTAAAAATTATAATGGAATAACAAATTCTAACTTAACCATTAAAGATGGTGTAAATATATTGTTAGAAGATATTGAATCAACTAGAAGCCAATTAACTATAAATAATGGAGATAACGTAATTTTAGATTTGAATGGTAATACATGGAAATGGGCTGAACAAAATTCAGGTAGACACTACTATGCTTTTGCAAATAGGGGAGTTTTTACATTAATTGATTCAATTGGAAATGGTAAAATTTCTGCAAGAGGAGTTGAAAACTTTGGAACTATGTATGTAAATAGTGGACGTATAGAATCTATTGATTCTAATGGTGGTGGTGCTGCTGTTTGGAATGAAGGTTTTTTATATGTTTCTGGTGGAGAACTAGCATTTACCGGAGAAAGAAGTGGTAATAATAGTGGTGTTGCTATTAACAATCGATTAAATGCAAAAGCATTTGTTATAGGTGGAATCGTTTCTAGCAAAACTATGTGTATATATAACGAACAAGGTTATGTAGAAATTAGTAATATTACCATTAATTCTACTGAAACAGCTTATTTTAATGCGATTAAAAACTTTTATGGTACAATGATGATCAAAAATATTATAGTAACTGCCAAAAAAGGCGGTTGTATTGAAAATATGGGTGGTAAGTTAGTAATTGAAAATAGTAAATTTGCTCAAGCAGAGTATTATGACCATAATAGTAATTGTATTTCTACAAATTATGGAGGAGAAACTATAATAAGAAATTCAGAAATATCTGCAGAAACAGTAGCTGATGGAAATAATTACTGTTTATATGTATATAATACTGGCGGTTCAATTATAGTCGAAGGTGGCTATTTTAGAGGAGGTAAAGCTGTTTTAAAAGCTGATGAATCTAATGGATTATATTGTTCTAGCTCTGACATTATTATCAATGATGGTACATTTGTTGGAGAAATATCAATTGGTTCAAATAATGCTTCATTGCAAATAAATGGTGGCTCTTTTTCAGTTGATCCTACTTCATATGTTGATACAAATACATATGAAGTTACTAATAACAATGATGCATGGATAGTAACTAAAAAATAGATTTTAATACCGATTAATCTTTATATGACATAATTAACATTAATCCTCTTTATATTTCTAAAGAGGATTTTTTTAATAAATAATTATTAATGATTATTTAATTTTTGATGATTTCAATTATTCGTTGTTTTAGCATATTTGTTTTGTATTTTAACATAATTTTTTATAAATATTATTGTTTTTTTTCTTTTTATATTGATTTTATGATATAATCAATGTAATAAGAGGAATATAATATGAAATATAAAATAGAAAATGACTATTTATTTATTATTGATAACAATGTTATTGTTTCTAAAATAAGATATGAAATTACTGATTGTGTTTATTTGTTTACAAAAGAAGTAGAAGATAGTTATTTGTTTTCTTCTGCAAATAGATTAATTGCTATTCTTTATTATCTTGAGAAAGACTTTATATTTGATGATGATAGAATAATTAATGCATTTAAGCTTGCTAATAATATTTTAAAACATAATTGTATTACCATTAGACGATTTATGAAGGTTGGTTTCTTAGATACTGGTGTTTCAAATTCCATTTGTGATGTTCCTGGTGTTAGAGTAGGAAACTATACTTTGCATGATGAATGTAATCATCATACTGGGGTTACTATTGTATCTCCTCATGATGGTAATATGTTTCGTGAAAAGGTTGTTGGAGCATCTTATGTTTTTAATGGTTTTGGTAAATCTACTGGTTTTATTCAAATTGATGAACTTGGTACTATTGAAACTGATATTGCTTTAACAACAACTTTAAATGCTGGGAAGATTTGTGATGCTATGATTTCACATGCTTTAGACATTAATAAAGATATAGCAGTAACTACTGGAACAATTAATCAAGTAGTACTTGAATGTAATGATGGTGATTTGAATAAATCACGTGATAGAGTTTTAGGTACTTTTGAAGTTGAAAAGTGTTATGATATCTTATCAAACACTTTTAAACAAGGTTCTGTTGGTGCTGGTAGTGGAATGATCTGTCATGGGTTAAAGGGTGGAATTGGCTCATCATCAAGAAAACTATTAATTGATGGTAATGAATATACTATTGGCGTTTTAGTAAATTCAAACTTTGGTGATGATGATCACAAAGCATTAATTTTCAATAATCATTATATAGGAGATAAGTTTACTTCTATTAATGATTTATGTTGTGAAGAAAAAGGATCAATTGTTGTTGTAGTTGCTACAGACTTACCTGTAAGTGATAGACAATTAAAACGAATAATTAAACGCTGTGAAATTGGTATTGGAAGAACTGGATCTTATGCTGGAAATGGTAGTGGAGATGTATTTGTAGGTTTTTCAACTGCAAATAAAGTATCACACTATAACAACCAAGTAACTGAGAAAATAGAAAGATTTAATGAAAATTATATATCTTTAGCATTTAAAGCAGTGGTAGAAGCAACTGAGGAAGCAGTTTTAAACTCTATGCTTTTTAGTAAACCTATAAAAGGTTTTATAAAAGATGTTAATTCAATATGTGAATATCCTAATGCATTTATTAATTTATTAGATGAAGATATTATTATTAAATAATAAATTTAAGGAAAGGAACGAATCAAATGAAATTAAACACTAAAAAGATCTTTTTTGTAGGTTTGGCTTTTTTAATCATTTGTATGTTTTGGCAAGTATATGACAATATAATTGCGAAAATGTTAATCAACACTTTTGGACTCAACCAAACTTGGTCTGGTGTTGTTATGGCTTTAGATAATGTTTTTGCGCTTATTCTGCTCCCAGTTTTTGGTGCACTATCAGACAAAACTAAAACTAAAATTGGAAAAAGAAAACCTTACATTATTATTGGGACAGTAATTGCGGCAGTGTTTTTCTTTGGAGTTGCTATTTTTGATAACTTGCAAATGAAAAGTTTAGTTAAGAATCAAAATGTATCAGAAGTAGTGGAAATAAATGAAAATGCTATTTTACCTGATGAACGAAAAGAAGAAATACTAAAAAAACACACTGGTGATTTCTGGTTTGATTATAATTTTACTGAAGAAGAAACGATTAAGCTTTTTAATCTAAAAAATGAAAAACAAAGTGCTTTTGCTAGTTTATTTGATAATGAAGCTAAAAACATCAGAAAATATTTTAAATTAACTGATACAGATTTAGAAGAAGAAAAGTTTTTAGCTTTAGTTCAAAAAGTATTAACACAAGAGGATAAAGAAGAATTTAATTCTCTTTTATCATTATCACACGAGGAAAGAACAAAAATAGTTGATGGCAAAAGAACATATGCTCATGAACTAAGTTTACTTGAAAAACGCTTATCAGAGCGTATAAGTGAGCAAAATGGTAAAAAAGAAATCTTACTTGATTTAGGTATTCGTGAATTCTTCTCATCAAAAGAAAATGCTACACAAGTTCGTGGTAAGATTGCTTGGGTTTATACTAAATCTAATATCGTTTACTTAATAGGTTTCTTAGTAGTTTTATTAATAGTACTTGTTGCAATGTCAACATTTAGAACACCTGCTGTTTCATTAATGCCAGATGTAACTATTAAACCGTTAAGAAGTAAAGCAAATGCGATAATTAACTTAATGGGTACAGTTGGTGGTATTATCTCATTAGGTTTGATTAGCTTTTTCGCAAAAGATTATCACAGCTATTTAACATTATTTATTGTTGTTGGCGTAATAATGATAGCTTTACTAACTTTATTCTGCTTTACAGTTAATGAACCTAAATTAGTTGAAGAGATGCACCAAGAAGCTAAGATGTATGGCATCGAAGAAGAAGTAGAAACAGAAGAAGAATCTAATAACAAATCAGACTTTGAAAGTAAAGAAGTTAAGAAGAGTTTTATTCTTATCTTATTATCAATAATCTTTTGGTATATGGCATATAATGCAGCCACAACAAAATTCTCAGTTTATGCGGGTGATGTATTAGATATGGGATATAGTTTCCCATTATTAATTGCTAATGCGACAGCTCTAATTTCATTTATTCCAATTGGAATAATCTCAAGTAAACTTGGACGTAAGAAAACAATCTTAATTGGTGTAGGAATATTATTTGTTGCTTTCTTCCTTGGTTCAATTGCGACTACAAGTACAAAATTCTTAGTTTATTTCACAATGGGACTTGCTGGTATTGGATGGGCAACAATTAATGTAAACTCATATCCAATGATTGTGGAAATGTCAAAAGAATCAAATGTTGGAAAATATACAGGTTACTATTACACTGCTTCAATGTTTGCACAAATAATAACACCAATTGTTTCTGGTGTATTCATGGACGTAACAGGAACTATGAGAGTATTATTCCCATATAGTGCATTATTCTGTGTTCTAGCATTCATCACAATGCTTGGTGTAAAACATGGTGATTGTAAACCAATTGCTAATGTATCAATAGAAGCATTTGAAGATTTAGATTAGTTAGATCTTACATAAAATATTATAATAAAAAACAGTGGACAACAAATGTCCACTGTTTATATTTTTAAAGGTACAAATTAATATTCTCACTTATATTATACTGTTTTTTATAAAAAAATGCAATTTTTTTACATATTATTAATATAAATATTTAGCTTATATAAAGGTGTACTTTTACGAAAGAAAGTGACCTAATAATATGAATATAACTATTATTTTATTTCTAATAACAGGTATCATTATATATATTTGTCTTAATAAAACAAATATGATGATAGCAAGTAAACTTTATATGTTTTCGTTATTAACTATATTATTTATATTTGCTTTTATTACAGATATTATATTAATATCTAATATCATAAAACTAATTGTTTCTTCATATGTATATGACTTTATACATTATGCACTTAATAATAATAGTTATGTGTTATCTTTTATAATAATAATATCAATAGTAACAGCAGTACAAATAGTAATATCATTATCAATTATTGATAATAAAATATTATTATTTAAATATAAAAATAGAAATGAAAATAAGTTTATAGAGTATAAACAAGAAAAGATATTATTTGTAACGAAAGAATCAGAGAATAATCTTTCTTTAGATAAAGTATTTATTAATTATTGTAGGATGATAAATTGATTATATTTATCTTTCTCATATTAAATAAAAACAAAAAAAGAAAGGAAAATAAATAATAATGAAAAGAACAAATAAAAAAGGTTTTACAATTGTTGAACTTGTTATTGTTATAGCAGTAATTGCTATTTTAGCTGCAGTATTAATTCCAACATTTACTAATTTAATTAAGAAAGCAAATGTATCAAGTGATACACAACTAGTAAGAAACTTAAATACTGCATTAACTACTGATGCTGCTTTAAATGGTAAACATGAAACTATGCAAGATGCATTAGATGCTGTAAATGAATCAGGATTTGATTTAGCAAAGATCATGAACACAAAAGCAACTGATAATGTTATTTTATGGGATAGTGAAAATGATATTTTCTGTTATTTAAATGATGATGTAGTTACATATATTCCTGAATCAACTAGTGGTACATTATTAGAAACAGGTAGTTATAAATTATGGAAGATTTATAGTAATAAAGATGAAATGGCTAGCGAAACATACTCTGCATATCTAACAGGTGAAGGATGGGAAGAATCAATTGCTATTGATGGTAAAGGATTAGATGTAGGAGAAGTTGCTAGTATTACTACTATTAACTATAATAATACAACAGGAGAAGCAAAACAGGTAATAATTAGAACTAATTCTTTTGAAACAGTATTAACTGTTGATGCAATAGAAGATGAGGTTTCTCATTTTGGTAATTGTAATTACATTAATATTATTAGAATTAAAATGGGAACATTTGAAGAGTTCGGAAATGTTTTAGGTTCAATAAAATTAGCATTTGGTAAAGTTAATGTTAATGCTGAAGCAAAAGTAGGTTGTGTTTTATTTACTTCATTAACAGATTCTAATAATGTAACTGTTACTCCAACAGAAGATAGTGTTTTAGTTAATTGTGAAAACAATAGTAATGTTTCTTTAATTACATCTGATTTGTCTGCATCATCTATTAATTTGTCTTCAGTAGTTTCAGGAAATAATAATTATGTTGAATATGATGAAAATACAGTAGGAATTAATAAAAATATCGCGTATACATCATTTGGGGATATGATGAAAAATGCACAAGATGGTGATACTCTAACATTAATGAATAATGTTACAATAGGAAAATCTACTGTTTATAAAGTTTCAAAAAACATATCTTTAAATTTGAATTCATTTACTATTACTAAAACTGGCTCTACTACTGGAGCTGCTGCAAAAAATGCATTTTCTATTGAAAACAATGGATCTTTATCTATTTATAATGGAACAATATGTTCTACAAATAATGTAAATAATGGTTCGTATATTATTTATGTTGATGAAGGAGGAAAATTAACATTAACAAACATAAACCTAAAAGAAGCAGGTAAACGTATGGTTATTGGTACTTTAGGAGGGAATATTGGTGTTGATGTAACATTAAATAATTGCAATGTTGAAGGAAGAATGTATTTTCCTGCTAATGGAAAATATACCATTAATGGTGGAAATTATTCAGCAAGTTATGGTTGTATTTATTTAAAGAGTGGAGTTTTAAATATTACAGGAGGTACTTTCACTTGTGAGACAACTCCTTCAAGTACTTGTGTATTTAAACATCAAGGCGACGGTGCATTTTGGTTTTCAAATACAATAACAATCGAAGCATGCAACTATGGTGGTAAAGGAAATCCTATTGTCAATATTACAGATGGAACATTTATTGCTAAGACAAGCGAAGATGGAATGTACATTGGATATGGCATTTTAGTTATTAATTATAATGAAAACAAAGCAAATATGAGTGGTACTACAGTGCAATATCAATTAGCAGATGTACCAGAAAACTATGGTGAAAATTATTATATAAATAATGATAATTCCGTTACAATTAATTAGTTTATAATTAAAATTCTTTTGTGGATATATATTTCTATAAGGGAATAAGAATATATAGAGAGAATAAGCAAATAAGAGAATTATTTAATATTATTTACTATATAGTTTATAAATATTCTCTTATGAAAAAAATGAGTAATCTTTGGTTACTCATTTTTACATTTTTAAAGGTATATATATAAAGAATAAATCATCAATATTTTATTTTTGCATAAAAATTAGTAATATGCAAATAATAAATATGGTGATATAAATGTTACATTGTTTTAACAAAGAAAAAGAAAACGAAAATGAATGTAAAAGCAGTATGCTTAATAAGTTTAAAATGACAAACAAGGCAGATATTTATGAAGATGAAAAAACAGTACAAATATTAATTGATTGTCCAGGTGTGAATAAAGCTAATATAAAAATTAGTATGCAAAATGAATATTTATATGTTGATATTGAAAGAATTCAAGGTTTTCAAGATTTACAATGTACCCATCAAGAGATAAGTTATGGTAAAACAACTAGAAAATTTTATTTAGGCGAAAAAGTAACTAATAAAATAACAGCCAAACTTGAAAATGGTGTACTATATATTTCTTATGAAAAAAGTCACACAGATGAAGTAAATATTGAGGTTAACTAAAAAAATGGCTGTAAACAGCGTTTTGCTGTTTTAGCCATTTTATTTAAGATACTTAGGTATATCAGTAATTGAATCTAAAATTAAATCAGGTTTAAAGTCAGATTCTTCAACTGTCTTCATTGTACTCTCACCTGAGAGAACTAAGATTGTTTTGACATTTGCATTTACACCTGATGCGATATCGGTATACATTCTATCGCCAACCATTGCGATGTTTTCTTTAGGAATATTATACTTTTTCGCAAGTATATTAATCATTTCAGGAGATGGTTTACCAATAAAGATTGGTTTTTTGCCAGTTGCAATTGTTATCATTTGACAGATGCTTCCACAGTCAGGGATGTATCTTTTCCCTGCAATTGGATAAACCCAATCAGCGTTTGCGGCGATAAAAGTTGCACCATGATCTAAGAAATAACAAGCTTTTTCAAGTTTTTTGTAAGTTAGTTCACGGTCAAACCCCACTACAACCACTTCCGCATTTTCTTCAACTAATTTTACGCCATATTGTAGAAGTTCATTTTCCATTGCTTTTGTACCAACTAGATAAACTCTCTTATCTTTATAATACTCTCTTAAGTACATGCCAGTAGCCATACTTGATGAGAAAATATTTTCATCAGTTACTTTGATGTTTAAACCTTTTAACATTTCTAAATATTCTTCTTGACTTTTAGAAGAATTGTTTGTTACGAAAATATATTTTATATTTTTACTTGTGAGTAAATCTAAAAACTCTAAAACACCATCGAATAATTTATATTCTAAATATATAGTACCATCCATGTCTAATAAAAATAACTTAATATCAAGTGAAGTGTTTTCTTTATTCATGTATATCTCCTAAAATAAATAAAACCCACTAAATCAAATAGTGGGTAAATGTTTTGATGGAGGCTCCAGTCGGATTTGAACCAACGATCAGGGTGTTGCAGACCCACGCCTTACCACTTGGCTATAGAGCCATCAAATTAGCAATATAATTATACTAAACTATTTATCTTTTGTCAAATGTTTTTCAAAAAATGTTATAATAATATTATGAATTAACTAAATTATTTCCTAAAAAAATCATCATTAAATCGATTGAAAAAAAATACATTTAATGGTATAATTGTTATAAGGAAGAATATCGAAATTTACCGAATTCTTAAAAGGTGGGTTAACTATTATGGGAATAAGAGAACAAGTTGATTATATTAAAAATGATTTAAGAGAACGAAACGCCGAAGATGTAAAAATTATTGCTGCAACTAAGTATATGAATGTTGATCAAACACTAGAACTATATAATAACGGAATTAAATGTTTTGGTGAAAATCGTTCTGATATGTTTTTAGAAAAATATGAAGCACTAAAAGATCATACTGATATTGAATGGCATTTCTTTGGTGTTGTGCAGTCACGTAGAATAAGAGACATTGCTAATCGCATTAGCTGCCTTCATTCGCTTGATAGAGTATCTTTAGCTATTGAGTTAAATAAGAAACTTGAAAAACCTCTTGATTGTTTTATTCAAATAAATATATCAGAAGAACTTAACAAACAAGGTATCCCCGCAAATCGACTTAAATCATTTATCAAGCAATTAGCAAATTTAGATAAAATTCGTATTGTTGGATTAATGTGTATTGCAAAATTCACTTTTGATGAAGATGAATTAAAAGGATATTTTAGTAAAATGGAAAAACTAAGAAAACAAGTTGAAGAGATGAACCTTGAATATGCACCTTGTCATAGACTTTCAATGGGCATGACAAATGATTATAAAATAGCTTTACAATATGGTGCAACAGATTTACGACTTGGAAGAATATTTTTAAAGTAAGGAGATGACAACAATTGATATCAAAAACAAAGAAAATTGATGGCAATATTGGATTAACTGCTTACGATCGATTAATTATTTATGATGTGCCAGATAGTTCTGATGAAACTTTATACTATATGAGTGATAAAATTCTTTCTGGAACACCAATTCTTGCTAATTTTTCCAATGTTGATGTAAATCAGATTAATTTAATGTTATCATTTCTTTCTGGTGTTGTCTACGCAAAACAAGGAAGAACAAGAAAATTTCGCAAGTTTCTATTCCTTTTTGGTGGAAAAGAAGAGTTTGAAGATGGTTCATTAGATAAATTCTACGAGGATTATAGATAATGCTATTATTTATTTTACAATTAATTTTACGTAATTTATTACATGCATATTGCATTATAATAGGTATAGATGTATTATTATCATGGATACCAGGTAGTTATCAATATAAAATACCAAGATTAATTCATACTGTTTCTGATTGGTATTTAGGACTATTCCATGATATACTAATTATTGGTCCAATTAACTTTACACCGATACTAGCAATTGGTGTAATTGAATTCTTGTTATATTTCTGCTATATTTAATAATGGAGGTAATTATGGATAATTTAACAATTAATATTCATTTTTTTAGAAATGCGCAAAAGGGAAGAATTGACTATGCGGAACTATTAAAATATTTTCAAGAACAACCTAATTTTGAAATTGAATATGATGATCATGAAGTAAATCTAATTTACACTGATGTAGAGTTTGGATTTAAGTATATGTATCAAATTACTAAAGTTTCAAAAGTAAAAGGAGTTTATAAACTTAACCCTGCATTTCTAAATATTAATTTCTTATTATGTTTACCACTATTAATTCCATCTTATGCGGTTAAGGAAATATTAAATTTTGCTTTAAAGATTGCTAAGCAATTTGATTTAGAAGTATTCCATCAATCATTCTCTGATGTTAGATCATTTAATACTCCTGAGTTATATTCATTATTCTCATCTGAACAAAAGAAGTATTTAGAAAATAATGAATTAAAAGGTAAAGTATTTTTAGATACAACTAAACTTAATGCTATTTGTAAATATCAAAGATACATTAATAACTTAATTGAAGCTTTCCATCATGAAGTAAGTGTAAATCCTTGCAAACCTATTTATGATTACAACAATAAAGAGTTTGGTATTAGCACAACTTGGAATGTTGGTGTTGCAACTTTATTTGCTCCTTACTTTAATTATGTAGATGTAAAAGATGAAAATGGTGAATGCTTCTTAGTTCGCCGTGAAGACTTTATGAAATTCATGGAAAAATATTTAACACAAGTTGAAGATTCATTACCTGACATGTATTACATCAAACCTAAAGCTGCTAAATCTAGTCGTGGTGTTGCGGCGAAGTTACGTAAATATGCAATTGTTGATCAAACATTTGAAGATATTCCTATTTGTAATATCTTAGATCGTTATTAATAATTGGAGAAATAGTTATGAATGATATAAAAATTAATAAATTAATTGATCATACTGTTTTAAAAGCTTTCGCAACTTCTAAAGACATTGAAAAGTTATGCCTAGAAGCAAAAAAATACGATTTTGCTTCAGTTTGTGTTAATCCATGTTTTGTTTCACTAGCATATCAAATGTTAAAAGATACTGATGTTAAAGTATGTACTGTTATCGGTTTCCCACTTGGAGCAAATACTACAAAGGTTAAAGTGTTAGAAACTAAAGATGCTATCAAAAATGGAGCTACTGAGATTGATATGGTAATCAATGTTAGCAAAGCTAAAGAACATGATTATGACTACATTTATGAAGAAATGAAAGAAATCGTTGAAGCTAGTAAACCTAACATAGTAAAAGCAATTCTTGAAACATGTTATTTAACACAAGAAGAAATTGCATCATTATGTAAAGTAGCAACTAAAGCAGGAGTTACTTTTGTTAAAACATCAACTGGCTTTGGCTCAGGTGGTGCTAAAGCAGAAGATGTTGCAATAATGAAAGCAAACATTTCTGAAAATATGAGTGTTAAAGCTTCTGGTGGTATTCGTACATATCAAAGCTTACAAGAAATGGTTAAAGCAGGAGCTACAAGAATTGGTACTAGCAATGGTGTTACAATCATTGAAGAAGCAAACAATAATTAATTTGTAAATAAAACAATTATAAATATATTACTTGATTATATTTATGTTACATACATATAGGTTACATACATATAGGTTACATACATTATAGAAAGTATAGAAAGGAATTATATTATGGCTACACCTCATATAAGTGCAAACGTAGGAGATTTTGCAAAAACTGTAATTATGCCTGGTGATCCACTTCGTGCTAAATTTATTGCGGAGACATATTTAACTGATGTTACATTAGTTAATGGCGTAAGAAATATGTTTGGATACACTGGTTATTATAATGGAAAAAAAGTATCAGTAATGGGATCTGGCATGGGAATGCCAAGTATTGGTATTTACTCATATGAACTTTATAACGTTTATGGCGTTGAAAATATCATTCGTGTTGGTTCAGCTGGCTCATATGTTAAAGAGGCTAATGTTTATGATGTTGTCCTAGCAACTAGTGCATACTCTGAATCTTCATTTGCGAAAACTGCTTTCGGCTATGAAGAGAATATTCAAACAGGAAGTAAAATGTTAGAAGAAAAACTAAAACAAAGTGCTGAAAAATTAAATATTCCTATGATTGAAGGCAGAATCCACTCAGCAGATGTATTCTACCGAAATAATGGTGATGTTTATAAAGATGTAGTTAATAAATACGATTGCAAAGTTGTAGAAATGGAATCATTTGCTTTATTTGCAAATGCCCGTTATCTTAATAAAAATGCTGCTTGCATTTTAACTGTTTCAGATTCATTTGTAACACATGAAGTAACTACAAGTGAAGAAAGACAAAAATCATTCCATAATATGATTAAAATAGCTTTAGATACTGCTGCTAGTTTATAGCAGCTTTTATTATGAAATAGGAGGTGAAGGTGTGAAAATTAATTACATTAATGATAAAAAACAAAAAAAGATTTATCTTCGAATAGTTTTCCTAAATGAATATAAACCAGAAGAAATTACATCATACTCACTTCTATGTAATATGCTTTCTAATTCATCAAAAGATTATCAAACCAAAAAACAAATCTTTAATAGAAATTGTAAATTATATAATCCTTATATTAGTTTTCAAACTAGATCGTTTTATAAAACAAGAATAACTTCTGCCTCTTTAAGCTTTGTTATGCCAACATACTTAAAAAATATAAATAGTGATAAGTATATAGCAAGTATCATTGACTATTTTTTATCCTTTTTATTAAATCCGAATATTAAAAATAAAAAATTTAAAAATAAAAACTTTAATGAAGAAAAACAATATTTAAAATCAGAAATAAACGATTACTATAATCAAATAGAAAATTTTGCATTTTATCAGTTTATTAAAGAAATGGCAGATGGTGAAATAGTTAGTTACAACCCTGACGGTAATTTAATAGATTTAGATAAAATAACAGAAGAAAGTTTATATAATACATATTTAGACCTTTTATATAATTCATTTAAAGAAATATATATTTTAGGATCTTTAGATAGAATAAATGTTGATTTAATAAAAGACAAACTATTAATATTTACTAAAATACCTAATAAAGACTTAAATTTACAATTAATAAATGAAGAAATAATAATTTGTCAGGATATTAAAAGAATTATTAAAACTAGAAATATATCTCAAAGTAGAATGCTTTTAGGTTTTAGAACTGACATTAACATTAATAGTGAACTATATTTACCTTTTACAATATTTGTAAATATGCTTGGAAGTTTATCAACTTCAACTTTGTTTATTAAAATTAGAGAAGAAGAAGGGCTATGTTACGAAATAGAATCTTATTTCTTAGAACATGCGAAAATAATGGTTGTAGAACTTGGTTTAGATTATCAAAATGCAAAATTCACAGAAGAATTAATTCAAAAAGATATTAGAAATTACCAAAATGGTATAATTGATGAAAATTTACTTGAAAGTGCTAAACTTGAAGTGATTAAAGAATTAACTCTTACTAGCGATAGTGCATCTGATACAATAGATTTCATTATGGAACGTAAATTAATTGGTTACAATAATGATTTATCGTATATCAATACATTAATTAATAAAATCAAAAATATTACAAAAGAAGAGATAATTGGTGCATCTAAGCACATAAAACTTGATACTGTGTTCTTATTAAAAGGTGAAGGCAATGAATGAAGTAATTACAAAAATATATCCTGATATTAATGAACAAAAAACAATAATTTCATTTGCTAATGGCTTGAAAGTTCATTTTGTTCCGAAAAGTGGATATAAAGAAATGTATTGTGGTTTGTGTGTTAATTTTGGTTCTTTTGTGAAAGAGTTCTATAGCGATAAAAAATATCAAGTGCCTCAAGGTGTAGCTCATTTCATTGAACATATGTTATTTAGCTTAGAAAATGATGAAAAAAGTGTCAGTGCAAAGTTTGATAATATTGGTTTAGAGTGTAATGCTTTCACAGATTTTCTCAAAACAGTATTTTATTTTTCGGGTATTAATGACTTTAATACGCTAAAAAAAGGATTTACGATGCTTTTAGAATTTATTTTTAATCATAATTTCTCTGAAAAAAGGATAAACAATGAAAAAAAGATAATAATTCAAGAAAAAAGAATGTATGAAAATGATCCATCGATAATTCTTGGTTTAAAGATTTTATCATTATTATACATCGAAAATAATACTTTTACTTATCCTATTTTTGAAGATACTCTTGGTGAAATTGAAGATATAAATAAAATTAATAAAGAAATATTAGAGCTTTGTTATAATACTTTCTATGTACCTAATAATATTAATATCGTAATAGTTGGTGATTTTAATAAAGAAGAAATAATAACGATGCTTACTGAAAGCATCATAAATAAACTAAAATACAAAAATCTCCCAAAAATTTGTTTTAGTCATAAAAATACTTTAGCAGAAGAAGAAAGTACATTTGATATCAATGTAACTAAAGTAGCTATCGGTGTAAATATGGGAATAAAAATGAATCATATTCAAAATGTTTTATTGAGTACTTTAATTTACAAATTATTTTATTCGATTATCTTTGCTTCCTACAATAAGTATTACCAGAAGATGATTAAAGATGAACTATTTGAAGGTAAACTAAATAAAGATTTATATGTTGATAAAAATACATCTTATTTTGTCGTCTATTGTGATAGTAAACGATACCTAAATTGTATTAAAATGTTAAAAAAACAAATATTAAATAGAAAAAATATAAACAATCATAATTTATCTCTTTACAAGAAAAAAGCAATTAGTTATTTTATTTCAACTATAAATAATGTTGAAAACTTATTCTTTGAAATAATTGATTATATTAATTTTAATGAAGATGTATTAGAATCAATTAATCTAATTAATAAAATTACTTTAGATGATTTAAAGAAAATAAAAATAACAAAAAAAGATATTAAAACTTATGTAATAAAACCAATAAACTAAGAAAAATGTTCATATATTTTGGTATATGAACATTTTTATTTATTAATTTATCATTTTAAAATTTATTTTTATTTCATCAATTGATATATTGTTTTTATCTATGTTAAAACGATAACAATAGTCATTTATATCAAATAAATCACATTTTTCTCTTATGAGTAGATCATTAAGTCTAATGATTTCACTTTTAAGATAATTATTTATTACACTAAGTAACTGTTCATTATTGTTTAATAAATCATTAGTTGCATAGACATTACCGCTTAATTTTAAAATTATTTTATTATCTTTACATTTTATTTTATATTTAAAGTCAGAAATGATAAAGTTGATGTTATCGATTGTAATGCTTATTTTATCAACTTTAGTTATTAGTTTTGAAATAACATAATCTTCTCCATCAATAAATATTAAATTATCATCTTTATTTAAAATATAGATTCCAGAAGTTGATAGTGTCGTATAAGTACTATCTTTTTTCTCCCATACATCATCACTTGATGTTATTGCTTCAATTTTAACGTCAATTGTATCTTCTGATATCCCTTTCACAAAGTTTGTAAAATATGAGAAGTTTTTGTTTGCGTAATAGTTGTTACTTGTAATAATCGAAAAGAAAGAACTGATTTGTTCGGGATTTTCAACTGAATATATATCTTTTATTTCTTTATCTGTAGAATAAACATAAAAGTTGGGAATTATGTATTTATATGTTTTGATTAATACTAATAATTCGGAAATGTTTTTATTATTAAGAAAGCTTTTTGATAAAATGAATGATTGAATGTGTGTCAATTTTATGTTGTCGATTGTATTTTCTTCGATTGTTTTCATACATTCGTAGATTGTTTTTCCCTTCGCATGGCTGATTACATAGACTTCTTCATTAGATTGTCCAAGTTCTGTTGTAATTAATGAAGTCGATGTTGCAATGTGATAGAAGACTTCATAAAGGTTTTCTTCTTTATAATAATCTATACCTATTGAATCAACAAATAAAATTACCTCAAGTGCTGCCTCTTTTTTACACCCACAAAAAGATAATAAAAGAAAAAACGAAAAGAAAATATATATTTTTTTAATCATAATTACTCACCTTTTGTATTATCTATTGTTTGCATATTTTCATCACGATATCTTTTTTTAGAAGAATATTTTCCCATAAAAAACTTCTTTAGTGAATATTTATTAAAGTTAGAGAAAGGGTATAAATATAATGTATTAAAACTTTTTATGTTACTTACTATTAGTGTTGTTACAATAATACCAAGTAAAACACCAAACATACCAAGGAACATTCCCATTACAAGTAAAAACATTCTTAGTAGTGATATAGCATTTAGGAATCGTTGATTGTTTGTGATAGCATAACCACAAATATAGGATATAGCAGTAACAACTAGATTAAATGAAGAAATAAAACCACTATTAACAGCGTTTTGGCCTATTAATAATCCACCTACTGTAATTATGACATTTTGTAAATTAATATTAGGTGATTTTGAGGATGCTAGTCTTAGAAGATCAAATAAAAAGATAATTAAGATAAATTCCATATATATTGGCAGTGTGGAACCTTTTAGTGATGATTTTATTTCCGAAATTGCAATTAGTGAAATATTTGTATTATGATAAGTGACTAAAGATGTGTATATACCTAAGAAATATATAGCAAAAAATATGCAAATTGTTAATAAAACTTTATGATAAATTACCATACTTTTTTTAGCACTATAACTTTCTTTTAACGATAAAAAGAATGTTATATCAACGGGCATTACTAAAGCTATTGGTATTTGATCAATTAATAACACTACTCTGCCTTCATTTAGACTTGTACATACACTATCAGGACTTGATACTTCACCAATAGTTGGAAATATTTTACTTTTTTCTAAAAAGTTTATTAAATCATAGATTGAATATAATGTATCAATATTTATATTAGTTAATGTTTTTTCGATATTATTTATTAAATTTTTGTTTGTAATATCATGAATATATAATAAAGAAACTAAGGTATTGCTTCTTAAACCTATATTAAAATCTTTTTGGATAATACTAGTTGATTTCATTCTTTTTTGAATTAAAGCAATATTTGTTTCAATATTTTCAACTAAACCATCACGAGGCCCGTAAATATTATTTGGTTCTAATAAACTATCTTGGATGCTCCTTCCAATATCTTTTTGACAAATACAATTATATAAGCAGTTTTCCACTTCAAATATAATATTGCCACTTGTAACATTAGTTATTATCTCATCAGAGAAAAACGAAATACGATTAAATATACCGGGATAAATCTCATTTAAAATATGAAAATTGGTACTATTTATTTTATTTGTAAAATCATCAATGAATCTTTTGATATCTGCTAAATAGATATGATAGATAATTTTATATGTTATATCGTTAACTCTACCAACTGTTTCTTTAATGTTTTTATTCGCACATAATTTATTGATTACATCTTCCATGCTTTTTCTCCTTTGTAGTTTTTTTGGTATTTACTATTTTTTTTAAGACTTATTATTATATATAAATAGATTAATCCAATTAAACCAAGACACACAAATAATGAATACATTAAAATACTATTAAAGATATTTGAAAACACATAAAGAATAATTTCAAAACCTAAAAATATTAAAATAAATAAGACATTCATCTTTGACTTTTTTTTAACATTCCAAATTGATAGAAGAGTATTTACATTTAAAGCCATACGAAAACAAATAGTAACTGTCATGATAACAAGCAAGAAGATGTCAAAATTTTCAATGAATTTGTTCCCTTTAAATGTTTGCCAGCGTATATATGAACTTTCCTTGCTTCCGAGAAAATAATTAGTTCCAAGGATGGAAATGGAATCGATAATTATTTGTAATAAATAAACTATCGATATTATCCCTGCTATTACAAAATCCTTTTTTCGAAATCCCTCTTTAAACTGCATATAGTGATAAGCATATATGATGTTTTCCAAAGGGAATAAAAAAACTAAATATGCCTTATAGATATTTATAACTTGTTTAATATCAATTGGTAGCAATAAACTATGATTACGATCATCTTGATTAAATAGAGGAATTAAGTAGAAAACAGAGGTAAGAAGAAAGAAAATAATTCCTACATCAAAAATTCTTGTGAGCTCAAAAGTTCCAAGAATATAAAATGTTATTAATAAAACTATTAAAATGATTAAGATATTTGCTTCAGTGTAAAAATATTGTTTAATAATTAATCCTGTTAGAAATGTGTTTTCTGTGATTGCTATTAACAAATATAATGTTAATAATATTTTAATAAACTTATTTTTGAAAATATTTTTATCATCTTTTTTAATACCAGGAAACAATAAACCAATTAAAACAAATATAAGCATTACTAATAGTAATATCCACCATGAATTTTGTTTAAATTCATTTATTAATTGAATAAATGAGATTTGACTAACAATTAATATGTTACTTAATCCTAGAAATAAAATCATTTTTTTATTCGAAATCATAAATTATTTTCCTTTACCATTTTAAATTATTATTTTCTTTTTATTAACTATTTATGCAATAATATTTGTTTTTCTAAAAAGAAAAAATAAAAAAATGATAATAAATTATATTATCAAATAAGCTTCTTTTATTGTTAAAAATCCAATTTTATGCTTCCTTTTGTCCATTTTTCTTTATTTTTCTAATAAAGTATAATGTTTTCGAAAGGAGGTGTTATGATGTTAAATAATGTTGTATTAGTTGGAAGAGTAGTAGAAGAACCTAAACTAGTAAAAACTGAGAAGGGGATAAAAGTTGCAAATATTATTTTAGCAGTACAAAGACCATTTAAGAATGAAAATAATCAATATGATACGGATTTCATTCCACTACAAACTTGGTCAGGACTTGCGGAAGTGGTGTGTGAATATGTTGGTAAAGGATCTATTATTGGTGCTAATTGTAGACTATCAACACATAATATTGAAGTTGGTGATTTAATTATGCGTACAGTAGATGTTGTAGCAGAATATATTTCTTTTATTAAACTTAATTCACGTATTGTAAAAAATGACAAAACTGAAAAATCTAATAATGTAAACGTAGAAATTAATGAAGATGTTGAAACGAAAGAGAAATCTAATGTAGAAAGTAATAATTTAGAAATGTTAGAACAAGAACAAACAGAAACTGTAAAGTCAAATAAAGTTAATAAAAAAGCTAAAGATGAAATTAAATAATAAATTGCGTAATGAATAAGTGACAATAAAAATAAATAGTTCTTGGTTATATTACTCTTGCGTGTTACTGCAATTTTTTTCTTAAAAAAACCTCTGATGAAAATCAGAGGGTTTATTTTTTAAAGAACGCTAAACCAATTGTACCAGAGTAAATAGCATCAAATGGTTTATTTTCATCGATTCCACCTGACTTTGTTACTATTTTAGTGATAATTTTATTGGTATATAATTTTATTTCAAGTAGTAGAAAAAATAAAGATTTCTTAAGGTTAATCTTTAAAGCTAATTTTAAATATTCTTATTTAGAGATAATTAATAATTTATTACTTTCTAAAAGTTCCAATTTTACAGCACAAGAAAAGAATACTATAATAATATGGGCTGGAGGTATAGTTAATAGAATTATTTAGTGGATCGATGATGACTATAATGAAATTTAATTAATGCCTTCGAAATACTGTTATGAGAATTTGAAAAAATTTAGTATAAAAGCACCCCGGTAGACTCTAAATCTATCGGGGTTATCTATTTGTTTTCTTTATATTATTTTTGCAAAACGGAAAGTAGAGAACATCAATATCTTTCAAAAATGTTCAAACTTTTTATGGATGAAGATAAAAAGCAAGAAAGATGATCATTTCAATTAGTACAGGTATTGCAATAAATGAAGATAATCTAATAATAATATTTTTGTCTTTATTGTTATTTTTATTTCTTCTATTATATATTATTAATAATACAACATTAATCAGTGCTGATATGCCATATGCTATTGAACCATAGATTAATAGTGCTAATAGAATCACTACTAAAGCAATTTTATATGTTTCTTCACCATTTGCATTAAGATAAGAATTATGATATTCAATCCATAAAAAAGTAAAAATAATCGTTGCAATAATGGTAATAATTATAGAGGTAATATGCATGATTTTTTCTAGTTTTTTCATTTTAATCACTCCTTATTATATTATTAACTATTTAATAATATATATGCAATTATTAATTTTTATTTGTATCCATTCTTTCATTTCTGTAATACTTGAAAGCACGGAAAATGAACCAAGGCGATAATATCTGTACTAAGAGAAAATAATAAAAACTTTATAAGCCTAATAAATTCTTTCGTATAAACAACCTTTTATGTAATTATTTTAGCATATTTTGTTTTTGTTTTCTAGTAATGATTGTAGATATAAGTATACAGCATATTAAACAGATAATATATTACAATGTTTCATAAATTTATAAAAAAAACGAATTCTATTCTAAAATGGCTAAAATACCATATAATAATTAAAAAAATTAGCCTTACGAAAGAAGACTAATAGATTTACTTTAATGTGTCATTACTACAAAATGTTTCATATTTGAGTTTTACGCTACAAAATGTTTCACTACGCAACTTTAAGCAGTAATGACTAAATTATATTAATAATACAATAAATGTGTTTAATTTTTTAAACAACCAATAGGTATTACAAAAACACCATCTTCACGTTTATAACCATATTGTCCACCTGTAATTACTATTTTTAAATCTGGTAATCTTAATGGGCATTGTTTTTCATGTTCGTTATATTCTCTGACTAATTTCTCTATTTCGTTTAAATGTTTTGCACCTAGTTCAATTTCATTACTGCCAAGTTTAATTTCTATTAATGCGTATCGTCCATCATTAAGATGAAGAACACAATCAGCTTCTAATCCATATCTATCTCTATAATAAGAAACTTTACCATCAAAAGTTTGAGAATAAATCTTTAAATCTCTAATAACTAATGATTCAAATAAAAACCCTAATGTTTTAAAATCCAAATTAAAATATTCTGGAGAAATACCAAGTGCTGCAACAGCAATAGAAGGATCAATAAAATTTCTTTTTTTACTAGAACGAATAGAAGTTTTAGATCTAATCGCAGGACACCATGCATCAATATCTTCTACTATATATAATTTTTCTAATACTGATAAATAATCATTAAATGTACGTTCAGACAATTCACAGTTTGCTATTACATCTTTATATATTGTTTGATTTGTACTTAAAGTACATAGATTTCTTGCATATGATTTCATTATTGTTTCCATCCATATAGGATTTCTTTTTACATCATCAATGCTTGAAGCATCCACATGGGCTGTTTGGTAAAATAAATCCTTGGCAACATTTAACTTTAAATTTTCTTTTTTTATTTTAAAACAACTCGGCCAACCACCACGACAAATAGCATTAATTAATCCATCAATATCTAGGTCAGAAATACATCCATCAAACATATTAGGATTATTAAACAACTCAATTAAAGAGATTTCGCCATTTGATTCTTCTGACTCATACAAACTGAGTGGTAACATCTTCATCCTACTGATTCTCATTGTTCCAGTATGTGGTGTCTTTACATCTTTAGAAGAAGAACCTGTTAGAATATATAATCCTGTTTTTTGCTCATCATCAATTGATTTTCTAATAGCTCCCCAAATTTTTGGAGCATCTTGCCATTCATCAAATAACCTTGGCTTTTCTCCTATTAATAATTTACTAGGACTTGTTTGAGCAACCATCAAATATTTATCTCTATTTTCTTCATCCTGAAATTCAATGAAACTTTTTGAAAAGTATTTTGCTGTTGTAGTTTTGCCACATCCTTTTGGACCAACTATTAATACACCACCAAAACTTTCCAATTTCTCTTTTAATATTTTATAAGCATTCTTTTCTTATAATTCATTTTTATCACCAACTTAACTAAACAATAATTATAATTAAATTGCAAGCATTTGAGATATTTTGTTGCAAGGTTTTGAGGTATTTTGTTGCAAGATTTTGGTGTTGTTTTAAAGTCAAAATTTATAACAAAAATATTATAAACTATTGTATTAATATATTTTATTTAATGATTCATGAAATGAATTATGATTTCATTAAAAAGATATATCAAAACAAAGAAGAACTAACCAAGTATAATGGATATTATGTTATAGGTATAGGTGGTAGTGATATAAGAATTCCTACTACTAAAGAAAATTATTAATTCTTTGGTTACCAACACAGACAAAATCAAAGTATCATTGATGATGCATGTCTTGCGTCTATATCATGTGCCTATGACTGTCTAAATAAATATATATTAGATAGTCAAATTAATAAGTACAAATATCCAGAAGTAGATTCCAGTATAGTTCATATTAATAACATTAATAATATTTTATCAGATAATGAAACCTTATATGTTTTTGATAGAGGGTATTTTTGTTTTAGACTATTATATGAAGTTTTTAATAAAAATTTTATATTTAGGCTAAGAAGTGTTTTTTTAAAAAGAGAACAAGAATCATTAAAAAGCAATGATGAGATGGTCAATATAGAATTTACGATTAGAAGCAGAAATTTAGTAAAGGAGTATCCTTAAGTTAGAACGTATTTTATTAATAATAAAATTAATCACGTTTTGTTACGATAGAATTACCCAATGGTAATAAAGAAGTATTAGTCACAAATTTAACATCTGATAAAATGAGTTATGATAATATAAAAGAATTATGTCATTTAAGATGGAATATAGAAACAAGTTATCGTACATTAAAATCACAAATGAAAGTAGAAGAATTTAGTGGTTATCTACCTGATATCATTAAACAAGATATTTATGTTAGTGTTATGTTATATAATTTAATTAGCGGAATTTTGAATGAAAACAAACCTGAAATAGATGAGACAAAATATAAATGTAAAATGAAAGTAAATAGAAACTTCTCTATAGGAGTAATTAAATCATATTTAATACAAATTATATTAGCTGATAAAGAAAAGAAAAAAACACTCCAAGCAGAAATGATTAAACAAATTCAAAAAAAATATAATTCCTATTAGAAGAGATATTACAAATAAAAGAAAAATGGATCCTAAAAATAAATGTTCAATGAGCTATAAAAAGAGTTTTTAAAAAAGTGATTCTTTTTAGTGCGCACTTTTTTCAAAAATTAAAGAACAAGGTTAATTATTCTATTAAATAATAGTGTATAAACTTGTTTTTATTTTGCCTTATATAAAATATTATAAGTATCACTTCTTAAGTTGATGATATTACGTAAGTTAATGGTTCGAGTCCATGACAAGTCTCCTTAGGTATTTAAACCTAAATGTTTCATAAATTTATAAAAAAAGAAGAATTCTATTCTAAAATGGCTAAAATATCATATAAAATTAAAAAAAATTAGCCTTACTAAAGAAGACTAATAGATTTATTTTATTGTGTCATTACTATGCAACTAAATGTTTCGACGCACCTGAGTAGTACGTAACTGACTATAAGTAAATAAAAGTTCCCATTAAATGTGCTACTATTTGATTTAATGGGAACTTTTCACTATTTAAATATTAACTTTCCAATATCCTGTTTTGTTTGACCCGATTCTTTCTATTAAATTTATTTTCTTAAATTTTACAATAGCATTTTGAATAGTTGTTTTACCCATTCCCAATAATGAAGCAATTTAAGGTTGAGACATTCGAGGATTTTCTTTAATTTTCTTTAAAATTTTTATTTCATTATTAGTTAACTTATCTACCAATTTATCTATCGGATTATCTACCAAATCAGCTTCAAATTTATGTTTCCAATTATATGATAAAGTTACTTTTATTGAACTTTCATTAATTTCAAACGCTTCCCTTCCATATCTTGACACAATAAGGGGAACACCTTTTCCTATTCTTTCACTCAGATGAGATGATAAGAATATAACAGATAGATCTTCATTAACAGGTTTACTCTCTCCTCTAAAAAAACCTTCAATTGTTTGATTAGGTGCTAGTGAAGAAAAAGATGTTATCTCTATTCGATCATCAAAAAACGTAATCATCGGCGAAGCACGATGAGTCCAGTTGTTGTGAATGAATGCATTTTTCACTGCTTCATTAAAACATTCCTGATCAAATAGTGGAACATCTTCCCTAAATCCCGTTTCGAAATGTTCTATCGCTCTAGAAATATTTATAACTTTTTATATATAAATCTATAAAAAATAAGGTATTCTAACCATTATTAGCTAAAATATCATATAAAATGCAAAAAACAAGCCTTACTAAAGAAGACTAATAGATTTCAAAAAATGTCTAACTGCTATGATATCTATCTTATTAAAAGGTGTATGGGACGATAAGTCTTTTTTAAAATTTTTTAAGTATATCGTGGTGGCCTATATCAATTAAAATAATTAATTCTTCATTTTCGAAATACCATATTATTCTTATATCCATATTTATACTACTTTCGTACAGATCTTTTTGGCCTTTTATCTTTTTTGTTCTTAATGATGGATGCAATACATTTTCCACAAACAACTTCATTTTATTTTGAAACTGAATTTGTTCATTATTAGTAAGATCATTAAAAGCTTTTTTAAATCTTTCAGTATATGCTAATTTATACATAAGCTACTCCTTACTATCATCTTTAAGACTCTTTAACAAATCATCTACATTGTTAAATGTATTATATTCGAATTTTACATCCTCCCTCAATACTTGAATTTCTTCTGCTAATTTTAATATATATTCTTTAGGATATACAGCGACAGGTTCAAGCTTAATACTACCATTTTCAATTGATACTTCAAATTTATCTCCTTCTTGTAAATTTAAATTTTTTACAATTTCCTTTGGTAACGTGATTTGGGATTTCTTTCTTAATTCAATAATCATAATATCCTCCTTGTTGGAAATTCCTACTTTCCTACTATATTATATCATACCTAAATAAAATTATCAACTATTTTAAATAAAAAAGAATTCAAATCCCATTAAACGACTATTTTTCCAACACCTTTAAAATAACCCTTATTCAAATCTCTTTAATTGAACAAAAACTAAAATATCCAAAGGAAATAAAAAAAATTGCTCCAAATATGGAACAAAATCTTTAAAATAGGTCTTAAAACCTCTATATAATTACTATAAATCTGATGACTTATAGACACATTCTAATGGAGCAGGTAACGGGGATCGAACCCGCATCTTAGCCATGGCAAGGCCACATAATAGCCATTATACGATACCTGCATTTTGCTTTCTCAACAAAAGCAATAATATTATATCAAATAGATTTCATAAATGCAAGTGTTTTTTTAAAAAAATTAAAAAAAATAAATTTAATAATAATTAAAAAAATAAATTTAATAATAATTGTAAATAAATAGATTTTTATGTATAATAATAGTAGAGGTGATTGTATGGAAAATTTGAATATTGTTGATTATATTGTCTTAGGAATTATATTATTGTTTGCTATTATATTCTTTTTTAAAGGTTTCATTAAATCGCTTTTTTCATTAACTAAGAAAGTTTTAGCAATTTTTCTTTCATTTTTGCTTGTTAAGCCAGTTAGTGGTATTTTATTAGGCACTAGTCTTGGTGATTCTGCTCGTTCATCTGTGCTTGATTGGGTAGTATCTAAGCTTGGTGATGTTGCTAATATTACTAATCCTACTTCAGAACAAATTGGTGAATTATCATCATCTTTAAATATTCCTAAATTTATTTGTGATTGGATTTTTCAAGGCTTTGAGAATAATCTTGCTGATTGTACTTTAGGCGAAGCAATTAGCAAAACTATTACTTATTATGCGTTTAATATATTAACTTTCATTGCATTATTCATTATCCTAAGTATTTTAATTTGGATTGTTGTTAAAGTTCTTAATAAAGTTGTGGAAACACCTTTATTAAAACCAATAAATAGACTTTTAGGATTTGCATTAGGTGCTGTTTATGGTGCATTGATTGTTTCCGTAATTTTCCTAGGAATGAGTGCTTTATCTTCATGGGATTTTATTAATAACATTATTCAAACGTATATTGATCCGTTAAATGAGTCCTTTGGCGTTGCAAGGTTCCTTTACAATAATAATTTACTTGTTTTGATATATGAAAATATTATTAATATTGAGAATATTTTTGGTTAATTAGATTAAAATAAAAACATTATTTACTCATTATGAATAAATAATGTTTTTTTATTACTTGTTTATTATATCAATATTATTTTTTTCAATATAATCTTCATACATTTGTTCTTCAACCACACTAAATTTTACACAGGTTTCAATATTTTCGGGAACAAAGTAGTACAATGTTTGATCATGATAAACTTCAAAATCTTCCTTAACACCAAATGGTAATGCGGGTAGATTTTCAAGTCTAAATAAGATGTCAACATTTTCTCCATTCTTTGTTCCAACATATCTTAGACCTTCGTGTGTGAGTGTACATACGCCCTCGCCAACAACTGAAAAACCTAATCCTTTATTGTCTGGGTTTTTTAATGTAACTTTGCTTTCAAGTTTGTAGTTTGGATCTTGAATATTCTCTCTTTCAATTTTTTTCTGATAATTGTAAAAGTCAGTAATTGTATTTGGCACTTTCTCTTGATCAGAAGATAAACTATAATCACTATTTAGCGTAATCACTGTTTTACAATGACTACAAGTTATTTTGTTGTTGTGAGTGAAGAAAGAAAACTCACTTTCACAAACTGGGCAGTGGTAGAAGATGTACTCTAACCCTTCCGCAAATTTTTTACCTTTGAATTTTACTTTTTCTTTCTTAATCCAATCGTATTCATTGTAATATAAATTTTCATTAATGATATCATAAATTTCTTGTAGTGATAATTTATCAATATCATCTTTATCAATGATTTTATTCCATGTAACATCTACTCTACCCTTACGGTATGTAGAAGCCCATTTTGGTTTAGTAAAATAATTACCATTTATTTTGAATAAGTAAACATTTATTTTTTCTTTTTTGATAAATTTTACTGTACTTGGAATGAATGATTCCATTTCTCCATGTGGAGAAAGTCTTCCTTCAGGTGCTAAACCTAAAATACCATTTTCTTTGATTACTTTCTTCATGTTCTTTATAGCACTAATATCAGGTTGATATAAGAACTTTGGAAAACATCCAAGTGCATGTAATAGTCTTCCTAAATGATAGTTACAAAAATAATAATAAGCAGTCACAATATTAATATTTTGTGGGTATAATGGAGTAAATGCCGCAACAAAATCGAGTGCTGAACCATGATTAAATAGTACAACTGATGGTTTTTCAAGTTTTTTAATGCCGTTTTTATTTACTTTAAGATTAAACTTAATTTTTCCCCATAAATATAATATTTTGGCGAAAAACCAATATAATAATTTATTTTGTTTAGTTACAACACTTGCTTGGAAATCTTTCATTTTCTTTTTTGTGAAAAGTTTTGCGAAAGAAGAACTAAATAAAAAGTAAAGAATTGCGTAAGTGAATATTATACATAATAATATTGCACAAGAAAAATATCTTTTTGAGAATAGAAGAACTGAGATAGTAACAAGTAAAGCAACAAGTGGGATAAATAAAATAATTGTTGATCTAATACTTCTATTTAAGATATGATCATTAATTTGTTTTTTGAATTTAATTAATAATGAAATAATAATTAATAACGCAAAACCAAAAATTAATGCAGGGACAAGATTAGTAAGCTTTAATATTTCTGTGTTTAATAATATTGTACTAGTTGCAATACAAACTATAATCGATGGTATCGTTCCAAGTGTAGTTACGATGATATAACGCATGAACTTCATATCTTTTTTTGCGGCAGTATATGCTATTAAGCCATAAGGAATTACAGGCGCAAAGTATAAACCTAGAATGAACCAAGTAAGACTTTTGGTATCATCATCATTTTTTGTATTGACTAATTTATTAATTTTATCATTATTTACTGCTTTTTTTGGTTTGATATTAAAATCAAAGAAATGAACAAGAGTATATAAAATGGTGTTACCAATAGCAATTCCAATTATGCAACATACGAAGCCAAAGTATTTACCTAAAGCAATGCCTGCTAAAAATTGTGTTGGTTCACCAGGAATAATAGTTAAGAATACTTGGAAAGTATTCATTAATATTATTACGATATATTTCCAAATACCTAATTTTTCTAGTTCTTGTTCAAAAGGTAGATCGTTTCCTGTTAATAACATTTCTTTTATTGGATTATACAAAATATATATAAAATAAAAGAAAATTGCTATGAATGAAACAATCAATAAAGCAGAGAAACATTTTCCTATTATAAATTTTAATTTCTCTTTTCTCATAATTTACCTTCCAATTCTTATATATTTTATCACATTATATAAAAAAAGCAATATGTACTTAACTTTCAACTACAATTAAATTATATTGTGTTTCTTTTTTTTATTATTAAATAGATTTAATGAATATATTCACAAAATATAAAATATATCTCAGATATAAAAATGTCAGTTTATTATCATATATAAATAAAATATTTATTATAAATAAAATATTTATTATAAATAAAATATTTATGAATTATAACAAATGTATTGCTAATTTTTATATTAATATTAGTATAATATCTTGTTTGTTTAATAGAATATAAACACAAAAAAAACATAAAAAAACTTTGACAATAGTTAAAAAATGGTGTATAATAAATATGTTGTAAATACTACAACCGCACTAAATAGGTTTGAAGATATTATTTATTAATACACCTTTAAGGGCGTGACTTAAAAATTTAATAGGAGGTAAAAGTAATGTTTGCAATTATTGAAACTGGCGGAAAACAATATCGCGTTAGTGAAGGTGAAGAACTTTTCATTGAAAAGTTAGAAGCTGAAGTTGAAGCTGAAGTTGTTTTTGACAAAGTATTAATGGTAAATGAAAAAGTAGGTGCACCTTACGTTGAAGGTGCTAAAGTTGTTGCTAATGTTGTTAAACATGGTAAAGCACCAAAAATTATTGTTTACAAGTACAAATCAAAAAAGAACTATCACAAAAAACAAGGTCATCGTCAACCTTATACTAAAGTTAAAATTGCTTCTATTGAAGCCTAATTAGGACTTTTATATGACACATGCTACTATATGGAAAAACGATAAAACAGTAGTTCGTGTATTAGTAAAAGGTCATGCAGATTATGCATCTTATGGTAGTGACATTGTATGTAGTTCGATTTCTACTGCGATGATTTTAACAGCAAATCTAATATCTAGATTAGCTAAGGAAAATCAATATAAAATAACTATTGAAGAAGAAGATGTAGTTATTGACATTGAGATAATAGAGTTTGATAAGTATGATGTGTTAGCAAATATAATGGAAAATTTATTTGATAGTCTTGAAGAAATTCAAACTCAATACCCTAAACATTTAAAAATAACAATTAAAGATTAGGGATAAAATATTATAAGGAGGATTACTCATGTTTAGATTAAATATACAATTTTTTGCGTCTAAAAAAGCAGCTGGTTCTACTAAGAACGGTCGTGATTCACATGCTAAGAGATTAGGATGTAAGAAATCTGATGGTGAATTTGCTACTTGTGGTTCAATCATTTATCGTCAAAGAGGAACTAAAATTCATCCTGGAACAAATGTAGGTAAAGGTGGAGATGATACTTTATTTGCAAAAGTTACTGGAATTGTTAAATACGAGCGCAAAGGTAAAGACAAAAAACAAGTGTCTGTATATCCTGTTGAGGCTTAAGAAAATACAATGCACTTTGTTATAAAGTGCATTTTTAAATATTTTAGAGGGGAGAAAAAGCAAGCTATGTTGATCGATGAGGTAACAATATATGTCAAAGCTGGTAATGGTGGTAATGGTTGCGTTGCCTTCCGTCATGAAAAGTTTGTTGCGAAAGGTGGACCATCAGGAGGTAATGGTGGCCGTGGTGGTGATATAATTTTTGTTGGTGATAAAGGTGTTACTACTTTACTTGACTTTAAATATCATCGCATTATTAAAGCTAAAAGTGGTGAAAATGGCATGGCAAAAGATTGCTATGGTGCTGATAGCGAACACGTTTATTTACGTGTTCCACTTGGGACTGTTGTTAAAGACTTAAAAACTAATACTATAATTGCGGATATAACAAAAGATAAAGAAGAAGTTGTAATCGCAAAAGGTGGAAAAGGCGGAAGAGGTAATGCATCTTTCGCAAATAGTAGAATTACTGCTCCACAAATTTGTGAAAAGGGATTACCTGGAGAAGAAAAAGAACTAAAACTAGAACTTAAGATGCTAGCTGATGTTGGTTTGATTGGTTTCCCTAGCGTTGGAAAGTCAACACTTTTATCTTCTGTTTCTAATGCAAAACCAAAGATAGCTGCTTATCATTTTACAACACTAACACCAAACCTAGGTGTTGTTGAAGTAAAAGATGGAAGGAGTTTTGTCATGGCCGATCTTCCAGGTTTAATTGAAGGCGCATCAAATGGCTTAGGATTAGGTATTAGATTTTTAAAACATATTGAAAGAACAAGGGTATTAGTTCACGTTATTGATATGAGTTGTGCTGATGGTCGAGATCCTTATGAAGATTATTTGAAAATTAATGAGGAACTTAATAATTACGATCCAATGCTTCTTAAACGTCCACAAATCATTTGCGCAAACAAAATGGATATGGAAGAAAGTAAAGAAAACTTAAAAGTGTTTAAAGAAAAAATTGGTGATGTTCCAGTTATTCCAATCAGTGCATATACAAGAAATAACGTTGATGAATTAATATATAAGATAGCGGATACACTAGAACATGTATCACTTGATGATTTCATTGAGAAAATCGTTGATGAAGTTGTAGAGTACAAATTTACTCCAGAAGAAGAACCATTTACTATTACTAGAAGTGACGATGGAGTATATGAAGTTACTGGTCCAATGGTTAAACGATATTTTGATGTAACAGATTTCTCTCATGACGCTAATGTAAAAATGTTTGCAAGGCGTTTACGTGTGTTAGGAGTAGACGATGCGTTACGTAAACTTGGAGTTAAACATGGTGATACTGTTAGAGTTTTAGGCTACGAATTTGAATTCTTAGATTAGAATTCATCTACAATTTAATAAAAAGAAAGGAACAGGTTTTATCTATTATGAAAGACACTAAAAAATTCTTTAAAATTACTTTTACGGGCATATTAATTGCTTTGATGTTTGCATTTTCATGGACTCCACTAGGAATGATTCCACTTGGTATTGCTAGTGCGACAACAGTATTCATTCCGGTTGTAATTGGAATAGTATGCTTAAATGATTTTAGGTATTCACTAGTACTTGGTATTTCTTTTGGATTATGTAGTTTAATAAGAGCACTTTCACCAACAGGTGTATTAGACCCATATTTTCTTAATCCATTAGTTTCTGTTGTGCCACGTACTCTAATGGCTATTTGTACTCATTTAATATATAATGTATTATTAAAGGCATTTAGTAAATTAAAATATGGTTATGAAATTTCAAGCTTTATTTGTGGTGGTGTTGCGGCGCTACTTAATACATTATTTACTATTTCTATTCTAGTTTTAATATATTTCCCAGAACTTACTGAATTATTAACTACAAATAATTCAACAATGGGACTATTTATAAAAGGAATTGTACTTACTAATATGCTTCCAGAAATTGCATTAGGTATGATAGTTACGTTTTCGGTAGCTAAAGTATTAAAAACAATAAATAATAAGAAAAAATAAAATATAACAAAAGCTATAAAAATAGCCTTGTAAAATAAAAGACGTTTTTCTATCTTAGAAAAGCGTCTTTTTTGTTATAAAAGTATATTGAAATCAACTATTAATAATCATATTATAGATGTTTATTATTGAAAAAAATAAGATGCTCATTAGATGACTTTAATAAAGGATTTTATAAAATGAATTGATAAAATTGTCTAGTATATATGGACAAAGCAATTGATTTTTTATGTAATAATAAACAAAAATAATTTTATATAAAAAATTAAAAGAATAATATTTAAAGGTAAGCCTTTATATATTAAAAAAAATGATAAAAAATAATAAAAAAATTGCATTTTTTTTAAAAAAATGATATATTAGTTCTTGCACTATAAAAGTTTACTTTTACATAATGGAGAAAGTATAAAATATGAATATTTTTATTATATTGTTTATTATTTTGGGTATTATAAATATATTTTATAAAAAAATAGTAAAGATGAATATTACTAAAAGTATATGCCTAATTACTTTATATATCATATTATTATGTTCGTTTGAATTAGATAATTTAATTGTAAGATTTATTTCTAAACTATTTATTGGATTTAGTGTATATGAGTTATCAAATATTGCTTTAGATAATAATGAATATACATTATTATTTTTGTTAATATTATCAACAGTTGCAATAATTAATATTGTACTATCATTAATTATTCTTAATAAAAATTATCAATTATATAATTTTAAGAAAATTGATGATAGAAAAACTGTTTTTAATAAAAAAACAATTATTTTATTTAATGAAAACATTTATGAATTAAATAAAATATATATAGATTTATGTAAGATGTTAAACTGATAAGTATTTTTTGGTATATAAAATATAATAAGAAAGGAAAAAGGATATGAAAAATAAAAAAAATAAAAGAGCTTTTACAATAGTAGAACTTGTAATTGTTATAGCAGTTATTGCTATCTTAGTCGCTGTTTTGATTCCTACTTTCGCGAAAGTAGTATCAAATGCTAATATTAGTTACGATATACAATTAATTCGAAATATAAATACAGCTTTAGCAGTAGATAAAGCATCGGGTAATAAACATAATACAATGCAAGATGCATTAGATGCGGCTAAAGAAGGTGGATATATTGTTGAGATTATAGCTGCAAAAGAAACAGATAATAAAATACTATGGGATAGTAAAAATGATTTATTTTGTTATTTAGTAAAAGGGTCAAATACTCCAACATATTACCCAGAATCAAATTTACTGAAGCCTTATGCTAGTGATGATCAATATAACAATGATGAAGTATTTGATGTAGATTTATGGGAAGTTACTAAAGTTATTCCAACTGTTATTGATAATCAAAAATATTCAATGTATTATGTTGGAAATGATGAAATTGAAAACTTAAGCTTAAAAGTAGGATTTGATGCAGGTACAGGTGCAAAAACAAAGAACATAAATTATGTTGGAAATATAATTAATCCTAAAGTTGTTATTAATACAAAAAGTTATCAAACAACATTGGAAGTAGAAGATGAAGGACAAAGTAGTATTTATCATTATGGAGTAGCTGGGTTACTTAATATAATAAAATGTCATACTACATCATATCATGAAAATGGAATAGTAGGATATGTTGAAATATCAAAAGGACGTTTAGTTTTTGAACAAGGATCAAAGGTAACACAAATACATATTAATGCTAATAATAATGCTTTTGATGAAGTAATAATAGCAGATAATGGACTAGCTAGTTTACCTGTAGTGATAACAAGAGATGAAGTAAGCATTTCTATTCCAATAAGATTAGTTCTTTTAGAAACAACAAATGAAATAGTTTATGTTTATCCAGCTGGTGGAACAGGAACAACTGCAAAAACAGAAGATCAAAATATTAATATATCATCTGATTTAGGTTTAAGAATATTAGATACTAGTGAAGTAACTAAATATAGAGATGATGATCAAAAGCAATATGACAAAGAAAATGCAATAGAAGATGGAGTTATTGAAGAATTAATTAAGGAAGCAGAAGAAAGAGGAGAATCATATGCTGCAAGAATAAATAAAAATTTCTATACAACACTTCAAGATGGTAAAAGTGCTTTGCGAAATGGAGAAACACTTGTTTTATTAAAAGATTTAACTTTAACAGAAGAATTTGATATTTATTCAGGTTCATGCGTATTAGATTTAAATGGTCATAGTTTAAAATATGAACCAGAAATTTATCCAAATTATATATCTGCATTTAATGTAAGTAGTAATGCAAAATTATATTTAATAAATAACTCTGAAAACAAAGCAAGTTTTATTCATACAAAAACATTTGATGTTAGTGAAAATTATTTTGCTACTATTCAACCAAATGGAACAATGGAAATAGATGGAATTGAGATAATTAATAATCTTAGTTTTTCAAGTAGTATCTGTAATTGGGGAACATTAAAAATTAAAAATTGTGTTTTTAAAGTTGATAAAGATCCATCTATTAATAATATTACATCAGTGTACACATACAAAAATTCTAATACTACAATAGAAAATACAACATTTTATGCTGCGAAACTAAGCGCGAGTATTCGTGCAAATGGTGGAAATACTATTATTAATAATTGTGATTTTATTTTACAAGGAGAATATTCAACAGCATTAAGCACATCTAAATGGCAAAATGTAGATTTATCTGTTGAAATTAAAGGTAATTCAAAAATTATTTCTAATGAACACAAATTTGTAGAGGCTTTACAAATTCAAGGTGGTAATGTTACTCTTTCTGGAAATGTGTATATTGATGCCAAAGGAGGAACTTCAATTATAATACGAAGCAATGCTGAATATCCTTCTAAAGTAAAAATAGAAGGTGGAAAATATTATGGAAGAATTTCACTAGAATGTTCTAATGAAGAGACTGAAATAGAAATTAATTATGCTAATGTAACTATGGATAAAGTAGCAAAAATAGGAAATAAATATTATAATAATCTTGAATGGGCAATAAAATCGTCAACTAACGGCGATGAAATCATTCTTCTTGAAGATGAAACTATTAATAATCGTATAGACATTTATAATAAGAATTTCTCTCTAAATTTAAATGGCCACAATATTACTTATAATGAAGATGATTGTATATTCTACTTATATAATCAATCAAATATCACAATATTAGATGATACAGATAAAAAGGGAAAATTCAATGCTTATAGGTATTATTTTATTATAGTAAGTGAAGGCTGCACTTTAGCAATTAAAGATAATGTGATCGGTACTGACCACATTTTGAATGATGGTAGAATAGTAAATTAAAAATAACTAATTTGAGATATATATTTATTATGATTAATAACTCTTCATGTTAACTGTTTATAAATGTTATTATTAATTAATGATTTAAACGATAATAGGTAATAAAATAATAGTTTCTTTATTCATTTATTTTAAAACATAGAATATGTTTATTATTAATTGTATATTAATTTTACAAAAACAAATTGTTTTATTAAATATTATATGTTTATACAAAACTAATAAAAGGTTTTTCTTCGGAATAAACCTTTTTTTCTTTATAAATATTGTTTCTTTAAATTATTTATAAAACATGATATAATATTATTAATAAACTTGAAAATTAGGAGTAATTATGTACGAAAACATCGATAAAATGCAATATTCCCCAATGATAAGACAATATTTATCAATAAAAGAAAAATACCCTGATATGATAGTTTTCTTTCGCTTAGGTGACTTTTATGAAATGTTTTTCAATGATGCCATCACTGCAAGTAAAGAACTAGAAATTACATTAACAGGTAAAGATGCGGGAACGGAAGAACGTGTACCTATGTGTGGTGTACCATATCATGCCGCATCAACTTATCTTGATAAACTTACTGAAAAAGGATATAAAGTTGTAATTGTTGAACAAACAGAAGATCCTGCTTCCACAAAAGGGATAGTACGTCGTGAAGTAATTCGTATTGTTACACCTGGTACAGTTATGGAAGGTAATACTATATCTGATACAGATTATAATTTTATTACTACAGTAACAAGGTTTAAAGAACATTATGCTTTAGCATATGCGGATTTATCAACTGGAGAAAGTTTTTTAACTAACTTACCTTTATCAGATGATATCTTATGTGCAGAAATATTAAAGCTTAAATCAAAAGAAATAGTGGTTGATTCATCTTTTAATAAGAATATCTTTTCGACTATTTCTACAGTCTTACAAGTTACTATTTCTATTGAAGATAACATTTCAGATGTTGATTATTTGCAAACTCTATCTGAAGATTTAGATAAAGAAGAAAAAATAGCTTTTAATAGACTACTTAATTATATTATCTCAACTCAAAAAAGAGTGTTAGTACACTTACAAAAGGTATCTAAATATAACATTAAAGGTTATATGCGTATTGATTTATCATCAAGACGCAATTTGGAACTTTTAGAAACTTTACGTTTTCAAAGTAAGAAAAATACACTTTTATCTGTGTTAGATAAATGTTCTACAGCTATGGGAAGCAGATTTTTGAAAAAATCAATTATCTTTCCACTAGTGGATAAAGAAGAAATTGAGAAACGTTTTGATATAGTTTCAAAGATGATTAAGAACTTTATATCTACTTCTGAATTAAGAGATAAACTTAGTGACATTTATGATTTAGAACGTATAGTTGGTCGTGTATCTTATGAAAATTGTAATCCTAAGGATTTACTTCACCTTAAAAGCAGTATTGCAACAATTCCTGAAATAATTAAGTTAAATAAGAAAATAAAAATAGATTCGTATTTTGATTTTTCTTCATCATTTGATAAATTTAAAGAATTATATACCTTACTTGATAGTGCAATATCACCAGATGCTCCGTTTTCCTCAAAAGATCGAGGTATCATTAAACCTGGTTATAATAGTGAACTAGATGAACTAAATCAAATAAATGCTTCTGGTAAAAGTTATTTACTATCAATTGAAGCAAAAGAAAAAGAACGCACAGGAATAAAGAATTTAAAAATCGGTTTTAATCGAATATTTGGCTATTATATTGAAGTACCTAAGTCTTCTATTAATGAAATAAAAGAAGAATATGGTTATATTCGTAAGCAAACTATAGCAAATGGTGAAAGATTTATCACTCAGGAATTAAAAGAGAAAGAAGCTTTGATTTTGCGTGCTGAAGAAAAAGCTGCAAGTTTAGAGTATTCACTTTTTGTTAATGTGCGTGAGAACTGTAAAAAATACTCAGATATATTACAAGATTTATCAAGAAAAATAAGTTTACTTGATATGTTACAAAGTTTTTGTAAAGTTGCAAATGAAAATAACTATGTTAGACCATCAATTAATGATGAACATATTGTCGATATTAAGCAAGGTCGCCATCCAGTTTTAGAAACAAACATCGATAATTTTATTCCAAATGATATAAAAATGGGCAATGATGTTGATATGCTTCTAATTACTGGTCCAAATATGAGTGGTAAATCAACATACATGCGTATGCTTGCTTTAATATGCGTAATGGCACAAATTGGCTCATTTGTCCCAGCAAAAGAAGCTATTCTTCCAATTTTTGATGCAATCTATACTAGAATTGGAGCTGCTGATGACATTGTTAGTGGGCAATCTACATTTATGGTGGAAATGAACGAAGTTAATAACGCTTTAAAGAACGCAACAATAAATTCACTAATTATCTTTGATGAAATTGGCCGTGGCACCGCAACTTATGATGGTATGGCTTTAGCTCAAGCCATAATTGAATATATTCATGAGAATTTGCATTCTAAAACATTATTCTCAACTCATTATCATGAATTGACAGTTTTAGAAAATGATTTAAAAAAATTAAAGAATATTCATGTTAGTGCAGAAGAAGTAAATGGTGATATTGTTTTTATGCATAAGATTTTAAAAGGCAGTGCTAATCAAAGTTATGGCATAAATGTTGCGAAACTTGCAAATATTCCTCTTGATGTAATTTTACGAGCTAATGATATTTTAAATAAATTAGAAAATCTTGAAAAAACTGAAAAAAAAGGACTTGACCTTTCAATTAAAAATTATCAAGCACCACTTTTATATGATTCAAAAACTGATAAAGAAATATATGTTTTAAATGAAATTAAAAATGCTAATATTTTTAATATGAGTCCACTTGACGCAATGAACTTTTTAGATACCTTACAAAAGAAATTAAAGTAAAGGAGATAAATTATTATGGGAAAAATAAAAGTATTAGATCAACATTTAATAAATTTAATCTCCGCTGGAGAAGTTATTGAGCGTGGTGCAAGTGTTGTAAAAGAACTTGTGGAAAACAGTATTGATGCAAAAGCAACTAACATTACAATTAGTTTAGTTGATTCTGGATTAAAAGAAATAGTTGTCTCTGATGATGGCATTGGAATGGATGAAGTGGAAATGAAAACATGCATTTTACCACATGCAACGAGTAAAATAAGCGATGAAAATGATTTATTTGCTATTCATACACTTGGCTTTCGTGGTGAAGCATTAGCTTCAATTGTCGCTGTGTCAAATGTGAAAATAAAAAGTTCAAATGGTGAAAGTAAACCATTTATGATGGGCATAAAGGCAGGACAAATAACTTCACAAGCATATATTGCTCACCCTAGAGGAACTGAAATCCAAGTTCGTGATTTATTCTATAACACCCCCGCAAGACTTCAAAATCTAAAATCAGCACAAACAGAACTTAGTTATATAACTGATTTTGTTACTAAAATAGCTATGGCTAATCCTGATATAGCTTTTAAGCTTATTAATAATGAAAATAAAATTTTTCAATCATTTGGTAAAGGTAATACATTAGAAGTGTTAGGAACAGTTTATGATGTAAGCGTTGCGAAAAACATGATTGCAGTTGATAATAGTAATCATTTATTTAGAGTAAGTGGCTTAATATCTAATATTTCTATTACTCGTTCATCAAGAAGTAGCATGACAATTATTGTAAATGGACGTGTTGTAAGAAATAACTCTATCATTAATGCTATTTTAGAAGGATATAAAACACTACTAATGATTGGTAGATATCCTATATGTTTACTTACTATTGATGTTGATTATTCTATTGTTGATGTAAATGTTCATCCAACTAAATCTGAAGTAAGATTTAGTGAGGAAAATCAATTACTAAAATTAATCACTGAAACAATTTCTAAAGCTTTATATAATTCTAGCTTAATAGTTAATAACTATTTTGCTAAAGATGAAGATGAAAACAATAATCCATTTGAAGAAGATGAATATACATTTGAAGACAATAAAGAAATAGATGAGCTAGATAATGAAATTAAAACAAAAGATGTTGATTTTACACTTCATGAAGATGATGAAATAAATTATTTTAGTAATCAAAAAACAGAACAAATTGAAACAATAAATAAACCAGTACAACAAGCATTTGATTTTATTAGAGCAGAAGTAGCAAATGATGATTTGTTAGAAAACAATGAAGAAAAACTTGAAATTGACAAAATTACAGAACTTCATTATATCGGTCAGTTATTTGGAACTTATTTACTTGCGCAAAACGAAGATACATTCTACTTAATAGATCAGCATGCCGCAAATGAACGTGTTAATTACGAAAAAATCATTAATAATTTAAGAAAAGAAAGTGTTGTAAAATATGATTTAATTGTTCCAATTAATTTAACTTTTACACCTTCTGAATCTATTTTGATTAATGAAAAAATTAAAGAAATAAATGAAATTGGCATTGAACTTGATGATTTTGGTGGTGGTAGTTTTGTCGTGCGTACTGTTCCAATTTGGATTAATCAAGAAGATGTTAAAGTGTTTGTTGAAGAGATTATAATTAATATTATCAAAGGTTTAAAAAAGACTAAAGAAGAATTTTTAGATAGTGTATCTAAAAGCCTTGCTTGTAAAAGAAGTGTTAAAGCAAATGAATTTTTATCAAAGAATCAAATCACATATTTATTAGAAGATTTAATTCGTTGTAATAATCCTTATACTTGTCCCCATGGAAGACCAATAATAATAAAATATACTAAATCACAAGTAGAAAAATGGTTTAAGAGAGTATTATAAATATATATGGAAAAAGTAATATGTATTTTAGGACCAACAGCTGTTGGTAAAACAGATATTTCACTTAAGATTGTGGAAAAATATAATGGTGAAATAATTAACTGCGATGCTTCACAAATGAAAAAAGATTTAGTAATTGGAACTGCGAAAATAGATTATCAAAATCAAATAGTAAATCATCATTTGTTTGATATTATTAATGCTTGTGAGAACTATTCTTGTGCTGATTATCAAAAAGAAGCAAGAAAACTAATCACAGAAATAAACAATAAAGGCAAAATACCTTTCTTAGTTGGAGGAACAGGTTTGTACGCTTCTACAACTCTTTATAAATATGATCTAACTAATGAAGGTAGAAAAAAAGAAGATGATGATTTTTATAGTAACTATACAAACGAAGAACTATTTGAAATGCTAAAAATATTAGACTTTGAATCAACAAAAAAAGTTCATATGAATAATAGAGTAAGAGTCATTCGCGCAATCCAAAGTGCCCAAAAAGGCAAAAAAATAAGTGAAAATACACAAAAAAGTGAAAAATACTATGATAGTTTAATTATAGTATTAAATACTCCAAGAGAAATCTTATATGAGCGAATAAACAAAAGAGTAAATATAATGATTGAAGAAGGATTAATAGAAGAATGTAAATCCTTAAAAGCAAAAGGAATAGATTTATCTTGTATTCCGGATATTGGTTATAAACAAATAAAAGATTATTTAGATGATAAAATAACATTAGAAGAAGCAATAGAACTGATTCAAAAAGAAACAAGACACTATGCTAAAAGGCAATTAACATGGTTTCGTAATCAAATGGATAGTGTATTTGTTAATGTTGATTATGATAATATTAATAAAACTATAAATGAAATATCAAAATTAATTGATAATTATTTATTAAAAAAGTAGCTTAAAAATGAGCTACTTTTTTTGTTATATTTAAATGTATTAATAAATATAGTTTAAAATTCTCATGTAAAGATAAATTATTATTAGATGGCTCATATGCTATTGTGAATGGTGAAAAATACTTTAGTCATAATGGTGTTATTATTGCCCATGGTATTACTTTAAAAGAAGTAACTGCTTATATTTATTTAGAAAAAGCATTTTTCTCTTAACCCTGAAGAAAAAGTTTGCATAGTAACTGAGTTATTACCTGATGTATTAACTTAAGCATTAACTTATCCTTTAATCAAAAGTGAATTAGAATATACATGTATTGAAGTAGAACATTATTCCATAAAAGCAGAAGTAGAAAATAAAGTTTTATCAAATGGAAATAGTAATTCACTCTCATTTACTGTTAATTATCAAAACATTGACTGTTTAAAAGTAATAATTACTAAGAAAAATGATGATAATATAATAACAAGTAAAACAATTTCTCTTTCAAGTACTGCTACATATACTAGTACAATAAATAATTCCTTTACTAAAGAAGAGGGAGAAACATATAAAGTAACATTTGTTGGCATTGATAATGGACTTGATGTTTGCTTTGATGTTATTTATATTGTATGTGGATTTCAATAAATAATGATCTGTAAAATTGGTTTTACAGATCTTTTTTTAAACTTAAGATATTTTATAATAATATATTTTTTCTTTTATTAATAAAATATCTTGGTGGTTATTTTATGAAAGTATTTTCAATTATTAGGAAAGTATTAATATTTATATTATTTTTATTATTTATTTTTTGCAATAATTCATTTGTTAAAGCAAGTGAACTTTGTTTTGCAAAATCATATTGTTTATTAGATGCAAATTCAAAAAGAGTTTTAGCCGAAAGCAATAAAGATCAAAGATTATTAACTGCATCTATTTGTAAAATATTAACTGGATATATTGCTTTAGATAACATTTCACTAGAAAAAAAAGTAGTTGTAACAAAAGAAGCTTGTAATCAAATAGGTTCAAAAGTATATTTTGAAGAAGGAGATGTAGTTACCGTTAGAGATTTACTTTCTGGTTTACTTCTTAGAAGTGGTAATGATTGTGCTTATTTACTTTCCTTAGAGGTTTGTGATAGCATCGAAGATTTTGCAATTCTTATGAATGATTACGCAAGAAAAATAGGAATGAAGAATTCATCATTTTCTAATCCATCTGGTTTAGATGATGAAAATTATAATTATTCTACAGCTTATGATATGGCAATATTAATGGCTTATGTGATGAAAAATGATGATTACAGAAAAATAATAAGTCAAAAAAGTTATAAAAGTGAAACATTATCTGGTAAAAATATTTATTTTTTAAATAAGCACAAACTTGTTCATAACCTTGATTATGTAGTTGCTGGGAAGACAGGATACACTGAAAAAGCAAAAAGAACATTAGTCACTTTCGCAAGTAATTCAGGGATGGATTTAGTATGTGTCACTTTTCAATCTTCTAATGATTGGAATGAGCACAAAAGATTATTTGAGTATGGTTTTAATACATATAAAAATGAAATAGTAATAGATAAAGGATACATTTCTTATCAAAATTCAACATTAATTATACCAAATGATCTTGTTATTCCAATAATGAAAGACGAGATGATAGATGTAATCTTCTACACTAAAGATGGTATATTAACTGGTGATGTTGCGATAAATGCAAATAATAAACTAATAAAAACTTACCTTTATAGTAGGTACTTTAAGTGAACAAAATATTTGTTTTTATTATTATTTTTTCATTCATCTTTGGTTTAATAACTGGTAATTTAGATTTAATGAGTATGGCACTTTTAGATGTACCTAAAAAAGCAATTATAAGTTTTATTAATTTGTTTTCAATTATGATTTTATATAATGGATTAATTATGATTATGCAAAAGTCAGGAATTTTACATACTCTATCAAAATTAGGAAAAAATAAACTTAAAAAAATATTTGAAACAAATGATCAAACACTTGAGTTGATTTCACTAGTTATCTGGACAAACTTATTAGGGTTAGGTATTGGTAACTTACCAATATCCCTTAAGATAATAAGAAACATTGAAAAAAATAAAAAGGCACTTATTACATATATTTTTATTAACATCTCATCACTGTGCATTATGCCTATTAGTTTAATCACATTAAGAAGCTCATTTTCTGCTTTTATTATCATACCGTTTATTCCATTACTATTTATAACTAGTTTAATAACTACAATTGTAGCTTATTTAATAGCTCGAAAATTAAAGGAAGATGATACTTGAGTAATTTAATATTTATTATTTTATTTGTAACTGTTATATGTGTTGCTTTTATTAAAAAAATTGATTGTTATCAAATATTTATTGATGGCACAAAAGAAGCTTTTACTTGTTCGATTAATTTATTTTCAACATTATTTACTTTTATGCTAGCCCTAACACTTTTTCAAAATTGTGGAATTACAGAATATTTAGAACAGGTAATTAATTTTGATTATATAGATATTGTATTACAAATGATAATAAGGCCATTATCTAGTTCATCTTCTTATACAATTTTATTAGATATAATAAAAGAAGAAGGAGTAGATTCGCTTAAGAGTATGCTTGCAACAATTATTCATTTTGCTTCTGATTCTAGTATATATTTGATTACTATTTATACTCAGTTTACTAATGTAAAATTAAGTAAAAAAGTATATATATTTGGATATATATTAAATATACTCAGTTATTTAATTGGAATATGTTTAATTTTGTTTTTTTATGTAATATTCAATTAATGAGAAAAAATAATTGAAAAAAATAAGTTTATTTAATAAAATATATATGTTATTATTAAACAAGTAGGGATTATTATGAAATATTGCTTTTCAAGTTACAATACAGATATCAATGCTTTATCACTAATTGATGTAGATTTACAAAATAATTATTATCAAGTGGTAGATAAAGTTTCATTATATGAGCCAAGTTTTTGTATATCATATAAAGATTATATTTTTACATATACTAAAAATCCTCTTTATTTGTTATGTTATAAAATAATAAATAACAAGTTTACTTTGTATTGTAGATTATCTTTACCTTTGATGACTCTTACTCATTTATATTTTAATAGTGCTTTAGGTATTTTGTATGGTGCTAGCTATAAAGATGGTAAAGTTATTAAAGCAAGATTTGATGAAGAAAATAAATGTTTTAATGATTTATCTATTTTAGATCAACAGGGGTTATGCCATTGTGTTTTTGAAGGATCAGATAATTCTGTTTATGTCATTAATATAAAACAAGATTTGTTATATCATTATGATAGCGAATTGAATTTAATAAATAAAATATCATTTGATGAAAATACTGGACCAAGACATGGTATTTATTATAAAAATGCAATTTATATTGTCTCAGAATATTCAAATGAAGTTTTTAAAATTGTTGATAATAAAATAATAAAAAAATCTAAAACTATTAAAGTTAATGTTAAATCTTTTGGAGGAACATTATTTGCCTTTAATGATTTAATATTTGTTTCAAATCGTGGAGAGGAAACGATAGCAATCTTTGATTTAGACTTGCACTATATTAAAAGTTATAATGTTTATGGTAATCACTCAAGGCATATGATTTTTGATAGATATAATAAAATAATAATATCTTGTAATAAAAATAGTAATCAAGTAAGCATAATAGATGTTTTTTCTGGAAAATTGTTACTAAGTATTCCGTATGAAAAAGTAAGTTGTGTTTGTAAATTATAAATAGAGGTTTAATAAAATGGAAAGATTACAAAAATATATAGCAGATTGTGGTGTAGCATCACGAAGAAAAGCGGAAGAGTTAATTTTAGAAGGAAAAGTTACTGTGAATGGTATTGTGACAACCGAACTTGGTACAAAAGTAACAGGAAATGATATCATTTGTGTGAATGGGGAAGTGGTTGAAAAACAAGAAAAGGTTTATTATCTTATGAATAAACCCCGTGGTGTTGTTTCAACTGTTAGTGATGAAAAGAATAGAAAAACAGTTATTTCAATTTTACCAAAAGAAATTCAAGATAAACGCGTTTTTCCTGTTGGCAGATTAGATTACGATACAAAAGGAGTATTACTGCTTACTAATGATGGTGAGTTCATGAATCTATTAGTTGGTCCACAATCAAATCTTCCTAAGGAATACTTAGCAAGAGTTGAAGGTATCATTAATAAGAAAGCATTAATTAAACTATCTAATGGAATAAAGATAGATAATTATGTCACAAGACATTGTACTGTTTATGTAAAAAGTGTTGATGCGAAAAACAATTCTTCATTAGTTGGATTAATTTTACGTGAAGGGAAAAATCATCAAGTTAAAAAAATGCTTGAAGCTGTTGGTTTTCCTGTAAAGCATCTTACAAGAATCTCTTTTGGGAATTTGACATGTGAAAACGTTAAAGAAGGAGAAGTAAGGAAGCTTACAATTCATGAAGTAAAAACATTAGTTGCTTTATCAAAACAGTAATATTTAGAGAAATTAAATAAAAGATAATATAATAATAACGGGAATAATTACTATCCCGTTTTTATTTATGATTAAGCTTAAAAATTCCATTTATAAAATAATAAAATTAAATTGCTATTATTTTTAAACTATGATATAATAAACGAGTTAGAGGTGTTAATATGGGTTGGCAAATTGCAATTGACGGTCCTGCAGCAAGCGGAAAAAGTACGATTTCAAAAATTATTGCAAAAAATCTAGGTTTTGAGTACTTAGACACTGGTGCAATGTATCGTGCAATTACATTAAAAGCATTAAGGCTTAATATCGACATTGAAAATGAAGATGAGTATACATTCTTAGATGATACAACACTTGATTTTGTCGATGATAAGTTATTAATGGATGGAGAAGATGTTTCTAAAGAAATTAGATCTTTAGAAGTTACAAACAATGTATCGGCATCATGTAAACTAAAATGTGTTCGTGACTCTTTAGTTGCCTTACAACGTAAAATAGCAAGTGAGAAGAATATTATTTTAGATGGTCGTGATATTGGTACTGTTGTGCTTCCTAATGCCAATTTAAAAATATTCCTTTCAGCAAGTTCTAAAGTTCGTGCACAAAGAAGAATGAAAGAACGTGAAGAAAGTGGAATCTTTCTATCTTTAGAGGAAACAATTAAAGAGATTGATGCTAGAGATTATAAAGATAGTCACCGAGAAATCGGTCCTTTAACACAAGCTGATGATGCAATTTTTATTGACACATCAGAGTTTACAATTGAAGAAGTGGTCGAAAGGATCACAAGATTAGTTTTGGAAAGAGGTTACAGAATGGAAAATTTAGAACAAAAAGTAAACATTGAAAGCCAAGAAGAGGCAAAAGACGAAGAAGTTCAAGTTGAAGAATCACAAGTTGAAGAAGTTCAAGCTGAAGAAGTTCAAGCTGAAGAGGATCAACAAGAAGAAAAAGCTACTTACAAAGAAATGCAAATCGTTGAAGGAACTGTTGTGGAAGTTCAAGAAGCTCAACCTGCAAATGAAAGAAGAAACATTAAAGCAAAAGAAGAAAGAGTGTTATTTGAACTTGCTGATGGACAAGAAGGATTCTTATTCCGTAAAGATTGTGCAGATATCGCTGATGATGAAGATTTATTTGACAAATTCATCCCTGGTGATGTTGTTAAATTAGCTATTAAAAAGATCTTCCCTGATGGTGGAAAATTCATTTTCTCAACTTTATTAGTTGAAAAACATGATAAACTAGTTGAATTTGAAAACACTATTAAAGATCGTCCTATTATCACTTGTAAGGTTATTAAACCTGTTGCTGATTTTGGTTTATTAATGAAATATGAAGATTTCACATGTTTACTACCAACACAACTTGCTACTGAGCCAAAAGAAGAATTTGAATCATTAGTTGGAAAAGAATTAGAAGTAGTTCCAATCCGCGTTGATTTATCAAGAATTCGTATTATTGTTTCTCAAGCTCATGCACAAAAGAAAAAAGAAAAAGCTGAACGTAAAGAATTTGTTAATCAAATTCAAGTTGGACAAGTTTATGATGGCGTAGTAAAAAATATTGAAAAATATGGCGCATTCGTTGAAATTTATCCTGGAGTTGAAGGCTTATTACATATTTCTGAATTAGATCATGTTAGAGTTGCAAAAGTTGAAAAAGTTCTAAATTCTGGCGATTCTGTAAAAGTACAAGTTATAACTGTTGAAAAAGATCATATCGGTCTTTCTCGTAAAGCATTACTTCCTAACCATTGGGCAAATTATTTCGCTGAAAAACAAATCGGTGATGTAGTTACTGGTAAGGTTTTAGAAATAAATAAAGCTGGTGTACGTGTAAACTTAGCTGAAGAAATCGAAGGTTTCGTACCAAAGAGTGAATATTCTTGGGATCGTGAAGCTCAAATTGAAGATTCTGTTGAAGTTGGCGCAGAAATTACAGGTAAATTAATCGAAGTTGAAAAATCTAAACGTCGTATTATTATTTCTGTTAAACAGCTTTCTTCTAATCCATGGGATGAAGTTAAAGTAGCTGTTGGTGATACTTTAGAAGTTAAAGTTTCAAAAGCTTTAGAAGATGGCTTCCGCGTTGAATATGAAGGATTAAAAGGCTATATGGCTAAAGGTGCTTTACCAAAAGCTGTTGCATTCGATTCTGTTAAAGAAGGCGATACACTTAAAGTAAAAGTTCGCGTATTTGATGCTGCAAAACAAAGATTCACAGTATCTATGAGAGATGCTGAAGAACCAAAAGTTGAAAAAGAAAGCTATGCTAAATATATGAAATCAAGCGATAAACCAAGCAATACTTTTGGTGATTATCTACAAAACTTTAATAAAAACGATAAATAAGAGGTTCTCATCGTGCGTGGAGTTGTAGCTATAGTTGGAAGACCTAACGTCGGCAAGTCAAGTTTATTTAATCGTATTGTTGGCGAAAGAAAGTCTATTACAGATGACATTAGTGGCATTACTCGTGATCGTATCTATGCTAAAGCTTCATGGTTAAATCAAGATCTTCGAATAATCGATACAGGAGGGATCATCTTAAAAGATGAGCCCTTTTCTAAGGAAATTCGAGCACAAGCTTATTTAGCAATTGATGAAGCAGATGTAATAGTTATGGTTGTTGATGTCCGCAATGGTATTACAGTACAAGATGAGGATGTTTTCGGTATTTTAGTTAAATCTGGAAAACCAATCATCGTTGCCGCAAACAAAGTTGATGATAATTCATTTATGGATACAATATATGATTTCTATTCTCTTGGTTGCGAATGTGTTATGCCAGTAAGTGCTCTTCATGGCATTGGTGTTGGTGATTTACTTGATAAAGTAATTGAATTAATGCCAGAACAAAAAAAACCAAATATTGAAGATGGTAGCATAAGATTTTGTTTAATAGGTCAACCAAATGTTGGTAAGAGTACTCTTGCTAATAGTATTATCGGTGAAAATCGATCTATTATTAGTAATATTCCTGGTACAACAAGAGATGCAATTGACACTACATTTACAAGAAATGGTAAGAAATATGTAGTAGTAGATACTGCAGGAATTCGTAAACAAGGAAAAATCTACGAAAATGCTGAAAAATATAGTGTTTTACGTGCCTTAAAAGCCTTGGAAAGAACTGATATTGCGGTACTAGTTATTGATGGTACTTGTGAATTAAATGAACAAGATAAAAGAATTGCAGGTTATGCAAGAGAACTTAATAGACCTATGATTATTGTAGTTAATAAATGGGATATAGTTAGCAAAGATGATAAAACAATGAAAAAAATAACTGAAAAGATTAAAACACAAATGCCTTTTTTAGACTTTGCACCAATAATCTTCCTCTCAGCAATCTCATCATCTCGTGTATATAAACTACTTGATCAAATTGATTTTGTCTATGAAAATTACAATCGAAGAGTAAGTACAAGTGTATTAAATGATATCCTTACAGATGCATTAATTTTAAATCAACCACCTATCTTTAATGGTAATAGACTTAAAATTAATTACGCAACTCAAGAAAGTACTGCTCCTCCATCATTTGTTTTATTTGTAAATGATGAACGACACATGCATTTTTCATATCTTCGTTATTTAGAAAATTCAATTAGACAAAACTTTGAATTTACTGGTACACCAATTAAATTTACTTTAAGAAAAAAAGATATTGAAGATTTATAAGAAACATAATTGTCACCTTTGCATATATTAATGTGAGGTGACTTTTTTTGAACTTTGGAAATGTTTTTAAATTAATTTCTGACCATGATATAAATCCTGATGATGTCTTTCGATTAGTTGAAAAGGTAAAAACAATGGATATGAAAAATGAAGGTAATGTACGTTCATTAATACATGATGTAAGTAGGATTGCAAAGAAGGAAATATCAAAAGAAAAAGAAGATAAACTAGTTAGAAAAATATTAAACGATGGAATTAATGATGATGTGTTAAACATGATATAAAGCTAAGGATTATCTTAGCTTTTTATTTTTTTAGTCATTTTTATTAATTAAATACATATAATTAACTAGAAAGAATGGAGAGGTATTATGAATAATGTAATTCGCGACGTTGTTTTTAGAACAAATGGAGAACTTTATATTGGTGTAGTTGGTTCTGTTAGAACAGGAAAATCAAGTTTCATCAGAAAGTTTATTGAAACAAAAGTATCGCCTTATATTGATGATGAAAATTTAAAAAACAAACTTATCGATGATTTACCTCAAAGCAGTGATGGCAAAACAATTATGACCGTTGAACCTAAGTTTGTTCCCTCAAATCCAATCAATATTAATGTAGGCGAAGATTTAAATTTGAATATTAGACTTGTTGATTGTGTTGGCTATGTTATTCCATCAGCTAAAGGTTATTTGTTAGAAGATGGAAGTCCTCGTCTTGTGAAAACTCCTTGGAAAGAAGAAGAAATTCCATTTCAAGAAGCAGCTAACTTAGGTACAAAAAAGGTAATTGAAAATCATAGTCATATAGGAATTGTATTAACTAGTGATGGATCATTTGGTGAATTTACTAGAGATGAGTATGAACTAGTTGAAGAAAAAATTGTTAATGAGATGAAAGATTTACAAAAACCATTCGTAATTGTCTTAAACACAAAAGATCCTTTATCAGATAATAGTAAAGAATTAGCCATTTATATTAAAAATAAATATGACGTTGAAACTGTAGCAATTAATGCACTTACTATGACTGACGAGGATATTAATGAGATATTACGCAAGGCCTTATCAGAATTTGATATTTCAAAGTTAGAACTAAATGTTCCTGTTTGGTTATCAAACTTAGACTCTAGTATAAAGATTAAAAAAGAATATAATGAGTTACTTGATGTTGTAACAACAAATTATCGAAAATTTAAACAAGTAGAAATGATGGTTGATTATATTTCAACTAGTAGACTATTTGCGAAAGTGAATATCACTAATTTAGATGCAGGTTCTGGTTTTGTATCATGTGAATTACAAACAAAAGATGAACTATTTGATGAAGTGTTAGAAGAACTACTAGGTGATATTATTGATGACAAAGCACGATTCATCGAGTTTATTCAAACTAGTATAAATGCGCAAAAAATTTATAATCATTACAAAGATGCTATTGAAGAAGCACAACAAACTGGTTATGGCATCAGTGTTCCTTTAGTAGAAGAAATGGAACTTGATGTTCCACAAATCTTAAAACAAGGAAATAGATATGGTATAAAAATAAATGCGAAAGCACCATCACTACATATAATTAAGGTCGATGTTACATCTTCATTTGAGCCAATTATTGGAACAGAAGACCAAGCAAGAATATTACTTGATGAGCTTGAAAACGAAGAAGAAAGTTCAATTTGGGATACACAAGTCTTTGGAAGAAAGTTATCTGATGTTGTAAATGATGGCATTAGAAGCAAATTATTACAATTAAAAGACCAAGATAAACAAAAATTCAAAGAAAGTTTAGAAAAAGTAATTAATAGCGGAAGAGGCGGAATGATTACAATTCTATTATAGATAATAAACAATACTTTTAGTGATAAATTTACTAAAAGTATTATTTTATTTTTAATCTTATGATAAAATAAATGTGAGGTATATTTATATGGCAAACAAAAAATCAATTATAAAAGAAATATCAAGAAAAACTGAGATTACACAAAATGATGTTCAAAAAGTGCTAGAAACATTTACTGAGTTATTAATAGATGAAATAAAGAATTGTGATACAGTAAAATTACTAAACATTGGAACAATAACTAAAACAAAGATTTTTCCAAAAAATCAATTCTCACCAATTGATGGAAGCACATTAAACACTAAATCATACTACAGAATTACATTTAGTGCATCATCTACTTTAAGAAATTGTTTGAAAGAAGAAAATAATAAAAAATAGCATAAATAAATAACATTAATAATATATTTTAATATGAAGAATAAAAACAAAAATATATTATTAATTATTATATTGACATTTGTCTTTTCAACTATTTTTATTGTAAGTACATCAAAAAAAGAAAATGAATATGTTAAAATCGTATTTTCTGAAGAAGAAATAGTAGAAGATGTCACAAATATTTATTTATTAGATGATAATGAAGAAATATGTAGTGTATCTTACCCTGATAAATTAACAATAGATCAAATATTATTACTATACACCCAGAAAATAAATTATTTTCCTAATGCTCATAGCCCATTATTACTGCCTACACAGTGTACTTATGAGACTAGAAAAGAAACTATAACGATAAAACTAGATAAATGTTCAAACAAAGTAAATGTTGATAAATTATTAACATGTTTTGAAAAAACATTTAAAGAATTTAATTTTAATACAATTGATTTGCTTATTGGTAAAGCTTTTTATAATAAAAAAATAAAGTAACTCATTTATGAAATGTAATTCATTTTGAGTTACTTTTTTATTTATTAATTATTCTAATAACCAATCTATTAAATTCATCACTTCGATACCATTATAATTTCCTATTGTAAATTTATCATTTGTAAGAATTGTTTTAGGATAATTATCTTGTATATTTTGTAGTGGTTTAATCTCACGCTCAAATGTTTCTTTTGATGTCATATTATCTGTTACTTGAAAATAATAATAACAATCATTTTTCTTGGCTACAAAATCAACTTCGATGGATCCAACTTTTCCGATGTTTACTTCGTATCCTCTACGTAGTAGCTCAAAATAAACGATATTTTCAAGTGAGAATCCTAAATCATAATTCTTTTTAGATATTAAATATCTTCTTAAAGCTAAATCAACTATGTAATATTTTTGACTTGTTTTCATTAATTCTTTGCCATTGATGTCAAAAAAGTAAAACTGGATAAAAAATAAATGCTTCACAAAGTGCTTCTATATAATCTGATATTGTACTTTGTGACACTTTTCTTCCTGTAGAAGTTATATAGTCAGATATACTTTTAAATGAAATAGGATTACCTATACGTTCTATCATTTTTTCTCCTTTTTATATTATTATATTTGTTTTTTAATTTGTCAAATAAAAATCCCGAAATCGGGAATTATTTATAATTATTTACAAAAAATCCCGAAATCGGGAATTATTTACAATTATTTTAAAAAAATCCCCAAATATTTATTTTATAATTAGAAGTATTATTTAATAGTAACGCAGTAGAGACATTAAATTATCTAAAGAAAATACATGTTTCTGAAAATGGAGTATAGAAATATAATTTAAAGAGTTTTTTCTTTGAAATACCTCTTTTTTACTTCTATATTAAATAATTATCAAATTTGTTAAATACCAAAATGTTTCTTTTATTTTTTATTATTATTTGTTATAATTATTGTGCTTATATCGAAAGGAAGTTTTTTATGAAAATATTACTTGCTTCAAATAATGCACATAAAGTAAAAGAACTAAAAGATTTACTTTGTGATGTTGAGATAATTACTCCTAAAGATCTTAATGATACTTTTGAAGTTATTGAAGATGGAAAAACATTAGAAGAAAATAGTTTTAAGAAAGCTTGTTATTATCATGAACATTACGATTATGATGTTGTTAGCGATGATACAGGCTTATTTTGTAACGGGTTAGATGGTATGCCAGGAATATATTCGGCTCGTTATGCTAGTTTAGGCTGTGACCATGAGTTTAGTTGTGATACTTTAAATCGTGAAAAGTTATTAAGAGAGTTACAAGGAAAAGATCGAAATGCATACTTTAAAACTGTTATTTGTTTTTATGAAAAAAGTGGTAAAGTAAATTATTTTGAGGGTAAATGTGTAGGTAGAATACTAGAAAAAGAAGAAGGCGAAAATGGGTTTGGTTATGATGTTTTATTTTATTCTTATGATCTTAATAAAACTTTTGGCACCGCAACAGAAGAAGAAAAAAATATGGTTTCTCACCGCTTTAAAGCTTCAAATAAATTAAAAGAGTATATTAATTTATTAAATAACAATAAGTAAATTATATTTTTTAATAAAAATATTCCTTTTTTGTAAAAAAATATTGATTTATTGATTAATTAGTGGTATACTTTATAAGGATTTTATGAGTAGAAGGGAGGGACAATGATGCCAAAAACTATAGTTAGAGAAAATGAAACAATTGAAGATACTCTTAAGCGCTTTAAGAGAGACGTATCTCGTAGTGGAACCCTTCAAGAAGCTCGTAAAAGAGAACATTTCTTAAAACCATCTGATATTAAGAAAATGAAAAAAAGAGCTATGAAGAAAAACAAATATCAACATAATAATTAGTAATAATTAGTTGATATAATTAAAAATTGGGTTTAAGCCCAATTTTTTTGCATATAATGTATCGGTGATTATTATTAAAAATACATTTAATTTTATAACTAAAATCGATAAAAACAAACTTGTTTATCAAGATAATAGTATTACAGTAACATCATATAATAATATAAAATTACTTTCGTCTTCAAAAATTATCATAGACGACTATAATATTATTGGTCAAGATTTATTTATAAAAATGATGGATGAATATAAAATTATTGTTTGTGGAGTGATTAATAGTGTTTCATTTATCAAACAAGAAAAACAATAAACAGAATAATAATTTTTATAATTATCATGTTGTAGAAAACGGTATTATTAATAATAATAGTATTATTGAAAATAATAGTATTATTAATAATAATACTAGAAAATATAACGTTAAAGCACAGGATGATTTAATTGAATATTATAGTTATCATAAACCTATGTCTACCTCATACACTGATCTTCGTAAAAATAGGATAAAATCAATAATTAATAAATATTTATTTTTCATAATTTCTTTGTGTTTATTCTGTTATTCATTTTGCTTTCTTGATAACATAATAGTAGAAATAGAAATAAAGAATAATGTATCTAATATTGATACAAGTATTGTGACTTCTAAGCTAACTAAAATAGGACCAGTATATTATTTAAAAAACTCATTAACTAGTATAAAAGAACAAATTAAAGATGAAAATGATAATCTTATGTTCATTGAAATTGCAAAAGTAGGTACAAAGTTAGTTTTAACTGAGAATAATTATAATAATCCTAATTATACTAATAATAATAGTTATGATAATTTATATGCTAAATATGATGGCTTTGTTTTAAATTATTATGTTAGACAAGGTAAAATAATGATTCAAAACAATATGTATGTTAAAAAAGGTGATTTATTAATTTCGGGTTTAATTACAGGTTATGTAGAGGATCAGTATATAAGTCCTAGTGGATATGTGATAGCACAAGTTGCAAATTATGAAACTATTGCTATTAATAAATCATATTTTGATAATTCCAAAACTGGAAAAGTAAAAATTGTCAAAACTTTTTTCCCCAACAAAGTAAAGCCATCTTTTGATAATTACACAAAAAAAGAGGTTAAACTTTTTAGTTTTCTTCCTTTGTATAAAGTTTATTTATATGAAACTAATAATAAGAAAGTGAATATTACAAAAGAAGAAGCTAAAAATTTGGCAATTTCGAAAATTGAAAATAAGTATAACTTACTTTTTGAATATGATAATGAAAAAATTGTATCAATAAATTTAATAAATTGTTTTGAAAATAATGATACATTTTATGTTAAATATTTAGTCAAAGTAAATATCAATATATGCTAATGTTTTATGGTATAAAAGATTTATTTTTTTATAAATATCTATATAAAAAAATAATAAAAAATGGTACAATAATATAAATGTATTTTCGTTAATTGAGGTAGTTATGGATTTAAGAAAAATATACGAATTTAACCCAAATGTATCTGAAGGAATTTTGAGAGGAACTAATGATCATAATATTAAATTGATTGAATCATTTTTCTCTTTAGAATTAATAATTTCTGATGAATGTGTTTTTGTTGATGATAGTATTTTGCTATCTCAAGCTAAAGAAAAAAGAATTAAAAATATTTTTACTGCTTTAGAAACATTAATTTTAAATAATATCGAACTTACAATCAATGATGTAATCAGTATTATTAATAATATTGATGAAGATAATGTGGATTCTATTGCTAATTTATATCTAAAGAAAGAAGTTTTATTAACAACTTACTTTGGTAAAGTGATTTATCCCAAAACACTAAATCAAAAGATTTATTTAAAAGCTTTAGAAGATAATGATATTGTATTTGGTGTTGGTCCTGCAGGAACTGGTAAAACATATCTTGCTGTGATGTATGCGTTAAAGTGTTTAAAATCATTTAAAGTACGTCGAATTATTTTAGTTAGACCGATTGTTGAGGCGGGTGAGAAACTTGGGTTTTTGCCGGGGGATATGAAAGAGAAGATTGATCCTTATCTAATCCCAATCTATGATGCTTTAAATGAAGCAATTGGTAAAGAACAAGTGGAAAAACTTATTGACAAAGGAACTATTGAAGTTGCACCACTTGCTTATATGCGTGGTAGAACATTAGATAATGCTATTGTTATTTTAGATGAAGCACAAAACGCTACTTTGTCACAAATGAAAATGTTTCTAACTCGTTTAGGATTTGGTTCGAAGATGATCATTACTGGTGATATCTCACAAATAGATTTACCAAATAAAAATACGTCAGGAATGATTGAAGCTTTAAGAATTTTAGATAATCTAGAAGGAATAAAGATTATTAAGTTCTTAAAAGAAGATGTTATGCGTCATCCTTTAGTGTTTAAAATAATTGATCGCTATGAGAAGGAGTCTAAATAATGGAAATTAAACTTTTTAATGAATATCAAAAAGAAATATCATTTGATTATCAAAAGATAATTAATGATTTTCTTTCTTTCAAGGGCTTTGAAAGTGATAAAATTATTTCTCTTATCTTAGTTGATAATAATAAAATTCACGAAATTAATAAAAACTATCGTAACAAAGATTATGTAACTGATGTTATAAGTTTTGAATCTGATGATGAAGAAAATGATTTATACGCTGGGGAAATATTTTTATCAATTGACAGAGCTTTTGAACAAGCAAAGATGTATCAACATTCAATTGAACGAGAATTTGCTTTTCTTTTATGCCATGGTATATTACATTTGCATGGTTACGATCATATGAATAAAGTTGATGAAGAAATAATGTTTGCAAAACAAGAAGAAATTCTTAATAATTTAAAATATGTGAGGTAATTTAATGACTAACTATAGTGACCAACAAATATTTGAAATGTTATACGAAAAAGCCAAAGAAGCATTTGATAATGCTTACGCACCATATTCACATTTTAAAGTAGGAGCAAGTCTTCTTACCAAAGATGGAAAGATAATAAATGGTTGTAATGTTGAAAATTCATCATATGGTTTATCAATATGTGCAGAACGCACGTGCTTATTTAAAGCGTATTCTAAGGGAATAAGAAAAGATGATATTGTTTGTTTCTTAATCCTCGCAGAGACAAATAGACCTGTATCACCTTGTGGAGCATGTCGTCAAGTCATGACTGAGCTAATGAACCTCAATACAAAAGTATATTTAACAAATCTTATGAAAGATACTATTACATACACATGTGGTGATTTATTACCATATAGTTTTAATAGTGACGATTTAAAATATGAGTAATTTTAAGTCTGGATTTGTTGCAATTATCGGTAGACCTAATGTTGGTAAATCAACTTTTATTAACCAAGTATTAGGAAAGAAAGTATCAATCATTAGTCCAAAACCACAAACAACGCGAAATAAACTACAAGGTATCTATACGACTAATGAAGAACAAATAATCTTTATTGATACACCAGGAATTCATAAACCTAGTAATAAACTTGGTGATTTTATGAATAAAGAAGCTTATTCTTCGCTTAATGATGTTGATATGATTATGCTTTTAGTAGATGGAACTCAAGATTTTGGCACAGGCGATAGTTATGTATTAAATATCTTAAAGAAAGTTAAAACAAAAGTAGTACTTGTTATCAATAAAATTGATTTAATTCATGATAAGAAAAGATTATTTGAAAGTATTAGTAAATTTGAAAACGAATATAAATTTAATCATACATTTTTGATTAGTGCACTTACAGGTCAAAATGTTAACGATTTACTAAAGTATATCTCATCTAATCTTAATGATGGTCCAATGTATTTTCCAAAAGATCAAATTACTGATCATCCAGAAAAATTTATCATTAGTGAGATAATTCGTGAAAAAGTCTTATATCTAACTAAAGAAGAAGTACCACATTCAGTAGCGTGTGTACTTGAGCATATGGAAGTTGATAAAGAAAATGCTAATTTAGTTAATATAAATGCGGTGATCGTCGTAGAACGTGACTCACAGAAGAAAATTATCATCGGCAAGGGTGGAAAGATGATAAAAAATATAGGTACACTTGCTAGAAAAGAACTTGTTATGTTTTTAGGCATGAAAGTTTATCTTGAAATATGGGTTAGAGTTGAGGAGAAATGGCGTGATAATCCTAGTTCATTAAGAAAGTTAGGCTATTACCAAGATAAATACTAATAAAATATTTTATACATTAATATCAATTTTGCATATTAATGAAGAATATTCGTATAATATAGTTGGTGATAAATATTATGAAAACAAAAATTATTGATGAATTAGAAAAATTCAAACAATCTGGCAAAATTGAAGATTATTTAGAATATGCTAATAATAAAAAAATAATAAAAATAAACAAAAAACGATGAAGGCAGAAGAGAAACAAAATGGAAATGTTGGAAGGAATTGTCCTAAGTCAAACAATTTATAAAGAAAACTCAAAAATAATTAAGATATTAAATAATCAAGAAATCCATTCATTTTTAGTACGTAATAGCTGCAAATATACTAGTAAAAATTTTGCTTATTCACAAGAATTAACAAAAATTAACTATGATTTTCATAAAAGTAATCATAATGCTTTTGATATTCTTACAACTGGTCAAGTAGTAAATACATATCAAAATATTAAAAATGATTATTATAGGCTAGAACTAGCAGTAAAAATAATAGCACTTATCTGTAAACATGGAGATTTTGTTTCTAATTATCAAAACTTATATGATTTATTAACAATTATTTTAGATAAAATAGATACTTGTGATAATAAATATATATTAATTTATGAGTGTATCTTTAATTTAAAGTTTTTATATTTGATTGGTTACGGTCCTAAGTTTTCTTCATGTGTTTTATGTGGAAATAGTCCTGAATTCTTTTCAATTAAAGATGGAGGATCTGTTTGCAAGTCCTGCGCAAAAAGTAACTTTTATGATGAAGATATAAATATTATATTAAAATATTTGTATTTAATTAAATTAGATATTTTAAAAGAAATTGACTTTTCGTTACTTGAAGTTGATATTTTAAAATATCAAAATGTAATTAAAGATGTAATAAACAAATATTATATTTATCATGTAAATTAAAAATACAGAATTTCTATAAATACAGATTTTCTTGTATTTTTTTTATTTTATATTTGACAAATGAAAATAATGAGTGTATATTGTAGTAATACTCTTTTTTAATGTTATTTCATTTAATTTTGCTTTCTCAAAATTATTTAAATAATTTTATAAAACATTATCATAATACTATGAGGGGGAGTTATTGTGAGTGCTAAACAAGAAAAAAATGAGTTGCTAACAAAAGGGAGGATAAACGGTTTCATTACAAAAAAAGATATTATTAATGCTATTGATGAAATTGATGAAGAAGAAACTTGTGATGAGATATTTGCATTTTTAGATGAAAATGATATTGAAGTAAAAGAAGAAGATTTTAATGATGAAAAAGAATTTTATGAAGATGAATTGATTAATGAAATTGAGGACATTAAAAATAATGAAGAATTTACTAATTTCAGTAAAGACATTGAAGATGAATTGATTCGTTCAGCTGATATCGAAGATTATAACATTAATAATACATCAGTTAATGATACTTTTAAAGCATATTTGAGTGAAATTGGTAGTATTCCTTTGCTTACACAAAATGAAGAATATACATTATCACAAAAAGTTCAAGATGGCATTTCCGCACAAATTGAACTAGAAAAAATTAAAAATGGTAAAAAGAAAGGTACTCCAGAGAAAATAGAAAAATTAGAATATATTATCGAAGAAGGTAAATACTCTGAAAATAGATTTGTGGAAGCAAATTTACGATTAGTTGTTTACACTGCTAAGAAATATAGTCATCGTGGTTTATCTATAGAAGATTTAGTACAAGAGGGAAATATTGGTCTAATTAAAGCAGTCAAAAAATTTAACCCAACAATGGGCTTTAGATTCTGTACTTACTCAATTTGGTGGATTAGACAAGCAATTACGAGAGCTATTGCGGATCAGGCACGTATCATACGTATTCCTGTTCATTTAACTGAAAAATTAAATCGTATGGCAAAAATTATGAACAAGCTTCGAATTGCACTTGATCGAGAACCAACAGATGAAGAAATTGCTAATGAAATGAACGAAAAAATTGAGAAGATAAAATTCTATCGCTTAATATTCCCAGATACTGAATGCCTAGATGATATCGTTAATAAAGAAGATAACACGACTAGATCCGATTTTGTTCCTGATAGCAATCCTAATGCATTTGAGTATGCTATGGAAGAAAAATTTAAAGAAGCAATTGAGTTATTACTTGATCGATTGTCACAAAAAGAAAAAGATGTTATTAAACTCAAATATGGTCTTATTGATGGTAGAACTCATACGTTAGAAGAAGTAGGTATTGCTTTCAATTTAACAAGAGAACGTATAAGACAAATAGAAGTTAATGCATTAATTAAAATGAGACATCCAAGCAATCGTAATATTATAAGATACATAAAAGATTGCATGCGTACATAATAAATATTTTGACTGTATGACATTTTTTGTCGTATGGTCTTTTTATATTCATTTTCAATTTATGATAATATTTATATTATTTATTTATATTTAAATTATAGAATATTCTTGTTGATATTGTAAAAAATATGTAAAAACTATTTTTATATAACTTGACAATTGCATAAAAATTGATATAATAATAAGATAAGGAATAATGTAATTTGTCAAAATTTTGGAGGATATATCATGGAAATTTCAATGGAAAAATTTGTAGCTTTTTTGAAAAGTCAAGGATTTGTTTATCAAGGATCTGAAATATATGGTGGTCTTGCTAATGCATGGGATTATGGTCCACTAGGTGTTGAACTATTAAATAATATCAAACAAACGTGGTGGAAGAAATTTGTACAAGAGTCTCCTTATAATGTTGGTATGGATAGTGCAATTTTAATGAACACTAATGTTTGGATTGCAAGTGGTCATGTTGGTGGTTTTAGTGACCCACTAACAGATTGTAAGAGTTGTGGTGTTCGTTACCGTGCCGATAAGTTGATTGAAGATTTTACTAATGGTCAAATTACTGGTGATGGAATGTCTAATGAACAAATTATGGATTTTATTACTGAACATAAAATCGCTTGTCCTAAGTGTGGAAGTACACAATTTACTCCTATTCGTAAATTTAATTTAATGTTTAAGACAAACCAAGGTGTTATTGAAGATGAAAAAAATGTTGTTTATCTTCGTCCTGAAACTGCACAAGGAATTTTTGTTAACTTTAAAAATGTTCAACGTACAACTAGAAAAAAGATTCCTTTTGGAATTGGTCAAATAGGTAAAAGCTTTAGAAATGAAATTACACCTGGAAACTTTATTTTCCGTACTCGTGAATTTGAACAAATGGAACTAGAATTTTTCTGTAAACCTGGAACTGATTTAGAATGGTTTAATTATTGGAAGCAATACTGTCTTGATTTTCTAAAATTTGTTGGTTTAAAACCAGAACTTGTACGTTTCCGTGACCATTCACCAGAAGAACTATGTTTCTATTCAAAGGCAACTACCGACATTGAATTTAAATTTTTCTTTGGTTGGGGTGAACTTTGGGGAATTGCGGATAGAACAGATTATGATTTAACACAACATATGAAAAAATCTAATGAAAGTTTAGAATATTTTGAAACTGAAACTAACACTAAATATATTCCATATGTTATTGAACCTTCTTTAGGTGCTGGTCGTTTATTCTTAGCTATATTAACTAGTGCTTATGAAGTAGAAGACTTAGGAAATGGTGAAACTCGTGAAGTTTTACATATTAAACCATCTTTAGCACCTAAAAAAGTGGCTGTATTACCTTTAGTCAATAAATTAAATGCGGAAGCAATGAAGGTATATGAATTATTAATCAAAGAATTTGCTTGTGATTTTGATACAAGCGGACAAATTGGTAAGAGATATCGTCGCCAGGATGCTTGTGGAACACCTTACTGTGTAACATTTGATTATGATTCTTTAGAAGATAATTGCGTTACTGTTCGTGATCGTGACACAATGAAACAAGAAAGAATCGCTATTAGTGATTTAATTACGTATATTGAAAACAAGATAAAAGAATAATATAATAGATATTTATAATTTTCAAGAAGGAGAAATGCTTAATGAATAATATTAGTAATAATAACAATATTAATAATAGTCAATATAGTAAGATTATTGATGAAAGTGATATTGTTTCGGTTATTAGTCAGTATGTTCATCTTGAAAAGAAAGGAAATGATTATAAAGGTTTGTGTCCATTTCATAATGATGCCAATCCTTCTTTATCTGTTTCTCCTAGTAAGAGAGTTTATAAATGTTTTAGTTGTAATGAAGCTGGTAATGTAATTACCTTTGTACAAAAAATTGAAAATATTTCTACTTTTGATGCCATGAAAAAAGTTGCTTTAATGTCAGGTATACAACTAGACCTTAAAGAAAACCCAAAAGAAGCAAGAAATTCGAAATATTATCAAATTATGAAAGATGCTGTTAAAACATACGAGTTCTATCTTAAGAACACTAATGAAGGAATAGAAGCTCTTAAGTATTTAACAAATAGAAATATTACAGATGATATTATCAAAAGATTTCATATTGGATTATCTAGTCACAAAGATGATATCATTACTAAAGTATTAATTGAACAAAATAAATATTTGCCAATAGATTTATTAGAATTAGGATTAATAAGTAATAACCAAAACAAGTATCAAGATTTATATCATGGAAGAATAATGTTTCCAATTACTGATATTAGGGGAAATACTATTGCTTTTAGTGGACGAATATATGATACTAAATCTAATTCTAAATATATTAATTCTAAAGAAAGCACTATATTCAAGAAAAAAGAAGTTTTATATAATTTCTTTGAATCATTAAATGACATTAAAACGCTTGATCAAGTTTTTATCTTCGAAGGTTTTATGGATGTTATTGCTGCCTATCGTGGAGGAATACCAAATAGCATTGCAACAATGGGAACAGCGTTAACCACTGATCAAATAAATATTATTACTAAAGTAACAAAGAATATTGTATTATGTTATGATGGCGATACTCCAGGTGTTAATGCAATGAAAAGAGCAATTTCATTGTTTGCTTTAAAAAATATAACTGTTAAAACAGTCGCAATGCCTGAAGGACTTGATCCTGACGATTATATTAATAAATATGGTAAAGAAGCATTTTATGATTTATTTACTAATCATCAAATTTCTTCCTTTGATTATTTATATGAAGTAGCAAGAAGATCATTAAATGTAAGTGATCTTAATAGCATTGCAAGATTTCAAACTGAAATTTATGATTTAGCGAGAAAAGCTAACAATCTAACGATTGAAAATTATTTAATTGAGAAATTAAGTAAGACACTTAATACAAGTAGTGCGAAGCTAGAAAATGATTTAAAAATATATAAAAATAACAATTCTTTTGTAGAACAAATAAGAAATACAAATACAAGTACGAAACCTACACAAAGGAAGAGTGAGGTTATTAAGAATATTTACGAAGAAGCAGAAAAAGGTATCGTATATTTATCTTTTATAAATCGTGATGCTTGTATTGAAACAAAAAATTCATTAGAAGTTGAGGATTATATTAATAAAACTAATCGTAATATTTTATACGAATTATACAATTACTATGGCTTAGCAAAAGAAATGAATAAAGAAGAATTCTTTAATAGACTTAGTCCAATTCAAGTAAATAGTTTAAATACGATTATTAACACATGTTCATTTTATACTATCGACTCTTTACATGATTTTATTGCTTATGTAAAAAAGGCAAATAGTTATAAAGATTTACTATTTTTAGAACGTAAACTTGAAAATGAAATTAATCCAGAAAAGAAATCTGATATCATTCAAGATATTGCTTTAAGCAAAAAAAGTTTAATTAAAATAAAAAAATGAGGTAATGCCAATGGAAAATGAAAATAAACCACTAGAGGAACTTTTATTGTTGTCAAAATCAAATAATGGTTGTGTAAAAACTTCAGACTTAATTAAATATTATCCTATTGATTCTGAAGAATATGATCAGTTACATATTGCACTTGAGGAAAATGATGTAACAATTATTGAGGAAGATGATGATGAATTCATCGATTTAGATAAAATCGATGATGATTTTGATGGGTTCATCGGTAAAATTGAAAATGATCCAGAATTTACTCAATTTAATAACGAAATAGAAAATGAACTTCTAAAAAGTAAAGATATCGAAGATCTTGTTTCCGGCACCGCAAATATCTCTTCTGATGATCCTGTAAAGATGTATTTACGTGAAATTGGTCAAATTCCTCTATTAACTATGCAACAAGAAATTGACTTATCACGTACTATTCAAGAAGGAATGAGTGCTGATTATGCCTTAGAACAATATCGTTTAGGTAATAAGCAATATACTCCTGAGGAAGTTAGTAATTTAAAAGAATTGATTTCTGAAGGAAAAGAAGCTAGAGATATTTTGACTGAATCTAATTTACGTTTAGTAGTTTCGATTGCTAAAAAGTTCTTAGGTAGAGGGTTACCTTTACAAGACTTAATTCAAGAAGGAAATATGGGCTTAATGCGTGCTGTTAAGAAATTCGATCCAACAAGAGGATATAAATTTTCTACATATGCGACTTGGTGGATTAAACAATCTATTACACGTGCTATCTCTGACCAAGCTCGTACAATTCGTATTCCTGTTCATTTAAATGAAACCATTAATCGTATGGTACGTATTCAACGTAAATTAACTCAAGAGTTACATCGTGAACCTACAGATCAAGAGATTGCTGATGAAATGAATGAAAAAGTTGAAAAGGTTCGTTACATTAAGAAGATAGCACAAGAGCCTGTTTCTTTAGAAACACCAGTAGGTGAGGAAGATGATTCAACTTTAGGCGATTTTGTTCATGATGCGGAAATGTTAAATCCATTTGAATATACAATGCAAGAAAAATTTAAAGAAGAAATTGATAATTTCTTACACGAACTTCAACCTCGTGAAGAACAAGTAATTCGTCTTCGTTATGGTTTAACTGATGGTAGAGTTCGTACATTAGAAGAAGTTGGTAAAGAGTTTAATGTAACTAGAGAACGTATTAGACAAATTGAAGCAAAAGCAATTCGTAGATTACGTCATCCAGCTCGACAACGTTCACTAAAATATCTTAAAGGATATACAAAAGACTAAATATTAATTATTAAGGAGATATAATAATGGAAATTTCTATTTCAAAGGAATTCTTACAAAAATGTAATGCTTCTTATGAAAAAAATCCAATAAACAAAGTTGTTCGTCATGCTTTAACAAATGAAAGCATAACTAATGTTGCAAGAAGCCAAGATGAATTAAAACTTAATAGTTTTAATTTCTCAATTAATATCCCAACACAAAAGTGCGCAAACCAAAAAAATTCTGGTCGTTGTTGGATTTTTGCTGGGTTAAATGTACTACGTGAAATTATTTGTGATAAATGTGGAATTACAAATTTTGAATTATCACAAAGCTATGTAGCATTTTATGATAAACTAGAAAAGATTAACTATAAACTTGAATCTATTATCTCACTACTTGGTAATAATCCTGATGATCGAGTGTTTTCATTTGTATTACGTGGTGGTATTGAAGATGGTGGACAATGGGATATGTTTGTTAATGTAGTAAAGAAATATGGTGTTGTTCCTAAAACTGTTTTAGATGAAACATATCAAAGTAGCAATACTAGAGAATTAAATAGTTTAATCAATGTTGAATTAAAGAAATTTGCTATTAAAGCTCAAGAATTATATAAAACAAATGATATGGATGCTATATATGCTTTAAAAAATGAAATGCTTGAAAAGTATTATCATTTATTACTTAATGCTTATGGAAGACCAGTAGAAGAATTTGATTTTGAATATACAGATAAAAATGGTAAATATCATCTTGAAAAAGGTTATACACCACTTTCTTTCTTTGAAAAATACATTGGTAATACTATTGATGAATATGTAAGTTTAATTAATTCACCAACTCCTGATAAACCTTACTATCAAACATACACAATTGACTATTTAGGTAATGTTGTTGGTGGTAATGATATCTTACATTTAAATTTACCAATTGAAAGATTTAAAGAATTAGCTTTAAAACAACTTTCTAACAACGAAGTTGTATGGTTTGGTTGTGACTGTGGAATGTATGCGGACAGAAAATTAAGTATCTGGGATATTAATTCTTATGATTATAACACTCCATTTGCTTTAGATTACAAAGAAAGTAAATGCAATGCTTTAACATATGGTATTAGTGCAATGGATCACGCAATGGTATTTACTGGTGTTAATGTTATTGATGGTAAAACAACTAAATGGAAGGTTGAAAATAGCTGGGGAACAGATAAACCAAACGAAGGTTATTATGTTATGACAGATGCTTGGTTTGATTTATATGTTTATCAACTTGTAATCAATAAAAAATATTTAACTAAAGAAGAACTAAGTTGCTATAATAAAGATGTGATTGTGCTAAAACCATGGGATCCGATGGGCACTCTAGCAAAATAATTTCAAAATATTAATTAAGTTATACGAAAACGTATAACTTTTTTATTTAAAATATGATATAATGTTATCACTGATTACAAATTTACTATTTTTTGGTGTTAATATGATAACAAATAGAATAAAGACTATTGCAAAATATATTTTTCCTTTTAAGAAAATTGCGGACGTTGGTTGTGACCATGGTTATTTAATTATTGAAGCATTTGAAAATCAAAATATTACACATGCTATCGCTATCGATAACAAAAAAGGTCCACTTTCAAAAGCACAAGAAAATATGATGAATAAAAAATATTTTCAGAATATTCGATTTTCTCTTTCAAGTGGAATATCTGATATTGAAAATGACACAGATTGTGTTATAATATCAGGAATGGGTGGGCTTTTAATAAGTCAAATAATTGACTCAGACTATGAAAAATTAGTAAATGTTCAAAGATTAATTCTCGTACCACACAAAGATCATCAAGAAGTTAGAAAAACGGTTATAAAATATGGCTTTAAAATAAGTTATGAGAAGATTATCTTTGAAGCGAATAAATATTACACAATAATTGTTTGTGACAAAACGTGTGATAATATCGAATATTCTGATAATGAACTAATATATGGTCCACTTTTATTAAAAGAAAAAGATGAATTGTTTTTTAAAATGTATGAAGAACAAATAAATAGATTACAAAACATTATTGATAATACAAATGATGAAAATACGATAAAAATATTAAAAAGTAAAATAAATGAGATTAGGAGCATTTTATGAAAGTAAAAGAATTAGTTTCTTATTTAGATTATAGATTTCCCAAAGAAAACGCTGAAAATTATGATCAAAATAAAATAGGATTTGTGATAGGTTCATTAGATTATGAAATTACTAATGTGCTTTTAGCCTTAGATTTAACAAAGGAAGTTGTAACTGAAGCAATAAATAACAATTGTAATATGATTATTACTCATCATCCTTTTATTTGGGATCCTATTACTAAACTTATTATTGAAGATAATCGTACTCAAATTATAAAAATGATGCTTATTAATAATATATCTTTATATTCAATGCATACAAACCTCGATGTTAGTGATATCGGGGTAAATGTTTCTTTGTGTAAAAAGTTAAATATTAAAAATGTAAAATCGTTACAAGAAGACTTAAGTGGTAATTATTTAAGATTTGGTGATGTTGATAAGATGTCTTTAAAAGATTTATGTCAAAAAGTAAAAGTCGCTTTCGAATTAAATTCAGTTCGTTATATTGGTTCTTTAGATAAAGAAATTACTAAAGTTGGTATCGTTGGTGGAGCCGGTGGTTCAATTTTTGATATCAATAAAGCAATTTTTTCTGGCATAGATTGTTATATTACTGGAGAGATTAAATTAAACTGTGCACAATATGCTAATGAAAAAAACTTTGCAATGATTGAAGTTAACCATGGTGTTGAACGTTTCGTTTTCCCATATTTGAAAGAAGAAATAATTAAAGAATTACCTAATCTAAGTGGGAAAATATTAATTTCAAAAATTAATACTGATCCCCTTAAATCAATTTAAGCATTAAATAGTAATTGGAGGATATATACTTGGAAAATTATCGTAAAAACTTTTCATTTTCTCATAAAGCGGGTATTTTAATGCCTGTCAGTAGTTTACCATCTGAGTATGGTATTGGAACATTTGGTAAAGGAGCTTTTGATTTTATTGATTTTTTAGTTAAAACTGGACAAAAATGTTGGCAAGTATTACCACTAAATCCAACTTCATATGGCGATAGTCCATATCAGTCTCCTGCTTCTGGTGCTGGAAATCCTTATTTTATCGACCCACAAATTCTATGTGACAAAGGATTATTAACTAAAGATGAACTTAAAGAATATGTTTTTGACAAAACAAAAGTAGATTATGGTTATTTATTTTATAAAAGATATCAAATGCTTGCTTTAGCTTTTTCACGATTCAAAAAAAATAGAAGTTATAACATATTTGTGAAAAAAAATGAATCATGGATAGATGATTATGCATTATTTATGGCTTTAAAAGTAAAATATAATTATGCTTCATGGACTACATGGAATGAAAATGATAAAAATATAACTATTGCAAGAATGCAAAAAGATGATTACACTAACGAAATGAACTTTTGGAAATGGATTCAATATGAATTTACACAACAATGGAAAGAAGTAATTAAATATGCCCATAGCAAAGGCATTTTAATCATTGGTGATATGCCTATTTATGTAGCACATGACAGCATGGATGTGTGGAAAGATCCTAAACAGTTTGAACTTGATGAAAATTATAATCCTGTGAGAGTTGCGGGGTGTCCACCAGATGGATTTACTCCTGATGGTCAAAGATGGGGAAATCCTCTTTACAATTGGGATTTAATGAAAAAAGATGGTTTTTCATGGTGGATTAAACGAATTAAAAGAAGTTTTGAACTTTATGATATTTTAAGAATTGATCATTTTAGAGGCTTTGCAAGTTTCTATGCAATTCCTGCTTGTGACGAAAATGCTAGACGAGGTGTATGGATTCCTGCTCCTGGTAAGGAATTGTTTAGAACAATACGAAAGGCCCTACCAAATGCGAAGATAATTGCGGAAGACTTAGGTTTTATCACAGATGATGTAAGAGAATTACTTGAAGATACAGGATTTCCTGGTATGAAAATTTTGCAGTTTGCTTTCTTTGATGATGATAGTGAATATCTTCCAAGAACATACAATACTAAAAATTGTCTAGTATATACTGGTTCTCATGATTCTGATTGTACTTTAACCTGGTATCAAAATTTAGAAGGAGAAGCAAAAGTAAGACTTTTAAATGAATGTCCTTTTGATGAAAAAATGTCAAAAGTATATTCTATTATCAAACTTGCAATGACTTCAATTGGTAACTTGGTAGTTATTCCAATTCAAGATTATTTAGAACTTACAAATGAAGAAGGAAGAATGAATGTACCTAGTGTTGCTGATGGAAACTGGAGCTGGCGTATAAATAAAGATTATGCAAAAGATGAACTAATTGAAAAAATTAGAGATTTATTATTAAAAACTAATCGATATTATCAAAAAAATGTCAAATAATATATACAAGGAGGTAAAACTTAAATAATGCAAAAAAATTGGAATCAAATTAACAAGCTATTAAATTTATTACTATTATTATTGCTTGCTTTTACGTTTATTTCTTGTGGCGATGATCCAACTGTTGATCCTGATGATCCTGATGATGGATATAAAATTCCTGAAGACGAATATACTATTCCTAAAGAAGAAGGTCATAATCAAATTACTTTTTATTTTTCTTATCCTGGTGTAATTGAAAATGCAGATATTTGGGTATGGTGGGATGGAAAAGAAGGAAGTGGATATTTATTCCATGAATGTGACTATGGAGTAAAAGCTGTTATTAATGTTCCTGAAGAAATTGATAGCGTAGGTTTTATTGTTCGTAGAGATTGTTCTGAACCTGGTGGAGACTCTTGGGGTACTGCAACAAAAGATTATAGCGAGGATAGATTTGCGGTGATTGAAGGAAAAGATACATTTATATTTTTAAAAAGTGGTGATTCAGCCCAATACACAAGTAATGATGGAGGAAAAACACTTACTATGATTAAAAAATTTTCACTAGCAGGAATTACTGATTTTCATACTATTCAGTATAGTATTACACCAAAATTTAAAATTGAAAATTATAAGCAAGTAAAAGTTTACCAAGGAGAAACTGAGCTTACAGTAACTGAGATTTCTTCAATCGGAAAAGAATCTGTTAATGGTAATGTTGAGGTAAAAGAAACACTTGATATTTCTAAGCCTTATGAGATTGAAATTGAAGGTTATGGACGTAAAGCAGTTGTTCCAACAAAAATATTCGATAGTAAAGATTTTATTGAAAATTACACATATGATGGTAATGATTTAGGTGCAGTTATTAATGGTAAGAATACTACATTTAAAGTATGGGCTCCAACTGCTTCTAAAGTTGTTTTAAATCTTTATAAAGATGGTAATACTAATTCATTAATTAAGAGTGTTGAAATGGAAAAACAAGACCGTGGTGTATGGGCAACAACTCAACCTTACGGACATAAGACTTATTATACATATTCAGTAACAACATCAGTTGGCACACAGGAAGCTACTGATCCATATGCTAAATCAGCTGGTTTAAATGGTAACAGAAGTATGGTTGTTAATTTAGATTTAACTAATCCTGAAGGTTGGGAAGAAGATGATACTTTCTCAACAGGCATTAAATCATATAGTGATGCAGTAATATGGGAAGTTCATGTAAGAGACTTTAGTAATAAAATTTCAACATCTAATTATAAAGGTAAATACTTAGCATTTACAGAAACAGGACTTAAGAATTCTAGTGGAGTATCTGTTGGTGTTGATTATTTGGTTAATTTAGGCATTACTCACGTTCATTTACTACCTGTTTATGACTATGCTACTGTAGATGAAGCAAATCCAGACAAACAATTTAACTGGGGTTATGATCCTAAAAATTATAACGTACCTGAAGGAAGTTATAGTACTGATCCATATAATGGTGAAGTAAGAATTACTGAATTTAAACAAATGGTTAAGGCATTACATAATGTTGGTATTGGCGTAATCATGGATGTTGTTTATAATCATACATATGATGCTAATAGTTCATTTAATAAAATAGTACCTTATTATTATTATCGTTATACTGCAACCGGAGCTAATTCAAGCGCAAGTGGTTGTGGAAATGATACAGCATCTGAACGTTATATGTTTAGAAAATTCATGGTTGAAAGTACATCATATTGGGTAGAAGAATATAATCTTGATGGCCTACGTTTTGACTTAATGGGTTTACATGACTTAGAAACAATGAAACAAGTTGAAAGTGCTGTTCATACTATTAACAAAGAAGCTATTATCTATGGTGAAGGCTGGACAATGGGTTCAACTATTGATGGTAGTGCACAAGCAAATCAAAGTAATATTAGTCAAATCTCACCTACAAATGGAGCTATTGGAAGTATTGCGGTATTTAATGATGCAATTCGTGATGGTTTAAAAGGAAGTGTATTTACTAATACATCTAAAGGTTATATTAGTGGTGCATATGCTGGTTGTGCCGATAAAGTTAAATTTGGTATATTAGGTGGAAGTAGTAATGTCGCTGGTTGGAAAGTTAAAAATGCTATGGTCATTAATTACATGAGTGCTCATGACAATAATACTTTATGGGATAAACTTGCTCTATCAAATCCAGATAATACAGTAGAAGAGCGTGTCGCAATGAACCGTCTTGGAGCTGCTATTTTAATGATTTCTCAAGGAACACCTTTTATGCAAGCCGGTGAAGAAATGCTGAGAACAAAAAATGGTGATGAAAATAGTTACAAGTCTAGTGATGAAATCAATAACATTAATTGGGAAGCATTAAAACCTGGATCAAATGAATATAAAACAATGCAGTTTTATAAAGGTTTAATTGCGATGAGAAAAGCTTATAGCATCTTCCGTGGAACAGGTAATTTAGAAGTTAAATTTGAAAATTTACCAAACGGCGGAATGGCTGTTACTTTAGATAATCACACAGGACAAAAAGCTTTAGTATTAATTAATCCAACAAATAAAGTTGATTACTATACTTTAACTGGAGAATGGAATCTTCTAGTTGATAATGCAGTTTCTGGTTATGAAGCTTTAGGAATTGACACTGGAAAAGTAGATATAGCTAGTCTTAGTGTTAAAATTTATATTAACTAATAAGATATCACGCTTTAAGCGTGATATTTTTTTATATTTATGTATTTAATAATAAAAAATGTTAAAAATATAGTGAAGCATATAAATATTTATGTAAAAAATTGGAAAATATTGACAGATAACGTTTTCAGTATTATAATAGTATCATAAAAGAATATTTAGGGAGAATTAGAATGAGATTTTACCTAAATATTCATTTTACGTTAAGCAGAGATTGCTTAATAAATTAGTTTTGATAATTTTTTATGAAAGGGGATTACAATGAAAAAATTTTTATCATTATTAGTTATGTTTTTCGTTTTAACATTTGCTGTATGTCTTACAGTAGGTTGTGGTGAAACACCAGATGTTAAAGACGAAGTTACAGTTTCTTGGTACAGAGGATCTGAATTATTAAAAGAAGAAAAAGTTGAAAAAGGTGCTAAAGTTCAAGATTGGACACCTGAAGCTGTTGAAGGTAAAGAATTTGATGGTTGGTTTAAAGAAGCTAGTCTTTCTGAACCATTTGATTTCCAAACAGCTATTGAAGAAGATACTGACATTTTCGCTAAATATTCTAGCAACGTTTTCGCAAACGATGAAAATAGTTATTATCTAATTGGTACTGGTGCTGGTGATATGCTTAAAGCTAACTGGGATCACACTAATGCTGCCGCAAATCTTACTATGACTAAACAAGATGTTGAAAATGCTAATGTTTATGTTATTACATTAAAGATGTATGCTGGCGATATGTTCCAAATCTGCTATGGTGGATCATGGGATGGTCAAGTAGGTATCGGTTATGTTGATGGCGCTGAATATTGTGATGGCGTTAACTTCATTGATAATAATACTTACACTGCAGCTGATAAGAAAGTTGCACAAGTTAAAGATGATCAAGGCAAAGTAGTATTCATTGGTAGTGATGAATATAATAAAGGATTTGAAGTTTGGAATATCAAACTTGCTGAAGGTATGGATGGAATTTATGAATTCACATATACTACATATCCAAATGCAAAAGACAAAAACTTAATTACTTTCAAATTAGTTGAAAAATTAGAAGCTATGACAGTTACTCATGATATGCACTTCATTGGAACTATGAACGAATGGAGTCAAACATATGAAGAAGGTGAATTAGCACTTGTTGAATCTCAAGACAAAGCTTCATGGACTGGTTTCATTACTATTACTGAAGAAATGTATGCAGATTGGACTGAAGGCAATGAATCTAATCCTCTAGGTGTTAAATGTGCTGCTCTTAAGATTTTCAATGCAATTGACAATCAATATTATAGTGTTGATGGCAATAACATTTTCTTAACTGCTGGAACTTATGCATTTAAATACACTGTTGAAGGCAATAAAGTTGAATATCAAGAATTAAAATACTATGTTGTTGGTACATTCTTAGATGGTGAAAATGCTGTTAACTATGCAGTTAAAGATGGCGTTACACCTGCTTTAACAGTTGTTGATGGTGTTGCTACTTGTGATTTAGTTGCAATAGATGTTACTGCAAATGGTAACTATTCTTGGATTGCTGATCAAGGTAAACCTGGTGTATTTGCATTCAAAGTTGTATTTGGTTGTGAATTAGGCATTAAAGATTGGTATGGACAAGCTGATGGCGATAACTTCTATGTTCAAGCAGGAACATATACAGTTTCATTAGATATCGCAACTGGTGCTGTTACTTATACTGCTAAATAGTCAATAAGGAATAGATAATATGAAAAAAATATTTAAATCTTTATGCTTTGTTTTAGCATTGCTTCTTTGTTTATCTTTAGTAGCATGTGGCGATAAACCAGATGATAATAATGAAAAAACAAAATATACTTTAACTGTTTGGGGAGCACAAGAAGACCAAGCAATGTTAAAAGAAATGTGTGCTGCATATGCTAAAGCTAACCCTCAAAATGAATATAAATTTTTATTTGGTGTTCAAGGCGAAAATGATGCTGCAGACAAAGTTTTAAATGATGTTACATCAGGACCTGATGTATATAGTTTCCCAAGTGATCAAATTAATAAATTATATGCTGGTGGAGCATTAGCTCGTATCGGTGGCGAAATTGAAAAGAACATTAAAGAAGTAAATTCTGAAGGTTCAATTGATGCAGCTACAATCACAATTAATGGTGAAGATCAATTATATGCTTACCCATCAACTGGTGATAACTGCTACTTCGTTTATTATGATAAACGAGTATTTGGAGAAGAAGATTTATTAACATTTGATGCAATGCTTGCAAAAGCAGGTACTGCTGGTAAAAAAGTTCATTTTAAATTAAATGATGATGGATGGTATTTATCAAGTTTCTTCTTCACAAATCCTGAATTAAAATATGAAGTAACTTATAATGAAAATATGGTAGAGCAAAGTGTAGCTATCAACTACAATAGTGCTGCTGGTTTAGATGTTATGAAATCACTTCGTACTTATGTTAATAATGATGCATTAGTTGCACAAACTGATGATAGCAAGATTATCGCTGCATTTACATCTGGTGAAGCTGCTGCTGCTGTTAGTGGTACATGGAATGCTTCAATAATTAAAGATCTTTTAGGCGATAATATGGGTGTTTGCAAACTTCCAACTGCAGAAATTGGTGGCAAACAAGTACAATTAAGTGGTTATATGGGTTACAAATTAATTGGTGTTAATGGATATAGTAAACAAAAAGGTGAAGCTCATAAACTTGCTCAATGGTTAACTAATGAACAAAACCAATTAAAGAGATTTGAAACAAGAGGATTTGGTCCAACTAATAAAGTAGTTTCAGAAATGGATGTTGTAGTAAATGATCCAGTTATTTCTGTAGTATTACAACAATCATTATTTAATCGTGCTCAAAAAGGCGTACCTGGAAACTATTGGACACCAATGGGAAGTTTAATTACTCCACTTATCACAGCAAAAGCTGAAGGAAAAGATGTTAGTGATAGTGAACTTCAAACATTATTAGATAATTTGTGCAGTCAAATTGCTAAATAAGTTATTATATGATTTTGTGGGCATGGATTTATCTATGCCCACATTTTGATTATTAATTATATTAAAGGAGGTTGTTTCGTGGATCTCGAATATTTTAGATTATCGTGGTTTGGAAAACTATGTTATAATACTAAGAAATTCTTTAAGACTATAGGAAAAAGATTTTGTAATTTTTGGGTAAAGATTTATAAAGCAATTGTTAATTTCTTTTTGAAGATATCACTTGGTTTTAAGAGTTTTTGTATGAGTTGGTATAATGGTAATGGTCTTACAAAATTATCTTACTTTGTGATGGGTAGTGGCCATGCATTTAGAGGACAAACCATTAAAGGTATTCTTTATTTTACTTTACAAATTTTATTCATTCTATATATGATATTCTTTGGTGGTAGATATATAGGAATGTTCTTTGAAAACTTCTTTACAGGAGGAAATATAGGACGCACAGAAACATCAAGCTCTGATGTTTGGGATGAAGAACTTGGTGAATACACTAAAATTGAAGGTGACAATTCGTTCCATATTATCCTATATGGTATTTTAACCATATTTATTATTGTCTTCTTTATTTACTTTTATTTTAAACAAGCAAAAGAAAGTACACAACTAGAAGAAGTAAAGTCAATTAATAAACGCCCAGATGGAATTAATAAAGAAATATCACAACTTCTTGATAATAAATTCCATATTTCTTTATTATCACTTCCAATGGTTGGTTTATTTATGTTTACAATTATTCCGCTTGTTACAATGATTTTAATAGCCTTTACTAATTATGATGCTAACCATGAAGTTCCTGAACATTTGTTCCAGTGGGTTGGATTTGAAAACTTTGCTGAAATATTTGCCGCAAACTCTTCACTTGGTTCAACATTCTGGAGAGTTTTAGGGTGGACACTCATTTGGGCATTTTTCGCAACTTTCACAAGTTATTTCTTTGGAATGCTTTTAGCAATGTTAATTAATAAAAAAGGTATTAAACTTAAAAAACTTTATCGTACTTTATTCGTAACAACAATTGCTGTTCCACAGTTTGTTTCACTTTTAATAATGGCAAAAATGCTTGATGCTGGTGGTGGAACGTTAGGTAGTGGTGGTGGTATCATCACTCAATTAATTGAAAATTTGTTTGGCTATCACTTACAATTTGGTTTGGATATTAATACAACTAGAATATGTATTATTATTGTTAATATGTGGATTGGTGTACCTTATAGTATGCTTATGTGCAGTGGTATTCTTATGAATATTCCTGAAGATTTATATGAATCTGCACGTATTGATGGTGCAAGTCCATTCCGTAGATTTGTAAAAATTACACTTCCATATATGTTATTTGTTACTGGTCCTTATTTAATTACTCAATTTATCGGTAACATTAATAACTTCAATGTTATTTACTTGTTAAGCGGTGGTGGACCTGGTGACCTTAACCTTTATACAGATGGTGCAAAAGGTACTGACTTACTTGTAACATGGCTTTATAAATTATCACTTGGTGTTGATAGAAACTATAAACTTGCCTCAGTTATTGGTATTTTAGTATTCGTAATTTCTGCTGTATTCTCATTACTTGTTTATAATAAGTCTTCAGCAGTGAAAGGAGAAGATACGTTTCAATGATTAACACAGAAAAAGATCTTAAGAAAATGGAAATTAGTAATCGTATCCCTGCAAAACCACTTACAAACTGGGCAGAAATTGATCGTTTAGAAGCTGAACTAGAACTTCCTAAACGTAAAAAATCTGGTGGTATGAAAATTAGACGTATTATCGGAAATACTGTTGGTCAAACTATATTAACAATTTTAAGTATTATATGGATTATTCCATTAATTTATTTAATTATCCAATCATTTAGAAAAGAACCAGGAGCATGGAGCCCAACATTCTTCCCTCAAGAATGGACATTTGATAATTATATTAGATTATTCTCTGAAACTCCATTCTTACGCTGGTATGGTAATACTTTATTGATTGCGGTTTTAAGTTGTATTATCACAACATTATTTGTTTTAATGGTTTCTTACGCATTTAGTCGTATGAAATTTAAGGCTCGTAAACCAATGATGAATGTTATGTTAATATTAGGTATGTTCCCTGGTTTTATGAGCATGTCTGCAGTATATTTCTTATTAAAGATTTTACTTCCTAATAATTATCAATCTCATTTAAGTTTGATAATTGTATATTCAGCGGGAGCTGCTTTAAGTTACTACATCGCTAAAGGATTCTTTGATACAGTTCCTAAGTCTTTAGACGATGCCGCAAGAATTGATGGAGCAAGCCGTTCACGTACTTTCTTTAAGATTATTTTACCACTAAGTAAGTCAATTATTATTTATACTATTTTAGTAAGTTTTATTGCACCTTGGTGTGATTATATCTTTGTTTCATTTATTATGTCAGGTGTACAAGATACAGGAATGTATACTGTCTCCTTAGGTATGTACAAGTGGCTTGAAAGAGAACAAATTCAACAGTACTTTACTACTTTCTGTGCCGCAGCTGTTGTAGTTGCAACACCGATAACAGGTTTATTTATGTGGCTACAAAAATATTATGTTGAAGGTGTAACAGGTGGAGCTGTTAAAGGATAGAGGAGGATGTTTTTTGAATAAATTATATAAAAAAATAATTACTCTTTCTAAGTTTGTGTTATTATTTCTTATTTGTTTTACCATTATAGGATGTAATGATCAAAAAGATGAATTAAACATCATTGATGATAACTATCGAAATTGGTATGAAATTTTTGTATATAGTTATTTTGATACGAATAATGATGGTATCGGTGATCTTAATGGTGTCACTGAAAAACTAGATTATATCCAAGATTTAGGTTTTAATGGAATTTGGCTTATGCCAATCCATCCATCTCCAACATATCATAAATATGATGTAAAAGATTATTACGCAATTGATGAAACGTATGGAACTTTAGAAGATTTTGATAGATTAATTACTGAAGCTCACAATAGAGGAATTAAAGTTATTATAGATTTAGTTGTAAATCATACTTCTGATAGTCATCCATGGTTTAAAAAAGCTTGTGAAGACCTTCGTACTAATGGTGAGCCAAGTGGAGAGTATAAAGATTACTATAATTTTTATAAAGGAAGTAGTATGTCTGGTTATTCAAATGTATCAGGAACTTCATATCTTTATGAATCTAGATTTTGGAGTGGAATGCCTGATTTAAATCTTGATAGTCAAAATGTACGTAACGAAATAGAAAACATTATGAAATATTGGTTAATTGATCATAATGTTGATGGTTTTAGATTAGATGCTGTTACAAGTTATTACACAGGAAATGTTGATAAAAATGTTAGTTTCTTATCTTGGCTAAATGATAAGAGTGAAGAAATTAAACCTAATTGCTATATCGTTGGTGAAGCATGGGAAGGTAGTGATTTCCAAATTAATCGATATTATGAAAGTGGAATCGATAGTTTCTTCTTATTCACTGGAGCACAAGCTACTGGTACTATAGCTACTTGTGTTAAACAAAATAGTGGAGCGCAACTTGGTAAATTATTTATAAATTTACAAGAAACTTATAAGAATAAAATTTTAGCACCATTTTTAGGTAACCATGATACAATGCGTCCTGGTAGTTTTATGCCAGGAATTGAAAATGTAAAAATGGCAGCAGGAATTCTATCAATGATGAATGGTGGATGTTTTGTTTATTATGGTGAAGAAATCGGAATGATTAGCAAAAATGGTAGTAATTCCGATCCCGCAAAACGTATTGCCATGAAATGGGAAGCTAAAAACATCTATAACGGATGTTGTTACTTACCACCTGAAAATACACCAGTAGATGAAACAAGTTATTACTATCCATCGGTAGCAGAGCAAGAAGTTGATAGTGAAAGTATTTTAAATTATTATAAACAAGCTATGAAACTTCGTAATATGTTTCCATCTATTGCTAGAGGAAAAGTTGAAAACTTCTCAAGTGATGATAATTCATACATTTGTGTAATAAGAAAAACATATCAAGATGAAAGTATTGTAATAGTATTTAACCTTGATTCTTTTGAACAAACAATTTCTCTTGATTTATCAAGCTTAAACGTTTCAAAAAAAGCAGGAGAACTATTAATTGATACAAATCAAAAAGTAAAATTGGATGGTAATAAACTTGTTATGCCACCAAACTCAATAGTTATTTTAAAATAATTTTAAAGAAAGGAATATATTTATGGCAAGTTTGTCATTAAAGCATATTTATAAAGTATATAATGGTGGTGTAAAGGCTGTAAACGACTTCAATATGGAAATTAAAGACAAAGAATTTATTGTTTTTGTTGGACCTAGTGGTTGTGGAAAGTCAACAACATTAAGAATGATTGCTGGACTTGAAGACATTACTGCTGGTGAATTACGTATTGATGATCAAATTGTTAATGATTTTGAGCCTAAAGACCGTAACATCGCTATGGTATTTCAAAATTATGCACTTTACCCACATATGAGTGTTTATGAAAATATGGCATTCTCTTTAAGAACTGCTCACATGGATAATGAAACTATCCACGAAAAGGTACTTGAAGCTGCAGAGATACTAGGTATCACTGAATATCTTACAAGAAAACCTAAAGCTTTATCTGGTGGTCAAAGACAAAGAGTGGCTTTAGGGCGTGCTATTGTTCGTAACCCAAAAGTATTCTTACTTGATGAACCACTTTCTAACCTTGATGCAAAACTTCGTTCTGCCATGCGTGCTGAGATTTCAAGATTACATGAAAGATTAGAGACTACATTTATCTATGTAACTCATGACCAAGTTGAAGCTATGACAATGGGAACAAGAATTGTTGTTATGAAAGATGGTTATATTCAACAAATTGATACGCCAGTAAATCTTTATAAATACCCAGATAATATGTTTGTAGCTGGTTTTATTGGTACACCACAAATGAATTTCTTTGACGCTAAACTAATAAAGGAAGGCGAAAAAGTAAAGTTCACTTTTGATTGTGGAACTGAAATAGAAATGGATTATATTCAAGTGGATAAAATCCCACTTAAGTATATGGATGGTACTTTACCAATTGTTTTTGGTATTAGACCTGACGATGTGACAGTAGATATGGAGAAAGCAACACCTGACTTATGGGCTAAAACTAAAGCTGTTGTTAGCGTTGTAGAAGTTTTAGGTAATGAAACTTTAGTTTACGCAAATTTAGACTTAAATCATCCAGATAGAAAAGAAAGTCAAATTGTTATTAAAGTTGATCCAGACTTTATTGTACGTCGTAATGATATTATTGATATTGCTATCAATAAACGTAAATTCCATGTATTTGATAAAACAACTGAAAAGAGCATTAGAAGAAGATTACCTTTAGAAAACTATATTAAATGTAATGTACTTGCGGATTCTATTTCATTTGAAAATCAAAGTTTTAAACTTCCAAAAGCAATTAATGCTAAAGTTTGTGAAAACGCAGAACTTGTAATGCCAATTTCCGCTGTTATTTTAGGCAAAGGTTCCGGCAAAGCAAAAATTCAATGGATTGAAAAAATTGATGATAAGACTTTATATTTCTTAAAAGTCAATAATTTAACAATTTTCGCAATCGAAGAAAATAAACAAAGTTATCAAGTTGGTGCTGAAGTTAACTTTGATATTGACATGCGATTAATTAAAGTTGAAGAAGCAAATATCATTCCATTAGACCTTACTAATACTGTTTCTGGTACATTTATTAAAGAAAAATCACCAATTGATCGTAAAAAATATAATTTCTTTATGAATTTTAGTGGCAATAATATTGTACCTTCAGTTAGCGTATGTAAGAAATTATTCTCATCAATGGGAACTAAAATTTTCCATATGGGTTTAGAATATTTATTTACAGCTGATGATATTAAGGTTGTAACTGAAGCAAAAGATCGTATTACTATGAACGGAAAAGTAGTAGAAGTACTTGATTACGATAAATACAAATACATTAAAGTTAACGTTAACGAAGATATTATTATTGTCAAAGCTGATGCGAAAGTTGGAGATGAAGTTATTTTAGAACTTGATCCTGAAAAAGTATCTGTTAAAGACAAGAAACTTGATATTATTATCGTATAAATAAAAAAAATACCAAGGCATTTAACCTTGGTACTTTTAATTAAAGAGATATAAAATTATTTCTCTTCGATAGCGTCTACAGGACAATTAGATTCACAAACACCACAATCGATGCAAGAATCTTCATCGATAACGTATTTTCCATCTTGTTCAGAAATTGCAGAAACAGGGCAGTTATCAGCACATGTTCCACAACAAACACATGAATCAGTAATAAATCTTGGCATAATAAATACCTCCTTAACTATGCACTACTATTTTATCATAATAATAGACATAATTAAAGCATTTTTTTTTAAAAATCATTTTTAATCAATTAATATTTCTATTTTTTTTGAATGTTGATTTTTTATAATAAATATTGTATAATTAGAACACAATAAAATAAAAGGAGATATTAAATATGATTTTAGCCGCAAATTGGTCATTAGCTTGGTGGTTATGGCTTATTATTTTAGTTGCTGTTTTATTAGTAGGATTTATTGTAGGTGTTATCATTTCTCGTAGCTTAACTACAAAATATTTAAAAGAAAATCCACCAATTACAGAAAAAATGATTCGTATGATGTATCGTCAAATGGGTAGAACTCCATCTGAAAAACAAGTTCATCAAATAATGAAATCATTAAATCAACAAAATAAGTAAAATCGTAAATGTCTTCGAAAGAAGACGTTTTTTAATGAATCTAACATTTGATAATAGTAGTAATAATAATATTCTTTTGGACAATGATTAAATAAAACTATCAAAATCATGTTTTGAATACATTTATTTAATAAAACTATTACATTTAAGGGAGGTATATTAAATGTCTAGAATTATAAAAAAAGTTTTGAAGTGTGCCTTTTGTAAAAAAGAGTCAACTTTTGATTTATTATTAAGTTATAGTCACCGTGGTATATATGATTTAGATGGCAGAATATCAGATAATGTGTTTAATTTAATATCTTCTAAACGTATTATTTCATATAAAGTACAAGAGTGTCCATATTGTCATTACTGTAGTGACTATATAAATGATGAAAATAATGTACCAACTAAGTTTTCTAAACATTATAAAGATATATTAAACTATAAGCATATTCCGCCTTTAGCTAAAAAGTTTATCCTTTTTGCAATCATTAAAGAAGAATGTGGTGATTATTATAGAGCGGGAATGAGTTATCTTTCCTCTGCATGGATCTTTGATGATAATTATTATACTTATGAAAATACTTCAAATAAAATGTTTGCAATTAATTCCCGAAATAAAGCATTTAAAAATCTTTTTATATATCTTAATGATTATATAACAGATAAAGAAAATAATAACATAATAATTATAATGGTAGATATTCTTAGAAGGGCTGAGAGAATCGAAGAAGCTAAAGAATTTATTAATAAATATGAAAACTTTATTACCGATTATAATCTAATTAAAATGTTATCATTTGAAAAAGAATTAATTGAAAGATATGATTATGAAGCACATAACGTTACAGAAGTGTTATAAATAATAAAAATGGACATAAAGCTACTTAAATAGCTTTTATGTCCATATTTTTATATAAATTTGTTTTCATTATGTTTGATTAATCGTTTAATATTGGATATATGTCTAATAAATATTATCATTACTATTATGATTGTAGATATTAGAAAATATATATCTATTGTTAAATTAGTTAAAGGATCGAATCCAATAATTGTAAAAATTATTGAAATAATTAAAGTAATTATTGCACAAGAAAGTGATCCTATTGAAGCAATTTTTGATATTTTTGTAATAATAATAAAACTAATTAAACATATTGGAGCTGAAAGAGGTAAATAAGCAAAGATAGCACCAGCACCAGTTGCAACACCTTTCCCACCTTTAAATCCTAAATATATTGAGAATGTGTGACCTAAAGTAGCTAAAAGACCATATAAAGCAGGTGATAATACCATATATTCTAATGGAATGATTTTATATCTAAATAAAAAAACAAATAAAGCACCTTTAAGTGCATCTAAGAGAAATACAACAAACCCAACTTTTTTTCCTAAAACTCTTATGGCATTTGCGGTGCCAATGTTTTTACTTCCGTTTTGTCTTAAATCCATTTTTTTTATTTTACCAATGATTAATCCAAAAGGAATACTACCAATCAAATATGAAAGCAATAAAAATAATATTTTTAATAGTATCATATAATTTTCCCCCTGTAGTTATTATATTTTAATACATTTTATTATTTTTTTCAATTGTTCTTTTATAATATAACGTTTTACACTAAATTGTTACAATTTAATAAATAATTATGTTATATATTTTTTTCTTAAAAATAAACAATTTATAAAATAATATTTTATTATCAAAATATAGATATATTAATACTAAAATTCACAATAATTTTATAAATATACTAATCATAATCATATTATAACTTTGACTATAATTATGTAATAAAAATATTTATTTACTTTTACTTAAATATATGCTATAATATAATTATAGATAAATTATACAAATCAAAAAATGACATTTTAGAAAGGATTATGTTACATTATGGCCAAAGAGAGAAAAACAACATATGATTCTGATGATATTAAAGTCATGAAGGGGCTTGAAGCTGTTAGAAAAAGACCAGGTATGTATATTGGTAATACTAACTCAGATGGGTTACATCATTTAGTTTGGGAAATTTGTGATAACGCTATGGATGAGGCTTTATCTGGTTATTGTGATCATGTAATAGTAAGAATAAAACCTGGTTACATTGTTGAAGTTGAAGATAATGGCCGTGGTATGCCTATTACTATTCATAAGGAAGAAGGTGTCCACACACCTCAAGTTATTTTCTGTAATTTACATGCAGGTGGTAAATTTGATGAAGGCGTTTATAAAGTTGCCGGGGGATTACATGGAGTTGGTTCAAGTGTTGTAAATGCGATGAGTGAATGGCTAAAGGTAACTATTTATCGAGATGGAAAATGTTACACTCAAACATTTAAAAATGGTGGTTCAGAAATTGGTAAGCCAAAAACTGTATCTGATCCCTCTAAAAGACATGGTTCAATTGTTGAGTTTAAACCTGATCCAACGTTATTCTCAACAATCTTTATCGATTATAAATTAGTAGTTCAAAGATTAAAAGAAGCTGCTTTCTTAATTAAAGGATTAACTTGTGAAGTTTTTGATGAAAAAAATCATTTGCACGAAACATTTAAATACAATGATGGTATTGTAGAATATATTAAAGATTTAAATTCTGGTAAAAAGGCTTTGCATGAACCAATATTCATAACAGGTGTTGCAAATGATATATCTGTTGAATGTGCCATCCAATACACAAATAGTCCATATAGTGAGAATATTTTATCATTTACTAATAATATTAGAACTAGAGATGGTGGAACTCATGTAATGGGTTTTAAATCTGGTTTAACTAAGGTTTTTAATGAATATGCTAGAATGAAGAAACTTCTAAAAGAAAAAGATCCTAACTTAGATGGTATAGATGTTCGTGATGGTATTAATGCTATTTTATCCATTCGTGTTCCAGAAAAAATATTACAATTTGAAGGGCAAACAAAATCTAAGCTTGGTAGTGCGGAAGCTAAAGTAGCAGTTGAACAAGTAATTATGGAAAAACTTCATTTCTTTTTATCGGAAAATACAACAATTGCTGATGAGCTTGTTAATAATGCTATTCGTTCATTTAAGAACCGTGAAGAAGCACGTAAGAAAAAAGATGAGACAAAAGAAATTAAACAAAAAATTAATCGTAATGTAAACATGAATGGGAAACTTACACCTGCACAAACTAGAAACCCTAATCGTAATGAATTATTTATTGTCGAAGGTGATAGTGCTGGTGGAAGTGCTAAACAAGGGCGTGACCGTGCTTATCAAGCTATTTTACCTTTGCGTGGTAAAGTATTAAATTCAGACAAAACTAAAGCTGACGAATTATTAAAAAATGAAGAAATATGTTCTTTAATTTACACAATTGGTACTGGAATAGGCCGTGATTTTAACCTTAGTAAATGTAATTATAATAAAATAATCATTATGACAGATGCTGATGATGATGGTGCTCATATTCAAATTCTTTTATTAACTTTCTTCTTTAGACATATGAGAGGTTTAATTGAAAATGGTAATGTATATATTGCCATGCCCCCTCTATATAAAATTAATTCAAAAAATAAAACTGAATACGCTTGGACAGATGAAGAATTAAGAGATAAAACTGCAAATTATCGCAATTATGAAATTCAACGTTTCAAAGGTTTAGGTGAAATGAATTTTGAACAATTGTGGGAAACAACAATGAACCCTGAAACAAGAACATTAATAAAAGTTTCTATTGATGATTTATCAGAGGCTGAAAATAGTATATCTACTTTAATGGGGGACCAAGTAGAACCTAGAAGAAATTGGATTGAACAAAATGTTTCATTCGATAATGATGATAATTTCGACTTAAATGTTGATATCGAAGGAGGTATTGATAATGAGTAAATCGAAAATTACTGATAAAATTAATAAATATACTGAAAATATTTTACATGATAACATTGAAAGTATTTTCGGTGAACGTTTTGCTCGTTATTCTAAAACAATTATAACTGAACGTGCACTTCCAGATGTTCGAGACGGATTAAAGCCAGTACAACGAAGAATCCTTTTCGCAATGTTTAAACAAGGAATGTTTCCTAAATCACCATATAAAAAATCAGCTCGTATTGTTGGTGAAGTTATTGGTAAATATCATCCACATGGTGATTCATCTGTATATGAAGCAATGGTAAGAATGAGTCAAACATTTAAAATGCGCCTTCCACTTATTGATATGCATGGTAATAATGGTAGTATTGATGGTGATTCCGCCGCCGCAATGCGTTACACTGAAGCAAGACTATCAGTGTATGCGGATTTATTATTAAAGGATTTAAACAAGCACACAGTCGGTTTCGTGCCAAATTTCGACGATGAAGAGCTTGAACCAATTGTTTTACCATCTTTCTTTCCGAATTTACTTGTGAATGGTTCAACAGGGATTGCGGCTGGATATGCAACAAATATTCCACCACATAATCCTGGTGAGATAATTAAAGCTTTAATTATGAGGATTGATAATCCTAATTGTACTCTTAAAGATATCATGACTATCGTTCAAGGACCTGATTTTCCAACTGGTGGAATAGTTCAGGGCGTTGATGAAATAATTAGAGCGTTTGAAACTGGTTGTGGAAAAATTGTAGTTAAATCTAAAACAGAAATAGATGAAAGTAAAAAAAATTTAAATCAGATTATTATTTCAGAAATTCCTTATGGAGTTAATAAATCTGCTTTAGTTAAGAAAATGACTGATGTAGTTGTTGATAAACAAGTAGATGGAGTCTTAGAAATAAGAGATGAATCTGATAGAGAAGGATTAAGAATTGTAATTGATGTAAGAAAAGACATCAATTGTGAAGATATAAGAAATTTTTTCTTTAAATCTACCGATTTACAAATTAATTTTAGTTATAACATGGTTTGTATCGCTAATAAACGACCTATACAAACTGGATTAATTAAAATATTAGATGCTTATCTTGATCATCAAAAAGAAATAATTACAAATAGAAGTAGTTATGATTTAGCTCTTGCTAAAAAGAGATTACATATAGTTGAAGGCTTAATCAGCATGGTATCTATTTTAGATGCAGTTATTCAAACAATTAGATCATCTTCAAATAAAAGAGATGCAAAAGAAAACATCATGACTTTTTATAAGTTCACTGAAGAACAAGCTGAAGCTATTGTTATGTTACAATTATATAGATTAACAAACACTGATATCGTTGCTTTACAAAATGAAAAAACAGAATTGCTAGATAAAATAAATGAGCTAGAACAAATTCTTAGTGATGAAAAAGTACTACTGAATGTTGTAAAAAATGAACTAATTGAAACATTAAAAGTATTAGACATTCCTCGTAATACTGTAATTGAACATAAAGTAGATGAAACAGTTAAACAAGTTGATGTTAAAGTATTAATTGCAAAAGAAGATGTTGTTTTATTAATCACTAAAGATGGATATGTTAAGAAAATGTCTCCTAAAATCTATGGTATTGATGAAGAAAATAAAATCAAAGAAGATGATTTTGTTCTATGTAAATATGATGTTACAACACTAGATACAATGTTATTTTTCACTGATAAAGGAAGCTATGTATATTTACCAGTACAAGATATTCCAGAAGCAAGACCGAAAGATCAAGGTAGAAATGTTGCGGTAATGGCAAGAATACCTGCTGATGAAAAGATTATTTTCGCATGTCCAGTTAGTGACTTTAACGATGAAATATATGTGTTATTTACGACTAAACTTGGATTAACTAAACGTACATTAATCAAAGAATTAGAAGCTACTCGTTATTCTAAAGCTTTAAAAGCTACAAAACTTCGTGAGGATGATTTAGTTGTTAGCGTAGATATTTGTAAAGGTGCAGATCATGAAGTTTTAATTGCTACAAAACAAGGTTATATGCTTCGTTATGATGCTAAAGAGATAAGTCTATTTGCACCAGCTTCATTTGGTGTTAAAGCATTAGAACTTAAAAATAGACCAGATGATGAGATAATAGGTTCATACTTTGTTGAACCAAAAGATACTTTGTATGTCTTAAATGACAAATGTTGTGTAAGAAAATTTAAAGCAAATGATATACCTAAAGGGAAAAAGATTCATGTTGGTAGATTATGTGTAAATATTGGTACACCACCTCAATACTTAATCAGTATGGCCAACGTCCATGAAAAAGAACCAGAAGGAAGATGTTATTTAGTTGGTGAATCATCATTCAAACTATTAATTGATGATGAAGATACTAAGAATTTAAATACTAAAAAACTTACTAGTTTATCTTCTAAAGTAGGAAAACCAATTTGTCTTATTTCCACAAAAACTAGTAAAGACTTTCAGTAAGGATAGGTAATATGTATGTATTGTTTAACAAATATAAACCATTATTCAATTCCTAATGACATTGTTGTTACATTAAGTAAAATATATCGTTTTATTGGTAATAATGATTTTTACATTAAAACTTTAGGAAACGATATTTCAAAAGTCATTGAAATGACGGTTGAAAAAGACGCTTACTACTTAGGTAAGATATTAAAAGTTGATATCTCTGAAGCAAGAAGTAAATTAATTGTTAGTAAAGATTCTTCACCAAGAAACAAAGAAGAAAGTACGTTATATAACATTAAAGATTTACTTGGTTCTATCCAACAAAAATACCAAAAGTTAACATTACAAAGTAATGATTTACATAACGCACTAAATTATGTTTACTCAAGTTACCATCCTATTAAATTTAGTTTAACAGAAGGTGGAAGAAGTGTTTTAGCTTCTCAAGGACATAAAAGTAAAAGATTAGTATTAGATGAGATGAATGAAATGATGAAAAAAATTATATCAAGCGAATCGTTTGAACATATATTATTAAATCTTCATTATTTCATTGATATTTCAAATCTTAAACCATTTGATTCTCATAATGAAACTCTTTCACTACTTGTTTTATATCAATTAATCTTATCAGCTGATTTAAATTGCTTTAAATATGTTAGTTTCTTTCAGCTATTATATAATGACTATGAAGCATTTTTAGATGAGTTATGTAAAGCAAGTGTTAACTGGAAAGAAGGACTTTCACAAACAACTGAGTTTGTTCGTTTCTTCTTAAATATCATTTTAAAGGCATACGAAAATGCGGACGCAATTATTAATAATTACTTATTTGATAAAGCAAATAAAAAACACGAAAACATCGAAAGTACAATTCTTAATATGAAATCAACTTTTACAAAAGATCAAATAAGACTAATGTATCCTTATGTAAGCGAGTCGACAATTAATAGGGCATTAACTGCTCTAAGAAATGATGGTCTAATAAAACCTCTTGGTAAAGGTCGTAGTGCTAAATGGATGATTATAAAGAAACGTTATTAATAAAATACAATTAAAATAAGTTATTAAAACCATTTTCTGAGAAGATTATTTATAAAAACCTTAGTAATTATAAAGTAATTTTATCAGAAAACGGACTATTAAAATCATTTTGTTAACCAAAATGATTTTTTTGTTTTATATGTCATAAAGATTACATTTTATCAATTTTTGTAATAGTAAATAAGAATTATTTTATTGATAAAATAATAAAAATTTTATATAATAATTAAGCGAGGTGACATGATGAAAAAAAGTAGATTTTACTTTGCAATAACATCATACATAATCATAATATTAAGTATTTCATTAAGTTTATATTATCCAGGAAAGCTAATAACATTATCATATTTTGTAACAATTTTTTTATTATTATCTAGTTTTATAAAGAAAAGAAATGAAGTGAATGAAATAAGATCTTATTTATTGAAATATGTAACAGATTATGAAGTAAATGAATTTGTTGAAAATATAAACAATTTTGAGAAAAAATGTATTTTCTTTAATAAAAAACAAAGAAGAAGTTTTAATCTTTATCACGTACAAGCTTATATTGATCAAGGAGATTTTAATAAAGCAGAAGAATTACTTTTAGACATTGACTTGTCCGTTAATTCATTTAATAAAACAACAAAATTTATTTATTTAATAAGTTGGTGTGATTTATTTTTTTATCAGAAAAAACCTGATAAAATGCTTTATACAATCGAAAAATTAACAACTATGATTGATAATGAAAGAAATGCAAATCTAAAATTTAATTTTATAAAAAATGTTCAATCATCTTATTGGAAATATCAAATTCTAACTAATAGAAATTTAGACAAAATAAAACCAGAAATAGATAGAATCAATTTATATTTAAAAAATCAACCTGTATTAATGAAAAAAGTTGAATTTCTTTATATGAGTGGTTTAATACATTTAAAAGAAAAAAATTACTCTGAAGGAATAAAAAAATTTGAAGAACTAAAAAATATATATAAAAATGAAAATGCTTATATTGTAAAAGAAACAAATAAGATTCTAGATAATTATTATAAAATAAAAAACATAAGCCCGATAGGAGAAGAATATCTTTCTAATGCTTAATAATTAATAATAAAATTATTCTAAAACGATAATATAAGGATTAAAAATAAAAGGTTATTAACATTAACTAAAGAAGTTTGTTAATAACTTTTTATTATATAATTATACTTATTTAACTTCCTATAATATATATTATGTTAAATAAATTATATAAACGCTGAGCCTATGAAAAAGTTTCTATTGTTGAATTGTTTATAACTTGTTAATAACTGTTGATAACTCAATGTTATCAACAATTTATTATGAGTTATAAACATTTATAAAAATAATAATCTGTAATAATGATTTTATTATTTTAAACGATTATTAATTTGATAATGTATTTAATAAATTAAGTAAGTATAAATATGAGCTTGTTTATAAAATTTTTATTATTAGTTATTAAGATTTTAAAAAATAATCTTCTCATAAAGTGATTTTAACAAATAAAAAAATCAGTTTTTCAACTGATTTTATTTTTAGTCTTTAATTTCGTTTATTTTTGTTTTCGTTAATCTATGATTAATTATTCTAATGTACTATTAAAATCGATTATAGATTAAATATTAGTCTAATTTTTTAAAATGTATATGTTATTTATATTTTTTATATTTTATAAATATTATTTTAAATATTATATTATTAAAAATATACTTAATATTAAGTTTTAATCAATTTTAATTTTATTTGATTAATTATATTATTAATTTGTTAAAATTGATTTTAAATTAAATTTAAGGGTATTTTTGTTTTTATAAATAATAATATATACTTCTTCTCTTCTTTTTTTATAAATCTTTTAAAAAGCTTTTACCTATTTTAGTTTGTGGTAGATTGAAGTTTTCTAGAATTGTGGCACCAATATCACCAAAGCTTTCTCTTGTGCCTAAATCTATTTTATTGATATTTTTATTATAGACAAGTAGTGGAATATATTCTCTTGTATGGTCTGTTCCTGTATGAACTGGATCATTACCATGATCTGCGCAAATTATTAATAAATCATCATCTTTGATAAAATTAATCATCTCAGACAATTGTTTATCAAAGCTTTCTAAGCATTGTGCATAGCCTACTGCGTTTCTGCGGTGGCCATAAAGAGCATCAAAGTCAACTAAGTTAACAAAGCATAATCCGGTAAAATCTTTATTTTTACATATTTCTATTGTTTTATTCATTCCATCTTCATTAGATACAGTTTTTTGATAATCAGTAATTCCTTCACCATCAAAAATATCTCTTATTTTTCCTATTCCAATAACGTCATAATTATTTTCTTTTAAAATGTCTAATGCAGTTTTACCAAATGGTTTTACAGCATAGTCATGTCTTCTTGGCGTTCTTGTAAAATTATCTTTGTTTGTACCTATAAATGGTCTAGCAATTATTCTACCAACCATCCATTCAGGGTTATCAAGTGTAATTTTTCTTGCAATTTCACAAACACGATAGAGCTCTTCTACTGGGATAGTTTGTTCGTTTGCGGCGAGTTGCAACACAGAATCAGCTGAAGTATATAAAATAATTTCACCTGTCTTTATATGTCTTTCACCTAAGTCTTTAATGATTTCAGTTCCGCTTGCGGAAATGTTACCAATAAATTTATGACCTGATAAATTTTCTAGCATATCAATTAATTCTTTTGGAAAACCATTTTCTGTAAATGATGGAAAACTTTTAGTAACTTCTAAGCCCATTATTTCAAAATGTCCTGTTAATGTATCTTTACCAACACTTAATTCATGGCATTTACCATAGCTAGCCTGTGGGTTATTATTCTTACTTGTATTATTAATATCAGTAATATTGCCTAATCCTAGTTTTTGTAAACATGGAATACTAAAGTCATTTTTACTATAACTTAAATGTTTTAAAGTGTTTACGCCTTTATCACCATATTTGTAGCTCTCAGGTGCTTCACCACAACCTACTGAATCTGCCACAATAACAAAAATTCTTTTAAATTTTTTCATATTTATTACTCCTATTTTTATATTTAATTATGTTCATAATTTATTTTTAAATATATTTAGTTATTTATTGCTTTTGGAATGAGGATGCGTTTTATCATAGATTTTACGTACTTGTTGATTGTTGATTTGTGTATAAATTTCTGTTGTTGAGATGTCTTCATGACCAAGTAATTCTTGAATGAAACGAAGATCTAAACCACTTGCTAAAAGATGAGTTGCAAAACTATGTCTTAACTTGTGTGGTGAAATCTTTTTTTTAATGTTTGCTTCTTCAGCTTTTTTATTAAGCATTATAAAGAAATTTTGTCTTGTCATTTTATCACCAGAATGCGATAAAAAGACATAATCAGTATTTTTATTTTTTATTAAAATTGGTCTAGATTTCTCAAAGTACAAAGAAAGAATTTCTTTAGCTTTATCGCCAAAGGGAACAATTCTTTCTTTTGATCCTTTTCCAAAAACATTTAGTATTTGCATTTGCATATGAATATTTGATATTTTAAGTTCGATTAATTCACTAACACGTAAACCACAAGAGTAACAAAGCTCAATCATTGCTTTATCTCTTATATCAATTGGCGAATCTGTAGTAAATACATTTAATAATGCATCAACTTCTTCTAAAGATAAAACAACGGGAAGTTTCTTTTCTTTCTTAGGGTTAGTTATCACTTTCGCAACATTTTGTTTAGTATAACGATATTTAACTAAAAAAGAATGAAAAGATTTAACTGATGAAAGTTTACGTGAAAGACTAGTTGTTGATATTCGTTTTCTTTTTAGATACGCTAAGTAGTCTCTAACATGTGAGCTTGTAATGTTTTCAGGAGTAGAAATTTCTTTTAAACTATCTAAATATATGCAATAGTCTTTAATATCTTTATAGTAATTTAAAACAGTATTTTCACTTAAATGTAATTCTGTTCTTATATATAGTTCATATTCTGGTAAATAGTTATCGAGTAGATTTGCCATTATTTTACTCCTCTATAATCTTTACAATTATCGTATTTAATAAATATGAATAATCTTCATTAACGAAAAGATTATCATCTTCATATGACATAATATTTGATTTAATTAAAGATGAAATCTTTGGAAAAACATCAAATATATTCATTTTAAACTTTTGATAAAATTTATTTACAGAAATTCCTTTAATTTTTCTTAAACCTAACATAATTTCATTATACATTTTATCTTTTAAAGAGTATTTTTCACACTCTTTATAGTCATAAATTGGATAATTATCAATACTTTTGTAATATTTTGTTAATGTATTAGGGTTTGTATAGTAAGTATCATCAACATAGTAACTAGCATTTGCACCTAACCCATAAAAGTTTTCATTATCCCAATATATACAGTTATGGATACTTTGATAATTATCATATGAATAATTACTTGTTTCGTAATGAATAAAGTTTTTTGTTTTTAAATATGAATTTACAAAATCATATATTTCTCTTTCTTTTTCATCAGAAAGCGGTTTATAGCCTTTTTCAATAAACCTTTTAAGAATAGTTTTATTTTCAATTATTAAGGTATATAAAGATAAATGTCTCACATCATGGTTTAAGAGCTCATCAATTTCATTTTTTATAAGAAAAATATTATCATTTTCAAGACCATAAATTAAGTCACAATTAATATTATAAATATTATGTTGATTGAGTATTTCAATTGCTTTAAATACATCTTCTCTTCTGTGACTTCTATTTAAAAACATAAGTTTATTATTATCTAAAGATTGAACTCCTAAACTAACTCTATTAACATGAAATAGTGAAAATAAAGATGCCAACTCTTCATTAACATCAATCGGATTACATTCGATTGTAAACTCAATTAAACCATTTAGATTAATAACTTTACTAATATTTTCAAGTAATCTTCTTAAATTAAAATAAGAAAGTGATGAAGGACTGCCACCACCAATATAAATTGATTTTACTTCTTGATAATTAAATAAATCACGTCTTAAATATAATTCTTTTATTAAATAATCAATGTATGTTTTTTGTTTATCTTCTTTTGCTTGCATTTTGTAAAAGTCACAATAAATGCATATTTGCTTGCAGAAGGGTATGTGAATATATAATGTTTTCATATTATTATTATAATAAAAAATTAAATAATTTACAAATAAAAAATCAAAACAAATAAAATTGATATTTGTTTTGATTTGATAATTAGTTATTTTGTATTAATAAAATCTTCAAGTTTATAATTAAGATAAATATTATCATAACTATAATCATCAGGTAAGTTCCATGAAGGCCTTGGACTAGTTGCATTAGTATATATTTTTACATTTTCTGTACCCATAAATATATCTGTAATAGATTTATTAAAGTGGAAAAATTCATCTCCTATATATACTTTAGAAAGATTCAGACAACCATCAAATACCTTATCAGCAAAAGCTAAAGTTCTAAAGCGAGGTAAAATTATTGCTTCTGTTAGCTGGATACAACCTTTAAAAGCTTCTTTGTGGATAATATTTACTCCAGGTATCATTATTTTTACAAGTGATTTACAGTTAGTAAATGCTTCATTGCGAATATCTATTATTCCAGTAAAATCAAAATCTTTTAATTTTTCACAGTTACTAAAATTTTTCGTATAAATAATTCTATTAGAATTTTCTTGATTATTTACAGTATATCTTTCTAAATTAGTACAATTTTCAAATACACCATAGTACTCAAAAATATTGTCATTGTTATTTATGTATTCTTTCAAGTATTTGTTGTTAGCAAAACAGTTTGCGGAAACATAACTTACATTAGTTGGTAACGTGAATATTTCCTCTTTGTTTGTCTCATAATATTTAATCATAGCAGTTTTATCTTTATTATAAAATGCAATATTATCACTTGAATATTTTAAATTATTATCCGCTATAACAATATTTGATAAATTGTTACAATTATAAAACACATGATCAAGAGTATCAACATATTTTACATAAGGTAAGTTACCAATATTATAATTAATTTCATAGAAAAGATCATCAACATTATTTCCGATTTTAACATATGATAAGTTATTCTTATTATCAAATGCTTCAAATTTTACTTTTGTTATAGGATAAACATTACCATCAACAACAATATTATCTGGAATAATTACTTCTACAGCATCATCGTTTATCGATAAAATTTCAATTTCATGAGACTGAAAATCTTCTTTTTTTAGTAAATTTTCATCTTCATCTTCTATTAACCTATAAACATTTTCTAATATTTGAAAAGTAAATGGATAATTATCACTTGTAATAAATGTTTTTGAAATTGTATTTTGAGATCCGTTTATTAAAGCTATAATTGTATAAGAAGTATTACCATCTAAATCACTAAAATAAGGTAGATTAGAGGTAGTAATCAAATTATCATTTTGATATAGTTGATATAATACTGTTTCATAATCATTTCCCGATACTTTATTTACATTAAAGTAACAATCATGATAACTGATTTCCTCGATAACAATTTCATAAACATCCTCTTCTAAAGTTTTGAATTGTTTAGTTAAAATTACATCTTTATCTCCAACTTTTAAATCAATAGAGATAGTATATTCAGTATTAGCATCCAAATCATCAAATGAAAATTTTGTAGAAGTTTTTATTATATTATTATTTTTAATAATTGATATATTATTTATATTATCATAATCAATTCCTGAGATCTTTTTAATCGAAAAATCAACTTTGTTTTTTGTAATAGTATCAATAACTATTTCATATTTGTTTGCTTGTAAAGTTGTAAATTTATCTGAAATAGAGTATTTCTTATCATTAACAATAATCTCAGAAACAATTTGGTATGATGTATCAGGATTTAAACCTTCAAAAAACATCTCATTTGTTGTTTTGATTAAAATGTCATCTTGATATAAAGAAAAAGTAGCTAAGGAATATTCATCACCAGATATTTTATTTAGTTTGTATTTTACAGAGTCTTCATTTACATCATATATTATTAATTCATATTCGGAAATCTTTTCTTTTGTCTTAACTTTGTTGTAATAATACATTTCATAATATGTGTTAGATTCACTATTTTCTCTAACATATGCAATTAATTTAAGCGTATAATCCGTATTATTTTGTAAATTATTAATTTTATTTGTTTCAATTAATTGATCATTTAAATAAACCTTTATTGAATCTTCTAATACATTGTTATTATCATATAATAGTTCATATTCAAATGAATCTTCACTTATATAATTTATTTTAAAATTTATATAATCAGATAATAATTCTTTTTTCTCATCATTAACATTATTATATTCAACAAACTTTTGATCGTTACAAGAAAAAATGAAAATAGAAAAAATGATTGTTAATATTAAAAATATTTTTTTCATATAAGCCTCCTATATATAATAATAACATATATAACTTTTTATTATCAACTTTTTTAAAAAAAATATAAAAAATGCCATTAAAATGGCATTAATCATCTATGTCAAGTATCGCAAGAAAGGCAGTTTGTGGGATATCAACATTCCCCACTGCTTTCATACGTTTTTTACCTGCTCTTTGTTTTTCTAATAATTTTTTCTTACGTGAAATGTCACCACCATAACATTTTGCTAAAACGTCTTTTCTTAGTGCTTTAACATTTGTTCTAGCAATAATCTTACCACCGATTGCAGCTTGGATTGGTACTTCAAATAACTGACGTGGGATTAATTCTTTTAATTTACTTGTTATTTGACAACCACGTTTATAAGCATTGTCTTTATGAATAATTGTTGATAGTGCATCAACCTTGTCCCCCGCAACCAATATATCCATCTTAACTAAAGCAGATGGTTTATACTCAGATAATTCGTAGTCAAATGATGCATAACCTCTTGTTTGTGATTTTAGTTTATCAAAGAAATCAAAAATTACTTCAGAAAGTGGTAATTCATATTTTAGTGAAGTTCTTGTAGTATCTAAGTAATCTAATAAAATATATCTACCGCGTTTAGCTTGACATAATTCCATTATTGGACCAATGTAATCAGATGGCGTCATAACAGTTGCAATTACGTATGGTTCTAAAATAGCTTTAATTTCTGTAGGATCTGGTAAAAATGATGGATTATCTACAATTATTGTAGAACCATTTGCCATTTCAACTTTATATGATACGTTAGGACAAGTAGCTATTAAATCAAGGTTATATTCACGTTCTAATCGTTCTTGGATAACATCCATGTGAAGTAATCCTAAGAAGCCAACTCGAAAACCAAAGCCTAATGCTTGGGAATTTTCTGGTTCAAAAATAAGTGAAGCATCATTAAGTTTTAATTTTTCTAAAGCTTCTTTTAGTTCAACATATTTTGCATTGTCAATTGGATACATTCCACAAAATACCATTGGATTTAATTTGCGATAACCAGGTAGTGGGTTTTGTGCGGGATTATTTAGATAAGTAATTGTATCACCGACAGAAATATCTTTAATATCTTTAATAGCACCAGATAAATAACCAACATCACCAGGAAGTAAAACATCTTTTGTTACTTCTTTTGGTGTGTGGACTCCTACTTCATCAACTTGAAAAGTAGCATTCGTTCCCATGCATTTTAGAATATCACCTTTTTTTATCGACCCTTTTATTACTCTTATAAGTGGGATAATACCACGATATGAATCATAATAAGAGTCAAAAATAAGTGCTTCTAAAGGTGCATTTTCATCACCAATCGGAGCTGGTATTTTTTTGATTATTTCCTCTAGAATTAAGTCAACCCCAACACCTGTTTTTGCACTACAAAGAATTGCATCTTGTGCATCAATTCCAATAATATTTTCAATTTCTTCTTTAACCATCTCTGGATCAGCACTAGGTAAATCAATTTTATTAATTACTGGAATTATTTCTAAGTTATTATCAAGTGCTAAGTAAACATTTGCTAGAGTCTGTGCTTCAATACCTTGAGTTGCATCAATAACTAAAATAGCTCCTTCACAAGCAGCTAAGCTACGTGAAACTTCATATGTAAAGTCAACATGCCCTGGAGTATCAATCAAATGAAAAATATATTCTTCACCATTTTTAGCTTTATATGATAACTCAACAGCATTAAGTTTGATCGTAATTCCACGTTCTCTTTCTAAGTCCATAGAATCTAATATTTGAGTTTTCATTTCACGTACTTCAACAGCATGTGTTAGCTCTAATATTCTATCCGCAAGTGTGCTCTTACCATGATCAATATGAGCAATTATTGAAAAGTTCCTAATATGTGATTGATGATATTTAGCCATAAACATTCTCATTTCTTTATAAATTATTATTATAAAATATTCTATCAAAAAAACAAAAAAAATGCAATAATAAAAACTCTTCTTCTAATGATATTAAAAGAAAAGTTTTCATAATAAAGTACTATTACAAAACAATCAGTGGAACATTAAAATAATTACAAGAATTTATTAAAGCTTCATAATAACAATCACAAACCACAAAATTGATATTTAAAGTAATAAAGATTTCATCAATAATAATTTTATCATCTATGATTCCATCTTTATCTACTTTTTTATTTTTGATAATTAATATGTTATTATTATCTTTAATATCTTTTAACATACAACTTGATTCTAGTCTTAACGTGTTATTATTAGTATAGATTTTATCATTTGAGATAATTAGAATCATATCAAAACCCTCCGATATAGTTTATGAATCTTATTAGTTAGATGTTTGGACTTTTATTTCATATATTAAGAAAATAAAATAATAAAATACTTAAATATTTAAAATAATTTGCTATAATAAGAGTGGTGATAAAAATGATAAAATATCCAAATGGTATAAAAATAACAAATCCAAATAAAATGATATCAAAAGCAAATCAAGGAATGGATTTTGAAAAAATGTTAAATGATAGTAATAACTATTACTTGTCTAGAAATATTGCAAATATCCATAAAAAACCAACACCAGTTACAATTGTAAAAGTTGATTATCCGATGCGTAGTAAAGCTAAAATAGTTGAAGCATATTATCAAACACCATCGACTACAGACTATAATGGAATATATAATGGATTTTATATCGACTTCGAAGCTAAAGAAACAATAAAACATACCTTTTATTTTTCGCATATTTATGAGCATCAAGTAAAGCATTTAGAATCAATTTCCTCACTTGGTGGGATTGCATTTGTAATTATCTTTTTTAAAAGTGATAATAAAATATTTATTATAAACATTAATGAATTTAAAAAATTATATTATGATGAAAAAAAGAAAAGCATTACAGTTGATGATTGTGAGAAAATAGGAATGATTGTTTCAACAGGATATACTCCTATAGTTGACTACTTAAAAGCAGTTGATATTCTATTTAAAGACGTTTTTACAAAAAATTAATTAATAATTACAAAGAAAATAAAAAATAATCTTCTCAGAAAGTGATTTATAATAACAAAAACCTTACAAATCCATAAAAGATTGTAAGGTATTTTTTTATTATCGAAATTTTTTAGTTATATTCATAAATAATTCTTTACTCCAAAAATCAAGTTTAGATTTATCTTTAACAAAAAAGACATCATCTTTAAATTATCAACTTCTACATAAACAATCATGTATTTTTCCAAAAAATACATATGACATATCGTATAGTTTAACTCGATATAATAAAGTAAGTAAATCATACTTTATTTAATTAGTAGCTACAGGTGGGTTGATATCATCTTCAATTATATTTTAGTCTTTAAGTTAATATTATTCATTTTTTATTTTTTAATATATTTATTTTCTAATTTAGTATAAAAAACATCACGAAAAGATACGTGATGTTTTATTTATTATAAATCTACAATTGTAGCTCCTTGTCCACCTTCGTTTTGGCCACCATATCTAAATGACTTCACAAGTTTATTTGCACGTAGTTTAGATTGAACAAGTTCACGAATAACACCTGTTCCAAAACCATGAATAATTGATACTTGATTTAGACCTGCGTAATGGCAATCAGAGATAAATTTTGATATCAGTGGTTCTGCTTCTTCATAACGCATTCCCCTTAAGTCTAAACGATTAGAAACTGTTTTACGTGGAGTAGAAATGATTTTATTTGCTTTTGGTACTATAGCAGGTTTTATTTCCACATTTGTAAGTTCTAGATCTTCTTTCTTTAATGTCATTGAAGCATTTCCAACTTCTACTAAATATTTATTATTATTTATTTTAATTACAGTTCCATAAGTATTATATTTTTCAATAAATACTTTATCATTTTCTTTTATTTCCCGATTTAGATTGAAAACTTTTTCTTCCTTGATATTATTTTCATCTTTTATTTGATTCAATCTATGACTAATTTCCACAAGTTCATGACCTTTAATATTACTATTTTTAATTTCTTTTAAATCATCTAAAATGCTTTTTATTTCTTTTTCATTTTTAGTAATAATCTCTAAGGCTTTGGCGTGTGCTTCATCTAAGATCACTTTTCGCTCTTTATTGATTTTTTCTTTTAATGTATCAATTTCATCAAGTTTTACAGATAACCTATATTCCTTATCACGTGCTTCGCTTAATTTTTTCTCAAGGTCAACTGATTTTTGAATAAGTTTATCTAATGTTTGATTAATCTCACTAGAGCTACTATATGCTTTCTTTATAGCTTCATCGATTATTTCATCTTTCAAGCCTAAGTTTCTACAAATCTTTAAAGCATTTGATTGTCCTGGGACACCAATTAGTAGTTTATATGTAGGTGTAAATGTTTCAGCGTTAAACTCAACACTTGCATTAATCATATTTTTTGATTCATATGCATGAATCTTTAATTCCGCATAATGACTTGAAGCAATAATTAAACAGTTTCGTTTTAATAAATAATCAAGTATACTTATGGCTAAACTTGCTCCTTCAGTAGGATCTGTACCTGAACCTAATTCATCAAGTAATACTAGTGATTTTGTGTTAACTTTGTTCATTATATCAACAACATTTTTCATATGTGATGAAAATGTGGAAAGATTTTGCGAAATGCTTTGTTCATCACCAATATCAACAAAAACATCTTCAAACACACAAATGTTACTTTTTTCACTACAAGGAATTAAAATACCTGCTTTAATCATAAGTGATAATAATCCAATGGTCTTAAGTAAAACAGTTTTACCACCAGTATTAGGTCCAGTTATAATAATACATTTATAATCTTTACCAATAATAATGTCATTTTTAACTATTTTTGGAACATTTAATAGTGGATGATAACAATTATATAACTCTACAAAACCATCATTATTTATTTTCGGTTTTACACCATTTAATTCAATTGAAAGTTCTGCTTTTGTGAAGATTAAATCTAAAGAACACATAACTACATATGATGCTCTAATCGCTTCTTCGTTTTCTGAAACCATAACAGAAAGTTCATAAAGAATACGATGAATCTCTTGTTTTTCATCTTCATAAAGAGAATTTAATTTGTTATTCATTTCAAAAATAACTAATGGCTCAATAAATACAGTTTCACCAGATGATGAAGTATCATGAATAAAACCTTTAATTTGATTTTTATAATCGTTCTTAACAGGAATAACAAATCGATCATTTCTCATTGTAACAACTGAAGATGTAAGTTTAGAGATGTTTTTGCTTACTATTTCATTTAATTTTGCGTTTATATTTTTTTCATAATCTGATATTTGTTTTCTAATTTGGAAAAGAGTACTACTTGCATTATCTTGTATTTCACCAAAATTATTGAACACTTCTTTCAAACGTAAATTAAGTTCTTTAGAGTAAACAATAGAATCAATATATGGTTTTAAATAATCAGCTTTAATTTCTGATGATTCTAAGTTTTTATAGTAAACAATTGCATGTTTAGAAGAATCTAAAAATCTTCCAATCTCTAATAGTTCATCTATTGTTAATACAACGCCTTTACAAGCTTTATTAACTAGATAAATAATATCTTTTTGGAAAGATATTTCAAGTCTTCCCATACGCATGATAAGTTTTGTTGCTTCATCAGTTTCACAAAGCATTTGATTTACTTCATCGTAATCATTTGATAAAACAATATTATCTATTAAATCTTTGTTAGATTCGATAATTGTTTTACTTTTTAATCTATCTAAAATTACATTAAATTCTAAAGCATTATAATATTTATTCATAAAAAACCTTTCTATATCATTAAATTAAACAAAAAAATATGATATAATAGAGCATAAACTTTAAAAGGATTAGAATATATGAAATACCCATATCCATTAACTGATGAACAAATCAATAAAATAATTATAGCATATAAAGATAATGCTCTTCCTATTACTAATAATTATACTACATTTCGTGCAAAAATCAAACAAACTACATTAACAATTTATAAAACCAAAACAGTTTTATTACAAGGTGGATTTGAAGAAAATGTCGTAAGTGAATTAAATAAATTACTAGGTTTTGCTGATATAAGTAATAATGAAGTAAAAGATTTAAAACAAAACATTATCAAAAATCAAATAGGAACTGATGAAGTTGGAACAGGAGACTTCTTTGGAGGTATTGTTGTTTGTGGGTGCTATGTACCTTTTGAAAAAATAAAAGATATCATAGAACTTGGAGTTAAAGATTCAAAAGAAATAAAAGATAATAAAATAATTCAAATAGCTCCAAAGCTTATGGATATGCTTACATATTCTTATCTACTTCTTGACAATCTTCATTATAACTACTTAACGCTTAAATGCAATGAAAATATGAATAGTATAAAAGCTAAGATGCATAATAGTGTAATAACATCAATGAAGAAAAAAGTAAAAAACTATGATGAAATTATTATTGATGCTTTTACGACTAAAGATCATTATTTTGAATATATTAAATCTGAAAAAATTAATGAAGACGTATTATTAGTGGAAAAAGCTGAAAATAAATTTTTAGCAGTTGCCTGTGCATCAATTATTGCTCGATATATTTTCATTAATCACCTAAAAGAACTAGGTGATAGTGTAAATATGGTACTTCCTAAGGGAGCTGGTGCAAATGTTGACGACAAAATACGATTTATTTTATCAGAAAATAAGCAAAAAATATTAAAAGATATTGCGAAAATGAATTTTAATAACTTGAAAAAAGTTTTAAATCAAAAATAAATATATTCAAAGTTGAATTACGAATATTATTGCATATTTTATAATTAAAAAATACTTGGTTTTTATATCCAAGTATTTTTTTAAAAATTATTAACAATTTTTATAGTGTATTCCTAATTTCTTTTCTTTTGCATGTTCTTCTGCTTTTCTCATATAATCTAAATATAACATATGTTCATTTAAAATATATTTATTATCAGAATAACCATAATAAGTCATTAAATAATTTAATAGTTTTCCATCAACCCAAATCCAAGCAAGAAGTCTTTGCGCAAGTGTATCATCTCTTAAGTTATTAGCTTTATCAGATTGTAAATAAATCTCTTTTGCATTATTAAGCATTGTATTTGCATAATTAGTTGCCTCAATGCCATAATATTCTTCTTCGCCAATTGATTTAGGTGCATTAATAACCATGAATCTTACACATTCATTGCAACCATTGATTGTAAAAAATGCAGTGTCACCGTCCGCAATTTTCACGAATTTTGCTTTAACAAACCCGCCTGTGGGAAGAAAATTTTCACAAAATGAATTATTATTAAATTCATCTTCTAATAACGGGCCTAAATATTCTTTTATTTCCATTATTTTTTTGTATTATTTCTTAATTCATTAAGAAACTCTTCGAAATAATCAGGAAGTGGTGAATCAAATTCTAATAATTCATTTGTTCTTGGATGAACAAAACCAAGTGTCTTAGCATGTAAATATTGACCATGGGTACCAATTACTTTCTTAGGACCATAAAGTGGATCTCCAGCTATTGGATAGCCAATATAATTCATATGCACACGTATTTGATGTGTTCTTCCTGTTTCAAGTTGCAATTCTATTAGTGTGAATTCATCAAAACGTTCTAATACTTTAAAATTAGTTACAGCGTTTTTACCACCTTCAACCACTCCCATTTTTTGTCTGTTATCTTTACATCTACCGATAGGAGCATCTATCTTACCATAGTTATGTTCAATTACGCCATGACAAATAGCATAATATTTTCTTTTAACTGTTTTATGGAAAAATTGTTCTGAAAGTGATCTATGAGCAAAATCATTTTTACAAGAAACAAGTAAACCAGAAGTATCTTTATCTATTCGGTGGACTATACCTGCTCTTATTTCTCCATTTATTCCTGATAAATCTTTACAATGATACATTAAAGCATTAACTAAAGTACCATGAAAATTACCAACTGCTGGATGAACTACCATCCCTGATTCTTTATTAACTACAATCACATCACTATCTTCATAATAAATATCTAGTGGTATATTCTCAGGCACAATATCAACATTTACTGGATCAGGAATTGTGATTTCTACTTCGTCATTAGTTTGGACAAGCGTACTAGCTTTTGCTTTTGCTTTATTAACTAATACTTTACCACTTTTAATAATATCTTGTATTTGTGTTCTTGATATATCATCGAGTTCTACTGATAAATATTTATCTAAACGAACACCATTAAAACTATCTGGTATACTAAAAAATTTTATTTCCATTTGCTACCTATATCTCCAAATATTATATCTATTATTATCATTACAACACCAACACACATGCACATATCCGCAAAATTAAAACTTGCAAAATTAAAGAAAGCAAAATCAATAAAATCACGGACCTTACCTAATGAAACACGATCAATAAAATTACCTATTGTCCCCGCAATTATCAAAATTAAACCAATTGTATAAAATGGATAAGTCTTAATATCAGCATCTTTCATCATATAGCCAAACAAACCAAGGCCAATTATTGTTGTAATAAAGAAAAGTACTTGCTTTCCTTGTAAAATTCCAAAAATAGCTCCTTCATTATATAATAAATTAAAATCAATTACATGAGGAATACATTCGGTTTGACCCATTGGTAAATACTTAAAAGCATAATATTTAGTTAATTGATCAACAATTACTAAAAAAACTACTATACCAGCATATAAAAATATGTCTTTATGATTATTTAGGAATTCTCTCATGATCATGACATTGCTCCTATAAAGAAAAATACTAAAACTAATAAAATAAATAATCCAAAGCCAAAATTTAATGATTGATAAAAGAAAACTGCTTTATCATCAATTGATTGGATATCAGTCATATCTGTTTCAACTGCTTTGACAATTTTTATCGTTATATAATTTGATAACCCATTACAAAACATAAAAAGTACCCAACATAAAATTAAGAAAATATAAACAGTATTAATGTTATACCAATATATTTCAATAATTTCAAATATAACCCAAACAACTGGTAGTACAATAACTGCAGTTAATAGAATACCAAAAATAAATGAAAGTGCACTAGTCATTCGTTTTAGTTTGATATTCATAAACTTTTTATATTGTTCTTTTCCTTCTTTCCATAGACTATTCTCACGAGGAGTTTCATTATAGCTAATACTATTTGTTCTATTCTTACTCATTAGTATCACTCCTTTCGTGAATTTCTTCTAAAATATTTAAAATATCATCAAAAGTTTCAACACGATATACAAAACTAGAATCATAACCATATTCATTACAAGCTTCTATTGCTTCATCATAATTTTCAGCACAAACAAAGAAAACCGGTGCTTTAGCTAAGTATACTTTAGTAAGTTTTTGTCTTATTCCACCTATAATTCCAACTTTTCCATCAATAGAAATTGTTCCTGTACCAACGATATTTAAACCATATGTAATATCTTCTTCTATTAGTTGATTATAAATTGCTAAAGTTAGCATTGCACCACCTGAGCCACCTGTACCGTCAGTTTTAGGATTATAATTAGTTGTAAATTTTGGTGTAGAGTTCTCTCCATCTAAATAATAATAATCAGCTAACACTAAACCACATTTAAGACCATTTTCAGTTGACATCAATGCAACATTTTTTTCAATTTCCGTGTCATTTTCTTCGGTAATACAAGTAAATTTAATGTAATCTCCTTCTTTAGCTGTGCTGATGATTGACGCAAGTTTACTATCAAAATCATCTAGTGATGTTATTTTTTCTCCATTTATTTTTGTAATAATATCATCTGGTTTAACATCAGTTTTATTATTAGTTACAGCACAAACTATACATCCTTTATATGTTTTCGCAAGAAAGATTGAACTATCTTTTTCGCTTGCTTTTTCATATGCAACCATAATGGCATTATTAATCGCCATTTTTTTAGAAATAATACCATATTTTGTTTGCATATCTTCATCTAAGACATCATCTTCCCAGCTTTCAAGTAATAATTTATTATCGTTTTTTGCAAGCCAATATTGTATTAATGACGTTTCACGATACTCAAACACTGAAACAGTATAAACATTACCTGATGTATTTCCATCAACAACAGAAACCACACTTTGTGCATATGATAAACCACCCGGAGTAATTACTGTATATTCAACTTGATAAAATGAAATAAATATGAAAAATAGTTCCACTAGTATTAAAAAGAAAACTAAAAACTTAGTAATAGGTTTTGTTTTCTTAAAACGCGAAAATAAATCTTTGAAATATTTAACTAACATTTTACTTCTCCTTTGTAATGTCTAAACAAATCTTATCTATTTTACGATATTTTATTCCTGAAGCATCAAGCATTCTCTTTGAAGCAATGTTAGCGTCAGTGCCATTGTATTTATCTTCCATATAAACAATTTCCACAATACCACTTTGAATAATTAGTTTTGCACATTCATTACAAGGAAATAGTGTTACATAAATAGTACAACCTTGTGTTTTTGAATTAGAATTTAAAATTGCATTTGGTTCCGCATGAACAACATAAGGGTATTTAGTATCTAAGAAATTACCTTTATTTTCCCAAGGAAAGAAGTTATCATCACAACCAAAAGGAAAACCATTATAACCAATTCCGACGATTCTTTTGTTTGGATTTACTATGCATGCACCAACTTGTGTATTAGGATCTTTACTACGTTTTGAAGAAAGCAAAGCAACACCCATAAAATATGTATCCCAGTTAATGAAATTTGTACGCATAAATTATTTCTCCTTTTATATTATCTAGATTTATTATATTTTTAATAACAAGCTAAAGAATAAACTTTAGCTTGTTAAAATCGTTTATTATATATTATTTGTTTTCGCGTCTAATGTCAATATGCAATTCTTTTAATTGTTGTTCACTAATCTCAGTTGGAGCATCACTCATTGGACACATTGCATTTGTTGTTTTAGGGAAAGCAATTACATCACGAAGTGAAGATGAACCACAAAGAAGCATAGCAAGACGGTCAAGACCTAATGCAATTCCACCATGAGGAGGTGTACCAAATTTTAACGCATTAACAAAGTAGCCAAATTTTACTTTAATATCATCTTCTGTTAAACCGATTGCGCGGAACATTTCATCTTGTGTTTTTTGGTCATGGATACGGATTGAACCACTACCTAATTCATAGCCATTTAAAACAATATCATAACATTTAGAATAACATTTTTCAGGATGAGTTAAAAGCATTCCTTTAAATTCATCTTTTGGATCAGTAAATGGATGGTGAGCCGCAACATATCTTTGTTCTTCTTCACTCCATTCAAAGCTTGGCCAATTATTAATCCATAAATATTTATAAACATTTGGATCAGTTAAACCTAATTCTTTACCTAATGTATTACGTAGGGTTGCTAAAGAAGCGTTAACAACTTCTTTCTTGCCACAAACAAAGAATAATACATCACCATTTTCAACATCAAATTCTTTTACTATTTGTTCAGATGCTTCTATATTTAAATATTTAGCAATACTGCCTGAAAATGCGTTATTATCATATTTTAAGAACATTAAACCAGTTGCTTTAAGTTTTTTAACTACTTCAGTTAAACGATCAATCTCTTTACGAGAATATTTACTAGCTGCACCTTTAGCATTTAGTCCTTTAACAATACCATTTTGTTCGATTGCTTGTTTTGTAACAACAAAATCTAAATCTTTAAAAATTTCTGTCACATTATGAAGTTCTAAACCAAAACGAATATCAGGTTTATCATTACCATATTTTTCCATAGATTCATCAAATGATAAACGTAAGAATGGTGTTTCTACATCAACACCTTTAACTTCTTTCATGATTTTCTTAATCATTCCTTCGATAATGGCATAGATGTCTTCTTCTTCCACAAAACTCATTTCTACGTCAATTTGTGTAAATTCCATTTGTCTGTCAGCACGTAAATCTTCATCACGGAAGCAACGAGCTATTTGATAATATCTATCCATTCCAGAAACCATTAATAATTGTTTGTAAAGTTGTGGAGACTGTGGAAGAGCATAGAACTTTCCAGGATTAACTCTCGATGGTACTAAATAGTCTCTTGCACCTTCTGGTGTAGTTTTACCAAATACTGGAGTTTCAACTTCGACGAAATCTAAATTATCGAAATAATTTCTTGCGGTGATGGCAATCTTATGACGTAAGAATAAATTCTTTTGCATTGTTGGTCTTCTTAAATCTAAGTAACGGTATTTCATTCTTAAATCTTCTAATGCATCAGTTTCATCAGCAATAATCATTGGTGGTTGTTCTGCTTCACTTAATACAGTAACTCTTTCAGCTTCAACTTCAATTTCTCCTGTTGGAATATTTTTATTTATACTTTCTCTTTTAATTACTTTTCCCCATACATTAATTACATATTCATTACGAACATTTTCTAAAACTTTATAACTTTCAGTTTCTGGACGTGCAACGATTTGTGTAATACCATAACGGTCACGTAAATCAATGAAGATTAATCCACCAAGGTTACGTCTTTTCGCAACCCAACCAGCTAATCTTACACTTTGACCTTCATTTTCCAATCTTAATTCACCATTATTATGTGATCTAAACATTTTAATTATCTCCTTTTAATTTTATTAAAATAATATAATTGATTAATTTATTGTATATTTTTAATATAGTTATATAAATCACAAACTTTTATTTTAGTTTGCTCTTTATCTTTAGTTTTAATATTTATTTCTTCATTTATTCTTTCATCTTCACCTATAATTCCAACTAAGTTTGCGTTGATACGATCGCTTAATTTAAATTGAGGTTTAAGATTATTATTTACATAATCAATTTCACAAGTAATCCCTTGCATACGTAATTTAGTAATTAAATCTAAAGCATAAATTTTAGATTCTTCATCTAATGTCAAAATACATAAATCAACTTTTGTATTTAAATCAGGAAGCAATTTATAGTGTTCTAATAAACTTGCTACTCTATCGACACCAAAAGCAAAACCAATACCTGGAACATCTGGGCCACCAAGTTCTTTAGTTAAACCAGTATATCTTCCACCAGCACCGATTGCTAAACCTTTCAAACTCTCTAATGAACCTTTTTCATCGCCTGTTGAAATAAATTCAAATACAGTATCAGTATAGTAATCAAGACCACGTACTAAACGATCATCAACTATATACTTAATATTCATTTTTTCTAATGCATTTAGTAAAGAAGTAAAATAATTCTTACTCTCTATAGTTAGATAATCTGATATTTTCGGTGCATTTAAAAGGATATCACTGTTTTTATCAATCTTGCAATCTAAAATACGCATAGGATTTTTTTCAAGTCTATTTTTACAATCTTCACATAAACAATCGATATGCATAGAAAAATATTCTTTTAAAGCTTTTTGATAATTCATTCGTGACTGAAAATCACCAATTGTATTTACTGCTACATAATAATTTTTAAGTCCAAGTTTTTTAAAAATACTATCACCTAAACCAATTACGTCCGCATCTAACAAATAGCTTGCATCACCAAAAAACTCAACGCCAAATTGTACAAACTCACGATATCTACCAGCTTGTGGACGTTCATAACGATACATTGGCATATTATAAAAGTATTTTTTAATACCAGGAAGAGCATATAATTTATTTTCAATAAAAGCTCTAACTACTGATGCTGTTCCTTCAGGTCTTAAAGTAATACTACGATCTTTTTTATCTTTAAAAGTATACATTTCTTTAGTTACGACATCACTTGTTTCCCCACTACTACGTGAAAACACCTCTGTTTGTTCAAATGTAGGAGTAATGATTTCTTCGATATTATATGCATTCATTACATCTCTAATCATTTGTTCAACATATCGACGTTTTTTCGCATCTATTCCAATATAATCCAGTGTACCTTTAATCTTTTGATATGCCATGATAACATCCTTTCTAAATTTAATAATTAATAGTAAATAAAACGTCCTTAAAAGACTAAAATAATCTATTTAAGGACGAAAAATCTCCGCGGTGCCACCTTAATTTAAAAGTATTATTAAAGAATACTTTTACGCTTTTAATTTAAATTTGTAAATCTCTAAAGTGTCTTCGTTCTTTTTCGCCTTAAGTACTTGCACCAAACATACTCTCTCTAAAAAGTAAAAAGAATTACTCTTCTTTGTCATCGATTTCTTAATTATTATACTTTATTTTACATAAAAAGTCAAAATATTTTTTAATATCATATACTAAAAATCATATAAATACCAAAAATAAATATACTCATTTTTATTATTTGATATTATTTAAAAAATATTACATTAATTCAGATAGAACAATCTTATTTTCTAAAATAATTATCTTCTTTTCTTTATATAATTTACCTAAAGCATTCTTAAATGCTGATTTACTCATATTAAATAACTTATTAATTAGTTCAGGAGAACTTTTATCTGTTATAAGCATAACGCCATTGTTTTTATGTAAATAATCTAAAATGATAGTTTCATCATCTAACATTTGAAACTCTTTATTTTTAATTGTAGTTCCAGAATAATCATCTTCATGAACATCAATAATGCGAACTTCTACTTTTTCTCCTAAACGATATTTCTTACGTAAATTAGTTTTATAAATAAAAACAACTTCATATTCTTCAGTACATAAATTAATTCCTTCAGGAGAAATACGATAAACATAACCACAAACATTATCATCTTTAACATATTTCGATTGCTTATTACATTTTCTAATAATTTCTGGCTTGTTTGTTATTTTAAGATTAAGACGATTTGCACGAATCTTCATTTCACATGGTAACAAATCTCCTTCTTTTGGCCACTCTTTATCATCTTTAGGTAGATCATCACAACTAAGCAATATATCTTTACTAATTCCGATATTTAAAAATATACCTAAAGCGGGATTTACACCAACAACTTCAAGTAAAGAAATAGTTCCTACTTCAAGTTTAGGTTTAAAAAGAGTTAAAGCCATTCGATTTTTCTTGTCAACATATAAAAACGCTTTAACTTTATCGCCTGGAATTAGTTTAAGACCAGCACACTCATTATGGTGCAAGAAATATTCTTCATCATTTTTGACTAAAACATAGCCTAGTTTAGTTTCTCTATCTACTTCATATAAATCAATTTTACCTAAATTATACATATTACATTCCTTTTTTAACTAGATTTGCTCCGGTGAGCTTATTTACTTCTTTTACAAAAGTATTTATTTTTTGTTCTTTTTCTAATTTATCAAAATCATCAAAAATACTAATTTGTTTAATAATTTCATTTTCATCTTTTAATCTATTAGTAAAAACACCAATAAGTCTTATCGATCTATTTTCTTCATAAAATTCATTGAAAACATCTCTTGCGAATCTATTAAGAATATATTCATCATTCGAAGGTTCAATTAATGTCTTACTACGATTAATTGTTTGATAATCATTATATCTAATCTGTATACCAATGTTTACAGCAAGTTTTTTGTTGTTTTGTAATCTATTACATATTGAATTTATCAGAACTTGAATTGTTTGATAGATTATATTAATATTTGCTATATCTTCCATATAAGTGTGACTTGCTGAAAAAGATGAAGCTGGTTCATAATCTCCATTAACAGGAGAATTCTCAATACCATATACTCTTTGTAAAAATCCTTCATAAAAGTTTTTTCCAAATTCTCTTATGATTATTTCTTTATTTTCTTCTTTCGCAAAATCACCTATTTTATTAATTCCGTATTGATGAAGTCTTGCGGAAGTTTTCTTGCCTATGCCAAATAAATCATCAATTGGAAGTGGCCACATCTTTGTCTGTACATCTCTTCTTGCTAAAATTGTAATGCCCATCGGTTTTTTCATGTCGGATGCCATTTTAGCTAAGTATTTATTAGGAGCAATTCCTATACTACAAGGCAGATTATAAAGTTCTTTTAAATCATTTTGTATTTTATAAGCAAGATCTACAGCTTCTTTACCGAAAATAAATTTTGAAATATCTACATATGCTTCATCACAACTAGCCATTTCAACGATAATATCTTTATGAATGCTAAGTAAATATTTATAAAAACAATTTGAATAGTAATTATAAAGTTCAAAATTTGGCTCAACGACTATAATCTTTGGATAAAGCTTTTTGGCTTCACTTACTTTCATTGGTGCATGAATACCATATTTTCTAGCTTCATAGCTTGGAGAAAGAATAATTCCACGATCTAAAATATCTTTATGAGCAACACAAACAGGAAGATTAGCTAGTTCTTCATTTTCAGCAATTTCACAAGAACAGTAAAAACAGTTCATGTCTATGTGTAAAATAATACGAGAATTATTATTCATTTTTCTATTTTCCTCTTCCATTTTTTCATTTATTATGTTATAATAAAGAAACTTATGTTTATTATATCATAATTTGTGAGGTGAAAAAAGTGAAAAATAAAAATAATGCATCAAAAAATAATAAGCCTTTTATTAAAACAAAACAAAGATTAGATGGTGGCAAAGAAGTTGAAATCACTACAAGTCCTAGCAAAACAACTTTAGGTAAAATTGTTGCAGTGGCAATCGCAGCATTTACAGTTTTAGGCTCTGTATTTGGTTTAATTTATCTTCTTACTCAGCTATAGATTTATTAAATATTAAAAGATTGGAATTTACTATAAATTCCTTTTTTATATGAAAAAATGTAACCAAATTGGTTACATTTTTTTATTATTAACAAAAAATATAAATTTATATAATTCTCAATGAAATATTAAGCAGCTTTTCTTCCTTCATATTCTTTTTTATGAAGTAATCTTAATCTATCTGCTATCATTGCAATAAATTCAGAGTTAGTTGGTTTAGTTTTATGATAACTTATTGTATAACTAAAAATATCACTGATTACATCAATATTTCCTCTAATCCATGCTACTTCAATGGCATGTCTGATTGCTCTTTCTACGCGTGATGAAGTTGTATTAAATTTTCTTGCTATTTCTGGATAAAGAATTTTTGTAATATAACCTAGTATATCTATGTTGTTATATACCATTTTTATAGACTCTCTAATATATAAATAGCCTCTAATATGTGCAGGAACTCCTATTTCATGTAATAGAGTTGTAATTTCCGTATCTAAATCAAATGCATTATTTTTATTTAGATTTATCGCATTAACTTCTTTAGGAACACTTTTATGTTTAAGATCATTTATGATATTCATTAAATAATCCTCTTTAATTGGTTTTATTAAGACATAATCCGCACCAAGTTCCGATAATTTCTTAAAGACCAAATCATTGTAAAAAGATGTTAATATTAGTACTCCTTTCATTTTTTGATACTTCTCACTCTTTAGTTCCTTTAACATACCAACAGCATCAATAGATGGCATAACCATTTCCATCAAAAGAAAATCTTCCATATTTTTCTTTAGATGTTCTAAACAATCATAACCACTATGAAAAACTGACAATTGAACATCATCTCTACTTGCAAGAAACTTAGATAAATTATCATCTTCATTTCCTCCATCGCAGAGGCAAATACTTGTTTTTTTGGTTTTTTCCATAATTTACCCTCCCTTTAGTAATATTCTACAACTTAATAAAATTAGATGCAATATTATATTTATTATTACAAAATATTTTTTATTACCTACTAATAAAAAATAGGAAAAAATTAAATAAAATAATGTATATTTGTCGAAAAATGTCGAATTTTAGTTATTTAAATAATTAAACATAAATTTAGCATAAACACCATAACCAACTTTAGAATCATCAACTACAACATGACTAACTGCTCCAATTAATTTTCCATCTTGCATTATTGGACTACCACTCATTCCTTGAATAATTCCTCCAGTTTTTTCTAGTAAATCTTTATCAGTTACTTGATATTTTATTCCTTTAATGCTTTCATTTGTTTGGTTTTCAGCTTCTAATATTTCAATATCAAATTCTTCTTTTTTGTCTCCTTCAATAACTGTTGTTATTGTAGCATGGCCAGGATGAGCATCTTTAATATCACCTAATGATACTAGTTCTGCTTGATCAAATGAATCATATAAAGTGCCAAAAATACCAAATTTATTATTTAATGAAATATCACCAATTGCAACTTGATCTAAGGTAGCTTTTTTCTCACCTGGTAAACCTCTTATTCCTTTAGTTACTCCTCTAACATAACTATTATGAATAGTACCTTTAACCAAACTATCAGTCGCATTGTGTCCCAGCCCCGCAAATTTCTTTGTTTTAAGGTCATAAAAGGTTAGTGTACCTACACCTAAAACATTGTCTTTAACGTATAAACCAATCGACACTGTACCATTTTTATTTTTAACGCCTTTAATAGTATCAGTTTTTAAATATCCATTACTTAGATATTCGATTTTATATTCCTTCTCTTCATCTATTATTTTCACCATATCATCAATGGTATCGACATCAATACCATCTATTTTAGTAATTATATCATTTTTTGAGATATCACAATCACTCCATGGTTTATATGTTCCATCATCAGTTGATACTTCATATTTACCAATTACATTAATACCTGTATTAAGATTTAAACCGATTGATTCACCGCCTAAGCAAACATAAGTATCATTTTTACTTACTAAAGATGTTTTTACTTCTTCTTTAGAAAGTAAAAAGGCTACTAATACTAAAGTAAAAACATATAATATTCTGGTAATATTTAGAAATAATCTTCTTCTATTTATATTTTTAATATTATCACTTCCTTTTACTTTATTATTCCCATATAAAAAAAATAAAAACCTACTAATAATTAACAATTAGCAGGTTTATTTAATACTATTTTCATTTTGTTTTAACATTTCTTTAGCTAAGGCAACTGAAGCAGAGTTTTCACCAGAAGATAACATTCTAGCTATCTCCATTACTCTTTCATCATAATCAAGTTCTTTAATTAGCGTAATAGTTTTATTTTCTTCTGTTACTCTCTTTTCAATTAATATTTGATTTGTCGCAATAGAAGCAACAATTGGTAAATGAGTAATACATAAAACTTGATTTTGGTTAGCAATTTTTTTGATTCTTGTGCCAATACTTAAGGCAACTTCACCGCTAACCCCAGTATCAATTTCATCAAAGATAAATAATGAATCTTTAACTAAATCACATGAAATTGATTTTATTGCTAACATAAAACGAGAAAGTTCACCACCAGAAGCACATTTTGCTAGAGGCTTTAGTTTTTCTCCTTTGTTAAAAGACACTAAAAAATCAATTGTATTAATCCCATTTGATAAAAATCCCGAAGGATCATCCATAGTAACATAGTTTTCATCAATTACTATTTGTAATGTTGTATCTTTTAATTGTAACTCTCTTAGATTACTTCTTATATCTTCTTCGAAAATAGTTTTTAGAGTATTTCTCTTTGTTGATATTTCTAAAGCCAACTTTAAAGTTTCATCAAAACTATCTTTCATTTTTTGATAGTAATTATCTAAAAATTCTGTGCTATTTTCAATTTGATTGATTTGCTTTTCTAAATTATCAAGATATTTAATTAACTCTTCAGTTGATAAACGATATTTACGTTTTAGACTATTATAAACATCTAATCTTTCATTTAAATTATCAAGTTCATGAACATCAAAATCATCATGATTACAAACTGATGAAATATTTTCATAGATATCAGAAAGTGTATAATAAATATTATCGATTGTCTCAACATTTTCTTTTAATGATTCATCATATACTTTATTTTTCTTAAGAAATTCATTAGCTTCATAAAGATTATCAATAATATTATTATCATTAAATAGTTTTAAGAACTGTTGAAAATTAACAACAATCTTCTCATGATTAGAAAGAATATTAATTCTTCCTAAAATATCTTCTTCTTCGGTATTTGATAGTTTAGCTTTTTTTAGTTCTTCATACTGAAATTTTAAATAATCAAGTTGTCTTTCTTTTTCATCTAGAGATAATTTCAAATCATTATACTCTTTTTTATTTTTATTGAATAAAGACAATTTTTCTTTATATTTTAAAATTAAATCGTTAATTTCACTATTATCAATGAAAGTAAAATAATTTTTAGGATTTACAAGTTTAATAGTATCAAATTGATTATGTATACTACCTAAATAATTAGACACTTCAGATAATAGATTTAAAGATACTATTTCCCCATTAATTCTAGCAATACTTTTACCATTATCATAAACTTCACGTTTAAGAATTAATAAGTCATCTATTTCTATATTATTTAACTTTAATATTTCATTAACTTTATCAGGGTATGATGAAAAAACACCTTCAATTGATGCCTTAGTTTCGCCAAAACGTACTAAGCCATTTGACGCCCTGTCACCAAATAATAAACCAATCGCATCAATAATTAAAGATTTGCCGGCGCCAGTTTGACCAACTAGAGCTGTCATCCCTTTTTTAAAATCTATTTGAATGTTATCAATTATTGCAAAGTTTTTTACTTGTAATGATAGAATCATAATAGTATCCTCGAATTAATATATTATTATATTACACTATATATTTTATTATTTCTATTATTTTTTTAGTTTTTTTTACGAATTTTTTCAATTAATTTATCAATATCATTAAATGACAAATGATATTGTTGTTGTAATTCATCAATATTTCCAAAATTAACGTATTCATTTAATGAAATTGAATATAATTTAATTTTAAATCCTTTTTCGTTAATTAATTGTAACAAATATGAATAATATGATCCATAGTGAATTATTTCTTCAAAGCAAATTACTGTTTTATTGCTTAACAATTTTAACATTTCTTCATCGTATTGTTTTAATGACAATACTTCTATTATACCAATATCATTCTTATAATATTCATTTAGTAAATTTATTACTGGACCATAAGATAATATATTTACATCATGAATACCATTTAATATTTTAAAATTATAATATTGAATATCGTTAACTTCTTCTTTGATATTACATTTTGGATATCTTATAAATGCGGGAGAATTATCTTTAATTGCTTTTTGTAAAACACATTTAAATGTGCTTAAATCTTTTGGCGCATAAATATTTATATTTGGAAGTGGTAAAAGCATTGATATATCAAATATACCTTGATGAGTATCTCCATCAAATGGTACAAGGCCTGCACGATCTGAGATCATTATTACGTGTTTATTACTTCTACAAACATCGTGATTTATTTGATCATATGCTCTTTGATAAAATGTAGAATATGACATGACAATCGGAACAAGATATTTTGCCATTGTGCTAGCCATTATCACCGCATTTTCTTCACAAATACCTACATCAATTATTTTATCAGGATTTCGTTTAGCAAAGTCAGATAAACCTAGGCCATAAGTCATTGCGGGGGTGATGATTTTTATATTTTTATCACTATTAATTATTACATCCTCTAGTATTTTACTAGCACCTAAACTAAAAGATATTTCATTTTCTTTTAAAGCACTAATACTTTTTCCCGTTGTTTTATCAAATGGACCAACCCCATGATAAAAACCCGTTTTATCATTTTCAGAAAATTCATATCCCTTACCTTTAATAGTTTTAATATGAATAATTACTGATTCTTTTGATTCTTTCGCAAATCTAAAATACTTAATTAAATCTTTAATATTGTGTCCATCAATTGGTCCTAAATAGCGATAGCCAAGTTCAGTAAAATATGAAACTTTACTATAAACAACAGATTTTAAAGCTTTTTTAATAAATTTTGGCGTAATTTTACGTAAAAACTTATAAGACTTTCTCACTCTTAATCTATTAAATACATCAGTCAAACCACCAACGTTTTTTGTTATAGACATTTCATTATCATTTAGGATAATAATCCCTTTTTGATTCTTTTGTGATGCAAGGTAGTTTATTCCTGCTAAGCTTATGCCACTTTGTAAAGATGCATCGCCTATGAAAGATACAACCTCACCTATATCAGAATTATATTTCTTAGCTTCCAAAAAGCCACACATTGCACTAATTGAAGTTGAAGAATGTCCTGCCTCAAAGACATCATGGATACTTTCGTTTTCTTTTAAAAAGCCACTAATTGAACCAACATGTCTAAAGTTTTCAAAATCTTTAGCTCGACCAGTTAATATTTTATGTACATATCCTTGATGTCCAACATCAAAAATAATTTTATCTTTAGGACTATCAAAGACATAATGTAACGCAATAGTAGCTTCAACAACTCCTAAGTTACTTGATAAATGACCTCCATAAGTACTAATTTTATCAATTAAGAACTTTCGAATCTCAATAGCAAGTTCTTCTAGCTCTTTAATTGACATTTTCTTTAATTTTTCAAGATTAATAGAGTATAGAAGATCATCTTGCATATTATTCATTTATTTTCATATCTCCTTTATTTATTTGTTATTCGACATTAATAACTTCTACTTTTTTACCTTCTACTTCTTTTTTTGCTTTTTCTAGCTTTTCTTTACAAAGTTTAGAAAGTTCTAAAGCACGTTTATACTTTTCAATAGATTCATCTAATGTTAATTCACCTTTTTCTAGTAAAATAACAATTTCAGTTAGTTCTTTTAAATAATCTTCATATTTTAATATATTTTCATTATTTACATTTTTTTCAATAGATTCCATGTATTTATTCCTTTTTTATATGTTTTTATTTTTATTTATCTTTACAACTTTTACAGTACTAAAACCATCTTCAAAAGTAAGATTTAATTCATCATCTTTATTAATCTCATGTATAGATTTAACTAATTTATCATCTTTATAAACTAATGTATATCCCTTTCTCATAATATTAAATGGATTAACTAAAACTAGTTTTTCAAGTAAATGATTAAGTGATATTTCATAATTATTAATTAAATTAATTAGATTATCATGACAAAAATTAATTTTATCATCTAATAAATAAATTGAGTCATCAAGTTTGTTTTCTATATTAAGATTATTAAGTCTTGTTACTATTTGATTAAAATTAATTATTTTATTATGTACTTGTAACGATGGTGAAAGTGATTTTACTCTTTCTTCTAAATAATTAATATTTTGAATTTTACTTTCTAAAGTTAAATCAAAGTTTTTAAAATAATAATTATTTATAAGTTTATTAAACTTTTCTGCTTTTTGGGTGATTATTTTATTTATTAATATATCTGCTTTTGATGTTAGACTATTAATATTATTAATTAAAACATTTTGATCTACAGTAACACGAACAGCAGCACCCGTTGGAGTTGGAGCACGCTCATCACAAACAAAATCACAAATTGTATAATCATTTTCATGACCAACGCCACTAACAATAGGTATTGTAAAATCATATATTCTTTTTGCTAAAGCTTCATCATTAAAAGCGTTAAGGTCTTCAAAACTGCCACCACCACGGCCTATTATTACAACGTCACAGATATTGTCTTTTTCACAATTATCTAATGCTTTAATAAGTGACTTAGGGCTATCAGATCCTTGAACTAACGCTTTATACAAATACACTTTCGCAAGCGGAAAACGTTTTGTTATTGTGGAAACAATATCATTTAATGCATCACCTGTATCAGATGTAATTACACCTATTTTTGTTGCAAAAAGTGGAATTGGCTTTTTGTGATCTTCAGAAAATAAGCCTAATTTTTGTAAATGATCTTTAAGTTGTAAAAATTGCTGATAAAGATAACCTTCACCAAACTCAATTATCTCATTTACTAATAGATTATATGTACCACGTTTAGCATAAGGTGTAATCGAACCCGTAATTAATACTTTCATGCCATCTTTGGGCGTGAATTTTAGGCTCTTAGCAATATTAGCAAAAATAATTCCACTAATTTCTGATTCTGTGTCCTTTAAAACAAAGTAAAGATGCCCCTTCGAAAATCGACAATTTGACATCTCTCCTTTAATATATACAACTTTTAAAGCTACATCAGTACTAAGTTTATATGATATATAATTAGTTATTGCACTGACGGTATAATATTTATCTTCAGTTCTAGTCATAGTATTACCAATTATTTAACTTTTCGTACATCTTTTGCTATTCTATCTAATACACCATTATTAAATTTAGATGAATAGAATCCATCTACTTCACTATAATCTTTAGAAATATTAATAATTTCATTAATAATTATTTCTACAGGTGTATCAGTAAACATGAGCTCATATGTTCCAATACGCAAAAGTGCTCTATCTACAAATGACAAACGATCAAGAGGATACTTCTCTAAATATAAAGCAATCTTAAAATCAATTTTTGCCTGATTTTGTAAAACTCCTAAATATAAAATATCAGAAAATGGTTTATCATAGACAACCATCTCTTCAGTATCTAATTCTCTTAATAAATCATCAAAAGTATCAATATTATCTGATTCTTTAAGTAAATCACATTGATATAATTTAATCATTGCTTTAATTCGGCTTACAGTTCTACGAGAGTTATTCATTTTATCACCTTTTTTTTCTATATATAAATGATTATACCATAAATTAAAGCTAATTTAAACAATTAAATTAATATTTATTCCTTATTTTCTGTTGCAATATTACCCATTACTTCTGTTAGAGTTTGGAATGTAACTTGTACGTCACTAACAGTTTCATCAAAACCAGTTAAAGCCATTAAGATAATCTCATTAGCAAGTGTTAGAGAATTACTTTCAGAAACTACTGTAATATCGATACCTGTGTTTGTTGCATGAACAAAACAGTCGCGATAACCTTTATTCATTATTTGTACTTCTAATAATAACTCTTTTTCTGTTAAACTATTTATGTATTTCTTTTCCTCTAATGCCTTTGACTTTTCATCAACTGATTTATCACTTGAAGCAATGATAGCATCTAAACTAATAACTTGATTAGTACGTTCATCATTTAATGTATTTCTTAAGTTCTGCAACTGTTCAATTCTTCCACTTGTTTCTAAATCAATTGGCACATCATTTTTCTTATCTTGAAATGGATTACGAATAAAATAAACAGATAACATAAGCACCAAAGTAAGTAATATTAATAATAATTGATTTTTCTTTAACATCTTCTTTTCCTCCATATCTATTACATTATAGTAAGAAAAATAAAATTTATTACTAATATTAATAATAAAAACCAAAAGTATTAAATAATACTCTTGGTTTATTTTTATTATACAGCTTCAGGACCATTATTAATCTTATATAAAACAAATAAGAAGTACACCGCAAATATGAATAGATATAATTGGGCGAAGATTAATGGGAAGAACCAGTTAATAATGAAACAAATAATTGTTGGAACTATATTTGCAATTGATGCAATATTGTAATATTCTTTAAGTTTTTTCATACGACCATTCTTCCTAAATAAGAATGAGAATAGAAGTGAAATGATAAATGTATATACAATGCAATACATAAATGCGGTAATATTAAATGATTGAACAGCTAAAACTTTATATCCTTCTTCTAATTTACCACTTAGATATGTTCCAAATGTTTCAGTAGTGAAATCTAAAGTTGAGAATGGGGAATTAGCATAATATGTAGAAAGATTAGCAAATTGTAATTTCTTTGAATCTCTTTCAATCTCTAATTCATTAATACCTTGTAAGTTTGCTTGATAAAAAACAAATCCTTTTGTAACAATAATATAATAGTAACTATTTTTATCTAAATCTTTATGAATGTTTTCATCATACTTATAAGCAACAATACCAGAAATGTTAGAAATATCTAAATCAACTATAAAAGTGAAATGATTGTTTACACCATCTTGTGAAGTATATGAGAATTGTTTCTCATAATATGTAATTTCTGTTGCTGGGAGGAATTCAATAATTACTTGTTCTTTTGGAGTTACTTCTTTAGATGTTTTTTGACCATTTACATATAAATATCCATTAGCAACAAAGCAATCTAGAAAATCATCAGTAATTAAAATATCAGATTCACTACCATCAATAACAAGTTTAGCTCGTTTATTTACAGTTAATGTCACAACTTTAAAATCTTTTTCATAATCAAATTCACAATCAATTGGTTTATTATCAACATTATTCATAATTAAACCATATGAACTAATTTTAAAAGAAAGTGGAGCATCAGTTTTTACAATACCAGTATCTTTTCCATTAAAATAGTAGTTACCATCTTTTTCTTCAACTACACCTACGATAGAATCCACAGCTCTAGCAGAAGAAACTTTCATATTTCCAGCTGTCATTACACCATCAATTGACGATAATTCTTTTGATTTGATTCCGGAAACGAATTCATCAACTTCTTCTCCAACAGTTGGGAACTCATAAAGAACATGCATATAATATAAATCATTTTCAGATATTAATTTATGAGTATTATTGTCATAATAAACTTTTGCGGGGAAAATCACCGCGTACATGCACAATATAAATATACATATTGCAAAGAATACACTCATTGTGCGAAAGGGTTTCATTTTGCTTGGCACAAAAAGCGATTTAATAAAATTTAATACATTCATAAACTAACTCCTTTAATTTTCTTTATTTGCTGAATTATTTACTGATTCCTTATCGTCATTTAGAGAATCATCATTTACATTATTTTTTGATTCATCAATAACAAATCCATTTTCATCATAATAATAGTAATTCTTTTGAACTAAATTAAAAATATTTAATAAACTTTCGTTAATTGATTGATTAAAGCCAACAATAGTTTTACTTGCTTTTAATAATAACTCAATCTTAATTTTACTTAAGAATTCTTCTGAAACAACTAATTTTAATTCACGCTTACATGCAATCTCAACTAAACTATTACTATCAAATTTCTTATCGGTTGTTGTTACATCAAAGATAATGTTTTTGAATTCATTTTTCTTTTGTTTCAATAACTTTAGTAAAACAACATCTTTAATCTTTAATAGATAAATATCCTCATGTTTATCAAGTTCATCAAGGACAACATTGTAAAGTTGACATAAAATATCATTATCAACTTTATTAATACTTTCTTGGTTAATAACACCTCTAACAAGTAAAGTTACAAAGTAACCTACATGTTGGTTATTGATAAGTAGATTTTTATATTGATAATTTATAGTTCCGCTTGCAATAGACTTTTTCACTAAATCTGTAACTGAGATAATTGATATGTATCCTGCAAATATTTCGTTTGTAAATTCGATATATCCTTTTTTAGGCATATTAAAAATATATTGAATTAGTTTTTCTAAATCATTTGTTCTTTTTATAATTTGAGGATAATAAATAAAAGTACATGTTACTTCATTTCCTCTTAAACAATCTCTAATAATCTTATTTGCTTCTCTAATATCAATTTTATTTGTAATACCTAAAACTATACTATTAACCTTAAATAGCGATACTTTAATATCCTTAAAACGTTTTTTATAAAATTCATAATCATTTTCATCATCTTTAAAAGCAAAACATACAAAGTTTTTTTCTTGATGAGATGTTAAATATTCTTCAAAATCAGCTTTACTAAGATAATCTTCTTTAGTTTTTTCTTTGGAATAAATTGGATTAATTTTTGTAATCATTCCACAGTAGTATGAATCACCATTAATGGTTTCGTATAAACTTGCTTGCTCTGAAATTAAAATAACTTCTTCTTCGTTTTGTAAGTTATTAATACGGTAATCAATTTCATAAGGAACTTTCTTACTAATTTGATTATTTCTTGTAATAAACTTATCCATGTCAACATCTTTAACAAGTTTTACAAATTCATCATCAGTGATTTCATTCTTAGATAAACACAAAATTTTCTTTGCTTCTTCACTTAAGAAATGAGTTTTAGTTTGTAAATTATAATATTTAATACCAGTACTTGTATTATTATTACAAGTTCTTAAAATATTATATTGTAAAATATTATTATTAACATTAAATAGTGATACAAAAGACATTCCTAAACCTAAAGTTGCAACTGATAACGTATATTTAGAAAAATCACTTTGTAAATTAGTTACCTTAGAAAGATAGAATACAAAACCAAAAATATTACCACTATTAACCAATGGATAAATAGATAAATCTTTAAAGTTTTCACGATAATCTTCCCTAGTAATTGGAGAGATAACAGGTTGATCTAAAGTATTTAATTTATAATATTTTTCATTCACATCACCAAGTAATTCTTCAACTGGTGTGCCGATTAAATCAACAAACTTTATATTTCTTTCATATAAACGATCATTTTTATAATGATAAGTATAAATAAGTTCATCTTCTTCTTTCACTAAAGTTGGAATGATTGTATCTTTTTCCTTATTTAATATTAAGACAAGCATTTCATCAAAAGGTATTTTACTTTTTAATGATTTTGCATAATTAATTAAGAATAATCTTGTATTCCCTTCAGCATAATCATAGTTAATTGAATTAATTGCATCTTTTGCTTTATTATAAATAGATGTCTCAATGTTTTTTGTTTGAAAGTTTAATTCATCTTCATTCTTTTCACTTTCTCTACGTTCTTTATTCTCATTGATTTCATTTGATAAAACATTTATTTTACTTAATATATCAATTGTGCTAATAGAATTTTTAGTCTTCTTTTTTGATTTTTCGATCCTATTAAGTTCTATTTTTAAATAGTTATTATAAAAAGTTAATTTTCCTTGCATGTCATTAATTTCTTCAATAACAGGAAAATACAATTCACACAATTCAAGACCCAAATTAATATTACCTTGTTCAAGTAATACGTCTAAATATTCATTTAAATAATTTAGAGTCTCTGCAACATTTTCAGTAAATATATCTAAATCAAAATATTTATTGTTTTTGAAAAGTTTATCAAATACTTTAACAGCTTCAACTATCTTCTTTTGACCACGAAGAATACGAGCTTTTAAATATTCACAATAACGCATACCTTGCTTATCACCAATTTGCTCAGTAAGTTCAATACATTCATTTAAATATTTAGCAGCTAAAATTGTATTATTTTCATCAATAAATAGTTTAGTGATGTTACTTAATGCAACAGCCTTAATCTCAGGTTGTGGATTGTTAGAAAGAATAGAAGATAGTTTACGTAAAGAATCATTCTTCTCTCCTAAAGCTTCATGAATATAAGAAAGCTCTAAGTACCAACGATTAACTTCAACAGTATCTTGAATATCAATTAACTCTTTTTTAAGCATACACATTTCTTGTGCACGTAAATAAAATTGTTTTGTAATCAAAATATAAACAAGTTGATCGAGAGTTTCTTTATATGCTTCAACACAAGTTGTTAAATTTTTATTTTCAAACAAACGATTTGCTTCGACTAAAGCATTATCAATCATATCAGAATTTATCAAACTTTCGATATATTTATTCTTACAACAAAAATACAACTTGTTATTTTTTTCTTTTAAAAATTCCTCGGATAAATTATTAAATTCAATTCCTACTTCATAGCTTAATTCATTTTTTAATAATTCATTATATTTTTCAATTGAGTTCATAATTCCCTCCATTTTATATATTTATTATACATTATTTTACATTAAATATAAATGATAAAATGAAAAAAATACATTTTAATGCTTTTTGTTAATAAAAAATGAAATAATATATTAATAATAATCTCATTTAAAAATAATCAAATTAAAAAACGAATATAAGTGTTATAAATAAGAATATAAAAATTTCTTCACAAAAATATTTTGTAATTGAAAATCCCCAAGAAAATTATTTGGAGGTTTTTAAAATAGTCCGAAAATAAGCATTATTAATTAATACTGATATCCAAAAATATGCATTTTTTAAAAATGATAATATCCAAAAATATGCATTTTTTTAAAATACTGATATCCTAAAATATGCATAAATCTTTAAAATAGTTGAATAATATGATAAAAAATTATTAAATAAATGAGGTGAAATAATGCTTAAACGTAAGATTTATGGTAAATTACTTGCATGAAAAAATAACATAAAAAATGAGTGTTTATTAGTCAAGAGTGTTAGACAAGTTGGTAAAACTTTAATTATAAGAGAATTTGCAAAAAAAGATACTTGAATAAATCAAGCATCTATTAAAACTCATAACAAATTGTTACTGGACCATCGTTTAACAAACGAATTTCCATGTGTGCGCCAAATATACCTTCTTCAACTGTAAAACCTTTTTCTCTTAACATTTGATTAAACTTTAAGTATAATTCTTTTGCAGGTTCAGGTTTCATTGCATCAACAAATGATGGTCTATTACCTTCATTTGTGTTTGCATATAGCGTGAATTGTGATATTGATAATATCTTTCCTTTTACTGTTTCTAAGTTAAGATTCATCTTTTCATTTTCATCTTCAAATATTCGTAATCCACTTATTTTTTTTACTGCTTTAGTGAGATTATCAATTGTATCAGTATGGGTAAATCCAACCAGTAGCATATATCCTTTTTCAATGCTACCAGTAACAACACCATTAACTGTACAACTTGCGGAAGATACGCGTTGCAAAACAACTTTCATAATATACCTCTATCTTTGTGTTCTTTCAATTGAATAAATATCTGATATTTTATGTAGGTTAGCTATTACATTATCTAAAATATCAATGTTTGTTACACTTAGTTTTACTTGAGTAATTAAGTCACTACCTCTTCTTGAGTTAGATGAAATTGATTGAATCATTACATGGTTACATGAATTTATTACATTAATTACATCCGCAACTATATTTTTTCTATCAAATGATGAAATTGTAATACATGTTTCATACATCTTAGGCGCATCTAAGTCACCCCAGAAAACATCAATAAATCTTTCATTTTTCGCATTTGTTACATTTTTACAATCAAATCTATGTACAATAATTCCATTACCCTTTGTAACATAACCAATTATTTGATCTCCATAAACAGGAGTGCAACAAGTAGCAAGTTTAATTTGTGCTTTTGGTAGTCCATCAACATAAATACCAAAGTCATTACCTTTTGGCTTTTTAATCTTCATTGATTGTTCTTGATAATGTTTAATTAATAATTCTTCAGTAACTTTTTCATTACGTCCTAAAATCTTATTAACAGCAGAGCCAACTGTTACTTCCCCTTTACCAATACTAAAGAATAAATCATCTAAAGTATTAATTGTAAGTTTGTTAAAGTTTTCTTTTGCAAGCTTATCATCAAGTTTAATGTTACAATGTTCTTCACGTAATGCTTTTTCTAAATCTTCACGACCTTTTTCAATCATTTCATCACGTTTACGTTTATTTAAAATAGACGTAATCTTAGCACGTGCATGACTTGTTTTAACAATCTTTAGCCAAGACTCATTTGGTCCATTAAATGATTTTGAAGTTCTTATTTCTACAACGTCACCAGTTTTCAAATGATAAGTTAAAGGAACAATACGATTGTTGATAATCGCACCAACAGTATGGTTTCCTACTTCAGTATGAACACGATATGCAAAATCAAGTGGTGTAGCACCATTTGGAAAATCGAACACATCACCTTTTGGAGAGAAAACATAAACGTTTGCGCTAAAGATATCCGACTTAATAGGTAGAAGTGGGTCAACATCATCATTTTCACCTTGTTCCGCATATGTAAGTAAGTCTTTGTACCATTTAAGTTTAGAAACAAGCTCTTCTTGTTCTTTCTGTGGTGAATAATTATGATTATCTTCTTTATAAGCCCAGTGAGCGGCGATACCATTCTCTGCAACGTCATCCATTTCAAATGTTCGAATTTGTACTTCGAAGATTTTACCTTCTAAACCTAAAACAGTTGTATGAAGAGACTGATAAAGGTTAGGTTTAGGAGTTGAAATGTAATCTTTAAATCTTCCTGGAAGTGGTTTCCACTCAGCATGAATTAATCCTAGTACATGATAACAATCCGCAACACTAGGAACAATTACTCTTAAAGCCATTAAATCATATATTTGCGCAAAAGATAAATCTTTCTTATCCATTTTCTTATTAATTGAATAAATGTTCTTTACACGACCTTTAATTTGAAAGTTTCCAATATGATTAGTAGTTAATATATCAGAAATTCGATTCTTCATTTGTTCAATATTATCTTCACAATTGATCTTTTGTGCTTCGATTGATTTTGTTATTTCTATATATTTTTCAGGTTCAGTATATTTTAAAGAAGTATCTTCAAGTTCAGCTTTTATACGATACATACCAAGGCGGTGAGCAAGTGGAGCATATAAATCCAAAGTCTCTTGCGCAATTCTTTTTTGTTTTTCCACGGGTTGGAATTCTAATGTACGCATATTATGTACTCTATCTAAAAGTTTAACTAAAACAACACGAATATCTTTTGCCATTGCGAGAAGAATCTTTTGATGTGTTTTAGCTAATACTTTTTCTTTAGTCATATATTTAAGTTTACTAATCTTAGTAACACCTTCAACAATTGAATAAATATCAGTTCCAAATTCTTCAATCATTTCTTCTTTTGTTACTTCAGTATCTTCTAAAACATCATGTAAAAATCCAGCACAAATTGTTTCAGGACTTGCATGAATTGAACTTAATAAATAGGCTACTTCTAAAGGATGCTGTATATAAGGATCACCAGATTTACGAAATTGCCCTTCATGTTTTGCTTTTGCATACAAATAAGCTTTTTTAATTAAATCTAAATTTTTTTGATACTTAAGATATTCTTTAAGCTTTAGTTCTAAATCTTCAAAAGTACATTTATGATCAAGCTTTTCCATAATTGATTCTCCTTTCATCATTTTTTAATTTTATATATAAATTTTTATAAAATAATCATAGTCAAAACAATAATATGACTATTTTTACATTTTTTAGTATTTAATAAGTGAAACTACATGATATCCACTTAATAAATCTCTTCCTTTCAAATCACAAAGTTCAATTACGAAACCTATTCCACAAACAATTCCACCTAAAGATTCAACAAGTTTAATTGCCGCTTCTATTGTTCCACCTGTTGCAAGTAAATCGTCAACAATAAATACTTTTTGGCCAGGTTTAATTGCATCCTTATGCATACATAAAGTATTTGTACCATATTCTAAAGAATAAGATACCTTCACTTCTTCTCTTGGAAGCTTTCCAGGTTTACGTACTGGAACAAATCCAATATTTAATTTAGTTGCTACAGGGCAACCAAAAATAAATCCACGTGACTCTGGACCTATAATAACCTCAGCCCCAAGATCTTTAGCTTCTTTTGCAAGATCATTACAAGCACTTGAATATGCTTCTGGGCTTTGTAGCAAAGGTGTTATATCACGAAACAAAATTCCTTTAACTGGAAAATCAGGTACATTTGCAATATAATCTTTATAGTTCATTAATAAATACCTCCAATAACTTTAATATTATACCAAAATGTCACATTAATTTCAATAATCAAGATTAATTATATAAAATTATCACATAGAATATAATATTTAAACATAAAATTATATTATGAAAAAAGAAAATATAATTAAGAATTTTACAAATAATCTTTTAGTTAAAAACACCTTAATTCTCTTTTCCACAAATATTATTATCAAATTATTATCAATGGTAAATAGAATAATAATAACAAGAATGCTTGGAGAAGAAGGAATAGGTTTATACGTTTTAATTTTACCAACTATTATGCTTTTATGTTCAGTCTCTTCATTTTCATTAACACTAACAGTAACAAGATTAGCTGCGGAGAATGAAGTAACAAGAAAATATGAAGACAGAGAAATAATCACATCAGCATTAATAATTGGTTTAAAAGCAACAATTATTACAATTATCATTTTTATGTTTACATATAAAATAATAGCCCTTGATTTATTAAAGCAAGAAAAAACGGTAATACCATTATTTTTTTCAATATTAATGATTCCTTTCGCAATGATAAATAGTATCTTTAAAGGTTTCTTAAATGGTAAAAATAAAATTAAAGAAACATCACTATCAACGCTAATCGAACAAATTTTTAGAATGATTTTTGCTTTTACGATGCTACTTCTAACTAAAGATTATGGAATAGTTGTAAGTGTTACAATTACAATAATCGCAATGGCAGTAGGCGAGTTTGCTTCTTTTATATTTTATTTATTTAAAATGAATAAAATAAAATTATCAAAAAAAGCAAATAAACCATTAACAAAAGAAATCTTTTTAATCTCTTCTAAACAAACATTGTCACACATAACAACAAGCATTGCATTCTTTTTAGAACCAATAATCTTTACCAATATTTTACTTTTACAAAATTATAAAGCTGAAGAAATAGCATATCGTTACAGCGAAGTAAATGCTTTTGCTTTACCACTTCTTACAATGTTTATGATGTTTTCAAATTCCCTTGCAACGGTAATTATACCAAAACTATCAGACAATACTAAACAAGAAGATAATAAAAAACTATTTAAATATGCCCTTAATCTAACGTTATTACCTGGTATATTTGCTTCAGTTCTATTTTTCTTTTATGGTGATAATTATTTACAGTTTCTATATAACACGCAAACAGGTAGCTATTACGTTAAAAAATATTCCTTTATATATATGATATTCTATATCCAACCAATTCTTCTTGCTATGATGTATGCAAATAAACTAGAAGATAAAGTACTATTGTATACAATTATCTCAACAAGTATAAAAATAATGATTCTTTATTTCATACCTAAATTAACAACATGTAATTATGAAATATTAATGCAAGCTATTGTATTATCTGAATTAATTAAGATTTTGTTGTATTTCATTACAATACAAAAAAGAATAAAAATACATTATAACAAAGAAAAATTTGTTAAATTAGCATTTTTATTCATGTCTTATTTTTACATTGTTTATTTGTTAAAACATTTTAATATAAATTACGTTCTATCGTCTTTTATTTCTCTTTTTATCTTTATTTGTCTCATTACTATCTTCAAGATTACAAGTTTTCATAATGAATAGATCATCATTAATTAAACAAGCATAAAAGATATTATTTATAGTATAACCTTTTTTCCTAACTAAAGATTCAATTTCAACACTTGTTTTTTGCAAATACATTAAATTTTCTTTAACTATTTTACCAGATATAATAACTGGAAACACTTCTTCTTTTACATATTTAATTGAATTTTTATCTTCTGGGTTAGTTATTACGCTAACTTGACCATCAGTTTCTAAAAATAAATAATCTACATAAATTAACGAGAAAACATCTTTTTGTCTTAATTGCATTAAAAGATCTTCCATATTATAATTTTGTTTTTTCATTTCTTTAATGTTAAGCTTATTTTCATAAATAATAATTGATCTTTTTCCATCAACAATATTTCTAATGAAATTAAACTTCAAAGATAAAAAGGCAATTAGTTTTTGAATAAATGCTAAAACTAGAACAGGGACTATACAAAACCAAACTGAATAATCTTCATCTATTATAATAGCAGCCACATCAGCAATCAACAAAATTACAACAAAATCAAATGTACTTAACTCACCAATCTCCCTTTTACCCATAAATCTTAAAGTAATAAGCATCAAAAAGTATATTAAAATAGTTTTTCCAATTATCTCAAACATAATAACTCCTTGCATATTTTATTCATGATAAACATATTATTAGTAAAGGTGAATAAACATGAAAACATCATTACTAAAAAGAATTATATTACCATTATTATTTTTTCTTATTCTATCCATTTTTTGTTTTATCTATGCATTAATAATCAAAAACAACAATTATAGTGAGAATAGTATTAGATTAATAACATTTATAATTGGAATGATCTCTTTCCTTATTTATGGTATATTAACTGGATTAATGTATAAAAAGAATGGACTCATCGAAGGTTTGTTAAACGCTACAATTGTTATATTAATATCATTAATAGTGAATTTATTTACAAAAAATGCATTTGAATTTACAAACATTATAAAGATAATCGCATATTTAGTAATTTGTTCTATAGGTTCAATTATTGGAGTTAATATAATAATGAAGAAACAAAAAGAATAAACTAGTTATAAAAGAAAATCCTCCATAGTCACCTAAGGAGGATTTATTAATCATAAATGTATTATATAACGAAATCTTTTGTTTTAATATACATATTGATTTACATTTTCCAATTTATCTTCAATAATTAAAAACATGATATATTAAAAGGAATTTAGTATACATAAAATATAATAACTAACAGTTTTCTATTTATTAATTAAAGTATCAATTACCTTTTGCGCATCAGTTTTTGCGTTTACTTTATCATCTGCGTAGATAATTTGTTTGTTTTCATCAATTACATAAGTAGTTCGCACTACTCCCATATATGGTTTACCATATAACTTCTTTTCATGCCATACATCATATGCTTTAATTGCCTCTAAGCTTTCATCTGATAGTAAAATAAATGGAAGTTCATATTTACAAGCAAACTTTTGATGGCTTTTGATTGAATCTTTAGAAATACCTATTACTTCATAACCATTATCTAAAAATGCTTGATAGTTGTCTTTATAGTTTAGTGCTTCTAATGTACATCCCGGTGTATTATCTTTTGGATAAAAATATAATACTATTTTCTTATTTGTAAATGAATTTAATGTATATTCTTTGCCTTCTTTATCTAATAATTTAAAGTCAGGTGCTTTCATTCCTATTTGTAACATAAGCTTACTCCTATTTTAATATATTTACGATATTTGTATATATTTCATTACATACTTTTTCAATTTTGTTTACTTTTTCTAAATAATTAGTAGAATCAATTGTTTTATTAAGTGATTTATCATTAATTAAGATGTTTAAATAAGCTGATTTAGAAGATGAGATAAATAGAGTAGCAGCTACACCAAAGTCAGATATTAAGTTAGGATTGTAGCGATCATAGATACTATTAAGTAACAATACAGACTCTAAAATCGCATCTATTAACATTTTTGGTGGTTCTTTTGCCTTTTCTAAAGCAGCTTCTACATTCTTTTTTTCTTTAAAAGCAATAGAAACTTCTTGATATGATGAGATATCATTAATACATATAAGTTTGTATTTTTCTATTAACTTACTAGATTTATCTAAGACACTTAATACTTCTTCTTTAATATTATCATATTTTTTCTTAAGCGTAAAATTAGCAACCATACTGACTAAACCTTGGGCTAAAGCAGAAGCAAGAGCTGCAACACTTCCGCCGCCAGGAGTAGGATTTTTTGATGATAAATCACCAATGAACTTATTAAGCGTATTATCAAATAAATAGTTTGATTTTTGTAGTTCTATAATTCTATCAGATAAAACACAATAAAGTTTAAGATAATCTTTCACTAAACTTGTAATAGCATCAAGTGGAATTAAACCAATAAGTTCACTATTTATTATATTAATATTATTTTTAGTAGCTTCTTCTTTTACTTTATCAAAAACAATAAATAAATTAGTTACATTATAGTCAGTAAAGTTAATAGATACTTGACAGCATCCTTTACTTTCTAAAAATAAACCTATTGCTTTAACGCATTTAAAACCACCACTAGACTCTCTTATCATCTTAGCAATTTTTTTAGCTATAGATAATTCTATAGTATCTAAATTAATATTAAAAGCGATTAAATACTTTCTTACACCGATTACGGTAGCACCAAATGTTGGATGTTTTATGCTAGGACCAAAATCAGGCTTATCAATTAAAAGTTTACTATCTAATGATTCAAATTCACCTTTTCTTATATTAGCTAAGTTTTTATGTTCTTTTTTTGTTGCGCTTTCTTCGTATAAATAAACAGGAATAGAAAGATTTTCAGCTATCCTTTTCGCAATCTTCTTAGATAATTCCACACACTTTTCAACACTTATACCTTCTAAAGGAACGTAAGGCATAACATCAACAGCACCAATGCGAGGATGAACTCCTTGGTGTTTATTTAAATCAATTAATAAAGTTGCCTCCCTACATAAAGTTATAGAAGCTTCTTCTATACCAATACTATCTCCTATTATAGTAAAAACTGTTCTATTATGATCAACATCAGAAGAATAATTTACAAGTTTTACTTTATAGTTGTTTTCTAAACTTGTTATACTTAAGATAAGTTTTTTAATAACTTCTTTGTCTCTTCCTTCACTAATATTCGGAATAAATTCGATTAGCTCAGCCATATTATCACATCCTTATTAATATTAGTATACCAAAAATATAATTAATATTCAATTATTGATCATTTTTATTGTTGGTATATAAATATAAAAAATTAGGAATTGTTTAATAATAAACTATTCCTAATAATTATTTAAATATATTATTCAACAGTATATATTTTTTGGTTTCGGCTTCGAGGTCTACTTGGGATAGTATAAGCAAGTATACCTTGTTCAATTAATGGAGTTACATATGAATTTATGAAATATGATGGATGTTTTTCATCATATCCAAAGAATTTTGCTAAAGATTCTTTTGTTCTTGGATTTTTACAGTACACTTTTATTTTTGATACAAAATCTTCATTGATAACATCAGTTTTTTTAGAATTATATAAAGTAACTTTAAAGGTTCCTCTTATGCTTTCAAATTTTGGTTCCATTAATCCAGCTTTCCTCATCTCCGCATAAATTGTTGGAATTCCAGAATATCTATTTTCTGTTACTTCTAATATTTCCAATATAGATGCTATGAAAGGATTCCTAATATCAGAATGAACTTTCCCTAATTCGTCAACAGTAAGTCTTCCATAAAGTCCTCCAGGATTTGATACTTCAATTCTATCATCGTAGATAGTTAATCTAATGGGGTCATTTTCAGTATGGATACTGTAATCTCTATGAATCAAAGCATTTAATATTATTTCTCTTATAGCTTTAATAGGATATTCAAGCACATCTTCACGAATACCATTGTCATTAATTTTAGTAGCTTTTTTAACATTATTAATAACAAATGCAATCGCTAGTCTTAACATTTCATTAAATGTACCATCTAATCTTTTATTATCTATAAATCTTATCCCATTTGCATCTTCAATACCATATTGATTTGTTGAACATCTCACAGCAACAATATCTAAATTAGGAGAAAATATTTGAGGATATTTACCAAAATTCATTATCCCACAAACAGTAGGATAATTATTTTTATCAATTATTCCATTCATTTTTAGTATTGTATCTTTATCTAGATTAATTAAATTTGGTTTTAATGATATTATTTTATCTAAGAATGCATTAATAGCTATTTCATTAAATATATCTTTTTCAATTCTTTCTTTAATACGAAGTTCATCTTCTGTCTTATATTTAAATGCATCGAAACTATAGATTTCATAGTCTGACATAGGTAAATCAGCATCACCAACACGAATATATGAACCTTTCATCTTGCCTTTTCCAGAGTAATAACAAGGCTTGCTAAAAATATCTAATTCTGGTATTTCAGCTGAAGCAATTATTTTTCCTTCGTATTCACAAATTGTAATTATTGGTCTAATTTTAGGTTCCATCATTAATGATTGTTCAGTTATTTTCTTTTGGAAAATATCAGGATTATTAATTCCACATATTTCATAATTATTTTTTTCATCAACTCCAAAGATGATTATTCCTCCTGATGTATTTGAAAAACTAGAAAAAGTATCATATAAATTTTCTGGAACACCATCTTTAGCTTTCTTAAACTCAATATTACTTGTTTCTGTTTTTAAATTAATGATATTTTCAATCAATTCAATTAAATCTTTTGTTTGCATAGCCATCAAATCCTTTTCTAATATTATTATATTATAAAATTATAAAAATATCAATTAATTACGAAAATAATTATTTAATTACGAAAATAATTATTCAATTACGAAAATAATTATTCAATTACGAAAATAGTTGATGTAAATATTTTCTTCATTTCTTTTTTAAGTTTTGTGTTTTGTGAAATAAAAAAGCTAAATCAATTACGGGTTCTTACGCTTAAACGGGTATAGAACCTAAATATTAAGTAACTCAAAAATATT
>CAYLPZ010000003.1:0-129996 GCA_964385755.1 uncultured Coprobacillus sp.
GAACACTTTGTAGTATTCCATTTTTAGGCTTCCTCCTTTTCTGCAATCATTATATAATAATTAACATAATATAAGAATAAGTCTAAAATTAATTTTATAATTAACTTATTTAGCTTTGTTAACTTTTACTTTATTATATCACAAAGTAAAAGTAAAAAGTCATAGTTTCACCCATGACTTTGTATTCTTATAAATTATTAAGCTCTAAATTAGAGCTCCTTAGTGCTACCTTGATATTGATTACTCTATATTAAGGTTTTTTATTATACTCTTACCTTTATTTTTATCATTTTTCCTATTCTTTTGTTTATAAAAATTAGTGATAAATCTAATTGCAAAAAAGAAGTTTGACACCAAAACAAACTTCGTTTGTTATTGTATCAAAACTTTGCTTCTTAAATGGGATTAACTCCCCAAATGAATACAATTTTTGTTATCGAGCCGAGCGTTTCATTTTTGTGTGTCACTTCAGCCGATAATAAGTGGTTTTTTTGCCGTTACCCTCACGCTTCAGTTCACCTTCGGCGACGAGCTTGCGGAGTGCGCCCTCTACCGAGCTAATACTGAGTGAGGGGCAAAGCTCCATAATATCCTGCTTTTTGAAGCGGCCAATCTTATTCTGTGTTGCACGTCTTACCATTTCAAGTGAGGAAAGCTTGGTTTCCACAAGAGCAAAGCGGTCTTCAAAATCACGGTATGCGGCAAGGATAGTGCCAAGCAGATATTTGATGAACGGTACGGCGTCCTCCTCACCCTCGTGCTAGCCTTGCTGCGACTGTCCCAGGGCATCGTAATAGTTATATGCTTTTCCGTTGTTGAGTTTAATCTTCATTTGTGCAATAGGCTTTGCAGCAACAACGGACAAACACCATCTTTTATTGACCGCATTTTCGTGTTCACCACCGTCAAATAATTCTTTTGATTCATAGAAATAACCTCCATGTTTAATGTAAAAACTGCACCATTAGGAATTAATTATTGAAGATGTGAATTAAAAACCGAAGTCCATATCAACCGCAAAAGCTACATCAACCATACATTTATCTGCGCACAAAATATCACTGTCAGATTTTACTTGTGACAAGACCATTAGGTAATAATCTCCATTAGCCGTTCCAGTGTTCAACTGCAATTGCACATCAATGTATTCGCAGCTATTTTGTATCGAGTAAACCTTTTTCAGATTTGAAACAGTCGATCCATTTCTATCAACTAAAACAACGCACAGCGTATCAGGGAACATCTTTTCACGACATTTCAATGTAATCGAGAAAATATTGTTCGTTATTACCTTTGTTTCCTCTGACACATAAATATTTGCTTTTTCTGCTGATGTTGCTACCGGAAAAGCAAAGAGACCACAATCCACATTTTCAATCACATAGGGCTGCTCAGCTGTATTGGTTTGCAACTTTTCCAACAACTCATCCACAGTAGAGGGACCGGCTGTGAATACCGCTTCACTTGCTGTTACGCTACTTTTTGTATTCCAAGATGCCCGCTTATGAGGTGTTCCAGATACTTGTCCTGCAGGCTGTCTCTTTTCAGTCTGTTTCGCAGGCATTTGTATTTCTGGTTCTGTGCTGCGATGCAAACCTGCCTTTTCCAATTCGATGCGGATCAATTCATCGTATTCTGCATTTTTAATGTAATCAAATTCCTGAACGCGAACTTTTTGCCGCCATGTACTACCGCGTCGAGCGTGTATAGTAATTGCGTTACTGTAGGATATTTCGCAGGAAAATTCATCAATTTCTTGCGGTAAATATAGGTCCCGCACGGATGCGCATTCCGTTAAATCCACACAGAATTTTGCAATATTAACCGGAACAAAAATACGCTCTAGTTTCTCACATTCTTTAAATGCATCTTGGATGGAGAATATTTCTTCGGAGAATACCAGGCCCTCGACTGCAGAACCGGAGAATGCATCGGTATCAACATAGCCAACATTTTGCATTCCCGATACTTTTGCTAATGCAGTGCAATTTTTAAACACGCCCTCAGCCAATCGTTTGATTCCGCCAGGAATATGTACCTTTTCAATTCCACTACCACAGAAGGCACATGCCTCCATTAACTGTAGCGCATCGGGTAATGTGACTTCTCTAAGGGAACTACATCCCTCGAATGCGTTTTCGCCGATAGAGTTAAGTATTTGTGGAATAGCAATTGCTTGCAGTGAGGAACATCCTGCAAAAGTCCGTGCTTCCAGCTTTGTCAAGGTCTGCGGAATCTCAATCTGAACCAGCTCAGAGCATCCTTCGAAAGCTGCTTCTCCAATGTTATCCACACTATCAGGCAACATTACTTGCTCCAATCGCACACAGCCTGCAAATGCTCTTGCTCCAACACACTGAATAGGTGCATTGATCTCCACGCCGCGTAGATTTATCAGATCCTCAAAGGCACCATTTGCAATAGAACTGCAATTCTCCGGAATAGTTAGTTTTTGGATTAACACACGATCCTTCTCATCCATTTCTGGCAAGTGTGCATCTTCGCCCACCGCAGTTATCTCATACTTTTCCGGATGCGCCTCTCCCAGAAGTGTAACATTTGTATCCAGGCTGATCCACTCCTGAAGAATCACATGGTACATATCTGCTGGAGCCGTAATTCTCTGCAAGTTCAAATTTGCCAGCTCTGCTTCAACTTCAACCTGCGTAACAGACTCAGGAATTTTCAGCGATGTCAGCTTTTTGCATTCATTGAAAACACAAAAGTCCAGCTTTCCAATGACACGAGGTAATTCTACAGAATGCAATGTAGTCGGCATATCTGGCAACGAAGCCGTCGATGCAACTACCGTTCTATTGGTTTTTATACACGAAATGGAAGTAATATTGGGAATTGATAGAATCTTGATAAAAGAATCGAACTCGATTGTATCGCGGATCACAATTTCTGTTGCGCCAACAGATTCCGCAATCTTAATGAATTTATCAGGTTTTTCCAAATCAAAAACTACCGTCTGGAAAGTACACTTTGAGAATGCACTGGGTGCTATTTGACATTTTTCAGTTAATCTAAGAATTCCGCTTTCACCATTGATTGTAGAAATTGGGCACCCACAAAAGGCGTACTGGCCAATAGTTGTGACCGTCTGTGGTATCGTAACATTCTGAATACCCCAGTTTTTAAAGCAGTTGTCCGGAATATCGGTAACCCCTTCCGGAATAGTCATCTGTTTTATGTTGGGAAAGCCAGTTTTACCGGCAATGCAGAAATGTCTACAACCGCCCCATTCGATCGTTTCAACAGCCGTGCAGCCCTCAAATGCATCATCTGCAATCTGCTCGGGTTTGCCTTGGAATATAATAGACTTCAAATTCTTGCAATTAGTAAACGCTTGAGATTCAATTGCGGACACCGTTTCCGGAATTACGATTTCACGAAGGCCCCAATTAGCAAAACAAAATTCGGGAATTTTTTGTGTGCCTTTCGGCAGTAGGATTACTTCCACGTTGGGAAAACCTGTCTTGCCCGTAATCGCATATAAATCCGGTTTCTTCCATACAACCGATTTCACAGCAGTACATCCTTCAAACGCATCTCGTGCAATCAGCTTCATCGCCCCACTAAACACAATGCTGTTCAAGTTCTGTGCATCCGCAAACGCCCGATCTTCAATGGTTTTGATTCTTGCCGGGATTACCAGTTCTGTAATAGCACATCCGGTAAATAGAGATTTGGGGATCACAGAGGAAATGTAAGAGAATTCTATACTCTTAACTTCTTGCAAACTCAAATAGGGAAGTTTCATCCCCATTTTGCCTTCCAGCAAACTCACACCAACAATTTCTTCAATGGCCTTGCAATTATAAAATGCATCGTCGGCAACATTCTTAGGTACTTTTTGTAATTCTATGCATTTCAGATTCTCGCACCAGCTAAAGGCATCTGCTTCGATCGAGTCCAAGGATGCCGGCAAAGTCAGTTTTTCGAATTTTCCGTGAGCAAAGAACTCTTTGGGTATCTTGGTTGCACCTTCAGAAACAACAAGCTCTTTACATTCCAAATGTTTACCGTTTGAGTATGTATGATCCAACCGGTAAATCAGCAGTTTATCCCTTCTTTTTCCGGTATCTAATCTTGCACCAGTAAATGATGTGTTGAAAATTGGATCATCTATGGCCCAAACAGGCAAAACATCCTTGTTGTCATAAATATACTCATTGATAAGTAGTCGTTTTATTGAATCGACAAGTACTGAGCATTTTTCTGACACACCCAGCTCGGTTAAATTTGGTGCCTTAATGGATATGCTTTCTGTTTCCGAAGGAACATGCAACCAAGAAAGACGGGAATATATGTTATCTTGGTATTCTCCATCTGCCCCTTTAGTCAAGCCTCCGGAGATACGTAACAAATTCGACTTGACGATCAAGAATTTTAATTGGTTCAAGATGCCTTCCGCAGATAAATATAGTTCTTTTTTGTACTCAACACGTTTTCTCAGTGAGCCACTCTTTGTGTAGTAATCTGTTTGGTCTGCGCCATTAATGATTATGGTGTGCAATTGCGGACAATTTTTGATGCGATCCAGCCCGTAATGTTCAAGATTATTTGTATTAAGAATTAACACCTTGAGCCTTGGAAAGTTCTCCAGCGACCATATAGAACGCTCATCTTCCAGTTCCAAAACTTCAACGCTATTGCGCACACGGTTGAGCTTCACAGATTCTTCGCCATAATCTCGTGATTGATCAAAGTGATAATCATATCTACGCCAGTCATTATTCCAATGGCTGCGAGAGAATTTATGATAATTCCAGGATTTAGCTATTTCAAATTCTCTAATAGATCCTGCAGAAGCAACTGTTTTTAATGCAGGCAAATCTGCCCAACCGGTGATATCAACATTCTCAATACCACTAAGCAATTCAATCACACGCAAGGAATGGCAGCCATCAAATGCACCTCGTGGCAAGCTTTTCACAGAACCTGGAATAGTAATTGTTTCAAGTGCGGAACAGTTGGTAAATGCATATTGCCCAATCTCCTGAATCCCCCACGGAAGAACAATTTCGTGAAAGGCGTCACAACCTGCAAATGCGCGATATGGGAGTGTTTTAAAGTTGTCCCCCTTTAAAATAACTTTTTTGAAGCGTAATTTGTTTGCAATTTTTACTTCTTCCCAAGAAATCACTACTGCGCTAAAATTTCCGTTTTCCTGATCCGCCTTGCACGCTCTATAAAAAGGAAGATCCTCTACACGAATACCCAGCGAATCGGCCAGTTTTTTCTCCCGGTATTGCTCAACGGTAAGTCCTAACTGTTGCGCATTCTGGAGTTCCTCATACGCTTCCAAATTCATATTTTGTCTACGGGCTGCAAGCAGGTTGTGGAAACGCGTTGCAGACAGGGAACTATAGTCTGCTTTCCATTCATCATATTGCTCCAGCGTTAGCCCTTCTTTTCTTGCTTGGCAGTACTGATAAAATCTCTCCAGCGTATATTTATTCTGGTAATTGCTCCAGTATTCCATGAATTGCTCTAGGGATAAACCAATAGTACGCGCATTGCAGAACATCAAATATTGCTCTGCGCTCAAAGTAGCGCTATATTTTGCGGTATATTCCCTGAACTGGGGAACGGTCATATTCAGCTTTTGCGCCTTTTTCGTAGTAATATACAGTTCCAGAGCCTCCGCATTCGATTGCGGATTTTTTTGCAAATATTCTATATACGCCGCTATAGACATATAACTTTTGCCAACAGTCAAATAATCGCGGTATTGTGCTGCGGACATTTGGGATTGGTATTTGTATAAATACTCATCGTAGGCTTGTACATCCAGTCCTTCGCTTCGCGCTTTATAAAAATGCAAAAAATGTTCCGGCTGCATTTCCGAAAAATATGTTGCGAACTCCTTATACTGCTCATCGGTCATATTTACCGTAACTGCTTTCAGGTGCATACGATAATCATCCAAAGAATACCCCTTTGATTCATGCATAGCAAGGTAATCTAAATATTGCTCATATGTAAGTCCAGCTTTTTTTGCATCACTTTTATTTTTTAAAGTTTTAAAAAGGCCCATACAAATCCCTCTTTACGTAAAATTCTTTTTGACGATGTTACATGCATTTTTCGCAGCAAGATAGATTTCTATCATATCTGTATCCGGATAGCACTTTACTCGGTCAATCGCAACTTCCATATATGCCAACCATTCTTCAGCGTGGCTCCAGCAATTTGGCTTGTCCTCGGATTGTGTTTCAGGCAAAAACCTTGCCAAAATAGATTGGAAAATAATCCACAGACTCTCAAAGAACATTACTAAATGGTTCTCATATTGATTATCAAAAAGATCACCAAAATCATGTGCGCAGCTAGCATCTAACTCCGCAATAACTCCACGCAGATCATAACAAAGCATTCCGTGATTATCTACAAAAGAATATTTATTTAACAGTCGAAGTGCAGCTAGGTCGAATTCACAATTTTGAACGCAAAGGTATCCTTGATTTTGGATAATCGTTTTAACGCTTTCAAACGCTTTGTCCAGCACAGCAAATACTTCCCGAAAATCCACCATCCCCTTCTTGGCCTGTATAGTTGCATTTGTATCTTTACTACCTTCAGCCAAATTGATGTTTGAAACCACTCCAACCATCGTCTCAAAAAGATGCAGGTTTTCCTGAATGCACGTGTCCAAATCTACATAAACGGTGCGCTCAGATCTGAGTATTTTCTCCCCGTTGCATATAGCTCTTAGCAAGCGCGTAAAGGATTGATATTCATGTTCTAATTCTTCGGTATTCGGCGCGGATCGCAAGGACTCAAAATCATCACACAGTTGCTGTTTTGTTGCAAACTGTACTGGATTTGGCTCTGCAGAAAAGCTTTCCTGCTCCACAACCCATGCATTAATGCGAGCGACCAAATCTCTGCACACCCGCTTAACTTTATCCGCATAAATCGCCTGGTTACCCCAAGTGGTTTCGATTTTCCAAGCAATGTTATCCTGTGCACATACCATATTGCTCTGTGTCATAGGAGTTCCGCAATATGGACAGAACTGCATATCCTCCACATTCTGAACTGTTTTTTTGCAACAAACGCATATTCTTTCCATATTGCATCCTCCTATGTTTTACAATCCCAGTGCCAGTTTTGCTGCTTCCACCGGTGTCCGGTAATATATCGGCTCAATTTTCCTCAGTTCACTATCCTTGATAGCATCAAATTCACTTTGGCAAGACAGCGGCATCAGCAATTGCTGCGCGCCTGCATTAATTGCAATACGCACATATTCGCTAATATTTTTTACTTCTTTGATAGATCCAGAAAGTGTCAACTCACCAACAACAGCCATTGCAGGCAATGCCGACTTATTAAATGCACAAGAGCAAAGTCCTGCAAATTCGGCAACCGAAATCTCCGGACTAATATATCTGCCTTGCAGATCGCCATAATACACCAAATAATCTTTATCCAGCACGCGGTCTAACTGACAGACTTTTTGCGCATTGTCCAAGAAGAAGAACCACGCGGCATCAATGCTTTCTTTAACGATCCTAGCGCCACCACCAACAACGCCTTGCAGTTCCATCTTTCCGCTGCCGCGAATAGCCTTATTCTCCATGCGATAAACTGCAGGGATTCCATCAGCCAAGCTACGACCGATTGCGTGAATATGACCAGGAAGAATTTCGGTGTCCGGAATCAAAGTATCATCACTTTGCTCCGGAACGTAAACAACGATTTCTTTGCCATCGGATGTAACATATCCCAAATCTACGTCCGCAAATTCTTCGCCTGCCATACGTCTTAGCTGTTCCTTAACACGGCGGCGTCCTTCAATTGCATATGTAACAATAATTTCCAAAGAGTCCTTTGTATAAGAACCGTCCGGATAGATCAATTTAACCAAGCCGGATACTGTTTTACGAATTGCAATTTCATCACGCGTAGTGATGTTACGATTTAACTTAAACCACTGATCCATACAGTGTGTCAAATCTCTTTTTCGCATTTCTCTGCTAAACTCAGCTAAGCAATCCGTAATCAGACCGTACTCTTCGGTCAAGAAACTGGCACGGATTTTTGGCACTTCCCAGCCGGGAAGGTAATAATGCATGCGGTCAAAGAATGCGCTATCGATATGAAATTCTTCCGGGAAAGGCTCAAACAAATGAGATACTTTCAGAAGGTTCTCTACAGAATCATTAATATTGCCTACGAAAACCATAGATGCATCCGCATTTACCAGATCTCTGCCGCGCGCAAACGAACCTGATGCCATATAGTCTTTCATGATTTGGATCGTGTTCATATCACGGAAACGCATACCGGCAACTTCGTCAAAAGCAATGCAATCCCAGTGACCAACCAGGCCCACTCTCTTAGACTGCAGATTAAAGAATAGGTTAGATGTTGTTGTCTGTCCGCCACTCATCAAAATGGAATAGGGCGAAATTTCTTTGTAAATATGAGACTTACCGGTTCCGCGCGGACCAAGTTCGCAGAGATTATAATTACGCTCAACCAGTGGCACCAATCTTTCAAGGAAATGGAATCTTTCCTTGTCATTCATATCCGCAGACTCTATACCGGCAGAACGAAGCACTAACTGGATCCATTCTTCTGTTGTAAATGCTGCGCGCTTGTTGATAATATCCTCCACATTCAAATTGGGCATTTGAATCGGCTTCAAACTAATAATTTTGAACGGAGAGTCAAAAGGATTCTTTCTGCTACGCTTTGACTTGTTGGTACGCTCCGATGTTCCCTCCGGATAATGGTAAGCGATGCGTACCATACACCAAATACCTCCCATAAGAATCTTGGTATAGTTCACTGCATACTCGTTGGGCAGAACAAATGCACCGATGTTTAAGTTTGTAAAGCTGGCAGAATAGCAATCGTTATACTCATCCAGAACAGCGGAAATTTTGTCAATAATTGTGTATTCACCCTTTTCACGTATTAAAGACTTGATCTTTTCGCTCTCTTCAGGATGAACATAGTTCTCACTCAAAATCTTCTGAATTTTCTGTACGCCTGTTGCAATTGCTTGCTCATCATCTGTGGCGCAGTACATGCCCAATAAGTATTCCAAAACATACGTAGGTACATTTGCACCACGCTTCATTAATGCGGTAAGATCTTTTCTAACGATTTTTCCGCGAAAATTATCTACTGCTTTTCTGCTGATGTTGTCCATAATATCCGTCCTATCCTTTACTGTGTTGTTCTCTATTTTCAGATGGTTCTATTTTTCTCGTTTAATATCATTTATAATTTTTTGATATGCCTCATGATAGGTCTTTGTTTTAGTTTCACTTAAACGATATTGCTTTATACGAATATGCATTCCTTCAAGCAGTGCATATTTCTTCTTCATTTCTTTTTCTTTGATTGCGGCAACTTGTATCTCTTCTTCTGTAATCTTAGGCAAGTCCTCAAAAACGTCATAGTATGTAATTGTATTCCGAATAAGGTTTTGCCCGCCTTCGTTTTTGTAATACATACTGGCTCTGTGGGTTAGTAGCCACCAAACATCCGCTTCGCACTCGTACAAGCCAAAGCCTATAATATGTACGTCCGTTGTATAAAACTTTTCCATCCAAGTGTTGGCAGCCTCTTGCTTGCCGCACAGAACTGCGACAATATTTTTTATACCAGCACTCCTTGCTCTGCCATTAATCTCGGTCCGGATTTTTTGCACCATCCCCATATAATGCTCATACCCCAGACAAATCGTTGTTGGTACAGCAACACATCCATGCGCATGAAAAAAATCTATTTCTCCAATGCGACCTACAGATTTGCTCAGATATTTTGTACCCTTTCCTGCTACACCTTTATGTATGAATGGAACAAAGTTTTCATCCCAAACATATTCCAGAAAGAGATCATAGTTAGTCGTAATAATAGAATCGAGCTTAAGTTTTGCAAGGTCGTGATGAATAGCGTCTTTAGGAAACTCTGCTGTCTTAACAAGGTCTGCTACATCTTGTTTGACTCGATTATAGATATCCGCAGCATCCAACGGAGTGTGTTGAAGGTGGACGTTTATCAATCGTTCAAACTCCAACGGCATAGGAATGTCACTGTGATAATCAACACCATAATTTCGAGCAATTTGCTGCAACAAATCCCCCCAAGGCAATCCACCTTTTAGGCATTGATTTAACCCGTTTCCTATCAGTAATGTTACCGGCAAATTGTTAGTCATCATCACGCCTTCTCTCTATCGTTCTCTGTTTTTCATAGAAGGCTTGTAGCCATTCTAATTATTGCTATTTTGCGAATACCAGTATATAGAAAATAGTGTCCAATAAAAATCACATTTTTTTTTAGACTTGATATATTTGCCATACTTGACACGAGCATCGTTCGGTTTCTGTGCATTTTTAGAGATTGCCAACATATTGCCGATGCGGCAAGCGCCTTCAATGCGATCCTGTTCGCATAGCACCTGAACACGCCAAGGTGTAATGTCCCATTCCTGCGCATCCTGGTTGATAGACATATACTCCATATATCACAACTTCTTCAAAAAAAACAAAGTACCCCGCTGAATTAACCAGCGGGGTTTCCAGACACTTCTTCATTTGCAGAAGGTATATCCCACTGCCTATATCTATATAATACGAGATTATTATATTCCAAATCGCGAATAATGTCAATGGATGTTACTATTTCTTCGTTCATAGGTATGGCAATCGCAAAGTCAAACATTATAAAATATAATAAAAATGAATTCATCTTTATAATAAAAAAATCTAATATAAATTTATTTACAAATTTATATTAGACTACACTTAAATTAAAGCGCACGAAAAACCCTTATTTATTAATCGTTTTTAAGCTATATCAATAAATAATATTTTGGATATTTTTTCTGGATTAATGCATCCACTTACTAACATTCTTTTTAATGGTCTATCTTTGAAATCACTAGATTGTTTTTTAATTCTAATACAAAACCTCTTTAATATTGATGCATTAACTGTTGAATTTCCATTTCTTGTTGTTAATCTATCTTCATTCAATTGTACATCTAGTAACCAATGATTTGCTTCTATGTTCCAATGAGATATTTTTATATTTTGTAGGTTTTCTATCGATATCGTTTCTAAATCTGTAATTACATAACTTATTGTCTTTTTAGTAACATATTCCCCGTTTTCTTTTCTACTCGTTTCTTTTTCAATTACACCTATTCTAGCTATCTCACCATAAAAAGATTTATTATTAAATTCATCATATAAAAACTTTGTGTTTGTTATCATAGTCGAAGAATATACTTCTATTCTCCCATGCTCCTTAACTTTCTTTTCTGCTTTATCTAATTCTTCAAATTCTTTTGTTTCTTTTAATCTTTTTACTTCTCTTTCTATTGCTTCGTATAATTTTTTTTGATTTTCTTTTACTGGCAATATAAAATTACCTTTATTTTTTACTATATAGTCTATTACCCTCTTATTACACCCAATAGCATCTATAGTCACTATTGTATCTTTTAAGTCAAATTGCTTTAAGTATTTTGGTATAAATGATATTTCGTTTTCTTTATTACCTATTTTTTCAGTATATAATGATATGCTTCCTCCTTCATACATTGAATTCATTAAATATACTGGTGCTTCACCTTCACTTTTCTTAGTTGCTGCTTTTACCGCTTTACCATCTATATGTAATACTTTTTTATCATTATACTTGATAACTTGTTCTGGATAATATGTATTCAACCATTCACTTAAAGTATCAGCTAAGTTTTCAAAATCAATCATCTTTAATATTCTTGAAAATGTATCATGTGATGGAACTGATTTTATTCCTATTAGATTTTTAAAATATTCAAAATGTTCTTCAACGTAAAATTCTACATCTACTGCTTCACTCATTCCTGATAATATCCCATATACTAACAATAATATTAAGTCACTTAATTTATATCTTACTCCTCTTTTATCTCTTGGATCTTCTATTGTACTTAAAATCATATATAAACTTTCAACTTCATTATTTGATGTCATATTCATTTATTCCTATCTTTTCTAATATTTCTTTTTGTTTTTTATTTAATGTACTTTTTATTTCTTTGTTTCCTATATATACTCTACATATATATTTTAAGTCTTCAATTTCAGTTAGTTTTCTTTCAATAACTCTTTCAATTATAGAAATCTGTTTTCCTAAACTTATTTTATATTTATTTATTAACTCATTTATTGAATATATTTGTTTATTATTCAATAATAAATATGAATTACTTGATAAATAACATATCATACTATTTAATATTATTTCACGGTCTTTCTTTTTAAATTGTAAATTAAAATCATTAATTATAATTTCTTTATGTAAAAGTATATAATTAGTAAATCCACTCTCCATAATTATAACTTCATCATCTAGCATTATTTTCTCTGTTCTATGAAATCCATTCTCGTCAATTTTACCTATAATTCCTTTAACTACTTGCACAGGGTATTTCTTTCCTTCAACTCTTTTTGACGTGGCTTCATATAAATAAAAAACATTATTTACTTTTTTAATAATAGTACCTTTTGATCTAAATTTGTTTACATAATCAGGATATTTATTCAAATATATATTACACCACGTATTGATAAAATATATAATACTTTATTTTAATAAAATTAGGAATAACAACAAATTGTTGCTATTCCCATATTTTTAAGCATATTTACGACTTTGCGATTGCCCTACTCCTAGTTTTAGTATACGAAAAGGCTTGATACCAAAACAAACTTTGTTTGTTATTGTATCAAACCTATGCTTTCAATATGTGTAAGGTAAGCATAAATAATACTACACCCTGTTTTGACCAGCGCACCCTCTCTTGCATCAAATACACTTACCTTTGAATGACTGCAAAGTGTACTTAATACATTTTTTAACATAGCAACCACTTCATAACATTAAGTGTTTTTATGCCATCAATTATCTCTTCAGTTTCATCTAAAGATAATACTATTTTTTCGTAATTATCTTTAATAATATATAGTGGAGCAAGTTCTCTATTTCTTGTTGTTTCATCCTTCATGGATTCAGTTACTTGAATATATATTTTTTCATTAGGTTTATTAGCAATAAAATCAATTTCTTTGTTGTCAATTTTTCCTATTGCAACATCATATCCTCTTCGTAATAATTCAAAATATACTATATTTTCTAATGTATGTCCTCTATCTCTATCTCTTAATCCCAATAAATAATTTCTAATACCTATATCTGAAATATAGTATTTACCTAGAGTCTTAAGATATTCTTTTCCTTTAATGTCAAATCTTTTAATTTCATAAAACATGTATGTCTCTACTATAGCATTTATATAACTCTCGATGGTATGAAAACTTGGATTTCCTTTTTTATTTCTATCTTCAAGCATTCCTGAACTCACTAATGTATTTCCAACAGATGAAAACGAAACATTTGAGCCAATATTGTCGGACAAGAACATTATTATTTTCTTTAACAATAATGCATCAGTCACTGATTTTTGACCTCTTCTCTTCTCTCTTTCAAGAATATCTCTAGTTACGACTGTATTATAGATTCCCTCCAATAACATAAACGCCTTTTCTTGATCTAATCCAACATCCCTTATTCCTGGCATCCCTCCAAATCTAAGATATGCATCGAATGCTTCTTCCAATGAATAGTGTACATTGTTTTTGTCAACTATTTCTAATTTCAACCCACCAAAAGCACTATTGACCTCTTTAATATTAAAATCATGGAAATATAAGAATTCATTAAAGGAAAGAGGTAACATTTTTATTTCAACACATCTTCCTGCTAAATAAGTTGAATACTCACTTGATAACAAATAGGCATTTGAACCGGCAACATAAATATCCGTATCAAATTCAACTCTTAAAGCGTTAATTGCATTTTCCCATCCATCTACTCTTTGAATCTCATCAAAAAACAAATACATTCTTTTATTTTCTATAATTCTTTCTTTAACATAATCATATACTTCTTTATAATTCATTAAAGAAAAATCCATAGATTCAAAATGCATTTCAATAATTTGATTTTTATCTATTCCTTCACCAAGCAAATGTTCAACCATCAATTGTAATAATTTTGATTTCCCACATCTTCTAATACCTGTAACAACTTTAATAGGTTCTTTATCCTGAAAAGCAATTAATTGATTTAAATAAATATCTCTTCTCTTTAAATTATCAGTAGTTATCATAACAAAATCCTCCTACGACAATAGTATAACAAAAAATGTTTATTTTTCAACTATTTGCAATTAAATGCAAAAACTTTTTATTTTTATATCTTTTTGCATTTTCACAACACGTTCCTATTGGACACTTTTTAATCAAACATAAAAACTGTCAAACAGAAAAATAAATTAATAGCTATTTTTATATATTATCAATGAATACTTTTAAAATCATTGCAAAAAAATTCATATAAAACCTAAAATCCGTATAATAATTATACACGTATAAAAGAGTCGTTTATAGCGACTCTTAATTATTTATGAATATATTTTTTCTAAATAAATATTTAATTTTTCAATATCTGCTTTTTCTTTTGGACTTAATTCACATTTTGCTACTAATACAGGCAATTCTTCACCTAACTTTTGTTTAAGCTTTTCCTTACCTAAAAACATAATACCTAGTGATAACTCAGCAGCATCAATATCTTTCGTATCTCCAGGAAGTCTGCACATTAGTTTTTTATCAACTCTAAATAGTTCAATCTTCATAATTATACACCCCCACACTACATAATCATCATCATCAAATTTATCTTATTCATTTTCTCCAAAGAAGACAATGGTTCTACATCAGATAGACAAGCACTTCCACCTTTTTTGTAAGGAACAATTGCAACTGCTTCACAAACATTTTCAGAAGTATCAATTTTTCTTCCAGTTACTTTTAAATACTTTTTGATTTCCATTATTCTAATTCCTCCTTTAGGTAATCATAATTTAACTCAAGTTTTGTTTCTTCATATGATAATATATCTAATGTTTCCCAAGATATTAGAAAGAAATATTCAAATGATGTTTCATCTTCAATGAAATTTCCAGTCCAACAACTAAATTCAATTGATTCATCTTTATGTAATATATGTTCATGACCATCTGCATTGATTGTAATTTGATTCTTCTCAATTTTTGTTATTCTAATTTCAATATCTTGTTCTTTAGCAATTATACCAAGTTTAATATCAATTAATTCATCTCTAGAAAATCTAATAAGCTCGTTACCATGTTCATCAGTTCCAGAGTCTTCATAAACACTTATTCTAATCTTTTCCATAATTGCTCCTAATCAAACATCACATTAGGATTCATTTCTTTTGGTGTCTTCCATTCGATTCGATATCTTTCTCTTAAAATTTCTTGCATAATTGACCAACGTTGGTATACCGAATGAATATCACCTTTCCTTTCAAGTATTATTTCAACTTATTCTGAAAAACTCTCAAAGAATTTAATAAATTTAGGTGTAAATTCTACTTCGTCAACTTTCAAAGATTTATAATTAATTTTAGCAATAATGATATTAGCATAATCTTTATAATCTTCTTTAATTTGCTTGATATCAACTTTTTCTTTTAATTCTTTAGTGAATACACCATTAATCTTATAATATTCTCCCCTAGCATAAGCTGCTTTTTCTAAATCAATAGCAACACTCTTTCCTCTAAAGTAATATCTTGTTCTTCCGTATATTAATAACAAAGCATATGAAAGACAAGCTTGATCCATTACACTAAACCAACTACATCTAGTTAAATCATTTAAAATTCTTCTTAACTTATTTGGATCTAATTCGATCTCACGAGAATAGTCATTAGCCAATGTTTTAAGATACTCAAATAACATTTTGTAATCTTGTCGATTAATTATATCACATTATGCTCATAAACACAAAAAAGAATCCTATTTTATTCAGCTTCGATTGTAACTTGATATCCATTATAAAATTTGAAGTTTATGCTCTTATCCTTATTTAATATAGCGACTTATACAAATAGCGACCAGCAGGTATCATCCCACTCGGATATTTCTACTGGTTTTCTTTTAGTCCTTTAACCTGAATTTGAAGAGCTTTATATTTGGATATTCTACTATTTTTATTGCTTGAAAATAATACTTAATTATAATTTAGAAAATGCATTTATTATCCGCCTCACGTTTGAAATTGCAAAAGCCGTATCGTTTTCTAGTTCTAGTAATCGGTTTTTGTTATATGAGCAATTCCTGCTTAAAACAAATAAAAAACACCTTTGAAACATTCAATTTCTATAAAAAAGTATCAAAAATGCTTATTTTTCTCTATAAATAGCAAAAAAGGCTTGATACCAAAACAAACTTTGTTTGTCATTGTATCAAACCTATGCTTTCAATATGCCTAACTGCTACGATATCTATCTTTTATACAGATGTATGGGACTATAAGTCACTTATGAAATATAGTCCCATTTTTTTGTTTTATTATAGTATCTCCCAATAACCCGTTTTATTAGAGCCTACTCTTTTTATTAATCCTTTTTCCTTTAAACCCTTTATTGCAACATTAATTGCTGTTTGTTTTATATCTAACAATTCACCTAATTTAGCAACAGTAATATTAATATTTTCTTTTAATGCATTTAAAACTTTTTGTTCAGATTTTGTCAACTCTATTTTTGTTAAGCTTCCATTACTATGTGTCGAACTAAAAGCAGCATATGGGATTGTGACAGTAATGAAATTGTCAGTAATTTCAAAAACATTTCTTCCATATTTGCTCACAATTAATGGTACTCCATGCCCAGTTTGTTCAATCAGATTCAACTGTCCCATTATTTTTTGTAATTATATATTAACTGGATTGCTTCTACCTCTAAAGAAATCTTCTTCTGAAAAATCTACTGGCAGTCCTCCTGTTGAAATAATCTCAATTCTATTAGAATACAAATATACTGCAGGAGGTGTATGACGTGACCACTTATTGTGCAAACATGCATTAAGCCATGCTTCTCTGAAACAACTAAAATCAAATAATTTTGTTTCTTGTCTTATAGATCCTTCCATATTTACAAAAGTTTCATTTAATGATTCGACATAATCAAGTACTTGTTGAATTGCTAAAATTAAACATTTATATCCGTATTCATTTCTTTTAACTAAATTTATTTTATCAACTCCACTAAATTTTGCAACTTTAATAGAATAAGTGTTATTATCAGATAATATATCAGCCATTAAATTGTACTTATTATCACTAGTAACTAGATTCAAGTTATATTTAAACGTTTCTTCATTTAATGTTAATCCATTAATCATATATAGATTTTTTAATTGATTAAATGTTAAAAACTGATTATTTGATTCTATTCTAACTATTGAATCCGAATCATTTCACCTCATTAACTGTTTTAAATTGTCAGGTGATATATCTCTATCCTCATTTGATGATCTAATATAATATCTTCCATAAGCTGAATATGGTTTATGATCCCCTTTTACTTCTACTTTTACTATTGTCTTTTCATCTATAAATTCTACCAATATAGTAGGGATAATTTGTGGTTTAATAAAATTTGCTATTGCTTGAGATATATTCTTTAAAGTCATCGAACCAATTTCTTGTCCTATCACTAGTCCATCATTTTTAACACCAAAATATAATATACCATATCCGCTTTTATTTAACATTGAGGACAATGATATTACACCTTCTTTTAATTCACTAATTGATTTTTTAAACTCTAGAGTTTCGTTTTCAGTACCTAAATTCATAATAACCTCAAAACTTATTATATTTTTATTGTACGTTTATTCTACATTTGTTATACACTTTATTATTCATATTTTCAAGTAAAATAAATTATATATTATAATATATTGAAACAAAAAAAGGCATTATAGCCTTTCATCTACATTAGTAGTTTAGAGTTTCTCCATTAATGTATTTCCATACTTGTCTTTCCATTTCACTTAATATTTCTTGTCCTTCTATATACACATCATGATCTTTGATGTCAACGGAATAGTCCAAGTAATATCCATCTTAATTCGTGAATAGTTCTTAGTCTTAACTCTGAGTCCATAAGTCTATTCATCTTTTCTTCTTTCTTCATTACATTTTTTGTTTTATCAATAGACACTCCCATCTTCGAACATTTATGTCTTAAAAATGATTCTTCCACTTCGTATTCCATTTCGTGATCTTCTAATTCCAATAATACAACGTTAATGTCGTACTCTATTTTTGAAATATCATGCTATATCATTTTTTCAACAATATTATCTACATATTGAAAATATGGAGCACATTCCCAAATCTTTTTATAATTTTCTCCCGTAGCAATTTCTTTTGTAAAGAGCACATTAATTATTAGTCCAAGCAAGTATAAGTCAGTATAAGTTCAAACTTCTCTACCTCCTCTTTTTTTTGCTCGGGTGCATGATAATCAACATTTCCAACAAAACCATCATTAGTAGAATCATTATCATTTTCAATATGTGTTAATCCAAAATCACACATTAAAACTTTGTCTTCATCTACATCATATAATATATTTTATGGTTTTAAATCTCTATGTATTAACGGTTCAACTCTCTTATGAATCGTTTTAATGGCATGACAAAGTTGAAGCGAATATTTATATGCATCAATAGGTGATATTTCATTATGATTTATCCTTTGATCTAATGATTTTTGATATTTTTTCATAATATAAAATGGTCTATTTTTTCTTTGATCCTGTGCACGTAAATTTCCACTATCGATGTATTTAACAATATATGGTGAGTTTAACGACTCTTGTAGAGCTATTTCCTTATTAGAATTACTCAACTTTATTTGTTCTTTTCCAAAATCATTCAATACTTTAACAACAAATATTTCTTTAAGCTCATCAGTACATTCATATATAAATCCATTTCCAACTTTATTAATAAGGTTTCCAATGGTATATTTCTTTTCTTTTTTTCCAACAACATGTAATCCTATATATTTTTCATATTCTTCTGCCATAATTACTCTCCGATAATAAACAAAGGGAATAAAATCTATACTTTAAAAGTATAATATACATCTTTAGTAGTTCTTGTTATTGCAGTATATGCATTATTCTTATTTATTTTTTTTCCAATAATAACAATGTTGTTATTAATAGTTAATCCTTTTGACGATTTTATTGTCATCATTGGACCATCCCAATTATTAATAATGTTTCTATTTTCACCCGAATTTGAGGGATATAATAATAAAGTATTTCCATCATCGTATTTTTTAACTTCATCATAAGTAATTTGTTTGATTATACTTTCCTTGGAAACACCATATATTTCAATTGACAAGTTTTCTCTAATCCATTTGCAATTATTTTCAGGACACCTATAACTATTTTTACATACCTCATCAGCCGTTAAGTTTTTAAACCAATCTCCACCACCATTTATATTTTGATAGTCATCTCCGAGGACAATAGTTTTTAATTTTGAAGCTAATAGTGTTTTAGCAAATTTTTCTCTATAATAATTTAAATCTTGAGCTTCATCTATAATGATATAATCGAACCTTTTACTCAAAATATCAATAATTATTTGATTATAGTTTTTCAATAAAAACATAGCAATGCCCGCTCTTGTTTCATCAGTTAATCTTACTTGATTGTCATCAAATATATACTTAACCGCACTATAATTCTTAATGTTATTCATTCCCAAAAATTTTTTTCTAGGAATAAATAATGAAAATGATGTTAATGTTGATTTATTATAAATAGTGCCATCGTCATGTATTTTTATATTCCTAATATTATTATAATAGTTTGGAAGGGTTGTAGAATCACAATAGACAATCTTCTTTCCTGCGCCGATTAATGGAATAAATGCTATGCACTTAGGGATTATATAATTTTGAAATAACGAATCAATAGTTTTACTTAAAAATCCGTTATGAGATACCTCATCAACAATCATATTATTAAATGCAATATACAAACCATTTTTATTCATTTTCATTATATCGATTGACTTTGTTGTTTTACCTGCTCCAGCAACGAATTTAATTACTTTTGAATTCATTTTCAATATCCTTAATTATGTGCCAATCTTTCAAATCAACATTATCACTTATTAATTTTTCTACAATTTTTGTCTTACAATTTTGCTTTGCGACCATTATTTCCTTATGAATTTCATGACATCTAAGAAATTCAGAGCACGAATTTAAATAACCGGTATTATATAAATCTGTTTCCAAAGTATTATACATGGCAAAAATAGGAATATTATTGGCTTTACAAATTTTCTCTAACCTTGTAAATCTTGACGACTGAGTTTTATCTACTGATAATGAAATATCATTGTCGCTTACCACAATTAGTCTTTTCTTTAAAAATATAGCTAATTCAATGTATGGTTCAAACATAACTCCAGCAACATTAATTATTGTCCAATTAAGTTTATTGCTATTTAAGTAGTATCTAAGTAATATCTCTTCTGTATATCCTTCAACTAAAATAATATTATCTGCAAATAATAATTCATTTCTACTAGGGGTTAAAAATTTATTTAATTTACTACAAGTTTTATTATCAAGATTGATTTTCTTTTGTTTAATATCAATTATTTCCTCAATCATAAATTCATTAACTACTACTGGAGAATGTGTTGTGGCAATAATTTGAGTATTCTTTATCAGTTTTAATTCATTAATAAATGTCCTTATTAGCGATGGATGTAAATGATTTTCAATTTCATCGATTAGAATAATATTATACTTATCATTAAGTGTATTTAAATAAATGTTTGCTATACTTTTGTATCCTGATCCAATCATATAATGATGTTCTTCTGTACCTTCTTCAACAATAAAAACTTTTTCATCTGATAATTTTGGTTCCGTCAAAGCAATATCCATTTTTTGGTTAAATTTATTACAGAAATTTTGGAAAACATCCATTTTATCTTTGATTGATTCTTTTATTTTTTGTTTAGACTCTTCTTTTAATCCTTTATACTTTTCTTCCGATTCTATGAATTTGGATAAACCAGTAATAAAGCCACTAGCATATATTTCATCAAACCTTATTAAAGGAATCATAAAAATATTTGGTATTGTTTCATCTTCACTTAATATGTCCAAATCAATATTACTACCATTCAATAACGATATTTCTTTTTTATATTTTCCACTCTGATTTTTTTTAATTAAGACTCTAAAACCGTATCTAATATTTCCAATATCATCGACGAAACTTAATGACGAAATAATATCATTTTCTAATTCTACTTCAATAATAATATTTTTAGTGTCATCGCTATTCAAAAAATCACTCTTTTGAATTTTAAAATAATCGTTTGTTATGCAAGAAAAAGCCAATCTAATACCATCTAAAAAATTAGTTTTACCTTCATTATTTTTCCCGATAATTAAATCAATATTGTTATTGAAAATATATTTCCCAATTAAATTTCTATAGTTTATAAAATTAATACTTTTTAACATTATTTTTCTCCTACCAACAAATATTTAACGCAATACATATTAGTTAATTATTAATTACAAAATAGCATTTGATACAATAGGTTTATTCATCCCTTATACCCTAGAACAATATCGAGATGCACGCTCAAGGGTTATATCTTGATTTTCTTTTAGTACATTGAATTCAATATACATATTATTATTTTCCTAAAGAAGGATTAGTTCTTGTTTTGATGCTATTCTTATCAAATTCATAAATATAAATAATTTGGCATAAATTTGGTAATATATCTTAAGTAACTAGTACTTTATATGAAAAATTATAATTTGATTATGCTTCAAACCAAATATGTTTATCTTTTAGCTTATTTACTTTTATTGGTTCTATTATTCTTGAATTAACGAAATCCCAAGCATAACATTTATGACTCATATCAACATTTTCTTTATCTAATAGCATATGATGCCACTCATAGTATTCTTCAAGAGAAATAGAATGAGTCCCTGTAATAGTAACAATACCAACTAGTGCTTTAGCTTTTTAATCGTAAATATAAACATAGCCTTTGACCCAGGTATCGTATCCCCTAGCATCATATGAAACTTGTCCATCTAACACTTGTGGAATGTAATATGGGTGCATAACTAGTGCTTTCATATAAATATCTTCTCTAATTCATTTTTTAATATAGATTTCATCTTTGTCTCATCATCCTCAAAAACAAAAGGGACTTTAATAATATGAACATTAGTCTGTCCTCTTTGACAATAACACTGTCCAATAGGATATGATGATTCAATGTCTTCTTTTCTTATTAAAGGATAAAGCAAATAGACATCTCTTAAATCGTTTTTATTAGCGTATTCCAAAACCTGATATACATCATTAGAACTTAATTGATTTAGTAAGTCAGCTTCCAAATTAGGATTATCATTAAACCTACAAAGCATTTTATATTTTGTATCCAAGATAAAAAGCTTTTTAGTATCCTTAAATTCAACAAAAATATCATATCTAAGTTGTTTGAAATAGCCATAATCCTCACTGTTAAATAACAAATGTTCAAACAAATAGTCACTACTCTTTTGTAAGGTAACTGTCGCCTTTCCCTCTAACATTTCAGTCAAGAACCCACCGATAAAACCTTCAAATAAAGATTCTGTAGGGAATAAAAAGCAAAAATTATCATTTCTATCGATAGTAAATGTTGATAATTGATTCATTAAAAACATTTTACTCATTGAAACTATAGTTTTATAAACCTCTTGTGATTTGCTAAAAACTAATTTATCACAATCACTTGGAACACAATTCACATCGGAAACATCATTTAATTTCATTAAGATTTGTCTAAGCCTTCTTTGATTTTCAAAAGAGGTAGAGTTAAATATTAATCGACAAGTACATTTAATAATTCTATTTAACGTATTGTCATAATCAAAAGTAGAAAATTCACAATTAAATGAATTACTCTTTCCATAAGGGACTTTTTTTGTAACATAGTCCACAATATTGAGTCTTCCCCTTATTGTAGGAATATCTTCTTCTTTAATTTCATACTTAAAATAAGCATTTCTACTTAACACTTCATCTACATATCTAATATAGATCGAGATAAAAAGTTCTTTTAAATCAGTAGAGTCATCATAATCGGTTGAAAAATTTATAAAAGGATATTCAGTCTTATTGGAATAATTAATCCACAAAACCAAATTTTTAATCATGTGTGATGTATCTAGTTTTGAAGCATCATTACTTAAATATTTTTCTCTGAACACTTTAGGAAATATATTTATTGTTTGACCATTGAAACCAATTGTTCCTATATAGTTATTAGTTCGAATATCATCATGTGATAGGAATGACAAGAATTGTTGCTTCTTGCTTTTATCTCCATCATTGTAAAATGAGTATCTATTATCCCAATTTTCTTGAAGAAATTTCTCTAATTCGTTTAACACACCAGGAGATTGCCATTCAGAAGGAAGGTCACGATTGTTTATTTGTCTTTCTTCATAATAATTAAACATAAAACCATTCCTTATTTTTTCTTAATTTTTAATCTCATTACTTCTGATTCTTCTATATCAAACACTCCTGCATCCAAAGAAGCATTAAGAACTTCTTTTACCTTATCTTTGTTATCAAAGAAATATTCATATAATAAAGGAATAATACGATCATTCATAATCTCTTCTAAGTCATCAATTGTTTTTCCAATAAAATAAGAATGTCCAACAAGAAGATCGGTACTCTTAAGTCTTCTATATAATTCTTTATTTATCTTTTCTAATGTATCTTTTAAAGTTGTATTATTAATTAAATTGCTATTTGGAGCAACTTCAATAAATTTAAATCTTCTTCTTAAAGCGGCATCTATTAACGATATTGATTTATCGGCTGAGTTCATTGTTCCTAAAATATAGAGATTGTTTGGAACAGAAAAATTATCTCCTGAAGGCAATGTTACTTCAATTTCATTTACTTCACCTTTTCTCTTATCTGTTTCGATTAAAGTGATTAATTCACCAAAAACCTTTGATATATTAGCTCTATTAATCTCATCAATTATTAAAACATAGTTATTAGCACTATCATTTACTGCATCATTTGCTATTTCCTTAAATATTCCGTCGACATAATTAAACTTCATAGGAGTAGTTAAATCTGGTCTTAAGCCTTGGATAAAATCTTCATAAGAATAATTTTGATGGAACGTAGTAAACCTAATCTTTCCAGTAGATACGTTCTTTCTATATTCAGTCATAACATCTTGTCTTGTTGGATATTTTGCTTCAACACTTTCTTTAGTGATATTTTCAATAATTGCTAAAGCATAAACTGCAGTACTATATGTTTTGCCAGTTCCAGGAGCTCCATAGAGAATTTGATTTAATTCATGCTTATTAGCAACCGTAGGAAAAGTATTGTCAACATCTCCAATTGAAGGTGCCCCGCTCATTAGTTCAGAAGATAATTCAAGATCAAATGTTATAGTATTTTCAACATCATCAATTAAAGTCACAAAATTCATACCCTCAATATTCTTGTCATATAAATCAACAAACCACTTATAATCAGAGCCTAAAGAATTAAATTTTTTTCTTTTAAGTTGTAATTTTTTCGAAGTACCAGAATTCCCCTCGGTATGCGTAAAAATAACTTTATTGGATACACCTTTATATTGAGTACCAATGATTGCAATAATACTATCTCCAATAATTAATGAGACACCAGAAGCAGTATCATAATCAAATTCGGTTAAAGGGGCATTAGCATTTTGTTTTACTATCATTTTCTTATTAATTAGATAGTCTTCCATTTCTTGCACCAAGTTGTAAGATGATTGTTGTGTTACATTTTTGCTTTCTATATTTATCTTATACTTAGACTGCGTTTCGCTAATTATTCTAGAATACTTTTTAATCATTTATCTCCCCTCCATTCAAATAGTCTTCAACAACTTTTGCAATTGATTTTGATAATAGCACAGGCACCGCATTTCCAACTTGAGTATATTGACTTCCTTTATTCCCTGTAAAAAAATACGTATCTGGAAAGCTTTGAATTCTAGCGCTTTCTCTTGCGGTAGGTATTCTGTTTTCTTTGTAATGAAAATAATTTCTGTGGCCACAATCAATTGTTCCACTTGGTAAACCAGAATTCATTCTCTTGAAAGCAGCATTATAATTTCTAACTTTATAATACTCATCTGATAAATCTTTTATTGTTCCTCCATCTTTTATCATAGATATTATTTTTATCGTTTGCTCTGTATGAATAGTAACATCATTATTAGTTAAACCTGTAGAACCTTTTCTCATTAGCTTTTGAAAATTATTTAGTGGTTTTGAAGAATATTTTGTTGAATCTTCATTGTTATCTAGTGATGGAAGATCTGACAAAGCATCACTAGTAGAAACCATTTCTTTTCTTTCAATATCTTCGAAATTAAAAAACTTATCTCCAAATCTTTCTTTGTTCAACCCAATGAAAAAAACTCTTTCTCTTGATTGAGGGACACCATAGTCAGATGCCTTCAATAGTTTATAATTAACATTATATCCAAGTTCACTAAACCTTTTAATAATATCTTCTTTATATAATCCTTTTTCCATACTTAGAAGTCCTTTTACGTTCTCTAAGATAAAAAAATCTGGCTTAATAATTCTAACAAATCTAACGTATTCTAAATACAAACTATTTCTTTCGTCGCCAGATTCACGTTTACCAACCAAACTAAATCCTTGACAAGGTGGGCCACCAATAACTCCAGTCACTTTTTCCTTTTCACACAAAGATTTAATCATTTTATCAGTGTAATCATGTATATCAATACTTATTGCCACTTGTTTCTTGCGATTATAATTATATGTATTAACTGCGTCGAACCACTTATCTATCGCAAGAACACTTTCAAAATCTAGTTGTTCAAACCCCAATGAAAATCCTCCTGCACCACAGAATAAATCAACAATTTTATATTTGCTCATTATTTTTCCTCCTTACATAGTAGCTTTAATATTTGCTTTGCAATGGCCCTAGCCATTAAAGGAGGCACTGCATTTCCAACTTGTCTCAATTGTTCACTTTGATTTCCTTCAAACACAAAACTATCAGGAAAACTTTGTAATCTTGCAGATTCACGTACTGTTGGAGTTCTATTTTCAATCGGATGAAAATAATTCATATGTCCAGTATCTATAGTTATGGATGGTTCATCAAATGATAATCTTTTATAAGCTGAAGAATGTCTATTATTACGTTGCGTATCCCATAGTTCTATTGGTACATCTTGCCAATTGCCACCTTGAGGAACATAAGATATACGTTTTTGGACTTTCACACAAGGGTACTTAGGATTATGATTAGCCAAAGGCTCATATGAATCTTTTGCATACTTTAAAAAGTCATTTGTAACATTTTCATTTGGATAACATAAATCACCTATTGCATCAAAAACAGTATATTTCCTATCGCTCTTTTCAATATTATTAAAATCAAACACTTCACCATAATCTTTTCTTATTCCAACAAATACTGCCCTTCTTCTATCTTGCGGAACCCCATAATCAGAAGCTAAAAGAACTTCCACTTTTACGTTATAACCTAATTCTTCAGTTATATCTAAAATTCTATTTTTTGCATATCCATTATCCTTTGTTAGAATTTGTCTAACATTTTCTATAACAAAAGCCTTTGGTTTAAGCTTTTTAACAAATCTTAGATATTCAAAAAATAATTTATTTCTTGGATCATCTTCTTCTTTTTCATGCCTATTTGCAGCACTAAAACCTTGACAAGGTGGGCCACCAATAATAACGTCAACATCTTTGATTTCTTCCTCTATTGTTTTGTCGCTTATTTGCCTAATATCACCACAAAATTCAAACTTCGTTTTAAAATTTTTCTTATGAGTCTCCATTGCAGCTCTATCCCATTCAACACCACCAATAATTTCAAAACCCGCTAATTTAAACCCTAAACTTAATCCACCTGCTCCACAAAATAAATCTAAAACCCTAAGCTTCTTCATTTTTCACCTCAAAATCAAAAAAATCCTTTAAAGAAATTTCTAATCCTTCACATATTTTTATTAAAGTTTCTATTGTAATATTTTGTCTTCCTGACTCAACACGAGACATATAAGTTCTATCGTATCCTAATTTCACAGAAAAATCTTCCTGAGACAAAAATATCTTATGAGTTCGTAAATACTTAATTCTTTCACCAATAAGTTTTAAATTCATTATTACAACCTCCTATCGATAGTAACTGACTTTTTTATTATATCATTTGTTGACTTATAAGTCAACGGGATTGATAAAATAATAAGGATTATATTTTGTTCTAGCAATTGATTAAAGCAATTAATATTTATTATATATCATATTTAGTATATATCGTGTAATTGTGCCACCTTTCGTGTAATTGTGGGGTCATCGTGTAATTGTGTCACCTTTCGTGTAATTGTGGGGTCATCGTGTAATCGTGCTAATGAGTCAAATTCAGGAATATCGTTTCTTCATACTTTTAATCGTTTTTAAGTATCTAAAAAATAAAAAACAAGGGTCGAATCCTGCCAAAATCGTTATTTTAGCTAGTTTTTACCCCTTATTTTATATAAAAAAGACTTTGACGTATTGTATCAAAGTCGTTCTTTCAATATGGTGGATCTGGCGGGATTTGAACCCGCGTCTTAACTAAAACCCCTTCAACTTTCTACATGTTTATTCTATTTTCTTTAGTTCATACACATACATGTAATAGACAAGCTATATGTGACTAATCTTTAGATTTCAACTAATAAGCCAAGATATTCTTACTAATCAACCCGCAGTATCTAAACACTTTTAAAATGCCCTGAAGGTCGGCTTTTTAAAGTGTGCCTCGCTTTATTAAGCAGCGAATGCTAAAGTATTGTTTGTGTTAGCGTTTATTTAAAAACCTAGCTTATGTTTTAACGTTCACGACAACGACATGCTTATCAAATTCATCTTAGCCAATCGAATCCGGAACAGACCCATTATTATTATTTATTTTTTTCTTTGTTTTATGTAAATAAAGGGTCCACAATAATGCAGACCCATAAATTCTATTTCTTGTAGTGCTCTTAACAAATTAACGTTTAGAGAATTGTGGAGCACGACGAGCACCTTTAAGACCATATTTCTTACGTTCTTTAGCACGTGGGTCACGCATAAGCATGCCAGCTTTCTTAAGAACTGCACGGAATTCTGGATTTACTTCAAGAAGTGCACGGCTAATACCATGACGGATAGCACCAGCTTGACCTACAATACCACCACCACAAACATTAACGATTACATCATAACTAGTTTGTGTATTAGTCATATTAAGTGGTTGTAAAACATCTAGTCTAACAGCTGCAGATGGAATATAATCTACAAATGTACGATCATTAATAGTAATTTTTCCACTACCAGGAACTAAACGAACACGGGCAACAGAACTTTTACGTCTACCTGTTCCATAATATTGAACTTGTGCCATAACTTTAGCCTCCTAACCTCTAAGTGTATATGCTTCTGGTTTTTGTCCTTGATGTGGATGTTCAGGACCAACATATACGAATAACTTTTTGTACATAGCTTCACCTAATCTATTTTTAGGTAACATACCTCTAATTGATTTTTCTAAAACCTTTTGAGGTTGTAATTCAAGCATTCTTTTTGCTGTTCTGCTCTTTAATCCACCAGGATATCCTGAATGATGATAATAAATCTTATCATCTAATTTTGAACCAGTAAGAGCTACTTTTTCTGCATTTACGATAACTACATAATCACCACAATCAACATGTGGAGTGAATGTAGGTTTATGTTTACCTCTTAAAAGTGTTGCAACTTCTGTAGATAAACGTCCTAATACTAAATCAGTGGCATCAATTACATACCACTTACGCTCGATATTTTGAGCGTTAGCCATAAAACTTTTATTCATTATTTTTCCTCCGAAATATTTATTACTAAATAAATTATTGACCAAGTTTGTGGATTACTTGGTGATAATAGAGGGCTTTTTTATTGTGGGTTAATAAAAATGTACCTCTATTATTATACCATAATTTTTGTTTTTGTCAAGAATTATTTACGCAATTACATTAATATTAAATGTTCCTTCAACCCTCTTTATATCACTATATGTGATGAAGCATGATGGATCAATTTCTTTTGCACGTCTTACATATTCGCTTGTTTCAAAGCTCCATACTACTATCTCAAGCATATATTTTGTTTTGTTTGAAAATCCACCGATACATTCAAAAATTGTAACGCCATGGTTAGATAGTTTTACTAAGGCATCTCTCATGCGTTGTTTTTCAACAGTTACAATTGTTATCTTATTATATTTATAAATTGTATGAATCTTATCAAGTACAAGTATACTAATAAACATATTAATAATTGTATATACTGCAGTTGAGATATCAATTCCATTTTTTATGTCCGCAAAAACTGATCCTACAACGATTAAACAGTTTATAGTGAAAGAAAATTTTGCAAAATTAACTTGTTTATTTAAAGATAAATATTGACTTAATACATCAGTTCCACCAGTTGATGACCCATATCTTAAACATATACCACAGCCAAAACCTGAGAAGAAACCACCAAGTAACGCTAAAGTTAGTTTATCATTTTCAGGACTGAATTGATTAAATGGGTCAAACCCATTTTCGAGAAGTACTGAGAAAAGTGCTGTTAAAACAAATTGCAAAATAACACTAGAAAATGATAATATTGCAAATCTTTTACTAACACCTTTCATTGCAATAAGAAATAAAGGTATGTTGAGTATTAAAATCATAATACTAAGGAAATATGGACTTTCTGAACCAACGATCGTTTTCACAAGTTGAGAAATACCTGTTATACCATTAGCATACATCTTAGATTTATCTAAGATAAAAGCAACCCCAAACGAATAAATAACTGTACCAATAATAGTACCAAATAGTGCCTTTGTGTTTCTACTTTTTAATAAATTTATAAGTTTTTTCATTATTGTACTTTCGCAAATTCATCTTTCGTATTTATTTTTATTAATTCTAGTCCTTTTTTATCTACAGCACAAAGAAGCATTCCATTTGACATAACACCACGAAGTTTTGCAGGTTTTAAGTTAGCAACTACAATGACATTCATACCAACAATCTCTTCAGGTTTATAATTTTGTGCAATACCAGATACTATTTGTCTTACTTCTTCTTCAATTTTTACTTGTAAAACAAGTAATTTATCTGATCCTTCAAGTTTCTTAGCTTCAATTACTTTTCCAACGCGTAAATCAAGTTTACTAAAATCATCAATAGAAATTTCTGGTTTTAATTCTAGTTTTTTAACTTTTTTAGATTCTTGATACTCAAGTTCAGCTTTAACATCTAAACGTTTAAATATAATATTGACTTTCTCTGAAACTTTAATTTCATCAGTTAAACCAAATTTAACAAAATCATAGTTTCTATTTTCTTCCTTAACACATAATTCATCAAGCATTTGTTTACTAGAATCAGGAATAATAGCAAGAAGCATTGTTTCAGCTATTCTTAACACTTCATATAAAACATACATTACTTCTAAAAGTTCTGCTTTTTTGCTTTCATCTTTTGCAAGAACCCAAGGACATGTTTCGTCAATATATTTGTTAGCACGGCTAATCATCTTCCAAAGTTCAATTAAACCAGCTTGGAATCTAAAGTTTGAAAAATAGTCACTAGCTAGTTTTACTTGCGTATTAATAAAATCAACAACTTCTCTACTATATTCATTTACTAGTTCTTTTGGTTTTGTAACCTCACCACCAAAGTATTTATTAATCATTGAAACAGTACGACTTTGTAGATTTCCTAAATCATTTGCTAAATCACTATTATAACGTTCTAAGAAACGATCATATGAGAAGATTGAATCATTACCAAGTGGCATTTCACGTAATAAATAGTAACGTAAGGCATCAACACCATAACGAGCTATAACATCTCTTGGATAAACAACATTACCAGCAGATTTACTCATCTTACCATCTTTCATTAATACCCAACCATGAACATATAATTTATAATTCACAGGAATATCTAAAGACATAAGCATAATTGGCCAATACACAGCATGGAATCTTAATATATCTTTTCCAACAACGTGAACAACCTTTTCACCGTTTTCCCAATATTTTTGATAATTACTATTTTCTTTTCCATAATCAAGTGCAGTTAAGTAATTACTTAATGCATCAATCCAAACATAGATAACATGATTTGGATTACTGATAACTGGAACACCCCATTTAAATGTTGTTCTTGAAACACATAAATCTTCAAGACCACTTTCCACAAATGAAATTACTTCATTTCTTCTTGTTTCAGGTTCAATGAAAGTTGGATTATCATTAATGAACTTAAGTAGTTTATCTTGATATTTACTTAAACGTAAGAAGTAACATTCTTCTTTTACTCTTTTTGTAGGTTTTCCACAATCAGGGCAGGTATTATTCTCACCTAATTGCGTTTTTGTGAAAAATGATTCACAAGAAACACAATAATCGCCTTCATAACTACCTAAATATATATCACCTTTTTCCAGCATTCTTTCAAAAAACTGTTGAACTATTTCTACATGCTTTTGATCTGTAGTACGAATAAAATAATCATTTGTAATATTTAACTCTTTCCAAAGTTTTTTAGTATCTAATGCTATTTTATCTGTTAGTTCTTGTGGAGTAATTCCTTGTTTCTTAGCTGCTTCTTCAATTTTTAAACCATGTTCGTCCATTCCAGTTAAGAAGAATGTATCATAGTTATTTAATCGATGATAACGTGCATATGCATCACATACAATTGTTGTATATGAATTACCTACATGAACACTTCCACTAGAATAATATATTGGTGTTGTAACATAACAAGTTTTATTTTTTTCCATAATTTTCCTATCCATTTTTACCATAATTTTTTAAATACTTTATATTTATCTTCAATTGAATGATTTTTACTTTCTAATACTTCTTTGATTGGTGAAGTTTCAATTACATCATTTCTAATGCAAACACATGTTCCACTTTCACCTTCTAATAAAGCTTCAACTGCTTTAGCTCCCATTTGTGAAGCCATAACACGATCACGTGCTGAAGGTTTACCACCACGTTGGATATAACCTAATACTGAAGCTCTTGCTTGGAAAGGAGTTCTTTCAGATACTTCTTTTGCAAGTTCTTGCACATCTACCATGTTCTCAGCAACCATAATAATTGCATGGTTTTTATGTTCTGCGGCTTTATTAATAGATTTAATCATTTGTTCTTTATCAAAACCTGTTTCTTTACAAATTACATACTCTGCGCCAACTGCTATTGCAGTCCATAAAGCAATGTCACCACAGTTTCTACCCATAACTTCAACAATACTACAACGATGATGTGAAGCAGATGTATCACGTAGTTTATCAACACATTCAACAGCTGTATTTAAAGCAGTATCGAATCCAATTGTATAATCTGTTAAGGCCAAATCATTATCTATAGTACCAGGAACGCCTATTACTTTAATGCCCATTTCACTTAATGCCAAAGCGCCAGTGTAAGTTCCATCTCCACCAATACAAATTAAAGCATCAAGCCCATATAACTTCATATTTTCTATTGCTTTTTCTCTTACTTCTTTATCTTTAAACTCTGGTAAACGAGCCGTTCCAATGAAAGTACCACCTAAACGTAATTTATCAGATACACTTTTACGATATAATCTTTCAATTTGTCCTGTGTATAAACCTAAATAGCCATTATATACAGCATATACTTCTAACCCTGAATCAATGCCAGCACGAACAACGGCTCTTACTGCCGCATTCATTCCAGGAGCATCTCCACCAGAAGTCAAAACACCTATTCTTTTAATAATCATAATATGCATCTCCTTTTACAGGTATTTATCTATCTTTAACTAATTTATTATACAATAAACCATTATTATTTTCAAGTAGATAAAATCAACCTCAAATAATAAAAAACTAAAAAGCTATGTATCATTATTGATACTATAGCTTCTATTAATCTAATAATTTAATTTTTCTAATTTCAACTTGATTCTTTTCTCCTCTTTCTTCAAGTTTTACTTCTCCAATATACATTTTATCAACAATTAAATTAATTGCATACTCTTTATATACATTTGGAAAAATAACTCCATCAAGTTCTCCTGTTTCATCATAAATAGATACAAAACACATTTCTTCATTATTCTTAGTTTTTATTTTTTTTATAGATTTTAGCATAAAAACTGAAAATACAATTTTATTATGTTTTAAATTATTTATTTTTACTGTTTTATATTTATTTCTTACATCATTATATTTAATAAATATATCATACTTTAAATTTAACCCTAATGCTTGATACTCATAATTAGATATTTCAGAAAATGAAAATTCATCTTCTCCAAAAACATGAGTTGATAAACTATCTTTAAACATTCCTCCAAAAGAAGCAAGTTCTAAGCTTTGTTCATACTCATCAATCATTGATTTACGAGTAATATTAAACACATCAAGTGCACCACTATAAATTAATGTTTCAACATTCTTTTTTGAAAAGATATTTTTTGTTCGTCTAATAAACTCATCATAATTAGAATATAGGCCATTTATACTTCTTTCTTTTAGAAAATCATTAACTGTTATTTGTCCAAGGCTATTAATTCCTTGCAAAGCATAATAGATAACACTAGCATTTTCTTTGTCAATTGTAAAGCAAGCACTACTTTTATTTATGTTAGGAGGTTTTACATCTATACCATTTTTTCTACATTCTAATATATAAGATTTAATTAATGCGATATTACCTAATTTTTCACTCATCATGACACTCATAAACTCTTTAAAATAATGTACTTTTAAGTATGCCATTTGATATGTTACCATTGAATAAGCTACTGAATGACTCTTGTTAAATCCATAAGAAGCAAACTTTAAAATATAATCAAAGATTTGTTTTGCTAAAGTGGCACTATAGCCTTTACTTACAGCTCCTTTAATAAATTTTTCTTCATTTAAAGCAAGAAGTTCTTTGTTTTTCTTGCTGATAGCTCTTCTTAAAATATCAGCTTCTCCTAAACTATACCCCGCAAACTTACTTGCTATTTGTAATAGTTGTTCTTGGAAAACTATTATCCCATAAGTTGATTTTAAAATGTCTTCTAAGTCTTTATGAAGATAAGTTATTTTTTCCAATCCTAGTTTACGTTTAACGAATGTTGGAATCATTTCCATTGGACCAGGTCTATAAAGAGCTAAGGCACTTACAATATCATTAAAACAATTTGTTTTAAGATCTTGTAAAACTTTCTTCATTCCAGCTGATTCAATTTGAAATAATCCATAAGTATTACCCGAAGCAATCATTTCATATACTTTCTTGTCGTCTAAAGGTAATTTATAAATATTAATCTTATCGTTTATCATTTTTAAAATAGCATCAATCGTATTAAGATTAGAAAGTCCTAAAAAATCAATTTTCACAAGTCCTAGTTTTTCTAAGCTTTGTGCACTATATTGTGTTGTATATAGTCCATCTAATCCTGCTTCTAAAGGCGTATAATCGACTAAATCACTATCTGCCATAATTATTCCGGCTGCATGAATAGAAAGATTACGAGGCAAATTTTCCATATTTTTTATTAATTCTACAACATAATTAATCGTTTCATCTTCCTCAATCATTCTTCTAAACATTTCACTAGACTCAATAACATCATTAATACTATTATGGTTATTAATATAAAATAATATTTCATTTAAATAATTGCTATCGAGGTTAGTAATCCTAGCAATGTCACGAACTGCAGCTTTTGGGCCATAAGTACCAAATGTACAAATATGAGCAACTTTCATTTTGCCATACCTTTTTCCCATATATGATAAAACTTGTGAACGACGATTTTCAGGAAAGTCTGTATCTATATCAGGCATAGAAACACGCTGTGGATTCAAAAATCTTTCAAAGAATAAATCATACTTAAGCGGATCTATCTCAGTTATACCTAAGCTATATGAAACAAGTGAACTAGGCCCAGAGCCTCTTCCAGGTCCAACTAGAATTTTTTCTTTTTTTGCGTAACAAATAAAATCATACACAATCAAAAAATAATCCGCAAACCCCATTTTCACAATAACTTCTAATTCACTAGTAAGTCTATCAATATATTTTTGATATTCCCCTTTTGCAACTTTATCTGCTTCTAAACGTCTTTTTAAACCGATGAAGGCCAAATTACGCAAATATTCATTTGTATCACCAGTTTTAGTTATATCATACTTCGGCATGTGATAATTACCAAACTCTAATTCAACATTACAATTTTCAACTATCAAAGCTATATTTGTAATTAAAGAAGGATAATATCTAAATAAATCTTTAGCTAAAGTTGTACTTAAATAAAATTGATTTTTTTCCTTAGGTGTTTCGTTATAATCCTTAACATTTTCTTTAACGCACCTAAGTATCTTATATACTTTAAAATCACTTTTATTAAGATATGTAGTTTTATGAATCGCAATACAAGAAATATTTTTTTTCTCAAAAAAATTAATAATATCTCCAGTAATATTTATCATTTCTTTTGTTTGCATATCAAGACCTATATATAAATCTTTTATATCTTGATACTTATTTAATATTGTATTTAAGTTTTTTTCATTTTTTTCTTTAAATGCTTTAATTAACTCATGCTCATCACTAGGTAAAATAACAAATAAACCTTCTAAGAAGGGTTTTATCATTTCAATTGTTAGTTTCTTTTCTAATTTTCTAGATGTGACAATTTTTAATAAATTTTTATAACCAATATTATTCTTACAAATTAATAATATTGAATTAAAATAGTTAAAATCGCTCTCTAAGGTGATATGTGAGCCAATAATAGGCTTGATATTATTTTCTATGCATTCAAGATAAAATGGGATAACACCATACATATTATCTAAGTCTGTAATTGCTACATAATCTAAATTATCATTTTTAGCTGCTTTAACTAGATCCTTGATACGCAGTGATGATCTTAACATTGTATATTCAGTTTCATTATAAAGATTTATAAATCTATCTAACATACTATCACCACCTTTATAGTGATTATAGCACACAACAAAAATTTTCACAAGAAAATAGAAAGTTATTAACTTTTCTTATATATTAGTTTTTTTAATAATAAACCAAGACAAGCAGCCAAAACAATTCCAATTCCAAAGTAAACAATAGTTTTTTGAATGTTAACATTACTATTTTCATATAAAACATTATTTTCTTTCAATAATTTAATTAGATTATTATTATAATTTTCAAAATCAAATCTCATTTCTACGGAAGAATCATTATTATATACACTAAACTTAGTTATTTCCATATCGCCATCTTGCATACTAGTAAAAAGATATTTTTTTTGATATATTCCACTTCCATTGTCTATAAGGAAGTAAAAATGGCAAATACTGCTAGTTTTTTCATCTATTTTAATATTATTATTTGTTAAAGGAAAGATATATTCTTTTAAATTACCATTAACATAAGCATCAACTTGCAGCGCTCTAATTTGCCTATTTTCATCATCTGCATAATAAGTTATTTGTTTTTTATTAATGTCTTCTGTCAGTTTTACATCTTCTTTTGTTAAATTAAATTGATATAACTTTTGAATGTATACATATACATCCTTCCCACAATCATTAAATACAACTTTGTCAACTAATAATATATGATCATTAAATAACATATTTTGTTCATCATTATCAACAGGTATTTTCGGTATTTCTATTGTTAATATTCCATCAACAAATGAAGTTTTTGCAGAAACCATACCCTTTAAAATTGTTTCTTTATACTCTAAATCTTCTGTATTCTCAATTCTAAAAGAGATTTTATAAGGAGTATTCTCTTTAATTAAGATTCCGTCTTTATTCTCTTTTTCTACAAAACTAATTTGTTCAGGTGAAATATAAAAATCAAGTTCATATGTTGCATGTTTTCCCTCAATTATTAAGTGATGTAATCCTTCTTCATATATTCTTGTTTGCTGATTTACATATTCGCCATCAACGTTAGCATCACCATTAAATGACAAAGCATATCCACTTTCATACACCATTTTATCTGTCAAATTTACCTTAGGTTTTATTTCATAACTTGTGGGAAGATAAAACACTATTCCACCCTTCGTCTCAAAATATATGTTAAATGGATAAACACCCATTAATGTTTTATCAAAATATGTTTCAAAGTCTTTTTCTAAAAAGATACAACTTGCAAAAAACGAATCACACTCTAAACATTCATAGGAAAGATAACATTCTTTAGGCACATATAGTTTTCTTATATCAACAATGTCAAAGTAATATGCTTCTTCTTTAAAACATAAAAATTTATTTGCAAGTTTTCTTATAACACCAGAAAAATCTTCTTTTACTTTTTGATATTCTATTAATGAAGCACTATCATAAATTGTACATGAATTATCATCAAAAATAACTATTATGTTTGAAGAAGCAAATCCATAATTATATTCACCAATAGTTTTTGTTTTTAAATATTCTAAATTTTGATTAAATAATAACACGCTATTAGATGTAAAAACATAAATTAAATCATCTACATATTCAATTTTTCTTAAAGAAACACTCTCATCTATATTTATAATAGTTTGTAATTCATAATTAAAGTTTTGCGTTTCTGTTTTTTCTTCTAAAAATTTTATTCTACATAAAATATTTGTTGTTTGATTACCAAAAGGCAGCTCAGAAATTTTATCTTTATTAATTAACAGATAAATACTATTTTCATTAACACATGAATAGGTAACATATTCTTCTTCATCACCACCAAAGATAAAATACTTATTTTTCACATAATCATATATACACACATTACTTTTTGGCGTATCAATGTTGTTTTTATCTTTATAAATATTTCCTATTAATATTGGTCCATATTTACCTTTATGAATCATTCCATCAACAAGTTTTGTTTCGTCTTTAGAAACTATCGAACCTGTGTTTGTATATACATATAGATTAACAAATCCATCAATCATTGTTGCAACATAAATTTTTGAATCTTGATAGAAACCGATTACTTCTCCTTCTAAGGTAATTCGCATATCATCTTTTTCAATAAAATATGTAACTTGTTTGTATGTTTCACTATCTTTGTATAGTATATAATCATTACAATCTGATATTACTTCATAAGTTTTTTCATTATCAAAATAAAGTTCTTTCGGAGCAAAAAATTTACTATCAATTGAAAATACATTGCTGAAAATAGTAAAGAAAATTGTTAATAATTTAAGCATCTTTGTGCCTCCAAGGAATTAATATTATTGTAAAAATACTTATAATAGAAACAATAAAAATCATTCCTACTGGTATCTTACTTTTTTCTTCTTGTGTTGTAACAAGATTTACCTTTTCACTTGTATTTTCTATTATATTAATAATTTCGGTAATTTTTACTTCTTCATTTTCACTTTCACACTCTTTAACCACATCATCAACAATTTGAAAACTTAATACTTTAGTATCCTTATTCCCAACTACTTTTATTACATAACTTCCACATTCATTTATTATATAGCCACTATCAATTTTTTCATTATTTAAATATCCTTCACCATTAAAAGTTAAAATAAAACCTTTTATATATGAACTACCATCAACAATATTTATTTCTAATGGAATATAATAATCGCCAACAACTTCATATAATACATTATTCACTTGATACTTTCTTGTTCCATCATAATATCCAAAAACGTCTTTATCATCAAAAGAATTAATACACTCAATTAAAGTACCATTGATAAAACAATTGTTATTTCTAATTATTATATAGCTTATACGATTTAATAAGATATTATTTAAGTCATAAATTGGCACTATTCCTAATTCATAAATAAATCCTTGATAATAGTTAACTTGTTTTATTGCATAGTCATATCGTTCATTTAAGGTAAATATCTCTTCTATTTCTTTATTATCATTTAGTAAATATACTTTATTACTTATTTTTTCATCATTATATAATAAGGAAATGGCATACTTTCCATTTTCATATGATATAAAATAATCGTAAATATTATTTATTGTTAACTTTAATAGTCTATCACTACCTAAATAATTTAGATTATCATAACTAGAAATAGTAATTTCATCAGTTGTTTTTTGGATAAACGATAGATTATTAATATACATCATTTTTGCTTCTTCTTTAATACTTTTATCAAGTAAAATATCATCAGTAACATCTAATCTTTCACTAACCTCAGCTATAATATATGGGTGCGATGGTAAATAATCAAAATAACCACTACTAGATACTTTTACCCTTACAAATATTGATTCATTATTTTTACAAGAATCTATTAAAATGTTAATATCATCATTACCTATGTTTACATCATTAATAATATCAAAACGAGCATTTACTAGTGATACGCAAGCATATTTATTTTGATTCTCATATTTTTCAGATACAATAAAATAGCCATTTGCTTCTTCATAAACATTTTTCGCATTAATTAAAGTGTTATACTTTTTATGTCTTATTATTTCTCCTTCTAAATCAAATTCCATCAAAATTGTATTTTTATTTGTATTACCTAAAAGTATGATTTGTTTATCTTTTACTATAGCATCGACAAACTCGCCATAGCTATATAATTTTATGAACTTAAACCATCTAAGTTCATCATTTTGATAATATGAAACAAAGGGAAAAGTATATTCATCGTTATCTTTATCAAGTGTATTACAACTTCCAATTATTAAGTATTCATTATTTTTTCCGAAAACCTGTTTACTTACATTATAGTGATATCCTTGATTAATATGTTCAAGTTCAGTTACTACTATAGTTCCCTTTTCTACTTCTTCTAGTGTTAACATTTTTACCTTCTTACTTGTAAACAAAAGTGTTATCATTAGCAGCAATATAATAAAATAATTTAATTTTCTTATTTTTCTGTCATTTATCATTTTATCTTATCCTCCTACTAATATTTTAATTAGTATTAGGCTTTTAAAAATTAAAAAAGTATAAAATGAAATAATATCATTTTATAGTTTACTTAGTTTATTTAGTTAAGCGAATTACATCACGTGCGATACAAAGTTCCTCATTTGTTGGAATTACGTATACTTTAATTTTTGAGTTAGGAGTAGATATTAGAGTTTCATTTCCTCTTGTGCTTTTTGCACTATTAACTTGTTTATCAATTTCAACACCTAATACTTTTAATCTTTCACAAACATGTTCACGGCAATAATCGCTATTTTCACCAATACCTGCAGTGAAAACAATCGCATCAATTCCTTCCATTAGTACATAATAGCTTCCTATATAATCGCAAATGCGTTTGTATTGTAAATCAAATGCAAGTTTACATCTTCTTGCTACTTCTTTTTGTTCATCTGTAGCATCAGGAGCACACACTAATCCAGCTTCAACTGTACGTGAATCATTTGATACACCACTAATTCCTAAATAACCAGATTTACGGTTTAATGCAACAAGTACTTCTTCTACTGTCATACCAGTATTAACACACATATATTCTACAACTGTTGGATCAAGTGAACCACTACGTGTTCCCATTGGAAATCCGTCTAATGGTGTTAATCCCATTGTTGTATCAACACATTTACCATTTTGAACAGCTGCTAGTGAAGCACCATTTCCTAAGTGACATGTAACAATCTTTAAATCTTCATATGGTTTTCCCATTAATTCAGCACACTTTTTAGAAACATATTGATGGCTTGTGCCGTGTGCACCATACTTTCTTACTTTATAATTAGTATACCAATCATAAGGTACACCATATAAATAAGATGTTTCAGGCATAGTTTGATGAAATGAAGTATCAAATACAGCTACATTTGGTACACCTTCTAGAACTTCTTCAAATGCATCAATTCCCACAAGATGGGCAGGGTTGTGTAATGGTGCTAAAGGACACAATTCCTTAATTTTAGCCTTTGATTCAGGAGTAATTAGACAAGAATCATTAAAGTATGGTCCACCTTGGACGATACGATGGCCAACACCGCCAATTTCATCTAAGCTATTAATTAGTTTCTTTTCAAGTAAGCCATCTAATACGATTTGTACAGCTTTTGCATGATCTTTTACTTCTACGTCTTCATCAATAATTTTTTCGCCATTTACTTTAAAAGTAACATGACCAACTTCAACAGTACCAATTTTTTCAACTAAACCACTAACGATTAGTTTTTCTTCTGGCATTTCTAATAATTGAAACTTTAAAGATGAACTTCCAGCGTTAACTGCCATTATTTTACTCATTTTCTTTTTCTCCTTTTAATTATTTAAATATTTTTTCAATTTTTTTCTTAAAGTTTAATAAGCTTTCTTGTGATAAATCATCATCTATTTGAATTACAGACATTTGATAATCAGAAAGTAATTCCTTCTTACCAATTAAAATAGATTTTCCAACATGATTTTTAGCGACAAAAGTTTGTGGGAGGACAACTAAACCAAGAAGTGTAGAGTGGTCTAGTAATGTTTTTCTAAACTCATCACTTGCTTTTTGGAAAAAATCATTATTAATTAGATATACAAAATAACCTTTGTTTAAAATATTATTAAGTCTTTCTACTATTATATCATAAATATCTTCATTTTCACCAAAATCACCAATAATTACGTCCGCAAAAAAGCTATTTCTGTCTTTTGCATCATTAACACTTACTATCAAATCATTATTAGTAAGTAAAGACATACTATATGCAATACCTGCAAATAATGGATCTTTTTCAATTCCAAAGCAGCTAACATCATCATGTTCTAAATTGTTTGTAATCGTGAAAAGTAAATTTCCTGCTCCTATTACTGTATCTAAAATTGTAAAAGGTTTATCTTGATATTCTTTTTTAACGATTGCGTTGATAATAAATGAAAATATATAACTAATTGCATCAGGTGTAAGAAAATCAAGATTCATATTTCGATGCTTATAACCTTTGATTAATACAAGTTCACTAGCCAAGCGAACTTCTTCATTATTAAAATCTTTTTCATTTATTTTATCAATTATTTTTTGAAGTTTATTAACTGTTTTTTGAGGAATTTTGTAATCAAATTCTCCTTCAACTAATGCTTTAGTAAAAGCATTAAAGGCATTTAAATAATCCATCTTATTTAAATCATAATAGTAAGTCATGCAAGCTTTATCAAATAAGTCATAAAATAAATCAACTAACTTGTTATCTACCTTCATAATTAACAAACTCCACTTTCACAGATTTTAGTTTTTCTTCAGTGCTTTCTAATGTATCATCAAATGATAAAACAGCATATGTAGCTTTAGTTACCCTTGGTAAATATAAACTTCCTGGGCAAATAATATGAACATTACCGTTTTTTTCATAATAAGGGATATGTGTATGTCCATGAATAATAATGTTTGCATGATAGTTATTAGCATAGTAAATGAACATTTCTCTATCAAGCATAAATTTATCCCCATGAAACATTAGTATTGATAACCCACAGACCATGACTTGTTTAACTTGATTCTTTACTAAATAATCACAGTTTCCTTTCACTGTTTCAAAAGGATAAAGTTCAAAAGGATCTACACAACTATCACCAGCATGTAAATACATATATGCTTTGGGATGCTTTTTCTGTAGATAGTCAACAAAACCAGTCCTACCATGAGTGTCACTTACTATTACTATTTCAATCATTATTCTTTATTTTTCTTTCTACTATCAAATTTCTTACGTTCTTCAGTATTTAAAATCTTCTTACGTAAACGAATGTTTCTTGGTGTTACTTCAACTAATTCATCATCATTTATATATTCTAAGCACGCTTCAAGGCCCATTGTACGTGGACGTTTTAAAACAACAGTGGTGTCTTTTGTTGCACTTCTTTGATTTGTCATTTGTTTAGCTTTAATTACATTTACAGCTAAATCATCATCTTTATTACATTCACCAACAATTTGTCCTTCGTATACATCTTGGTTAGGTTCTACAAATAATACACCACGATCTTCGATTTGTCCAATTCCATAAGCAGTTGTTTTTCCAGTATTGGTTGCTACTAATACACCTAGTTTTCTTTCACCAACAGAAATAGATTCCATTGGGCGATAATCTAAGAATATATGAGAAATTGTTCCATAACCTTTTGATGCTGTCATAAACTCAGTTGATAAACTAATTAATCCTCTTGATGGCATATTATAAATAATTCTTGTTTGTGTTTCAGTGTTTTCCATTGTTTCTAGGTTGCCACCTCTACGCCCCATAAGCTCAATTACTGGTCCAGAATACTCATTAGGTACATCAACTTGGACATATTCATATGGTTCATATATAACACCATCAATTTCTTTTAGAATTGGTCGAGGTTTAGCTACTTGGAATTCATAACCTTCACGACGCATATTTTCTATTAAAATACCTAAATGTAATTCACCACGACCACAAACATTCCATTCATCATGAGTACCAATTTTCTTAACTTTTAAACTTACATCTCTTTGCGTTTCACGGAATAAACGATCTTCAAGTTTAGTACTTGTTACAAACTTACCTTCTTTACCAGAAAAAGGGGAATCATTTGTGCTAAAGTACATTTCAACAGTTGGTTCAGATACTTTGATTGGTGGTAATGCTTCTTCAAATCCAACATTACAAATTGTTTCACCAACAAATATGTCAGCAAGTCCAGCTACTGCAACAATATCACCTGCATATGCCTCTTGTACTTCACTACGACGAAGTCCTAAGAAACTATATAATTTTTGAATACGGAATTGACTTATGCTGCCATCACGGCGAATACATGAAACAACTTCATTAAGTTTCATCACACCTCTTGCAATGCGTCCAATAGCCATTCTTCCAACATAATCATTATAGTCAAGTAATGCCCCTTGGAATTGTAAAGTTCCCTCACTTGATGCATCAGGAGCTGGAATATGAGAAATGATTAAATCTAAAATAGGATTCATTGTTTCTTTTTGTGTTTCTTTATCAGGATCTAAACTACTTGTTCCATGACTTGCACTTGCGTAAACAACAGGGAAGTCAATTTGTTCATCTGTTGCGCCGAGTTCAATAAATAAACCTAAGATTTCATCAACAACTTCTGCTGGTCTTGCGGAATCCTTATCTATTTTATTTACAACAACAATTGGTATTAGTTTATTATCTAATGCTTCTTTTAATACAAATCTTGTTTGTGGCATTACACCTTCATAAGCGTCAACAACGAGGATAACACCATCTACCATTTTCATAATACGTTCAACTTCACCAGAAAAGTCAGCATGTCCTGGAGTGTCTAGAACATTAATTTTATAACCTTTATATTTAATAGCAGTGTTTTTTGCTAATATTGTAATTCCTCTTTCACGTTCAAGATCATTACTATCCATTGCACGTTCTTCAATATTTTCACGCTCTGCAAGTGTATCAGATTTCTTTAGTAGTTGATCTACTAGAGTAGTTTTGCCATGGTCAACATGGGCAATAATTGCAACATTTCTTATCATTTCATTATTCATAATTAATTACCTAATTTCTTAAAATATATTTCTTTCATTTCTAAACTTTTATAAAATTCTTTTTCATGGGAAACTAATAGTACTGTCCCAGGAAATTCTCTAATTGCCTCTTTTAAAGCTTCTTTCGCATTCTTATCAAGATGGTTAGTTGGTTCATCTAAAATAAGTAAATTTGATGATTCACGAGTAAGTCTTGCAAAACGTACTTTTGCAAGTTCTCCACCTGAAAGCTCACTAAGTGGTTTACAAGCTAAATCACCACTAATACCAATTACACCATATATTTTTCTTATGGCACCATCATCTTCTAATGGATATATTTCTTTATAGTACTCTATTGGCGTTATATCCATTTTTCCTTTATATTCTTGCTCATAATAAAGGATTTTATTATAAGGAACAAGTTTTATTCTTCCTTCTTTAGGTTTTAACTTTCCTAAAATAGTTTTTAAAAACGTTGATTTACCAACACCATTTGCGCCGATAATCACAAGTTTTTCACCATAACCAACTTCTAGCGTTATAGGATCAAGTGGAAGTTTTTTATCATAACCGATTTCTAATTTTCTTACTTCTAAAGCATTACAATTAAATGAATTAGAAAACGGAAATGACATATATACCTTTTTTTCTTTAGTTGGTTTTTCTAACCTTTCTATTTTATCAAGTTCTTTTTGCCTACTTTGAGCACGTTTAGTTGTTGATGCTCTAACAATATTTTTATTAATGAACTCTTCTGTTTTCTTTATATATTTTTGTTGAGATTCATAGTTTTTTTGATACTCTTTTAAATATTGTTCTTTTTGAACTATATATGAATCATAATTACCCTTATAACGTTTAATAGTTTTGTTTTCTAATGCGAAAATAACATTACTAATATTATTAATAAATTCTTTATTATGTGATATAACAATAAAAGGATGTTCATACGAACATAAAAACTTCGTAAGCCATTCAACATGAGCTGCATCTAAAAAGTTTGTTGGTTCATCTAATAATAGAACATCATTTTTTTCAAGAAGCATCTTTCCTAAAAATACTTTCCCACGTTGTCCACTACTTAAGTCCTTTAGTTTTCTTTTAGCATCATCACCTATGCCTAAACCATTAATAATATTTGATATTTCCGATTTAATACGATAAAAATTATTCTCATCTAAATAATCTTGAATACGTTGTGCTCTATTTAATATTTTATCCATTTTTTCAGGATCACAATCTTCTAGTGATGAATATAAATTATTCATCTCTTCTTCTTTATCATATAAATGTTCATATACTTTGTAAAGGTAATCTGCAATTGTAATATCACCATCTACTTTTAGATATTGATCAAGATAACTAAAAGTAACATTTTTATCCCAAATAATTTCACCACTATCTGGAGATAAACGGTGAGCAATCAAATTCATAAATGTTGATTTCCCACAACCATTTGCGCCAACAAGCCCGATATGGTCTTCAGGAAGCACTCTAACATCTATGCCGTTTAATAATGTTTCTCCGACATATCCAAATTTTAAGTTTTTTACTTCTAAGATACTCATTATTTACGTCCTTTACCTTTAACGAATTATTATACCATTTTTACACATTTTTTTCAATGAAGATTAAAAAAACTAAAATCGTGGTAAACATTTACATATTGCAACAGATAATTTACAATTGTATAATTATCTTATAAGGTGGTTTAAATATGAAAAAAAATTTAACATTAAGAATAGTATTAATTGCAATTTTTGCTAGTTTAATTGCGATAGGCTCATGGATTTCTATTCCAATTACAGTGCCTTTCACTTTACAAACACTTGTTATTTTTATCCTGATTTTAACATTAAATTTACGTGATTCACTAATTTGTATAGGTTTATATATTTTACTTGGAATCATTGGAGTACCAGTATTTAGTGGTTTCAAAAGCGGCTTAGCAGCGATAATGGGTCCAACAGGAGGATACATTATAGGATTTATCTTTATGCCTATTGTGTATTTCTTTTCTAACAAATTTTTTTCTAAAATTATTAAAAAGGATTTCTTTGTTAAGATCATTGGCCTAATTTTATCAACACTTATTTGTTATACATTTGGTACAATATGGTTTATGACTGTATATACAAGCGACATTACTTTAACTAAAACACTACTTTTATGCGTTATTCCATTTATTATTCCTGATATTTTAAAAATGCTTCTTGCTATAATAATAAGTGACAGACTATCGAAAATAATAAAACTATAATAAAACTTAAAACTTTATCGTAGATTCCATAGGGAATTTTCGGTAAGTCGCATAATTAAAAGTCAGGCGTGGCATATGCCACGCCATTTCTCTTGCTTGTTTCAATGCTTTTCAGTTGTTTTCGTCATATTCATCACCTCAAAGCGTTTTGCTCCAATTCCTCACCCGCTTTTATGGTTATCTAATGAAAAGAATAGGTGGTTTTCTTTTCTAGACCTCGTTATTATAATTCAAAACAATTATAACGATCTAAATATGACAAATTCAGTTATATTTATAAAAGTTTTATTCTTCAAACAAATCTTCCATATTACAACCAAGCGTTTTAGATAATCTAAATAGTATATCTGCTTGTGCCTTGTTAATATCATTATGGCGTTGTTCATACATTTGTATATTACGAATTGATACTTCTGCTTTTTCTGCAAGTTGTTTTTGCGATAATCCTGCCGCATTACGAATTCTTTTAAGATTTGTTTCCTTTTTATGAACAACAATATATTCGTCTGCTACTGAGATGAACTTCGTAATATCTGCTTCATGAAGCGTATCGTATAACGCTAATACATTTTCAATTGGGAACGCTTTGTTTATGTTAAAGAAAGATGTTGCTTTATAATTTTGATATTGTGCTAACGCCCAACCCGCCCAATAAAATTGTGAACGACTAAAAAATGGTTTAGGAGCAAGCAATTTTCCGTTCAATGAAGTTGTATTTACAACATACTCTAACAAATCTAGTGCAGAATATCCAACTAAAAATCTTGGATTTCCTTTTTCTATTTGTTTTGCCACTTCGGAAGAAACAAACATATTCCAATATACTTTTGGGTCGTAGCCACAAGCTACTGCATATTCAAACATTGTACCGACATTTGTAGCAACACTATCTAAATATCTAACATCATAGGATCTTATCGCCATTTTTAAGCCCCTTTCTAATAATATCCATTACAAATAAGCCGTCGAATACTAAGTTTTGTCTATGATTGTTTAAATAAGTTTCTCTTGCTTTTTTGTCACGACTAACACGTTTAACATAATATTCCTTACATTCGGCTAATTCATAACTTATAAATTTTACCGTATCGAATGCCTTTTCAGACTTCAATACGATTTGAATACCCAATTCTCCAAGATGCATAGCTTCAGCAAGTTGTTCAACGGAAATCGTATTGTTTATAAAGTCTTTTGCGAAACTAAAATAAGAGTCGTCTGCGCGATAACCTATAATTACGTCGTATTCTTCCACGTCAACGTAAAAATTTTCTAATATATATTCTTTTGCTTGTGCTGAAATGGGGGTATTAACGTCAAACGTTCTAAACTTAAGTAAAATTGCCATCCAATTAAGGATAGAGTATTTTTCTTCTCTTAAATCTAGAATTTTATATTCATTTAGATCAATTTCATACTGATTGGCATATCCGTTTGTTTCGTTGTTAGAACAAGCCCATTCTTTTGCAAGTTCAACATTTTCAGTACAGTAAAATCCTAACCCATAATCATTCTTTTTATTGTCTTTACCAAATTCGGGTTTTTCTATAATATCTTTTGAGCCGTGATAAATAATCATAATATTATACCATCCTTAATAAAAGTATATCATTAAAATGTCATCTTGACAATATGTTCTAAAATTGATAATTATCATTAAAATGATATAAGATTTTTGTGCAAGAAAAAAACTCGGACATTAAATCCAAGTTCTAATTTTCTTTTGGTCGTTTGAAAGTGAAATATTTATAAAATTTTATTCCATTAAAGATTCCTATGAAAGCTGTGCTTTTGTTTGTCAGCTTTTTTATAAATCTTTTTTCATAATTGCGAAAGTTTGAATTATCTTAAAGCCTGCGCCCATATAAATATAACGTGCTTTGTTAGTTAGTCCTGTGTAGAATGTCATAAACTTCGCACCATTTAGTTTAGAATTATATGCTAAGAGGCTAAATAATGCTTTCCCTAGTCCTCTTCCTCTTACAGACTCTAAAATAGCGATACCATCAAAATGACCTCTGCCACTTTCTTCATTCCATAAGGCTCCTGTCCAGCCACTAACTTTTCCATTATTTGAAACCACTAAAAATGGATATGGGTTTTCTAATGCTAAATTTTCTCTAATTACTTTTTCAAAATCATATAGATTCAAGTCTTTATAGAATTCTTCTAAGCCAAAATGTTTATTTTTATCATACATTTCAATAGTAATTCCATCTTTTTTGTTATTATCTAAAATCTTTTGAATATCTTCTGATATTTCATAGTCAGATAAATTTAAATGGAAGGCATCTTGAAATCCCGTTGGTTCATATCCATGATGATATAAGAAGAAATATTCTTTGCTATTAACACGAATACCAGCAGCACATGGATGATCATGATGATCAGTATTTGGAATATACCAACCATAACAAGAAGGCAAATAACCATAAGCAAATACTTTCTTACATCCTTTGCCTCTTAAGTATTCTTCACCCATCTTATAAAGCTTATCACCTATTCCCATATTTTGATAATCTGAATGAACTAAGATTGAATTAATCGCACCAACGCCTTCACTTTTAATTATTAAAATAATCATTCCAACAAGTTTTTCTTCATTTGTATTATCTAAAGCTAAGAAAACTCCATCATATGAAAAACCTGGAATAGACTCTAATTTTTCATTGTAATTTTCAGTTATTGGCTTGAAAAAGTCTTCTTTTGCAACTTCTTCATTCCAAAACTTATTCATATTTTCCATATCTAAATAAGTAGCATTTCTAAATACCATAATTACAATTCTCCTTTATATTTATTAAAAATAGTGTTACAAAAGTAGCACTATTATTACCTATTATTTTACAATAACTTCTGCCATTGTTCCAGGGGCAACACAAGCAGCATTAGATTCATCTGTATCAATATGCATTGCTAAGGCAAAATCATCACGAACACGAACAACTACATCACCAAAAATAGTTGAGCGTTCATCATTTTCAATTGCAACACTTACGATTTGTTTATCTTTTACACCAAATGCTTCAGCATCTTTTGTAGTCATATGAATATGTCTTTTCGCAACGATAACACCTTCTTGAATCTCAACTTGTCCACAAGGTCCTTCTAAGATACATCCTGGAGTTCCTTTAATATCGCCTGACTCACGGACTGCAATACCTAATCCAATTGAGCGAGCATCTGTTGCTGAAAGCTCAACTTGATTATCTTTTCTAAAAGGACCCAAAATAGAAACATTTGCTAATGTTTTCTTTGGACCAACAACATTAATTCTTTGTTCAGATGCGTATTGTCCAGGTTGTGATAAATACTTTTTGATTGTCAATTGTGCGTCATCTCCAAATAAAACTTTGAATGTTTCTTCTGTTAAATGCACATGACGTGCTGAAGTTTCAACTAATACTTTCATTTTTATTTCTCCTTATTTATTCTTTCTATATATAGTTTGTATATTTTTTCTGCTAGTTCTTCAAGCAGACCATTTTCATTTTCAATAACATAGTCACATAATAAGTGATCAAAATCAAATGCTTTTTTATCTCCAATTATTCTTTTATCAATATCTTCTTCCTTGTCATTACGAAGTCTCATTCGTTTTCTTCTGGTTTCTTCACAACAGTCTAAATAGAATGATACAATATCATTTGGCATCTTTTCTTTAAAAGAAAAAAATCCATTAGGTTCTAATATTACAATTTTATCAATTCCTACATCACTTTTTCTAGTGCCATAATAATTGTCATTATAACAAACAGTTTCCACAAACTGATCGTTTTCCTTCAATTTAAGAAATTCATCTTTGCTAACAAAATGATATGCTACACCATTTATTTCACCAATTCTTTTTGGTCTAGTAGTGTATGTTATCATTCGAATCATTTTATATTTTTTAATTAGTATGCGTGCAATTTCTGTTTTTCCAGATGCACTTGGTCCGATTAATACAAGCATTACTTCTCTCAACTTTCCTAATATTTATTATACTATTATTTTAATTGAAAATCAATTTCTTATTTATATGTTTTGTAATTATACTTTCATGCACTAGGCATGATTATCACTATTTATAATTTAATAATATAGAAACTATAGATGAAAATCTATCTCACTTTCATTTATTTTTTTCAAATATTCATTTGTTTTTGAGAAATGCTTGCAACCAAAAAATCCACGATAAGCTGATAATGGGCTTGGATGTACACTTTCTAAAATTAAGTGCTTTGAAGAATCTATTAACATTTTCTTACTTATTGCATCACTACCCCATAGAATAAATACTATGTTTTCTTTTTTCTCACTAATAGTTTTAATTATTGTATCTACAAACTTTTCCCAACCTATATTTTTATGGCTTTTCGGTTTTCCTTCTTCAACAGTTAAAACTGCATTCATAAGTAAGACACCCTGTTTAGCTAGATTAGTTAAGTCTGTTTTTGTATTATTATCTATTCCAAGATCATCCTTAATCTCCTTCAAAATATTACGTAGTGATGGAGGCGCTTTTACTCCATTTGGTACAGAAAATGCAAGTCCATGTGCTTGATTTTTTTCATGGTAAGGATCTTGACCAATTATCACAACCTTTGTATTTGTAAATGAAGTAATATTTAAAAAGTTAAACACATCTTCTTTTTTTGGATAGATATTTTTTGAAGCATATTCACTATCTAAAAATTTCATTAAATTTTTAAAATATTCTTTTTCCATTTCTTCTTCTAATATTTCTTGCCAGTCATTTGTTATTTTCATAATTATATCCTATTAATTCTATATTTTTAGTATATCATATTTCTACGCAAAAGCAACATCTAATATCATCATTAAAATAAATCCTGTTAATAAACCTAATATGCTGATGATTTTATGCTCGTTTACCGAATCGGGAATTAACTCAGAACATACTACTACAACCATGCTTCCTGCCGCAAAACTCAATAAAAACGGAAGTAACTTTTCACTTACTTTCACGAAATAAAACCCAATAATACCACCAATTGGTTCAAAAATATCAGATACAGTTCCAACTATAAAACTTTTAAACTTCGAATGTCCTTTTGCATGCATAGGTAGTGATATACATGCTCCTTCAGGTATATTTTGAATTCCAATCCCAAATGCAAGAATAAATGACGTCAATAAAAATTCATTGCTTCCAGTTACCAAGGCTAATCCAAAACTTATACCAATTGCCATTCCCTCTGGTAAATTATGTAGTGATACTGCACTAATTAGTGATATTAATTTAGTATTATCTTTATCAATTAGATTGTTATCACTATTTTTTTCAAGTTTTTTTACAATAAGTAAATCTATGAAGATAATAAACAAACCACCAATGAAAAAACCTATGGATGGTGATATAAATTTACCATCTTCTAATGCTGGGATTAACAAAGAAAATATAGAAGAAGCAATCATTATGCCACCTGAAAAACACATAATGAAATTTAAGAATTTCTTGTTTATTTTTGGTACAAAGAAAACAACTAAAGATCCAAGTAAAGTTAATAAAAAAGTAAAACCATTGCTTAATAAAACACCATTAAGTGGTGATATCTCATCCATTTTTAACACCTCTTATTTATTATATGAAAAACTATTATATTCCTTTGGGCATTAATTATATATTGAGTTTTACCTTTCTTTGTGATATACTACTTATCAAGAGGTGATAAATCATGTTAAAAGAAGTAGATTATGAAATATTTGAAGTGATTGAAAAAGAAAAACAAAGACAAGAAGAAAATATTGAACTTATTGCTTCAGAAAACTTTGTATCAAAAGCAGTTCTAGAAGCTCAAGGATCAATTTTAACTAATAAATATGCTGAAGGATATCCTAATAAAAGATATTATGGCGGTTGTGTTTATGTTGATATGGCTGAAACTTTAGCAATAGAAAGAGCTAAGAAATTATTTGACGTTGCTTACGTAAATGTACAGCCTCACTCAGGCTCACAAGCAAACATGGCAGCATATCGTGCTATTTTACAAAACGGGGATACAGTTCTTGGAATGGCGTTAGATCAAGGTGGTCACTTAACTCATGGAAGTCCGCTTAGTTTTTCAGGAGTAGATTATAAATTTGTTCCTTACTATGTAAATAAAGAAACAGAAGAAATAGACTACGACGAACTAGAAAAACTAGCAATGGAAGTTAAACCAAAACTAATCGTTGGTGGTGCTAGTGCATATCCAATTACAATCGATTTCAAACGTTATCGTGAAATTGCGGATAAATGTGGAGCATATCTAATGATTGATATGGCACATATTGCTGGACTAGTTGCTGCAAAGATTCACCCAAGTCCAATACCATACGCTGATATCGTAACTACAACAACACATAAAACTCTTCGCGGACCTCGTGGTGGAATGATCATGACAAATAATGAAGAGTTAGCTAAGAAAATCAACAAACAAGTTTTCCCTGGCGTTCAAGGTGGACCACTTATGCACATTATTGCCGCAAAAGCAGTATGTTTTAAAGAGGCATTAGATGATAGTTTTGTAGAATATCAAAAGCAAATCGTTAAAAACTGCAAAAAATTAGCTGAGCAGTTAATTAAACTTGGTTATGTATTAGTTGCTGGAAAAACTGATAACCACTTACTAATTGTTAATGTAAAAAAATCTTTAGGCATTACAGGAAAAGTTGGTGAAAAAGTTCTTGACCAAGTAAATATTACTTGCAACAAAAATACTGTACCTTATGATGAAGAAAAACCAATGATTACAAGTGGATTAAGAATAGGTACTGCTAGTGTAACTACAAGAGGCATGAAAGAAGAAGATATGGTTACAATAGCTAAGTTAATTGATAAAGCACTTCGTAACAAGGATAATGAAGAAATATTAGCCCAAGTTAAAGAAGAAGTCTTACAATTAACAAAAAAATTTCCATTATATAAATAATATAAAAAGAACGATCAAAAGTCGTTCTTTTTTTTGTTAATATTTAGTTGATAAAACCATTAATTCACTAATTCTCTTAGCAAATGTTACTGGATCATCAATTGCAAAGCCTTCCATTAGTAATGCTTCATCATAAAGTATTTTCACATAATCATCTAATCTAGAATCATTATCATTAAATAATCTTTCTAGAGCATCAAATAATGGATGTTTTGCATTAATTTCAAGAATCTTCTCTGCTTTATATCCTTGACTAGTTGGAATCTTATTCATTACCTTCTGCATTTCAAAGCTCAATCCATCTGTACTTACTAGACAAACTGGAGAATCAGTTAAACGACGAGAAATAACAACATCTGATACTTCATCTTTTAAAATTTCTTTAAACTTTTCAAGCATTGATTTCTTATCTTCAGATATTTCTTTTAATTTTTCTTCTTCTTCTTTATCAAGTTCTAAAGCATCGCCTTGATTAATTGATTTAAATTTCTTATCTTTATATTGAGTCATTACTTGAAGCATGAATTCATCAATATCATCTGGACAAATTAATACATCATAACCTTTTGCCTTAATTCGATCCATTTGTGGCATTACATCAACAGCAGCTTTTGATTTTGCTGAAACATAGTAAATTGATTCTTGGCCTTCTATCATATTTTCTACATATTCATTTAATGTAATATAATTATCATTTTTATATGTCTTAAATAGCAATAAATCTTGAAGTAAATCTTTCTTTAAACCATATTTATCATAAATACCATATTTTAGATTAACACCATAATTATCAAAGAATTCAACATATTTTTCTCTATCATCTTTTAACATACCTGAAAGTTTTGCGGCAATCTTCTTTTCAATGTTTGATGAAATCTTTGTAAGAACACTATTTTGTTGTAATATTTCACGACTTATATTTAAACTTAAATCATTTGAATCAACTAAACCTTTTACAAAACGGAAATAATCAGGAATAAGATCTTTACATTTATCCATGATAAATACACCTTTTGTATAAAGTTGTAATCCTTTTTCATAGTTTTCTGAGTATAGATCATATGGAGCTTTCTTTGGAATAAATAAAAGTGCTGTATAGTTAAGTGCTCCTTCAACATTTACCATAATGTTTGCTAGAGGGTCTTGGAAATCATAATATTTATTCTTATAAAATTCATTTAGTTCTTCATCGGTTACTTCATTTTTCTTCTTTTTCCAAATTGGTGTCATTGAGTTAAGAGTATCAAGTGATTTTACTTCCTCTGTTTCGCCATCAATTTCTTTTCCTTCACTATCAAGTTTAGGCTCGTATTTTGTTACTTCCATTTTGATTGGATAGCGAATATAATCAGAATATTTCTTAACTAAAGTTTTAATATGATATTCATTTAAGAAGTCATCATATTTATCCTCTTCAGTATCATCTTTAATATGAAGTACAATTTTTGTTCCTTCACATAAACCTTCAACTTCATCTATTGTATAATCCTCAGTACCATTAGATGTAAATTTATATCCCATATCGCTAAATGGAGATTTCGTAAATACTTCTACTTCCTTACTTACCATATATGAAGAATAGAAACCAACACCAAATTGTCCAATTATTTCAGCTTTTTCTTCTTCACTCTTATCGTTTAACTTTTTCATAAATTCTAAAGAACCACTTTTTGCAATAGTACCAAGGCAATCAATTAGCTCATCTTTTGTCATACCAATACCATTATCAGTAATTGTAAGAGTTCTTTCTTCTTTATTGATTTCAAGTAAAATCTGATAGTCTCTATTCTTATCTAATCTTTCATCTGTTAATTGATAGTAATGATATTTATCAATTGCATCAGATGCATTGGAAATTAATTCACGTAAGAAAATCTCTTTATTTGTGTAAATTGAATTAATCATTAAATCTAATAATCTTTTTGATTCAGTTTTATATTGTCTAACTTCACTCATATTAACATCTCCTTTTTATTTATACTACTATTATACCACTATTTTTAGCACTGTCAAGTCTTAAGTGCTAAAAATAACATTTTTATTGTTTTTGTATAGAAAAAAGCTTTGATAAACAAAGCTTCTTACAATACATCATCAAATTCCTCTTTAATAAAAATTTTGCATAACATATATTTATAATTTTTATTAATTTCTAAAGATAAAATTTCTTTAGCATTAAACCAGTTTTTATTTTCTTCACAATTTTCAACATTTACAAGATAACAAAAATATACATCATCAATCTTCTTATTTTTGACAGTTAATTTGCCAATTCTTTCTGAGTTTGTAGTTATAAAATTATTTTTTTGTAAATATTTTTCTAACACTTCGTCCGCAAATTCTTTTTTCTTTATTCGAACAATAATTGGTTCATTTTTTTCAGTTAATAGAACTTTTCCACTGTTCATAATACAAATACAAACATATTCTGTTCTTTGATGATAGGTATATACCATTTTTGTTCTTTTTGGGGCACTTGGAAGTTTAGTAGCTTTCAGTAGTAAAAATATTCCATAAATTAAATAAATCGTTGAAGCAATCATATAATGAATGTATGGCATCTCATAACCATTATAAAGATTATTGTTTTTATCATCAATAAAATATGAAGTGGCTACAAAAAGTAAAATAGCACCAGAAATAATCGTAAACACTAATCCTCTTTTAGATACGTGTACATTTCGTGTAGCACCATATGCAATTGCCATAACAAAGGTAATTAATATAAATACTCTTAAGAAGATTAGTAATTCCATTTTTTCCCCCGCTTATTTAGTAGCAAGCTACTTTTATTTTTCATAAACTACTTTTCCATTAACAACAGTCATATACACATTCAAATTTTTATCGATAACTGCAAAGTCAGCATCTTTACCAACAGCAATTGAGCCTTTTTCTTTATCAACATAAAGAACTTTTGCAGGATTAATTGTCGCAAGATCAATAGCTTTTTCTAAGCTTAATCCTAATACATTCATAGCGTTACGTATTGCATCATTCATTTTTAATGTGCTTCCAGCTAAAGTTCCATCAGCAAGTCTAGCTTCTTTTCCTTTTACAAATACATCTTGACCACCAAGGCTATATGTTCCATCAGGAAGATGTTTTGCCTCTAAAGCATCTGTAATTAACGTAATTTTATCTTGTCCTTTGTTCTTATATAATACTTTAATTGCATCAGGGCAAACATGAACTAAGTCACAAATTAGTTCCGCATACAAACTATCATTTAAGAATACACCACCAACTGTTCCAGCTTCACGGTGATGAAGTCCCTTCATTGCATTATAACAATGAGTTGCTGAAGTGACACCATTTTTAGACGCTTCACAAACTTGAGAGCTTGTTGCATCTGTATGGCCGATTGAGGCAACTATTTTCTTACTGTATAGATAGTTACATAATTCTTTACCATTTTCTTCGTAAGCCAATGTTACTTCTTTAATATGATCTTTACTTGCTTTTTCAAATAATTTGAAATCATCAACATTACAAGAAATAATACATGATTCAACTTGCGCACCTTTATATTTTTTGGAAATAAATGGTCCTTCTAAATGAACTCCTAGTACATAAGCACCTTTATCGTTTTCATTTTCAATGTAGTTAGCTAAATTTTCTAAAGCAGCACAAATGTTTTCTTTTGTTTGTGTCATTGTAGTAGGTAAAAATGCAGTAACCCCTTCTTTACAAACAGTCTCGCAAATGTTTCTTATATGTTTTAATTCTGGATACATTGAATCAGAATGATTTGCACCGTGAATATGACGATCAATAAAACCAGGAACAACTATTTTTTCACTATCAAGCTCGATTTGTCCTTCCTTTTCTTCAAAACTAACAATTTTACCATTTTCAACTTCAACGTTTGCTTTGATTATTCCTTTACCTTCTACATAAACATTACAATTCTTAAATCCTTTAAATTCACTCATAATTATCCTAATTATCCTCTTTTTAATAGTTTTCGTTATTTAATATTTCATCAATTGTCTTTTCAACTACAACATCATCTTTTAAGTTCTTATATTCTAAAATACCATCTTTAGCTTTTCTACCTACAACAATACGGTTATTGATGCCTATTAAATCGGCATCTTTAAACTTAACGCCAGGACTTTCTTCACGATCATCAAATAAAACATCATAACCTTTTTTACTTAATTTGTCATAAAGATTTAATGCTATTTCATAACCTTCTGTTCCCTTTTTATCTAAAGGAATTAAATGAATATCAAATGGTCTAATTTCTTTTGGCCATACCGCTTTATCATTATTATAATGTTGTTCTAAAACAGCCATTAGTAAACGACTTACTCCAATGCCATAACAACCCATTATAATAGGTTTAGTTTTCCCATCTTTATCAACAAACATTGCTTTCATTGGTTCAGAATATTTAGTTCCAAGTTTAAAGATATGTCCAGCCTCAATTCCTTTCGCGTGGCAAATAACTCCTTTTCCATCAGGTGATGGTGATCCATCAGGATAATCTTCAACTTCTATGTTTGATGCATACTCTGATTCACTACTATAACAAATAGTATCTTCACCGATGTCACATAAAATCATGAATTCTTCACTTTCTTTTCCACCGATATTACCACTGTTAGCATGAACAATTCTAAAATTAAGTTCTAAACGATTAAGAATATTAATGTATGCTCCTCTTACTTTTAAATACCACTCATCTAAGTCTTCTTTAGTTGCTGAGAAAGTATATAAGTCTTTCATAATAAATTCTCTACCACGCATTAAACCAAATCTTGGGCGGAATTCATCACGAAATTTAGTTTGAATTTGGTAAAGTGCTACAGGTAATTTCTTATAGCTTGTTATATAATCACGAACAACAGAAGTTATTACTTCTTCGTGAGTAGGTCCTAAGCAGAATTCACGATCATGACGATCTTTTAATCTCATTAGCTCTTTACCATAATTATCCCATCTTGTACTTTCAACCCACAAATCTTTAGCCTGAAGAGCAGGCATTAATAACTCACTGCATCCAATTGCATCTAATTCTTCACGAATAATATTCTCAATTTTCTTGATTACTTTATATCCTAGTGGTAAATATGTATAAACACCTGCAGCGTTTTGTTTCATATAACCACCACGAAGTAATATTTTATGACTAATTACTTCTGCCTCTTTTGGCATATCTCTTAGTGTTGGTGCAAATAATAATGATTGTTTCATTTTTCCCCCTAATTATTAATTTAAATAAAACTTATTATATCTTGTATTGCTACAAATACCATTAAAGCAAGTAATAAAATAAATGTAGCAGTAATTAATATCGTTTCAACTTTTTGACTTGGTTTCTTCTTTGTTACTGCTTCATAAGCTAAAAATACTAGTCTTCCACCATCAAGAGCAGGAATTGGAAGTAAATTCATAAGTCCAATGTTAACACTTAATAATCCTATTAATGAAAGAAGATATGTAAATCCTAATTCCTTAACTTCACTAGTGATTGAAAAAATTCCAATAGGTCCTGATAAGTTCTTAATTGAAACTGTGCTATTAAATAGTAATTTAAACGTTCTAAACACTGCTAAAAAGCTTGTTCCTGTTTGTGTAAATGCGTAACCTATACTTTTTCCTAATGAGAATTTAACATTTGCACCAAGACCTATTACAGCATCAGTAGTATTGATTTTTTCACCATTAATTGTAGTTTGGTTATCAATTAATTCCCTTGAATATGGTTTTACATTCACTTCTTCAGTTTTTCCATCCGCATGCAAAACTTTCATAGTTATTCTATTTTCTTTATCTGATTTAGAATCGCCTTTATATTCATCAAATACTTTACGAACATCAGCCCAAGTAGGATTTTCAATATTTTCTATTTTTAAAATCTTATCTCCAACTTTTAGACCAGTATTACTTGCTAAGCCTCTACTAGATTTTTCTAAAGTATCATCAATTACTCTAATAGTTGGTATTTCATTTGGATCATAAACCCATCCACTACCAAAACCAATTGTATTAAATGATAAGAAAGGCGTTGAGTCTACTATATACTCATTACTGCTTTCTCCTCTAGTATAATATAACTTAATAGTTTCTACTAAACTTTTTTGATCATATTTATCAAGATACACTGATAAATCATCCCAAGAAGAAATATTTTGTTTACCAAGTGTTTTGGTTTCTACCGCAATTAGCCTATCATCTTTTGTTAAGAAGTTTTCTCTTTGGTAAACTACAATAATTTGCTCCGATAATTTTTTTTCTTTATACTCTTCTAAAAATCCTTTTACATCTTTTCCGTATTTATCTAAAGAAATTGATGAACAGTATATCCCCGCAAATCCTTCTTCTTCTCTGTTTTCTATAGTATCAAGTGAATAACCTACATAATAATATTCAGAAATTGATGAACCATCAGATACAGAACCTAAAACATTTGAACTTGTATCAACAAATCCAGTGCACAATCCCGCAATAAAATAAACTATTATCGCTAGAAGGAAATTCATAAGTGGACCACCAAACATAACTAATGCTCGAGCACTTTTACTTTTCGAAACTAATGTTCTGTTGTGCGGTGCAATTTGCATTTCTTCTTTCTTACTGTAGATAATAGCTTTAGGATCAACAGCGTATCTAGTTACTTCTCCATCTTTAGACACTTCCATGAATAAGTTACCAGTGTCATTTTCATCATAGATATCATAACTAATTACATCATATATTGGATAACATATTTTTTCATTATCGATATCCGGGTAGAAAGCTTTTATTACTCCATCAACAATTTGTAACTTTAGTTTACTACAATTCTTGAATGGATCTTCTTCAACTTCTTCCCCCGCAATTGCACAGAAGCCACCAAGCGGTAAAGCACGAAGTGAATAAACAGTCTCACCAATACGTTTTTTCAAAAGCGTTGGTCCCATACCAATTGCATACTCACGACATAAAACATTTGCGCGCCTTGCAAAAATAAAATGACCTAGCTCATGTATTCCAACAATAACACCTAACACAATTGCAAATATCAATAGATTTTCTATAAAATCCCAAACAGATTTAAAGAAACTTCCTATTGATAAAAAATTTACACTAAAAATAATTACTTTATTTATCATATACCTTCTTTATTCTTTCCTTTATTATTTTGTCACAATTTAATACATCTTTTTCATCTATATAATCTTTATTTAACGATGATTCATCAAATAAATTTATTGCCCAAATTATTATTTTTTCAATTTCAAGAAAAGATATTTTTCCCTCTAAGAATAATCTTACAGCTTCTTCATTACTTGCATTATAAACACAAGGGTATAATCCTTTCTTTCTTCCAACCTTATACGCAACATCGATCATAGGAAAACGTGTAGAATCCATTTTCTCAAATGAAAGAACAGATAATTTATTAAAATCTAATTTTTGCACTGTTGTTTCTTTATATTCTTGTAACAAAGCATTTTGAATTGGAATAATCATTGATGGATTATACATTACTGCCCCAATACTTCCATCATTATATTCCACCATAGAATGAATGATACTTTCTTTATGAATAATTGTATCTATTCTATCATAGTCTAAATCAAATAAATAATGTGCTTCTATTATTTCTAATCCCTTATTCACCATTGTAGCACTATCGATTGTAATCTTTTTACCCATTTGCCAGTTAGGATGATTTAAAGCTTCTTTTACTGTTACGTCTTTTAACTCTTCTCTAGTTTTTTCTCTAAAAGAACCACCTGAAGCCGTAATAATTATTTTATTTATTCTGTTTTCAGCACATTTTTCATTATTAATAAGACGATAGATGGCATTGTGTTCACTATCAATTGGATATATTCTAGCTTTGTAACTCTTTAGTAACTTATTTATATATTCCCCACAAGTTACCATTGATTCTTTATTCGCAAGATACAAATTACATTCATTCTTTATTGCCATTATTGTGGGAACAAGGCCACTAATACCTGTCACCGCATTAACAACATCTTTTGAAGATTTAATCATTTCGAAAAGTCCATCATCACCAGAAATGGGATTAATATTTTTTTCTTTTAGAACTTTTATTGAGTGTTCATCATTAGTATGGACATACTTTGGATGTACTAAATTTATGATTTCTAATGCCCTTTGTACGTTTTTACAAAAGGAAATTCCAAGAACTGGAATCTTTTCTTTTACACATACTTCTATTGTTTGGTTTCCTATTGAGCCTGTTGCACCAAGCAAAATAATTCCCTCATTCCAATTCTTTTTCATGTTTTAATTATATTCCTTTCTTATAATACAAATGTAAATTCTATAAGCGTTAGTACCACAAATACAAAAAATCCAGAAAATAAATAACTATCAAAACGATCTAATATCCCGCCATGACCAGGTAAGATATAGCCAAAGTCTTTCACATTAAATCCTCGTTTTAGTTTAGATTCTACTAAGTCACCAATCTGTACTAAAACGCTTATCACAATTGAGATGGCAAAACAAATTAGAGCGGAAGAAAATAAGTTTTCTTCAGTTTTTAATATTCCAAAAACAAACATTCCTAATATACCACCAAGACCGCCCCCGATAAGTCCAAAGATTGCACCCTCTACACTTTTCTTAGGGCTTACACTTGGAATCAATTTATGTTTCCCAAGTTTTCTTCCAAATAAATATGCAAAACTATCGGTAATTACACCAATTAAATAAACAAACAAGAAACACTTATTTCCAAGATTTAAATATCTTGATAAGTTTATTGGTGAATAATATCTTAAACTCATAGCATAACCAAGCATTATACCAGTATATAACATACAAAAGATATTTTTAATCATATCATCTTTTTCATTTTGTGAAAAAACACCAATCATCATTAAAACAAAAGAAAATACTCCAAACAATAACAAAGTTACTATATGATAATAATAGTTACCTTCTGACATCTGATAAGTCGCATTAAGAGCACTTAAAGCTAATAATCCACAAAAAAGGAATAGAAGATAATTCTTTTTCTTTTTTTCAGTTTTTATTTGTGAATTAGTACTAAACTCATAAGACGCAGTAATACACATTAACACACTTAATAGCGCATATAATATTTCACATATTTTATTTTCGATAAATACTAGTGGAAGTAGAATAGCAAACATTACCATTCCTGTTACAATTCGTTTAAGCATGTTATTTATTTAATCCTCCAAAACGGCGTTTTCTTTTTTGATATTCATAAATTGCTTCATCTAAATCAGTTTCTTTAAATTCTGGAAAATACACTTTTGGAAAGTACATTTCAGCGTATGCAATTTGCCATAAAAGGAAATTGCTTACTCTCATTTCTCCACTTGTGCGAATTAATAAATCAACTGGTGGCAAATCTTTTGTATATAAATGACTTTCTATAAGTTGTTCAGTTATTTCACATGCACTTTTGTTGTTTTTTTTCATTTCTTCATATATTTCTCTAAACGCATGTGTTATTTCTTCATGCCCACCATAATTGAAACAAACATTAAATATACACTCTTTATTATTTTTAGTTAATTCTTCAACTTTATTTATTTTTTCCTTCAAGCTTATAGAGAGATCACTTCTTCTCCCTAGAACATTTACTTTATAGCCCTTATTAACAAGATCATCAATGTATTTATCAAAATATTCTTCTATCAAATTCATTAAGTAGTTTACTTCTTCTTTAGGCCTTTTCCAATTCTCAGTTGAAAAAGCATAGACAGATAGTATCTTTATATTTCTTTCTTTACAAGACTTACATAGTTTGACTAATGCTTCACAGCCTTTCCTATGTCCATAGTTTCTTGTAAAACCATTTTCTTCTGCCCATCTACCATTGCCATCAAGTATCACTGCAATATGTTTAGGTATTTTTATTGTATTATTATCTAACATTTCTTTTTTCCTTTATATATTATTATACTTCTTTTTTATTAATTTTTAAAGTTTTATTTTTAATATGACAAATATAAGAAATTTGCTTTATACATTTTATGAAAAAAGCTATAAAAAAACACCTTAAGAAAGGTGCTTTTTAAAAATCACTATATCCCATTTTTACAAAATCGATATATCTATTATAATCTTCTTTGATTTGATCTTCGCTAACCGTACTTGTTAGATAGGCATTAGTGCAGTTATCTCCTACCATTTTGATTAGTTCAACAATATTTCTAAATTTTTCTTTCTTACGATATTCTTCTGGGAAGAAACTTGCATCAAGTGATGCACTCTTATTGAATATTGAATTAACAAATTCTTTAGGATACTCTTTTTTTTCATTAAACAAAATATTAATTGTGTTTAAACGAAATTGTTTATTCTCTTCTTTTGATAACTTATCTATTTCTGCTGAAAACTTAACCTTTAAAGCATCATATATATTATTATTGTTATCAATCAAATATTGGTTAAATTTTTTCTTACTTAACCCATACAAATAATCAATAATATATGTAAATAAATCTTCTAAGTTTTCAAAATATTGATAAAAACTTCCTCTTGGAATATCAGCATCTTTAGCTATATTAGCTATTACAGCCTTCTCAAATGGAACACGTGAAAACTCCTTTTTACCTGCACGTAAAATACGTAGCTTCTTTTCTTTAGGTAAATTCAAAAATGTCTTTGTTGGCATAAGTTCTCCTTTCTTTTGATTTTACAATATAATTATACTACAATTTATAAATAAAGTCAATGAATGGGTACTTTAAAATAACTTAAAAATATTAATTTGAATGTTTTTGAATTATTTTGAACTTTTATTTGTTATACTTTTGTCAAAACAACATAAAAGTTTAGGTAAAAATAATATAATCATAATAATAGAAATAAATGATCCTTTACTTAACAAAAATCCAATCTCAGAAATAATTGATAAACTACTAAACTTATAAACTAAGTACGCCGCAACAACCAAAATAGATCCCGAAGTCAAGATTGTAGGAAGTGCAGAGGAAAGAGCAAGTTTTATAGCTTCTTTTATATCGCTTGACTCTCTTTCTTTTTTGTATTTATTAGTGAGTAAAATTGCATAATCAATTGTTACACCCATCTGAATACTAACTACTAGTAGATAACAAATAAAATATGCGGAATTGTTAATAAAATAATTAGTTGACATTGTGAACCAAATAGATCCTTCGATAACTAAAGTAAGGATAATAGGAATAATTAATGATTTAAAAGAAATAGCGAGTACAACAAATATAAATACAAAAGAAATAATATTAATTTTAATATTATCAAATTTAAATTCATCTCTAAGGTCAATTTGCGATGAAACATTTGTTACAATATAACTATCTTGTGTTAGACTTCTTATTTCTTTGATAATACCTTCTTTATCACATACTTCCACTGCTTCTTTTGTTGATGAATCAAAAATGAAGTTTGCAACAATTCTATTATAATTTTCGCCCTCAAACATTTTTTGTGCATATCTTACTTTTTCAAGTATTACTTCGATGCTTTCTTTTATATTATATATAATTTCATTAAGACACTCATCTTCTAAAATAACTAAAATAAAACTTTTAAAAGTAATTTCATCTTTATGATAGTATTTATTAATAATCTCTTTTGAAATCCCCATAAGCGAAGAAAATTCGTCGATAGTGTAACTTTCTTTAAAAAGACTACATAAATTGTAATAATACTCTATTTTTTCATTTAAGGTATTAACTGTATCCTCCAAAAGTGAAGAACTAGTGAAAATTCTACAAATGTCATAATAAGAAAGTGTATCATTAAAGGCAAAAGCAATACTAAATAACTCGTTTGGTAAAAGGATAAACTCTTCCTTATTCATCGCTTCATTTTTAGTATACATTTGTAAAAGCTTAGTATATTGTGATAATACTTCTTTTATCTTTACATTTTCAGTTTCTTCATTTTCTTTCGCAAAACTATAATAACTAAGATTATTAGGATAAATAAAAATAGTTTGATCGTCAATAGCAAAATATTCATTAACTTCTTCTATATCTCTAGTCTTTGTTAATATATCATATGACTCTTTTATATCTTTTATTTTTGATAAGTAGTTATTAAAATACTTTTCTTCTTTTAGATATTTTATTAACTCACTATATGTAATAACATTTTTTGGCAAAGTAGAAAGAAAATATTCACATTTTTCCATAGTAAATAATGAATTATTTAATAATTCTACTAAACCTTCGCAGCTAATTACACTATCAAGTAAATCAATAGCCTCAAGCGATGAAGAAAAGAAAACTTGATAATTCTCTTTTAAGGTTTCTAAAAACTTTTCATCAACTAAATTTTCTAAAATTCTTAGAACTTGAATCTTTGTATCTTGAGTACAATTTTCTTCAATTGATGTAAAAATTATTTTAGACATCTCTAAATTAATACTATATTTTAAACTGAATTCATTATATGATAAATAATCATATATTCCCGTAGTTGCAATACTTTTTACATTGGTAAAAGGATATTTTCCATTATACTTATATTCTTCTAATAACTTAACAACTTCTTTTTCTATCTCTAATGATTCAGAGGGAATTATCACCGCAAAAGTATTATTCACACCAAAAATATCTTCAATTGCTTTTTTATCTATTTCAATTTCTGAGTTTTCATTTGTAGAAGTTTTTACAACAAATGAATATTCTGCTTTTGTGTAAAAATAAAACGTTACAGGAATAATCAATATAAAAATTATTGTATAAATGTATCTAGTTTTATATTGATAATTTGCTACTTTGTGTGATAATTTGTTACTTTTTTTCTTGATAATTTGATAAATATTACGATGTCTTGTCTTAATAATTAATTTAGAAAATAATATTGTAATACCAGGCATCAATAAAAGTACTGATAAAAGGCTAAGAATTATTCCTTTAGTTAATACAATTCCTATATCAGCTCCCAATGTAAATGTCATACAAATAATAGCTAATAAACCTCCAATAGTGGTTAAACCACTACCTATTATCGGCATCAATGTATCCTCTAGTGCCTGTTTCATTATTAACTTTTCATCATCATCTTCTTTATATAACTCAGTAAAACGATGAAGAAGAATAATAGAATAATCCATAGACAGAGCAAGCTGCATTACTGGACTTATGCTTTTAGTGATAAAAGATACTTGTGGGAGTAATGAGTTTGTTCCCATATTAATGATAATTGCTATTATCGAAACAATAATGAAGATGATTGGTTCAATCCATGAAACAGAATTGACAAATAGTATTATAATTACAATCGCACAGGCAATTGACATAATAATAGCCATATCATTTATTACAGTTTTGCTTAGATAAACAGAATTAACAGTTTCACCAGAATAATAACTATCATATTCACTTAAGCTTTTTTTTACATCATTGAGAATTTTCTTTGCTTCATTAGAATAATTTGTATATTCGAGGTAAACGACGTATAAAGCACTATCTTCTTTATAATCTTCGTTTTCATCATAGTTAATAAAAGAGATTCCCTCGATACTTGATAATTTATTTTTAATATTAATTGCATCTTCTTTAGAAATGTTTTTAGTCATTATCATAAATGAACCATTCGAGTTGAATTCATCACTCATAATATCAAGAACAATCTTGGTATTTGATTCATCACTTAAATATGATGATAAATCATAATTTGTATTATCTATTAACAATAAAAAGAAAGAAAAAGCAAATAGTAAAGTAAACGTAATTATTAAATAGCTTCTTTTTTCTACAATAAAATTAATTATTTTTTTCATATTCGCCTACTTAATTATTATATAATTATCAATTTTCTTTTCATGATATTCTGTTTTATCATTAAATTTTACTATTATTTCAAAATTATCAATTGTTGCCTTATTTTTATTAATTTTTTTCTCTTCTTTTGACATTTTAGATGTATCAACGCGATAAAAAATCTCAATAAAATCATTGATTAATTTTGTAGATAAAGTAAAGAAATCTTGTTTTGAAAGATTATCAAAGAATACTTTTCCAAAAGAAAATTTCCCAAATTCATCTTCTTTAAATGTTATGCTTTTAACATTAATTTCTTTTTTACAATCCTTAGTCATTTCTCTATAGAAGTCTTCACGATATTTTAATATAAGTTCACTTTCCCTTTTGATAATCTTTGATTTAGGTCTTAAATAGATTGCGAAAGCAAGCAAAAAGAATATCACCGCAACCATCGTAAAATAATCATCTTTTAACACTTTTGTAAGTTTAAGCACAAGAATAACTACTCCTATTATTGTTGAAATAATTGCTAGAATTTTGCTATTTTTTGTATTTATCCCATATTTCATATATAACATTTCTCCTTTATTAATAATTTTCCACAGCTTCTAAAAACAACTGCTCATCATTATTCATCATAAATATACCAAATGATAAATCAAAGTTTGAATGTTCTAACACTCTAAATAGTTTAGATAAATTATCTACTAAATATATATCATCTTTTCTTTCTATTATTGAATATAATACGTATTTTATTATTATATAAACACCTATTACAAGTAATTCCTTGTGATGCCTTATTCTTTCATCAATTTGCTTTGGATAATTCTTAAAAACTAAATGGTTTATCAACAGTTTTTCTATATATATATCTATATTAGGATATAGACTATATAATAGTTTTTTCTTCTCACTATAATTATTTATTAAGCACTCATTTATTACTATTTTATTAATAAAGTCATTTCTATTTTGATAATATTTTAAAAAATCATAAACTAATTTATTTATGTTACAATAATCTTGATGACTTGTTTTAATATTAAATGTTCTTACTAATCTTAAACCTAATTTTTCTTTTCTATCACTTAATTTATCAATTATTTTTTGAAGTTCTAAATTACTATTGTCTTTTTCATCATCAGAATAAAAGGTCGGATTTTCCGTTTCGATAAGCATCTCAATTACTTTTTCACAACTATTTGATAGTGATTTATACTTACCTAAGGAAGCACTTCTAGGGTACATCTTACAAACATTAGCTATATTTTCTTCGCCAAAATATTTATGTATCATACATAAACCATCCACGTCATGAAATACACAATCACCTTGATAGTTTTTCTTTATCATTACATAACGTTCTTTTGTGGGATAGTCACAAGGAACAAACGCACAATCAATTTTTCTTCGAATATCTGTATGATCCTTACAATCAAGATTAATTAAATGAAAATACTCTTCTAAACCTATTGTAACATTCCAGTTTTCACAACAACTACTTCTACACTCTCCACATTTACATTTAAATGAATCAAAAAAACCTTTTTTCATATAATATTCCATCCTTAATTATCTATTATAACAAAATTTTGTTAATAAATAAATATACAATTTTAAGCTTTATATATAATTACCGAAATTAAATTGACTTTTTTAATTCAACGTTTTGGGTTTTTAGTCGTTAAAATATTTTATACATTTTTTTGTTAAAAATTCTTTTAGAATTATTGAATCTTCTTCATTATATAATATCATCACTAAATCATAATATTTATCTATTAGCTCAGCCTTAACGAAAAACAATCCTAAGTCAAGACTTATCATATAATGATTAACAAAAAACACTGCTGTTCTTTTGTTTCTATATAATGTGATTCTTTATCTAGAGTTTCATGTTTATTAGATTATTGGTTGCTATTTTTGTTACATACTTCATCAATCTTTTCATGTTCCAACCTTATCTTTATTATATTCTTTACATAAACTAAATACAGAAAATCACTCATAACTATATTATAAAATACACAATAAATAATTAATTATTTTTCTTTTTAAATTATAAATGAGTTGGACTAATCCAACTCATTTTTATCATTTATCATCATATTATTTAAAGTATTCTTTTATATCAAGAATTGCCCTTTTAGCCCAAGCTTCCATACCATAAATATTTGGATGTAAATTATCACCTAAGTAATAAAAGTAGTTTTCACTAGTTTGTACTTCATCAATTCTTATTAATCCGCAGTGATATGTTTCAGCAAGTTCTTTAATTTCATTATTATATTTTAAACGTGTTTCTTCTGTATAACTATAGCCTGTATATGCACTATAGCCTAAAGTGCATAAGAATACATATGCATCAGGATATAATTCACTAATCTGCTTAAGTGCTCTTTCATAGGCAGGTTTATATTCTGTAACTTTACCATTTACATTATCATTGATTCCAAGGTTTATTATTATCACATCAGGTTTTCCAAACTTACCAAGATTTCTGATTCTTTCAGGAATATTACTTTCTGTCATACATGATCCAGCTAGTGATTCGTTAATTACTAGTTTCATTTTTAAAGCTGTATAAGTTTTATACCACCATGTTGCATCAACAGTTTTTACTGTTGGAGAATATCTTGGAAAGTAGAACTGATCATCTCCTGAATAGTAACTATTGACATCACTATCTGGGCTATAGAAAGTAGTTACACTATCACCTAAAAATGATACTCTCTTGCCTGTTAAATCAAAACCTGAGTGATCTTTTTCAATGCTATTATATTTAACATATAATGATAAATCACTATAAACTTTTGTTGAGAAATCGTATTTTTCTTCTCGTAGCATATTAGTATACCATCCTTCTACTTCGTAACTGAAGCGGTTAGAATCTTCTTTAGGACAATCAATTGGCTCTGCACATTCGCCACGTTTTACTGTTAATACTTTATATCTACTATTCTTTTCATTATAATAATATACTTTAAATTCTTGTTTTAACTTTGTTTGTTCAAACACAGCATAAACAACAACATTACTACTTAAAGGCTCAGTAAAGTCAAATAAATCATCCATGTTATCACTTGTGCACCAACCAAAGAAATTATATGCATATAAATCATCATCTTCTTTTGTTACATAATATTCAGTTGCAAGTTCACCAACCTTAATCCAATCTTCCTTGTATAAGTTTTGATCTAATACATAAGTGATTTTATATGCTTCTACTATCCACTTTGCATTAAGAATATAATCACGTTTTTCAACAGAAGTAACTAAAGTATCACCTTCGTACCAACCAACAAACTTAGAGCCTTCTCTTTCAGGGATTGGAAGAACTACTTCATCAGGATTTGAAAATACAATCGTTGGTGGTACACAATCTCCACCAGTCAAACAAATAATAGTGTAAGTTATCTCAGAAAACCTAGCTACTAAAGTATAGTTCTTATCTGTTAATTCAGTTACTAATGTATCTCCTTCATACCAACCATCAAAAGTATATCCATCTTTAGATACTTCCTCTAAAGTAACTTCTTCTTTTGATGTAAATGTAATAGTTTTATATACTTCATCATCTATAATATACTCAATTTTATATTCAACTACTTTTTGATTAACAACAACTTTTATAGAAGCTTGTTTTGTAGAATCTTCCTTTAAAGATAATTTTAAAACACTTTCTCCACTTTTTAAAGCTATTATTTTATTATCAGAAAAAGAAATAGCATCACCTTCAATATCATAAACTAAAGTAGCACCACTTGTATAGGAAATATTAATTTCTTTTTCTTCTCCCTCATCTAATGTTAACTCACTAATTTGAATATTAAGCTCATAATTAATCACATCATCATTATCTTCACCACAACTAAATAGCATAAATAGCGAAAAACAAGCAACAAAAATATTTAGTATTTTTTTTATTGTCTTCATTGTTATAATCATTACCTTCCTTTACATTATTATATCATACTATTTTTCTCAATTCTATCCTTTATTATAAAGATATTAGACTTTATACATTTTATTATCATCTGTAATTTATTAAACTATTTTAATTAATAATTTGAAAAAATATATGATATAATAAACATAAATATTAATCGGAGAACAAAATGAATATACTTAAAAAAATACTTTATCCTAAGCTAATCATTCGTATTATTTTAATTCCCATTGCAACATTTTCCTTAGTTTATTCTCTTATAAATATAGATACCCTTATCTTTTTTCAATATATAGCGTATTTCATTTCCTTTTATACTTTATTAATTTGGTGTCTAAAAATACCAAAGATTATAATATACTTTAAGAAAATAATAAGTAATAATAAATTATATATCAAGTGGCATAATGATATTTCTTTTAAAGTAAAGACTTCATTAAATATTTCTTTTGTGTGGAATACTAGTTATGGCATATTTCAATTATTCTTAGGAATTAAGCTCAACTCATTGTGGTATTATTCTTTTGCCATATACTATATTTTACTTGCTTTTATGCGTTCTTTTTTATTTTCCCACACGAGAAAATTTAACCCAGGTGAAAATATTAAATCAGAGTGTAAAAAATATACTATATGTGGTTTTATACTATTGCTATTAAATTTGGCCTTAACAATTATTGAATACTACATTATTTTCAAAGATATGTCATTTAAACATCATCAATACACGGTCATAGCTATGGCACTTTATACTTTTATTTCTTTCTCTGTGGCACTTATAAATGTATTTAAATACAAAAAATTTAATAGTCCAGTCGTAACTGCTGCGAAAATAATTAGTTTATGTGTTGCTTGTGTTTCAATGGTAACTCTCACTTCTTCAATGCTTTATGTTTTTAGTAGTTCTGTTAATTCACAAAATAAAATTATTTTAACTGTTGAAAGCACTGTTGTATCACTATTCATAATTATTATGGCTATTTACATGATTACTAATGGAATAAAGAAATTAAGTCTAATAACAAAATGCGATAGAGAATAATCTCTACCGCTTATTTTTTTATATATTATGAACCTAAATATGCTGCCTTTACTTTTTCATTATTTAATAGTTCTTCACCAGTTCCTGATAATACAACATTTCCAGTTTCAAGAACATAGGCACGATCACAAATACTTAAAGCCATTTTAGCATTCTGTTCAACAAGTAAAATTGTTGTGCCATGAGCATTTAAATCTTTTATTATGTCAAAGATTTCTGTTACATAGATTGGTGATAATCCCATTGAAGGTTCATCCATTAGTAATATTTTTGGTTTGCTCATCATTGCTCTTGCCATTGCTAGCATTTGTTGTTCACCACCAGAAAGTGTTCCAGCTTTTTGCTTTCTTCTTTCCTTTAGTCTTGGGAATCGTTCAAATACTTCCTCTAAATCTTCTTTGATCTTAGTTTGATTATGACGTCGATATGCTCCCATTTCTAGGTTTTCTTGAACTGTAAGTTCTGCAAACACTTGTCTTCCCTCAGGAACATGAGCTACACCATATAAAATACCATCATATGGTTTAATTTTAAATAAATCAGCTTTAACATATTTATTATACTTTTTACGAAGTTTTTCCACTTTTGCTTTAGCAAAGTAGCTTTCTTTACCAAATACTTCTTTAGCAATATCTTCATTTGAACTAATTTTGTCAAATGTTTTTTCGCTAGTTTGATATACAGCAAGTAATTTATCTGCCATCTTGGTTCCCGCAAATCTATTAAGGGTACGTTTATCTTTTAGCATTGATAAATCAAGTTGTGCACTACTTCCAGACTCAACCTTAATTAATCCAGAAAGAGAACGAAGCAAAGTTGTTTTACCAGCACCATTTGCGCCAATCAAGACAACTATTTCACCTTGTTTAACATCAATATTTATGCCTTTTAAAGCTTTAATATTGCCATTATATGTTACTTTTAAATCGCGTACTTCTAACATATTTATTCTCCTAAGTATGCGGCAATTACTTCTTTATTATTTCTAATTTCTTCAGGAACACCACTAGCAATTATTTTTCCGAAGCTTAGTACTGTAATCCATTCACATACACCCATTACTAATTTCATATCATGTTCAATCAATAGTATTGTTGCATTAAATTTTTTACGAAGGATATCAAATGTTTCCATTAGTTCCTGTGTTTCTGTTGGATTCATACCAGCAGCTGGTTCATCTAAAAGTAATACTTTTGGATTAGTAGCCATAGCACGCGCAATTTCTAAGCACCTTTGTTTACCATAAGGTAAATTTTGAGCTTGCTCATTAGCATATTTATCAAGTTTAAAGATTGATAATATTTCTAATGCTTTTGCTTTATACATTTCATATTCTTTATAAAAACTTGGAAGACGTAATGTAGAAGCAATTAATCCAGTTTTCATATCTTTATTAAATGCAACCATAACATTATCAAGAACTGATAGTTGTTTAAATAAACGAATATTTTGGAATGTTCGAGCTAGACCTAATTTTACCATTTGATGAGGTTTAATATTCACAGGGACAACTTTATCTTCAATATAAATTGAACCAGATGTAGGAGTATATACTCCAGTTAAAAGGTTAAAGCAAGTTGTTTTACCAGCACCATTTGGACCAATAAGTCCAACTATTTCACCAGGATAAACTTTAATAGAAAAGTCATCAACAGCTTTTAAACCACTAAAACTAATTGATATATGTTCAACATTTAAAATTGGTTTTTGGTTTTCGCCTCTATTTTCCATCAGTTGTCACCTCCTCTTTTACTTTTTTCTTAAAGATTTTTCTAAAGAGGTTTTTTATCTTCTTAATAAGATTTTTACAGTTTTGTTTAAAGTTCAAAATGAACTTAGTCATACTAAATTCATGAATTCCAAATAACCCTTTAGGCGCAAAGATCATTATTAGAATTAATGCTAAAGAATAAATAATTAAACGTAAAGCACCAAAATTAGTTAATTTAATTGTTAAATAACTAAGAACTGTTGCTGAGAGGATGCTTCCAGTGTATGAGCCTAAACCACCAAATACTACCATAACTAAGTAATCAATTGATTTACTTAAGCCAAAGTTTTCAGGGTAAATTGAACCAATTGTATGAGCAAACATTGCACCACCAATTCCCGCAAATACAGCAGATACGGTGAATGCTAATACTTTATATCTTGTTACTGAAATACCAGACGCTTCTGATGCAATTTCATCTTCTCTTATTGATAAAATAGCTTTACCATGGCGAGAAGTCATAAATGAATATACGATAGCAACACAAATTACAGTTGTTACTAATGCAATTAATATACCCGCATAACCACCTAAATCTTTATTTGATGCACTTAATACTTTTGGAAGACCTGATAAACCTTGTGAACCTTTTGTGATAGGTAAGTTCTTGATTAAACACCTAATAGCCTCACCAAAGCCAAGTGTTACAATTGCTAAGTAGTCACCTCTTAGTCTTAAACATGGAATACCAACGATTAATCCAAAGATTGCGCAAACTGCTGCAGATAATAAAATACATAGTAGAAATTGAACATACATATTTTCCATTGGAAAATATTTGCAAAATAGACCTGAGATATATGCACCTATTGCCATAAATCCTGCTTGACCTAAAACTATTTCACCCATTGATCCAGCTGAAATGTTTAGTGATACTGCAACTACAATATTTATACAAATTGTGATCACTGTTGTTGTAAATGAACGACTAATAGACTTTGTTATTAAAGCTACAACTGCAATTAGTAAAATTGATGAAATCAAATTTACTAACATCGGAAAGCGTTTATGATTAATTAATTTTTTCATTATACTTTCTCCCTTCTATTTTTACCTAGAATTCCAGATGGTTTAACAAGTAATATAAAGATCAAAATTGAGAATGTAATAACATCAACCCAAGCAGATCCAATATAAGGGATACATAAATGTTCTATAACACCTATTATTAAGCCGCCAAGAACAGCTCCAGGGATTAATCCAATTCCACCAAGAACAGCAGCAACGAAGGCCTTAATACCTAAAGTTGAGCCAAGCATATTATTAAATCCTTGGTAATAGATACAATACATTACAGAAGCTAATCCCGCAAGCATAGCTCCAATGATAAATGTTGTAGAAATTGTTTTATCAACATTAATTCCCATCAAAACTGCCGCATCAGGATTTTCACTTACAGCTTTCATTGCTTTTCCTGGTCTTGTCTTATTTACAAATAACGTTAACACTGTAGTACTTATTATTAGTAATACTATCATAAGTATTAATTTCCATTGAATTGTTAAATCACCTAATGTAAATGATCCTAAATCAGGAATTATTTCAGGTGACTCTTTATCACGACTACTAAATGCAAGTGCAAATAAATTCTCAAGTAAGAATGATACTGCAATTGCAGTAATTAGAGCTGTGATTCTTTTTGATTTTCTTAAAGGTTTATAAGCTAATTTTTCAGTTAGAAAACCTAATAATCCCGTTAATACCATTGTTATTAAGACACTAAAGACGGGTGGAATACCTAGTCCTAATAGAATATTTGTAGCACCTAATGCTACGAAGCAGCCTACCATTATAAAATCGCCATGGGCAAAGTTTATTAGTTTTATAATTCCATAAACCATTGTATATCCAAGTGCGACAAGTGCGTAGATACTACCAGACGATAAACCATTTATTAAGTATTCAAAAAATTCCATAAGCTTATTCTCCTAACACACTTATTTTTCTCCGTAAGGATATTTTATATTTAAATATTATATAATAATTATAGTTCTTTGTATAAAGATAATGATCCATCAGCGTGGAATTCAAGAACTGGAGCACTCTTTTGTGGGTTGTTCTTTTCATCAAATGTTAATGCACCAGTACATCCTTCAAATGAAATACCTTTTAATGCGGCAACAACATCAGCATTATCAGTTGAATTTGCTTTTTCGATTGCGGCAACTGCAAGATATAATGCATCATATGCTAAAGCTGCAAACATTGAAGGAACTTCTTCATGACCATTCTTATATAATTCTGTTCCAGCTCTATTAAATTCTGCTTTATAATCAGCATAGAATGATTTAACTTGTTCTTTTTCTGAACCAGAAAAAATACCAGTTACATAGAAGCAGTTTTCAAAATATTCAGGGTGTGCATAATTAGCAGTAGCACCATCCCATCCATCACCGCCAAAGAACATACAATCAACACCAGCTTCACGGCAAGCAGCAACAGCAGTTCTAATTTGATCAGTATAGTCAGGCATTACAATTGCATCTGGAGCAGCATTTTTAATTTCTGTAACAAATGAGCTCATAGAGTTCTTTAATGCATCTAAATTATCATAATTTAATAATTTTGCAACTTCAACTTTTCCTTCAACTTCACTAACAAATGCATCACAAATACCAGAAGAGTATGCGTCAGCAGTGTTCTTTAAAACAACAACTTTTTTAACGCCTTTATCTAAAGCAAGCTTAGAAAGAATTGTACCTTGATAAGAATCAATAAAGCAAGTACGGAATACAGATCCTTTTAATTTACCATCATCATAAGTTACAACATCACCTGTTGCAGTTGGAGTGATCATTGGAACACCATCTTCAGCAGCTGCAGAAGAAACTGCTATAGTAGTATTAGTGATAACTGGTCCAACGATAATATCAACATCTTCAGCTATTGATTGATATTGGTTAACAGCTGTAGTAGGATCAGCTGTATCATCTTTTATAACTAATTCTATTTGTTTTTTAGCGCCATCAACATTAACACCACCAGCTTCATTGATTTGTTTAGTAGCTAGTTTAACACCATTAACTACTTCTTCAGCATAGAATTGTGCTGCAACACTTAAGTTACCGATAACACCTATTTTAACAGTATCATTTTCTTTTTCACCACAAGCAATTAGGCCAAATCCTAAAGCCAACATCATAACTACGAATAGAAATTTTTTCATAAATCTTTTCTCCTTTTTTTATTATTAATATATAAGTGGATACTTTAACCATGTAAAAAGAAACAAAAAAGTTCTTGTCTATCAAAAAAAACAAGAACATCATTTCTATTATACCATCTTTTTGATAATGCTATCACATCACCAGTATGCTAACGGATACCACCCGATCCATCTTAATTGTAACGATTGTTACGTTCAGACAACTACTAGCAGAATGATTTTCACACTCAAGTGATATCTACCTTACACCAATAGTAGACTCTCTAAAATCACTTTTTGAACTGTTACTCTTTTCTGATTAACGTATTTACTTATACTTACTAGTATTATACGCCAATTTGCAAATTATGTAAATATTTTTCATAAATGTAAACGTTTTATGAAAGTGTTTTTTTAAGATTTTATAAATAATTAATAATTATTTAATTATTTTAATGGTTTTTTATATATAATTGCGTTAGTATGCAATTTTTTTACCTCTTTATATCCATTATGTTCATAATAACCCTTATTACAAGTATTATCAGCCCAAAGTAGAATATTATCCGGTTTTTCTCTATCAATAACCTCTTTAAATAATTTAGAACCTAAATGCATATTTTGCATATTTCTCCTCACCGCAACTAAACTAATATAAATATCATTTTCACTCAAATATTTTTTACTGATGTTTGTGTTATAAATTATTTTTTTCATATAATTGCTATTATATTCTTGATAATTGGACGTGATCTTCTCATTTCCTTTAGCGTAAAATAGGAAAGCGACTACTTCATCATTCATATAAATATATTCTTGATAATAGTTTCTTTTACTATATTCTAATAAATCTTCAACATTTTTCTTTCCATCTTTATAGAAAACTTCATTTAATATTTCAAAACAATTATCTTTTTTTAAGTAACTATTTTTCATATCTAATGCTTTTTGCTTATATAGTTTATAATCTAATACAAAACTAAGCCCATGTGGTGCATTTGAAACTTTTACAAAATCAACATATTCTTTATTAGTTTCTTTAATTCTCTCGCTCATTTCCACAGGAACAAGTTTATCATTATCACCATGAATTAATAAGATTGGTATTTTTGCCTCCTTAACTGCTTTATAGCAATCATTTGCTTCTATATTAAAATGTCCGAAAACTATTCCAGATAGTTTCACAAAAGGATAAAGAAGTTTTACAGGAAATCCTCTTTTTTTCATTACACTTTGTATTATTTCTTTTGGTGAAGAAAAAGGGCAATCCGCAATCACATATTTAATATCATTTTGATTTATTTTGTTTAAACTCATTAAAACAGTTGACGCTCCCATTGATACTCCTTCAAGAATTATTTCTCGATTTGGATATTTTTCTTTAACATAATTAATCCACTCGCAAACATCATTTGCTTCTTTTACTCCAAAAGATATTGTTCTTCCGTCACTTTTACCATGACCTCTTTGATCAACTACTATTGCATCAAAACCTAGTTCTAAAGTTAATTTTAATCCACCTGAGAAATCAACAAGAGCTCTACCTTTATACCCATGAAATAAAATAGCTATAGGTAAAGCATTTGAACGTATGTACTCTTTTGCGTAAAGAGTTTTATGATCCTTTGTTCTAATTGATATTTCGTTATAATGATATTCTTCGATATCATTTATTAGTTTATTCATTGTATCAATATAAGGTTTGTATTCTTTAGTTTCATAAAATGCTTTTTTAATTTTCTTCTTTTGATTATTATAAAATACATTTAAATATAAAACATATAAAAATATTAGAAAAAGTGTGATCATTTGCTTTCCTCTCTTATAAATATTAATTTATCACTAGGACTATTTTCATCATATTTATATCCTAGGTCATTAAACATTTTTACTTCATCAATCGTTTTTATTTTTCTTTTCGCAAGGTATTTTACCATTGCTCCTCTTGCCATTTTAACATATACTCCTTTTTCTATTAACTTATTATTAACTTTTTCATAAAATAAAACAGAAATGATTTTTCCTTTATTTTTATTATCGTATAGTATTTTACTATATTCCTTTGAGGCAAGATCTAATATTATTTCATCAGAAGCAAAAATCGCTTCTGATACTTCTTTTTCCCAATACTGATACAAGTTTTCATAGCCATCAAAAGAGTATTTTAGGCCCATTTCAAGACGATATAAGCTAATTAGATCAAATGGTCTGACTACGCCATATAAACCAGATATTATAAACATATTATCATTTAAATACTCTAACTCACTACTTTCTAGAATTGATGGATTCATGTATTGATACTGAATGCCATCGTATGATAGTATCGCTGTTGAAATACCATCATATGAAAAAGATTGATAGTAATTATATGTGTCTACAGCTATTTTTTCGTTAACATTAAATACCTTCTTAAAATCATTAACTGAAAACTTTTTAAACATTTCGACTAAATATTTAGTTTTTTCAGGAAATAAAGGTTTGCTTTCATAAGAAACTAATTCATTTACTTTCATCTTTTTTGCGGGAGAGATTATTATTTTCATATTTTCACCTATTTTAGTAGCAGGTAGTGCAAAATTACTAATAATATCATTTTTATCTTTATTGTTCAATATCCGATATATTTTTTTGCATTACTATTATTTGTTTTTACTTATATCAATGTATGTTCATTATTATATCTTGTAATAAAGTCCATTTTAAAGCTACTTGATTTACAATGATATAATTATTTATGAAACTTATTAAAAGTATCTACTTTTTTAAATTAGTTATTTTTTATAATTATAACTTATTGTGTACTTTATTTCAACATATAATAAATGTGTAATTTTGCATATCATTGTTAGTTTTTAACCTGAATTCCTAATTAAGATTATACACTTAATAGATTAATCAAGTATTTCATTTATATTATCATATGGTAACCTTTTTTCTATTTTTTAAAACACTTGTGCATCTTCTTCTACAAAAAACAAAAGATCAGTGCTTCATCGCTACCAATATAAGACTTTGGAAATCCAAAACTCAATATATCTATTTTTAATTAATGCTTTAAGAGTTTCTATTTTAATTTTCTTGTTTTCCTCCTATTTTCTTATTGATTTTTTCCTTCATATAACTTGTAAATTCAGTCATTTCATCATTTGTTTTCGAACTTAATTTTAAAAAAATTCTATTGATGGATTTATTCTTTTCACATTTACTTTTAGTCTATCAATATCAAAATTAAAGTAAGGAAGAGCATCAATTTTTGTCACTACTAATGTATCAGATACACTAAACATTAAGGGGTATTTATGTGCATTTTTATCACCCTAAAGACATTTACCACAAGAATATAAACTTTGTCTAAAAAAGTAAAAAAAGTAAGGAAAAACCTTACTTTATAAATCTAGATTATATTCATCCTCACTTGATTCAGTATTATCTTTTTTTGTTTCTTTTACTTCCTTTGGTAAAATGAAATTCAGAATAATTCCAAAAATCATCGCAAGAGCCATACCAGAGAATTTACCAAAATCTCCAATTTTTATTACTGCACCACCAAGGCCAATTACAAGCATTACTGATACAATAATCATATTTCTTGTAGAAGTCAAATCAACTTTAGCATCAAAGATAGTTTTTAATCCATTTGAAGCAATAAAGCCATATAGAATTAAACATACACCACCCATTACTGCACTTGGAATTGTAGCAATTAATGTTGTAAAAAGATTACAAAATGATAGTAAGATTGCAACTACAGCAGCTCCACCAGTTACCCAAACTGATCCAATTTTAGTCATACCAACAACACTTGTGTTTTCTCCATAACTAGTGTTAGCAGGTCCACCAATAGCCCCTGCAAACATTGTTGCAATTCCATCACCAAGTAATGTACGGTGAAGTCCAGGTTCTGTCATGTAATCATAACCAGTAATTTTGCCTAAAACTTTATGATCCCCAATATGTTCAGATATTGTTACAAAAGCTAGTGGAATGCATCCTACTGCCGCAACCAAACTAAATTTTACCATGCTTACGTTAGCAAATAAATTAGCATCCTTCCATCCTAAAATCTTAAATGATGGTAATGTAAACCATTGTGAAGGAGTTTTTACAACTTCAATAAATGCTTCTAATGTATTTTGTTGTTGTCCATTCACAAATACAGGAGTATCTGATACCCAATTTAAAGCTAATGCAACTAAGTAACCTCCTAAGATACCTAGAAGAAATGGAATTATTTTCATAAAGCCTTTACCTTTTAAGGCAAATAATGCAACAAATAACATAGTAGAAATTGCTATCACAATATTACGCCAATCTCCACCCTCAACTAAATCAATTTGTCCTACTGCTGTTGAAGCTAAACCTAGACCAATGATAATAATCATAGGTCCAACAACTACTGGTGGAAGTAGTTTATGAAGCCATTTAACTCCCACGAACTTTATTATTAAAGCAACAATTACATAAATTATACCTACAATTAAAATACCAGTAAAAGCAGCTCCATAGTTTGGTCCATCGGAACTACCAGCTAACTGCATTGCGGAATTGATATATGCTATATAAGCAAAACTAGAACCTAAATAAATAGGTACACGTGCTTTTGTACATAAAATGTAAATTAATGTTCCAACACCAGAAGCAAATAATGCAACTGAAATATCAAGACCTGTAAGCATTGGAACTAAAACTGTAGCACTAAACATCGCGAATACATGTTGGAACGATAAGAAAAACCAATCACGTTTCTTTCTTGGTTTTTCATTGTAATCAAGAATTAAATTGTTGTTCATATATACCTCCTTATTACATAAAAAATAAGAGTTGAAAAAATTCAACTCTTAAAAATTATTGTCCTTATGAAATGAAAAAATAGTGATACTTCTTTTTGCAAGTTTATTAGTATTTTTAGTTTCTACTTTTACTGCTTTCATAAGAAGTACCTTCTTTCTTTATTTCCGATATATTATACATCATACTAATAAATAATGCAATACTTTTATTTATTTTTTGTAAATTATTGTGCCCTTTTGTAAATTTATAGCTTCACTTGCATTTACAATTGATGTAATAATTGCTTTAGCAGAATTATTATTTTTAACAAAATTAAGTGCTGCAGTAACTTTTGGAAGCATTGATCCAGGTTTAAAGTGTCCTTCTTCCACATATTTTTCTAAAGTATTAACATCAACTTCCGTTAATGCTCTTTCATCTTCTTTGCCATAATTTAAAAATACATTATCAACTGCCGTTAGTATAATTAACATATCCGCATGTAGTGACGTGGCTAATACTTCTGATACTAAATCTTTATCAATAACAGCATCAACACCAATATATCCACTTTCACCTTCGATTACAGGTATGCCTCCACCTCCACAACATATTACAATATTATTTGTACTTATTATTGTATCAATTATTTTTTCTTCTAAGACCTTTAGTGGTTTTGGGCTTGCAACTACTCTACGATAGCCCCTCTTGTTCGCTTCTTCTTTTGTTGGATATAAAGCCTTTTCTGCTTCTTCTTTTGATAGATATAAACCTACTGGTTTAGTAGGATTACTAAAAGCTTGATCATTTTTATCTACTACTACTTGAGTTATTATAGATGCAACTTTTTTACCAATATTATGCTTATTTAATACATTTATTAAAGCGTTTTGTAAATGATATCCTATATATCCTTGTGATAATGCACCACACTCACAAAACGGCATTTCAGATACTTTTTCATTTTCTTTATGAGCAAGCAAAAAAGCGTTATTAATTAAGCCAACTTGTGGACCATTTCCATGTGTAAAGATTACTTCGTTATTTCTTAATAACGGCAACATTTTTTCAACCGTTAGAATTGCCATTTCTTTTTGCTTTTGAGGAGTTTCTCCTAAAGCATTACCACCTAATGCAACTACGATTCTCATTAGTCCACCATTGTCGCATAGATTACTGCTTTAATCGTGTGTAATCTGTTTTCTGCTTCATCAAAGACAACTGACTGCTCTCCTTCAAATACTTCTTCAGTCACTTCTAGTCCATCAAGACCAAATTTTTGATACACTTCCATACCAACTTTAGTCTCTAGGTTATGAAATGATGGAAGGCAATGTAAGAATATTGCATCACTTTTTGCTTTTTTCATTAATTCTTTATTCACTTGATATGGTTTTAATAATTCAATTCTTTCTTTCCAAACACTATCAGGCTCACCCATTGAAACCCAAACATCAGTAACAACAATGTCTGCTCCTTTGATATTTTCATCAATATCTTCGCTCAAAATGACTTGTCCTTTAGTTTCTTTACAGATTTCTATACATTTATCAACTAATGAACTTTCTGGCCATAATTCTTTTGGAGCTAATCCAACGAAAGTCATTCCCATTTTAGCACAACCTATCATTAATGAATTTCCCATATTATAACGACAATCGCCTAAATAAGCCATTTTCAAGCCTTTTAATGTTCCTTTATGTTCTCTGATTGTAAGCATGTCCGCAAGTATTTGCGTTGGATGATATTTTTCTGTTAATCCATTCCAAACAGGAACTCCTGAGTATTTTTCTAAAATCTCAACAGTTTCTTGTTTAAATCCTCGGTATTCAATTCCGTCATATATTCTTCCTAATACTCTAGCAGTATCTTTGATTGATTCTTTTTTTCCCATTTGACTTCCAGTAGGTCCTAAATAAGTTGCATGCATTCCTAAATCATATGCAGCAACCTCAAATGAACATCGTGTTCTTGTAGAATCCTTTTCAAATAATAAAACTATATTTTTACCTTCGAGTACCTTTGTGGGAATACCATTTTTCTTTTTTTCTTTTAATTCACTTGCTAAATCTAATAAATATGTTATTTCTTCAGGTGTAAAATCTAAAAGAGTTAATAAACTACGATTCTTTAATTTCATATTGTTCCTTTCTATTTTAACATTAATTATATTATCTATTTGTCTAATTTCTCTCTTTCAAGAGGCATACACATACATCTTGGGCCACCACGACCTCGTGATAATTCACTAGATGGAATAGTATGAACCTTTATACCATATGATTTTAAAAGATCATTAGTAATGTTATTTCTTTCATATGTAATAACCTCACCCGGAGCAATCGCAATACAGTTGCTACCATCACTCCATTGTTCACGATCTGCAGAAACTTGATCTTTTCCACCACAAGGAATTAAAGTAATCTTTCGTTTTAAGATACTACTTAGAATTTCTTCTAAACTTCCAGTTAGTTCAGTTGTTTTTAATAGTACATCACTAGTCTCATCTTTTTCAACACAAAACACTTTGAAACTATCATAACATTCTTGATGCACAGTAAACTTATCGTAATCAATTTGTGTAAAAATTGTATCTAAATGCATAAAAGTTCTTTGCTTTGGAATAGACAAAACAATAATTCTTTTAAGTTTTGATTTATATTCATAAAATAAGTTCTTTGCTAATTTTTCAATTGCTTCAGCAGAAGTACGTTCACTAACACCTATTATTAGTGTATCTTCATTCAATACTAGAATATCTCCACCTTCTATATTATATTTATATTCTCTATCGTAGAAGAATTTTGTTCCTTTGTATTCAGGATGATACATAAAAATATATTTACCATAAATTGTTTCACGACATCTAGTTTTTGAATACATTTTATTAAGAATGATTCCATCTTCAAATGTTACAAATGGATCTCTTGTAAAATATAAATTTGGCATAGGATTAGTAATAAACTTATTATCTTTAACAAAATCTGAAAGTGATTTTTTTTGATAATTTGGAAGTTCACTTCTCTTAATCCCCGCCATAGTTTTAATAACTAAACTTTTTGTATCTTCAATTTTATTTAAATAATCACATACAGCCTTCTTTAGATGTTCATTTGATATTTCAGCCTCATTTACATATTCAGAAATAAATTGTTCTCTAACATCCTTTGAACTATTTAGTGCTTCAGTTACTAAATCAACCAAATATACTACTTTTACATTTGCATCTCTAAATGTTTGTGCAAAAGCTCTATGTTCCTTTTTAGCTAGTGGAAGCCAAGGAATATCATCAAATAGTAATTCACCTAAATAAGCTGGTGTTAAATTATTTAATTCCTCTCCCGGTTCATGTAAAAGGACGGTTTTTAATCGTCCAATTTCAGAGTTTACGAATAATTTACTCATTATTTTCTCCTTCTTATGCGCCATCCCAGTGATTGTCGCAAGTGTTTTTTATCTTTTTTAAAGAATATTCTTTTTCCATATCATTAAGCATATCAATATCTTCTCCAGTTTTAAAAATATTATGCTTACTAGAATACTTTTTTTCTTTAATTTTTTTATCACTAGACTTATTTAAATCATATATAATCGAAGATATTTCATAACTACTTTTATTATCAATATCTAGCACAAAACATTTTTTATTTTCATTAAAATCTAAAGACATACTCTTTTTTATTAATAAAACATTTAAGTAGTTATCGTTAAGAATAGTTTTCATTAAATCATATATTTTTTTACTTGTGATAATATTATATGCGATAACACTTTTTTCTTCATTTTTACGTTTTTCAATGTCAATAAACATTTTTTCTATACTTTTAAATAATTCATCTTCATTTATATCTTCATATGAATTTATTTTTAAATAATTATTAATTGATACTATTTCATATTTATAGTTATATAAGATATTAAGTATTCTTATAATATCAGATTTATCAGATGAAACTAGGTTATTTATTAAAATTACTTTATTCATATTATCTAAATGGGTAATTTAAATATGTAAAGAGCATAGCTAGAAATAAAAACAAAAAGGCTAAAGTATTAATACTTAATTTAAGTAGAGTAGTTTTAATATCTTTTCTTCTTCTAACATACATAACCATCAATAAAACAACAAATAATGATACTGAAATAGCAAAGAAAATGGTAGCAAAAGTTGTAGTTAATCCCTTATTGAAAGGTATTAAATCTGTCATATAGTTTGCATACCATATTCCTATAATCATAAATAATATTCCGACAGGAATGGCAATTAACATTTGTTTTTCAAACCAAGTAACGCTAATATCCTTCTTCACATCTAAATATTTATTAACATTTTTTAATCCACTAGATAATGCACAAAGTACAACACCAAAAACAAAAAATGCATTCTTAATCATAATCATTGCAAACGCTGCAGCAAGAACATAAAAAAATAATGGCAAGAAATTTAAATAAACTAGATATGCTGGCATTTGTATGTTTTTATTTTTTTTGTTTCTATTTCCCATAATCAAACCTCTTATAATGTTTCTTTTTTACTATTATACACAAAATCATCAAAAAATTAAACTATTTATTGCTTTTTATATTTTTATAAATATTAAAATGGTGAACCTCAAAGGAATTCACCACTTGTTTTTTTCTTTGAATATAATTTATCATTAATACATAGAAAACAATTATCTATTTACCATATTCAAGTTTGCCATTATAATCGAGAATTCCACCAATCTCAATTATATTTGTATATCCAAGTTTTACAAGTTTACTAGATGCTTGTTTGCTGCGAGAACCACTACGACAATATACATAAATATTTTGTCTTTTATTTGGTAATAATGAAATCTCAAAAGTTCCAATTGTTTCATTTGGAATGTTTATAGCACCAGGGATATGTCCTGCGATAAACTCATCTTCCCTGCGAACATCTACCAAAATGTATCCTTTATCTTCTTGCATTCTTGCAAGAGCTTCAGACATAGAAATAGATTCATATGTGTTCTGATTTTTATCAGAATCTGGTTTTCTACATCCTAACCCAAAAAGCAACAAAAATAATATTAATGGTAATAATTTTATTGGCATCATCTAACTCCTAAATTAATGCTAAAATAATTATTTTAATAATTCCTCTAATATAGTTTTTGGCATAGCTCCTACTTTTTGTTTTACAATCTTTCTATCTTTTATTACTACAAACATAGGAATACTTGAAACTTGGAAATAACTAGCAAGCTCTGGTTCATCATCAACATTTACTTTTCCGATAATTGCTTTTCCTTGATATTCATTTGCAAGTTCCTCAACTACAGGTGACATCATACGGCATGGTCCACACCAAGGAGCCCAAAAGTCAATTAGAATTGGTAACTCGCTTTTTAAAGCTTCCTCAAAGTTTTCTTTTGTAATTTTTAGTTCAGACATATATTCCACTCCTTTATTAAATTTTTTTATCATCAAAATAAATCCTTTTATGAAAAGCATCACTATTATAATAAACATATAATACATTATTATAGATAATATATGATTCTTCTAGCTATTCATGTAAAATAATAAGATACACCATTATTTTTATATCTTTATTATTATTATATTATTTATTACTATTTTTTTCAAGAATCGTGACATATATACAAATTAAAAAGTGGTGAAACAATTTTATATACAAACGAAGCACTATCAACAGGCTTTAATATTTTTCTTAGTACTGGTGGGAATGCTAAAATTCAGTCGTATTACTGAGATGTTTCTTATTCCACCGTGTTAATAACCAAAAACGGCTTACGCCCGAATTTGTCCACAAGGGGACGGTAGAAAATAATAAGCAACGTTACCGGATAGGAAATAAAACCTATGGCGGAAAAGAGCGATAATCCCTCGCCGTATTCCATACCCATATTTTTTACGAAGAATTCCGTAACTATATTCGCCTGAAACTGAATGGATATAGTAGACGCTATTTCGTCCGTTATGAAGATGAGCGACAAAATCATAAACAAGTAAGTCAGATAAAACTTGTTGCTTCTTGCGCCCAACTGTTTTTCGCGGCGGATAAGTTCTTTGGCTTCGCGCGCCTGTAATCGTTCAACGTTTTTTGCCAAGCGGTAAGCTTTCTCCCGCTTTTTGCTTTTTGTTTATCTTATTTGTGGCGCATACGATACTCAAATTCATCAACGCGTTCTCCCGTCTTTTTCATTTCGTCGAGAGTTTTACGTTGGTTTTCAAGATTGCGTTCATTCTGCTTTGCAAGTTCTGCGTTGTGTGAAGCCTGTTGCTTTGCTCTGAACTCAGCATCCTCGTGCATTTTCTTTGTTGTCCTGTTAAGGTCGTCGAGCTTTTGGTTTATTGAATTGCGTGTTTCAATATTTATCATATTTTGAATGTTGATCTGCTGCTGTGTTTTGTCAGCTATTATACATTCCTTAGCTATAGAGTTGAAATCATCCTCAGAGGTGGCTGTCATTCCAAGCTTTATAAAATAGTCTTGCTGATCGTAAGGAGTGTTTTCAAAAAGAAATAATACTCGCTCTCCAACTATAGCCTTTGCCTCCTCGGCGACATCACTAAGTGTGCTATCCCTTCTGACCTCGGCATCAGCATATGCTTTCTCGAATGTTAACAACAGCTCAGAAAAGTAATTCTTTGTAATGCTCTGTGCCTTGGAAACAAGCGCAGAAAGCACAGCTTCGTCAGGCTTGTTCTTCTTAATAGCTATAATAACGTCAAGAAGTCCCAAACCTATTCCGACCATGGTGATCTTCGGCATCGAGAGTGCCAATCCGGTGAATAACGCAGACGCTGCCAAAAGACCGAGCATTAAAACGCCAAAAAGTTTAAGAAAGCTTCCTGTAAGAGGCTTATTTACGCCCTTTTTAAGCTCATCCCTTACATTGCTCTGAATTTCGAGCAATTTAGACTCATACGCCGATGTTTCAGCGCGCATTTGTTCTGTATATTTAATATTTAACAAATCACATCCGTACTTAACGTTATCGCCAAGGCGGGATGCTTTGCCATCGTATTGATCCAATAGATATCTTATTTGCTCGACTATATTGCGGTCGTTAAGCCCATCTGCGATCGCGCGCTTGCTTTTTAGACTTTCGATATATTGATACGCCTTGGTAAAAGAGCGCTCTATATTTTTTTTGTCCTCACGGTACTTAGTGAGGTACTGCATAGCTTTGGCATAATTCATTTTATTTTCCTCCGAGTAATATATAGTTGTACCATAAGCATACCACGCCTTTTGATAAAATGCAATATGATATACGAATAAATATACTGAAAATTTTATTTTGTAAAGGTAAAATGCCCTATCAGTTGGATAAGTGAAAATATAAGAAACAAAAAAAGCCCGAACCTTTTTCCAATGGTAAAAAAGTTCAAGCCATTTGCGTTTGGTGACCCTGTGCCCAAGAAAGTCTAACCTATAAAATGGTTAAATATAATAAATAGTCAAATAGTAGTTATGCCAAAGCCCAAAAGCAAATTCGGTATAAGTCGAAGATGAGGTATTACCTAAATTTATCTCACTCAACGACGGGCGCGTCAAATAATAAGATGCTGAATTATAATTTTGAAATATGTGCCACATTACCACCAATTTGCCTTTTCCCGTAGCAACGTGAGCTTTATATTGATAAGCCGCCAACTGATTTTCGGTTATGCCTGTTGTGTAATACCTTTCAGCAGAATTTTCGCTATCAAAAAGATAAAAATACTCGCAATCGACAAAATCGGAACTCAATAAATTTAAAAGAGCAGTATTGTTGTCAACAGTAATTTTTTCTTCGCTGACACTTTCAATATCCGTAAGCTCGATAACCTTATAAATTACGCCGACTTCGGTATCAAACGCCCCTTTCTCGGTAGCGATAGCGGTTATTTTTTCGTTAAGTTTAGCGTTTGTAGAAAGTACATAACGATTATTATCGACATTTATTCCGTTCAATGAAATGCCGTAAGAGTTTGCGCCTTGTCGTATCGTAAACGAAGTGTTGTTGCCAGGCGCAGGCGGTTCATTACCTAAATTAGTAAGTTTGGCGGTAAGTACCAAATTAACTATTTCGTCTATATTGCTCTTATCTTCAATAGTAAACTGAAAGCCGTCCTTTTTTCCGTTATCGAAATCCACGTCTATTTTATCGCCACCCGAAAGCATATCCGAATAAAATTCAATATCGCTTATTGCGTTTATTTGATTAGCCTTATCGGTACAGCCAGCAAACGCAAATAATGCTATACAAGTAATAGCCGATAATAAAAACGCTATAACAGTTTTTTTCATATCATTACACCCTTATTTAATTTTTCACTATTATATCTTTTTCACTATTATATCATACGCAAGTCTTTTTAGCAATAGCTTAAGTGGGATAAACACTTATTAAAATTAAAAGGGCAGTTATGCGTGAGCTTGTCTTGACGAGCGCGCGACTACGCCGCGCGGACAAGCTCACGCAACAAAATAAATAAATCGACTAAATAAACGTATTTGAAAGCCGAGCGGAAGGGCGTTCGCCGCTGAACCGCTTGGCGATTCGCCCTTTCCTCTCGCTCTGCGGTGATTTCAAATAATATCGTTTTATTACAGCCGATTTGCTTTTCTTTTTGTTGGCGGTGGGGCTTTTCCGCTTAATCGTCGCAGAGATTAACCCTAATTCCGCTCGCTTTGTTCATAACTGAAAAATTTTTTTAAAAAATATACAAACATTTGTTTGACTTTTAAAATTGTTGGTTATATAATAATCAAACGCACAAAAAAGTGCGAGTGCAATTTAATATTGGAACTGCGTCAATAGGAAATCTATTGTGCAGCTAAAACAGCAGACCAGAGGTTAAGTTAAGGAGCAAAGTAGCGATTAAGCGAAAGCCGGTTCACCCCCAACAAAGAAAAGGTGCAGAGTTGCGTTTTGATAAGAGAGAAGATAGCACACTCTTATTCTATTAAGGGAATATAATATTCTCTTAATTTTAACGGGCGATGTACAAAGTTTTATGAGATTAAGTTCTCGTAAGATTTTGTACATCGCCCTTTTTTCGTGCAAATTTTCGAAACGGAGGACAGAAATTTGCAGGAAAACAAGACAAAAAAAGACATTGAGGTCAGGAGTATCGGAAAGCCGAACATTTCGGCATTATCCGAGAGTGAACAGGCGGTATTCTACGCCACCCTATTAAAGCGAATAACGGAGCTTGTAAAAGGGGGTGATAGAAAATGAACTTAATCGGCGCAAAGGTTTACTTTGACGGCAGACATTGGATAGCTATTCGCCATACCGAACGAAGTTCCAAACGGCGAAGAAAGAGCATTAAGGCGCAGGACGACCCCACGGTTGAACAGTTTGAAAAGTCGTTTAACAAGACAACAAAGGGTAGAAATTCGAAGAAAAAAGAAAGCCTTTTGAAAGAGTTTTTACCCCACTTTGACAGCGAAAGCGAAGCTACGGAATTTGTAGAAACGCAGTTTGAACGGCTTAACCGCAACCGCATTGAAAGATTTAAAAGGTTAAAGCGAAAGGCGTATTTACAGCAATGGCACTACTTTTGCACTTTTACCTATGCGGACGGCAAGCAGACCGAAGAGAGTTTCAGAAAGCAGTTAATGAACTGTTTATACCATTTGGCTACACGAAAGGGTTGGAGATATATCGGAGCTTGGGAACGTGGTGAAGATAACGGAAGATTACACTTTCACGCTTTGGTCTATATACCGCCCGACGGTATGGTTGGAGAGTTTGAAGAACGTAACGATTTCAGCTTTAAAGCTCATAAACGGCAGGTTACTAATCAAAATACGTTTTTCAACGAGCGGTTTGGGCGTAACGATTTCGACAAGATTTCACATCAAATCGAAGTCGAGAACAGCGTTTACTATATGCTCAAATACATAACCAAGAATGACGAAAAGGTCGTTTATTCAAGGGGGTTAAAGAGCTATATCGTAGCGGACATTTTGGAAGAAGATATACTCTGCCCTTATGGTGATGACGAGAATGAATACAAATTTATACTTTCAGACGATTTCACCTGCATTACGGACGGCGAGATTTTGGGAAAGGTCAGTCCCGAAGTCATAGAAAAAATGCCGAAAAGTAACTGACCAAGAGTTTTTGTCTATCGACTTGCAGAGCGTAAACGAAAACCCACGCTGTTGCAAGGGTAAAATGCACTACTTTCGTAGCCCTTGCATCAGCGCAGGAATAAGCCATAAAAAACGCTAAACAATGGCTTTCCGTTTGTTCGCCCCTTGTCGAAAGACAAAAGTTAAAAATCTATTTTAAAAGGAGTTTAAATTAAGAATGAAAAAAGCAGTTATATATGCAAGATACTCTTGCGATAAGCAAACCGAACAATCAATCGAGGGTCAGTTGAGAGTTTGTCAGGAATATGCCAAAAGGAATGATATTCTAATTCTTAACACCTACATTGACCAAGCTATGTCAGGTACGAATGACAATCGTCCTGATTTTAAGAAAATGATTAAAGACAGCGCAAAGCGTGAATGGGATTTCGTACTCGTTTACAAACTTGATAGGTTTTCAAGAAATAAGTACGAAGCTACAATTCACAAGAAAACGTTAAGAGATAACGGTGTTAAGGTTATATCCGCTATGGAGAACATACCAGACACCCCCGAAGGAATTATCCTTGAAAGCCTACTTGAAGGAATGAACCAATACTATTCCGCAGAGCTTTCTCAAAAGGTTAAGCGTGGTATGAAAGAAACAAGATTAAAAGGTTATTACCAAGGCGGTGGCGTTCCGTATGGATATAAAATAGACGGACGAAAGGTTGTAATTGACGAAGAAAGAGCCGAAGTTGTCAGATATATGTACGACGAATTTTCAAAGGGCGTAATCGTCAAAGATATTGTTAAGGCTTTGACCGATATGGGTAAGACCTACCGTGGTAAGCCGTTTGCGATGAACACAGTTTACGGAATACTGCGCAACGAAAAGTACATAGGAGTTTATAGAATTAACGACGAAGTTATAACCAATATGTACCCCAAGATAGTTGACGAACCTATTTTCAACCGAGTAATAGCCATATTAGAACGTAATAAACGTGGTAGTCGCAGTCAAGAAACCAATTACCTATTAAAGCACAAATTAAAGTGCGGTTATTGCGGTAACAATATCAACGGTGAATATGCTAAATCTCATACAGGAGCGAGCTTTTACTACTATAAATGCCGTGGTCGTAAATCGAAGTTAGCGGACTGTAAAAAAGGTACTATTCAAAAGGATTGCCTTGAAAATCTTGTAATCGGTAACACCATAAAAGAGTTAAGCGACCCTATGAATATGCAGACGATTATTAACGGTATTCTTGAAATGCAAAGGCGAAACCTAAAAGAAAATTCCAAGTTAGCAGAGCTTAAAAGGGAACAGCGAGAGATTGAGATTGCCATTGACAACACTATGAAAGCGATAGCACAAGGAGTTATTACAAAATCTACGGGGCAGTACCTTAAAACCTATGAAGAAAGGCAAGAAGAAATTATTAAGCAGATTGCCATTGAGCAGAGTAAGGAAACGGTTTTATTGACCGAAAAGGAAATTAGAAAGTTTTATGAAGATGCTTTAAAACTTGAACCTCAAATGCTTATAAATTACCTTGTAAAAGAGATAGTGTTATACGATAACCGAGCAGACATTATCTACACAAGTCCATTAAAATCTACGGATAGTCCTGACGATAGTCAGGGCTTTTCTTTTTACTCTAAAACGGTTAGAATTAAGAATAGGTACTTTATTATAACGCTGTATATCAAATGATATACGGCAATTTATTCCACAGTGCTATTGACAAGAGCCTCCAAGGCGTGTGGTATTCAGGCAAAGAGCCAAATACCCAAGCCCTTGGGGGCTTTTGATTTGCCGTTGGCTGATAGCCTACCACACGCCATTCTCTTATCAATAGCCTTTTGCGGCATAAAGTGCCGTAAATAGCAAGCCAAATATAAGCGTTTTAAGGCTTGATTTTTCAGGTTGAAGAAATATTGCAAGACATAAAGAAAAGCCGTACAGAGCTATTCTGCGCGAATTAAAGGAGCGAAAAACAAAAGCCGAACCTCTCATTTGTGAAAAGTTCGACTTTGTTAAGTGTTGGTGACCCGTACGGGAATCGAGACGGTGAGCAATAAAAAAGAAGGATACCTTCGGACTGTTTAATTAGGGATTTTCTAAAAACAGTCTAAAAGTCGGCTCAGAACAAAAAAACCACATCCAAGAGTTTATAAGCTCAAGGGGGTGGCTTTTTGTTGCTCAAATAAGCAATAGATACAATTAATAGTTTAAAATATTAGTGTAAAATTGCTTAATTTGAGGTGAAAATTATGATTTATGGGTACACAAGAGTAAGTACTAGAAAACAAGTTGACGGTTACGGGTTAGAGGTACAAAAAAATGAAATTTTGAGCAAATATCCTACTGCCACCATAATTGATGAACAATACACGGGTACTAAATTAGATAGACCCGTTTTTAACGCACTTTTAGAAGGCTTGCAGAAGATTATATTGATTATATGATGGCCTACCTCCTTTTTCTAACTCTTTATCTGTAATAGATTTAAGAAAATCACATACACCAGACTTTTCTAACAATTCTAAAAATCTATTTATTTTTAAAACTTCTTTCTCTTTTATTACAAATGAGGGTATCAAAAAAATTTGTTTTGTGTTATAATATTTCATGTAGTAATAATGCGGCACATTATTATATCACAAAAACGCTCCGGGTTGGATTCCCCGAGCGTTTTAATTTTTTATATATAATAAATGGGCTATAATAGCCCATTTAATTTTGAGGTTTTTTTACATCCTCCATATTTTTATTTAATATTAGTCATTCGTTCAATTGTTTTACATTTACCTTCTTCTAATCTTTCTTGGTTTGACAAAATGTAAGTATTACCTTTTGTTCTTGTGATTGCAGTATAAACAATCTCACGTGTAAGAAGTGGATGACCTTTCTTTTTTGGCAGAATAACTAAAATATTTTTAAAATCTGATCCTTGTGATTTATGAATTGAAATAGTATACGCTAATGTAATTTCATCAGATGCAAATAATCTAACAGGATAGAATAAATATTCTCCTAATTTAAAAATCTTATTTTCTCTCTTTCCATCTTCAGTATAAAACTTTGAAGTCTTCTTTAGCATTAAGTATAAAGTATCATCTTCTGCGAAAGAAACAATTATTCCTGTATCTCCATTATATACTTCTAATGTAGTGTTGTTTTTAGTGATCATAATAATCATTCCTGGGTAATAACCATTATATTCACTCTTGTAAGTCTTATCTATTACTAAATTTTTAACTAGTTCATTGATTTTAATATTCCCTCTTAATCCTTCGTTCTCAGCAGTTAAGATTCTTGACAGTTCAATTTCACTTTCTAATGTCTTAAGTACATCTAAATCATACTCGCTTAGATTACTAGCTTTTCCTTGTAGATTCTTATAAAAATGTTTAGCCCAAACACCTACTACTTTCTTTATGATTTCTTCTTCAGAGGCTTTTTCATCATTATCTAAGTAATAATATATAGGTTTTGTAACAAAGTTATCTTCCTCTATTTTAAAAGAATCATAGTTCTTCCATTCACTACTTGAAACTGGCAACTCTTGATTATTATTAATTGCGTTTGCTAGAGCGTATATTTTAGTTTTATCTGAAAATCTAATCGATACATCTAAGGCAACTATATTATCTTTTAGTGTATCCATTTTTAATAAATCACCAAAAACGGCACCACAATCAACTGATGGAAGTTGATTCTTATCACCCATGATAAAAAGTTTTGCATTAGTAGGAATAGCTTCTAAAAGAGATGAGAATATATTTATATCAATCATACTTGCTTCATCGATAATAAAAATCGAATTTTCATCAAATTGATTACTTCGATTTTTCGAAAAAGTATTTGTCATACTACTATACGCAAGTAAGCGATGAATAGTTGCTTCATTTGATTTCTTTATTTTCTCTATAATATCATTATTGTTTAAAATAAACTCTTCTTTTAATCTACTTATTCCACCCAAAATGCTTTCTTTCATTCGTCCTGAAGCTTTTCCACTTGGAGCGGCTAAATATATTTCATATTCACTATTCTGTAGTAATAAACTAATTAATAAAAATAAAATTGATGTGGTTTTACCAGTACCTGGTCCACCAGTAATAATTAAATTTTTATTAATACCTTCTTCTATTGCTTTTTTCTGTCCGAAAGATAAATTAAAACTAGATTTGTTTTCTAACCAATTTTCATATGATTCACAAGTGAAAGTTGTATTTGTAGTTTTAAACAACCTTCTAATGTCATATTCAATTGATGTTTTTGCTTCATAATATTTTCTTGTATAGATGTAATCATCTTTTATAACAAATAAACCATATTCACCAAATATGCTTGAATTTTTTTTATCATTTAATAAGTTTAATGCTTTTTTTACAAATTCACATGCATTATCATAAATCACATCATACTCTAAAATATTATACTTTGGATTATCACCATATAATACCTTTCTTCCCTGGCACTTTACCAAAAATCTATTTAAGATACCATTCTCATCAAGTAACATACATGTATTTCCATCATCAATAAATGAAAAATATAAAAGTAGAAAGCATAAAACATCATCTTCACTGATATCTAAAGAAAGCATTTGACAAACTTTTTGCCAGATAGGACTTAACAAATCATTTTTTACAAGTAAATTACAAAATTCTTGATAATTCATAAAATCCATCCTCCTTAATACATTTTGTCTTTAACGATCTTTTGATATGCATTTTGTAATTCATTATATGACTTCCATGTTTGTGCATATACTCCATTTCCACTATCTTTGTTACATCCACGCAAAAATACATAATATATACCACCAAAGTGGTTATCAAATATCTCTTCTTCTGTTTCATTATTGTAAATATTCTTAAGCCATTTTATAAGAGTATATGAATATAATACTCTTTGGATTGAATAACAATTATCAACATGTTTTTTGATATCTTTATTATTATAGCTTAATAAATCTGAATCATTTAATATATCTGATTTCCAGTCAAGTACAGAATAATACTGTCCACGCTTAAACACTAAATCGATAAAACCATTACAATAGTTTCGTAAACTATATAAGTCATTATTAAATATAAATTCCATTTCAGCTTTGTAATCCTTTGTTGGTAGCGAATTTAGTTTTATATTCCCTTCAACTTTGTTAGCACCATGGATTATCGGAAGTTTTGAAGAAAGAACTTCTCTTACTATTCTTTTAGAATCCTCAATCCATTCCTCTTTTGTTTCAATTCCTTCTTCGTTAAATGACGAGATAATAATTTCTTTTAAAGCATCATCATCTATATTATCAAAATCATATCTTTCAAAGATGCTGTGTAAAGCTGTCCCAATTTTATTTCCCTTAGGAAAGTCTTTACTTAAACTAATGCATTCTTCATTTGTAAAATCACTCTCCACAAACAAAGCATTTTGATCATACATCGAAATTGCATCTTTTATTTCAATTCCTTCTTTATCAACATTTTTATTATCATCAACGATTATGTCATCTTCAAAATCACTTCTTTCATTACTATGTGAAAGTGAAGTATAAGAATGTTTAAAAATCAATTTACCAAACTTATCTCTTATAAGTGTTTTTAATATCGCATCTTGTTCTTCTTTGCTATCAATAATATCGTTTTCTGCTATTTTATTTTCTTTCTCTAAATTTATAGATAGAATTTTCTTAACATCCTCTGTTCTAGAAGATTTATTGCTAGATTTAATAACATTAACTAATCGATAGTTGTTACTATCACTTTCGATTAATTCATTTGTAGTATTTGCGATAAATGAAAATGGCTCTTTTAATGGTCTATAAAACGGAATAAACAATAAATATTCTGCTCTTGTATAATCAACATAGAATATGTTTTTCCATTCTAAGGCGTTCTCAATTAAATATTTTTCTTTATTTGAAGAAATAACAGGTTTTTCATCTTCATGAATCAAGTTATAAGAAGAATCGATTGGACCCTTTTCACCACCCATTGAAATTACAATTGGAAATTGTAGTCCCTTTGATGCATGAATTGTCATAATTTTTACCGCATCAAAATCAGTACCTTTTTCTATTATTCCACAGTTTTCATTATCATTTGTTGATTTATTTGTAAAGCTTTTTAAATGATGAATTAAATCAACTAAATCATGATCATTAGATAAATATTCGCATGAGTATCTACATAATTGTTTTATCTTTGACAATGATTGAATATTATCAGGCCCACTAAGTGTATATAATACTTTAGAATCATTAATAATAGAGTCAATAAGGTTTTCCCACTTTTTGCTTCTTGCAAGTTCCTGCCATTCTAGTATTATTTCCATTTCCTCAGTATCATTGCGTTCATATTTTTCTAAATTGAGTTCTCTTATACTTTTATTAAAAAAGCATGTGAAAAGAGCTTTTTTAAATGCTTTTCGATTATACTGCGTAAAATCATCCTTAACTAATGCTTCAAAAATAGCAATTAAGTGTGCACATTCTTTGTCTGTAAAAAGTGACTCATCTTTATTACGAATACAAGGAATTCCATTTTTTCTAAGTTCCTTTTCAATAGAAAACATCTCACTTCTTGTTTTCGCAAGTACACAAATATCTTTAAATGACACATTTCTTTTCTTTTTTACTATTATGTCATTTACTTTTTCATTATAGAAAAGTTGTAACCTTGTGTTTCCTTTTTCATCATACGAACACATATCTATTAAATAGTTTGCAACAGTTTTACTATAGCTATATGGTTCACAATATTTATTTTCTTCATCATAAACAACCCATATTGGTTCTATTTCTTTTCCATCAAAACAGGCCATTAAACTTTTTTGATCATTTACTTGTGGTGCTTTTGACTTTATAAAAGTATCACCAAAAAAACTTTTTGCTTTGCATAAATCATTACAACCTGCGATCATTTGTGGTGTTGAACGATAGTTAACATCAAGTAACTCTCGTTTAGCCCCATAATCTTTTAAATATTTTATTGCATCGATATATGCATGTAAATCTGCTCCTTGAAATGAATAAATTGATTGCTTTGGATCTCCAACAACAATTATATGATGATTTTCATCTTCTAAAAATATCTTCTTAAAAATATCCCATTGTTTTTGATTTGTGTCTTGAAATTCATCAATAATTGCTAAAGAGTATCTGTCTTTTATTTTTTGCTTCAAAGGACCATCACTACATATTTCTTCACGAACATATGCTATCATATCATTAAATGATTGCAATTTTCTTTTCTTCTTTTCTTCTTGCCAACTTATATATAAATCATCTATATATGTTAAAATTAATAATTTAACTATTGTTTGATTAAAAGTTTTTTTATCAAAATAATCTTTATATGTTTTTATTTTCGAAAACATTTCTTTTTCATAGTCACTAAATTTTTTAATTGTATTGTTATTAAACTTATGACCATTAAAGCTAATTACCCTCTTTTCATCAAATTCTTCTTTTATGTTTACTAATAATTTATTCAAATTAGGATAATTGTTATCTGATAATACATCATATATTTCTTTAAACCTTTTGTTTTTAGAAATAAATTCATCAAGATTATTAGAATCAATCATATCAATAATAAAATCTAAATCAACATCATTCAATATACTTTTATCAATTGATACGATTTCTTTACGTTCTTTGTAATCTTTATCTAAATAATATAGATTAACTACTGTTTTTAGATTTCTCTTTAACGTATCTATATTGATATCATATTCATAAAACTTTTCAATATAGTTAAATATCTTTGTATCTCTAATATATGACTCCAAAAAATTATCAAATTCCACACCACTAGTCACATCTAAGCTCATTGGTTGGTTAGAGGCAATAGCATACTCATAAAGCATTCTTTGACAAAAAGCATGAAATGTATAGATTTCACTATTTTTATCTGACTTTATTGATCTACGGACGCGAGCTTTAAGCTCTCCCACTGCTTTTTCTGTGTAAGTTAATATCAGTATTTTATCTAAGCTTATTTCTTCTGTGAAAACTTCTAACATTTTGATAATGTTATAAGTCTTACCAGTCCCAGCAGAGGCTTCAATATAATAATTATCTATCTTGTTTATCATCTAAAACCTCCAAGAATTTCATCAAACTTTTTTGCCTTTCCCTAATCTCTTTCCATAGATTTAAGTAATTACTTTCGTTATAACCTAAATCTTTGTAAAAATCAATCATATCTCTATGTTCAAAGTATTTCCAAGCGCTACTATTTTGTATGTTATATATAAAATCTTTATATTTATCATAGTTTGCATTACCTTTTACCATGCTAAATGGAGCAGAATAGATATTATCAAAGTCATAATAAGCAAAATAAATATTATTTAAATAATGTTTTGCTTCTTTCTTTGTTAAAGTGTAATCACATTTTTCTCTTCCATTAATAAAAATATTATATTCTTTATCTTCATAAACATCTGATGCAACGTCAACAAGTGAAATAAGATATAACCTAATCTCATTTACACTATTATCATTGATAAGAGCATATTTTATATCATTTCCACTTGTAACTTTTACAAATTCTTTATCATATTCAATTGTCCACTTTAATATACTTTGATTATCAATGATAAGGTCTATTTCTAGATCATTTAAATTTGTTACAACTAAAGATTGTCCATACTTACTTATAATATCATCTTTTATTTTTATAGCCTTTTCTTTTTCTTTTTGAAATTCAATTTCACCTATTTTACCAGAGTGTAAAGTGTAATCCATTGTATTTAATTCTTTATTACTATTAAAAACATCTGATGGGTTTTCATTTTTAAGAAGACTAGTTGCTATTTTATTATAAATGTTAAATTGTTGTAGATTATCAAGACTAAATGGTTCATATTCACACTTTATTTTTTCAAAATAATCATCTGTTTTTTCAAATAAACGTTTTAAGTGGTGAACAAATGGATCTTTTAAGAACTCTTCAAGGTCCTTTAATTTCATTTTTTTACTTTGTTCAAGTAAGGCTCCTTCATCTTCTATTCTAATATTATCTTCATCTTCCTCTAATAGTTTTGTGTAGTAACCTTTATTCATATACTCAAGCTTTGTATATAATGTTCCCCATTTTCTATCCTCATCAAGTTTATACGTTGTAATGTTGTTACTTGTAATATAATTTGATACAGCTTCGGAAGGAAAATATTCCTCTAATGTCGTTAAATTAACATTAACATAACTAATAAACACTTCTTTAGCGTTTGATATAAGTTTATTAACTATTGTACATCCATCTTTGATAGAAGTATCTTCTTTAATATTCAAAAAAAGTTCTGATCTACTTTTCTTGCTTGGATAGTTTTTTGAACTCATCCCTAGCATAAAAATATATTTTGAAGTGTAGTTTGCATCATCATTCAAATTAGTGAATGTAACTCCACTAGTAAACATAGTCCCCTTTTGCATTATTGATTTTGAAGTTGCATCTAAAATAGCATAAATGAATGTCTTAACTAGCACTTTACTTGTGTGCGAATATTTCCATTTGTTTATTTCTTTAAGCAAATTTTTGTAAAATACATTTTCTAAACTACTTTGATTATTTGTAACAAATAACCATTTGTTCATCTCTTCAATAAAAGCATCAAAATACTCAGAAGTCAAAATATCTTTATTTAAGTTTTTTATTAGTGATGATAAATCATCAATAAGATCAATAAATTTAACAATAACATCATCTGAAAGACTAATATTTGAAAATGGCAAGTAATAATGATTATCTATTATTCCTTTATTTTCTACAGTTATATTATTATTAATTAATTTAGATAATAGCATTCTTTTCTTAGCATATTCAAAATCTAATTTTTCTTCATGATTGCGATATGCATTCATATTAACTAAACATTGCATAAGGACTAATGCATCATCACTAGTTATGTCCCTTGCCTTTTGTATTAATTTATTTGATAATAATTCATAGATATCATATCGAGTATATGTTTTTCTAGTAATAATATCCATTAGCCTTGAAAGAGCATTAATAAAGGAGCTATCTTCTTTTTTCATATCTAAGATATTATATGGTATTTTTGGATAATTCTTATCGTCTTGATTAAAAACTCGATTAATTGTTGACTGATAATTTGTGATATTTGGTGCTAAAACCAAGAAATCACTATACTTAACATTCTTTTCTCTAAGTAGAGAGCAAATGTGTGAATGCATTACTTCAACTTCCCTAAGTATAGAAGGGCAAGAACTAAATGTTATCTTTGCTTCTGTTTTTTCACTCTCTTTAGTCTCATATACTTTAATATTATTTGAGATACTTAGTTTATTAATAATCTCTTTTGATAATTTATCTAGTTTTGAAAAACCAAATATATAAACTGGATTATCATTTGGAATAATATTACTATCTTCAAATAAATTCCTAAGAGTTGTTAATCCATTATTTTGTAAATATTCTATTGATTTTCGGTATAAAATATTTTGAAATGAATCGCTAACATCATAAAGTTCACTTTCATATTCATTGAACACTTCAACCATCTTTGTGATATAATCATAAAACTTTATTGGATGGTATTTATCTTTATCATATATATACCTTTTTATATTATCTGGCATTAAAGAAGTTACTAAAGGATCTTCTAAAACCTTTGCAATAGCAACGCGAAAATCACTGTTATTAGCAAGACGATACCTATTTTCATTAGATAATTGTTCGAGAAAAAAAGGTTTTAATCTTTTAAATGATACGTTCATTAATATGCCATTATCATCATTAAGCCATAAATATTTAAGTTGCTCTTCAATCTTTAAATTTGGAGTAATAATAATAGGAGTTATATAAAAATTCATTTTATTTTTTAATTCATTAAAAAGATTATTTGCAAGATTTTTAATTAATTCATCATTCTTATATTCTAACATTAAAAACCCCTCCTTGATTTATATTATAAAGTGAATAGCTAATTAATTCAAGTAAAAAAACATAATAGTGAAAACTATTATGTTTTATTATTATACCTATTTACTTTCGCCTTTTTCTAAAGCTAAAGTTCTTGTTGTTAAATCACATACCTCACTTGGTCCATAATATTGGATTGCGCCAGGAAATACATAACAAGTTTCTATAGCCCATTTCTCACGGTTTTCTGCAAAGTATTTGAATGGTTTACCATCAAGTTCAACTAATGCTTTTTTGATAACTGGTTTATCTTCTCCATGTCTTCTTTCGATATTCATCATTTTAGTAATTGGCATACCACCAGCAACCCATTCTTCAGCAGGTTTAGAAAGATTAGATACTTTTGATAAATAACCATTGTATCCATATTGGATAAGCATAAATGCATTGTAACCAAGTGAATAGCAGTAGTCTGCATCGAAATTAGATGGGAATGCACATCTTCCTTCATAACCAAAGAAATGGTGGATTGGGTTAAATTTACCTTTATATGTACCTTTTTGTTTTCTTTCAGCTAATTTATCTTTAACTAAAGCAGAGAATAATTTTTCAGATTCAATTAATGAAACTTGAACATTTCCATGAGGATCTCTTTCTAAGAATAATTGTTGTTGAATTCCTTGTGGTAATAAAGCAAATACAGCCATAGATGCTTTTGTTAATCCTTTTTCAATGAATGCATACTTTTCTTCCCATGATTGTAAAGCATTGAAAGCATCTTGTTTGCTTCCAGCAAGCATTTCATTTATTTCAGAAATTAATACTTTAAACTCAGGAACAAATTCAACTAAGCCTTCAGGAATAATAGCAACACCAAAATTCATGCCATTGTTACTTCTTGTTTCTACAGAATCAGCGATATAGTTAGCAATTTGAGAAAGTCCCATTTTCTTCTCTGCAACTTCTTCAGAGATTAAGCAAATATTAGGTTGAGTTTCTAATGCACATTCTAGTGCAACATGAGATGCACTACGTCCCATTACTTTAACAAAGTGCCAATATTTTTTAGCAGAATTTGCATCTCGCTCAATATTACCAATTAATTCACTATATGTTTTTGTAGCAGTATCAAAGCCAAATGAGCATTCGATATCTTCATTTTTTAAATCACCATCAATAGTCTTAGGACAACCAATAACTTGTACACCAGCATTAGTTCTTGCGAAATATTCAGCAAGTACAGCCGCATTTGTATTTGAATCATCACCACCAATGATAACAATTGCAGTGATGCCATGTTCTTTGCATACTTTAGCAGCTACTTCAAATTGTGCTTCTGTTTCAAGTTTTGTTCTGCCAGAACCAATAATATCAAAACCACCAGTATTACGATATGCATCAATATATGCATCATCAAATACTAAATAGTCATTTTCAATTAATCCACTTGGTCCATTTTTAAAGCCAATAAGTATATTTTCTTTATCTGTTTGTTTTAAAGCATCATACAAACCACAAATAACATTATGTCCACCAGGAGCTTGACCACCTGATAAAATAACACCTACAACTTGTTTCTTAGAAACAGAAGTATTCTCTCCCTTAGCAAACGTGATTTCTTTTTTTCCATATGTATTAGGAAATAATGCTTTAATTTTTTCTTGATCAGCTACACTTTGTGTTTCATTTCCTTCTTTTACAGTAATTTGTGAAATACCATTTCTTAACATACCAGGAAGTTTTGGAACATAAGAATATCTAGCTTTTTGTAAAGGTGTAACACTCATAATTTTTCTCCTTATATTTAATTTAATTTTTACTAATAATTATTATATCATACTTTGGGATAAAAATAAATATTATTATTGCATTTCTACTGCTTCTGCTTGACTATAGAAATACGCACTATAAATACCTTCTGCGTTGAATCTACTAGAAAATGATCCATCATTATAATATTCCTGGAAAGTTAAATAATGTGTATCTGTGAACACTGCGACACAAACATCATTATATCCTTTCGCATCAAAACCATTTTCGAAAATTACAACTCGACCTACTCCTCTATTCACTTTACCAGATGATGAAACATAAGTACCATCAAGATCAATATCAAACTCATGATACTCTCCACCTTTAAATGGAATTGCATTTACATAACCATCAGTACGAGAATACGTTGAATATTGACGAGCATTCAATCCAAATATATTAAAAATCTCTCGATAGTTTTTTGATTTTGCATAATTTGCGGGGAAAGAATTAAAAGCAATATAATAATTTATTACATCAATAGGATCAACCATCATAGCATCTTTCATAGAACTAATATTTTCAAGCACATATGCTGGTGTGTAATATGTATATGTTTTTTCTTCATTTACAACATATCCACTATCAGTGTATGTTACGCTTGTTGGATACGTTACTTGTGATACACCAGGTACTAAAGATCCTTCATAAGGTTTTAAATTAATTCTTTTTCTTTCTTCTCCAACATTTTTTCTTTCTATTTCATTAATTACTTTAGTACAGTAATGTATTACTATTTTTACTAAAGTGATGTCATCAATAGTTGTTTCAATTCTAAAGTAATCGGCACCTTTTAGTTCAAAATTAATCGTATCCTCATAATCAGCTTTGGGTGCATCAATATAATTATAAAATAAATAATCTTCCGAATAACCAACTTTAAAGCCAGAACTGCATTGATATGTTATATCTATTGATTCAATGTCACCATAAGCGGTTTTATTTTGAAATGTTCCAGGGATTGCATCATAATTCATGTCATTTGATGATATGATAGTACAATCTGAAATGCGAATGAACACAAACTCATGTCCATAGCTATATAAAGACCCAAAGTTTCCAGTTTGATATTTTCCTTCCGAAAAATATTCAATTTCATCATGATAAATTGCTTCTAATTTTGAAAGCACTGTATCATTATGTTGTAAAACAGAATAATCGTTTAGAAAATAGCCTTCATTATTACTTTCAATTTTTCCTCTAACTACAATAAAATCATTTTTATTAATACTTATCTCAAGAGGTATTAATGATGGTGATAGCGTAAACTCTATTTCGTCTTCACTTTTACATTTTATCAGAAATTCATCTGTTACAATTCCACAAATTGTATATTCGTTACCTATTACTATATTTCTAAAATTTTCTGTTTCGAAAATAGTACTAGGAAAAGCAATACGTGGAAGAGAGTTGCCTCTGCCATATCCACATATACTACATTGATACATTTCTTCTCCATATGTAAAATATGTTGGTTCTTTTCTGCTTATTAGAATCATCTGATGTTCATAAATAGTACTACCTTCAAAGGTATCACTTGATATCTCACCGCATTCACAATGATAATAATAATGAGGTTTTTCACCACATATTGTCTTATAAGCTAAATATTCACTTGTTTCTTCTTTAATATCAAATGTATGCTTATGTCCTATCTCACAACTTGAGAGTAAACACAAAAAGAATATCAAAGCTAAATAATGTAATATCTTTTTATTCATAATCATGTTTTTCCTTTTCTATAAATATCATTTACTATTACTTATTCTATCATTTTATGTAATAATAAACAATTGTTATTTTTATCAATCAAAAAAATCATCCGAAATGAATGATTTTTACTATTAAAATAACATTAACTTATTACTGGTTTTTTAAGTGGGGCGATTTGTTTCATCAAAATTGGATGAATAACAATTTCTTTTTGCTTTTGAGGATTATTGTAACTGACATCAAGTGTACAAACAATATGATACCAATCACCTTTGTTAAGTTTTAATCCTAAGTCATTATATGCAAGGTGCCCATAAAACTGAATGTCTTCTGCACAACAATTCATTACGCTTCTTCCAGGAATAAATGTATTTTTTGGAAGTTCTGGAGAAGTGTAAATAATTGCATTGAACACAATTTGCTTACCTAAATATCTATCAAGATTATCAAATGTATCCATGTACCAAACTGCATAGTCGTTATCTTCAATCTCAATCACATCCGCATTAACATTGAAAGGAAGTTCATCTTCTAAATAACTAATGAATGAACCATCTGTTCTTTGAAATGCATACATTGCATCTTTATTAATCATCATCAGTGATCTTTTAAAATTTGCTAGAGACTTCTCATCTTCACAACGATTAAAAATAACAACTTCAGAACCTCTAATCATCTCACTTACTTTTTGTCGCATATTATTATAATAAACTGAAAATGAGTTAGCATCAATCATTGTAATTTGTTGGCATACCATACATATTCTTGGGTATTTAATTTTAGTTAAATCCCACATACCATTCATTTCAATGACGATACGTTGAGGTCTATCAATTCGAACAAAGTCTTCAATAACATCTTTATTAATGTCTTCAACTTTTTCGATCTCTCTTACAACTGTATTATAATTTTTTAGTTTTTCTAAATTGTACTCAACTTCACCAAACTCACAAGTAATAATTAATGTTTTTCCATTTTTATAAAAATTATCACTTGTGACTGTTTCTTCAATATATGTTGTCTTTCCACTCTCAAGAAATCCATTAACGATAAATGTAGGAATTGCTCTCAAGGTAATCACCTTCTATTTGTTAAATAGATTGCTAATTCTATCTTCATCAAGATGCGAACCAATAACACATACTCTACCAGTATAATCAGCATCGCCTAAACGAATTTCATAGTCCCCAGCAACATAATCAAAATAATACCATTTTTCATTATCTGATGCTTTAATAATACCTTTACTTCTTAAAACTTCACCTATTGACTCATCTTTTAAAGCCTCTAAGAAAGTAGTAAGTTCTTCTTTACTTTTTGCTTTAGCTGTTTCGATTCCCCAACTAGTAAATACTTCATCAGCATCATGGTGATGATGGCATGAACATTCTGGATCATCACATTCTCCCTCATGGTGGTGGTGATGATGACATGAACATTCTGGATCATCACATTCTCCCTCATGGTGGTGGTGATGACAACATTCATGTTCGTCTTCATCGTGGTGATGGTGGTGACAGCATTCATGTTCTTCATCTTCATCGTGGTGATGGTGGTGACAACATTCATGTTCGTCTCCCTCATGGTGGTGGTGACAGCATTCATGTTCATCATCTTTCTCATGGTGGTGGTGACAGCATTCATGTTCTTCATCTTCATCATGGTGATGGTGGTGACAACATTCATGTTCTTCATCTTCATCATGGTGATGGTGGTGACAACATTCATGTTCATCTTCATCGTGATGATGGTGGTGACATGAGCATTCTGGATCATCACATTCTCCCTCATGGTGGTGGTGATGTCTATCTTCTTTCGCTTGTTTTTGTAAGTCTTCAAGCATTGTGTTTAGTAAATCAACTTTTGATTCTAAAGTAGATAATAATTTTTCACCATCTAACTCTTTAAGAGATGTTGTAATAATTGTAGAATTACCATTAATTGATTTTAAAACTTCTAATGTTTCATTAAGTTTATTCACATCTATCTTATCTACTTTCGCAACCACTATTGTATTAGCTTCAGAAACTTGATCGATAAAGAACTCACCGAAGTTTCGTGCATACATTTTAGCTTTTCCACCATCTACAACAGTTGCAACAATATTTAAAACAAGTTTGTCACTATGCTTTGCACAAGCTTTTTTAATGTCAGATAGTTTTCCAACTCCAGATGGTTCAATAATTATACGTTCTGGTGCATATTTTTCTATTACTTCATCTAATGATTTATTAAAGTCACCAACTAATGAACAGCATATACAACCACTATTTATTTCTTTAATATTAATGCCTGATTCTTTTAAGAAAGAACCATCGACACCAATTTCTCCAAATTCATTTTCAATAAGTACTATTTTCTCTTTTTTAAAAGCTTCTGCGAATAGTTTTTGAATAAGTGTTGTTTTACCAGCTCCTAAAAAACCTGATATAATATCTAGTTTAATCATTTTACATTACTTCCTTTTCTTTATATATTATTAGCTTTTTTTAAATAATTATATTTATATATTATGACCTAGTTCATAAGCTTTTGCCATAACTCTATCAAGTTGTAGAACATCTTTTGGATTTTCTGCTCCTCCTGTTGATAATATGCCTTTTAAGCTTGCTTTTTCAAAGCAATCAACCCAACCCTGCAATCCTTGGTAGGCTTTTGTAAAAGTATCCTTTTCTGTATCTGCAGCACAAGCAATCATATATACTTCTCTAAATTTATAATCAGAGTAATATAAAGGATTAAGTCTATCTAACAAGACTTTCATTTGTCCACTCATCTCATAATAATAAATTGGAGTAGAAAATACAATGACATCTGAATTTTTGACTTTTTCTAATATTTCTTTAACATCATCTTGATGAATACACTTTTGAGTTTTCTTACAAGATAAACATCCAATACAAAAATTTAATTTTTTTCCTTTTAATGAAACTAGTTCAACTTCATGTCCTGCTTCAATTGCTCCTTTTTGACATTCTAAAGCAAGTAGTTCTGAGTTACTTCCTGAACGCAAACTTGTACTAATTACTAATACTTTCTTCATCATTATTACTTCCTTCTTTATTATTTTTTGTTTATATATATATTATTATAATACTTTTATTTATTTTTCTCAATATACAATTATAGTCGATTATTCATTCCATTCTTTGTAAAACTCATTTAAAAATGTTATCATAAAGTCATGTCTTTCACAAGCAATCCTCTTTCCTTCGCTTGTTGTCATCATATCTTTTAAGAGTAATAATTTTTCATAAAAATGATTAATACTTGTAGAAGTACTAGAGCGTTTTTGATATTCTTCTTTTGTCATATTCATAATAGGTCTATTTAATGGATCATAAATAGGCCTGTTACGTGACCCACCAAAAGCAAAAGTTCTTGCAATTCCGATTGCGCCGAGAGCATCTATTCTATCAGCATCTTGTACACACTTTCCTTCAATAGAACTTGGTTCTTTGCTTTCACTGCCTTTAAAAGATACTTCTTCTATTATTTCACATATTCTATTAATATCTTCTTCACATACATTCTCACTATTTAATATTTTTCTTGCGTTGTTTTTATTTTCATAAGTATCAAATATCTTATAATCATCAACATCATGAAGTAGTGATGCTAATGAAACTATATAAATATCTGCTTTTTCTTTTATAGCGATTTTTCTTGCAAGATTATATACTCTTTTTGTATGATAATAATCATGACCAGTATTATCATTTTTTAAAAATTTTTCTACTGCTATTTTTACATTATCAATAATTGCATTATTCATTTTATTTCCTCAAATGACTTAGTTTTTCTTTCCATTCTTTTTCATCAAATCCAACTAAAACATTTTCTTCACAAACTAAAAGTGGCCTTTTTACTAATTTACCATTGCTAGAAAGTAAAATAAGCATTTCTTCTTCACTCATATTAACAAGTGTTTCTTTTAGATTCATTTCTTTATAAACTACTCCACTTGTATTAAAAAATCTTTTCAAAGGAAGTGAAGACATCTTATACCACTTTTTTAATTCATCATACGTTGGATTTTCGGTAATTATATCTCTTTTGATTACATCTATATTATTATTTTGTAAAAAATTATAAGCTTTATTACATGTTGAACATTTTGAATAACAAATAAATAACATTTCATTAATTCTCCTTTATATATATTTTATCACTTTTTACGATAAATTAATATTAAAAATAATTAATGCTATGCTTTTTGCTAAAAATAAAAAACAAACATAGTATTAAAATAATACTACATTTGTTCGATTATCAACTATTTTTTATTTACTGTACTTCCGCCGCTACTAACTACATCCATTATTCCATCTAAAGTTTCGTATTCAAGTTTACTTGCGCCGGATAGTTTTGCTTCAAACAAAGATATAAACGATAGTTCTAATAAAGATGCGGAAGAAATAGTTGCTTTACCACTATTTAACGTCATATCAAACATTTTAACACTTGATGCACCAGATGCATCAATTGAACCATATGTTGCAATGCCAGAAGTAATAATTTTTGATGCACCACTTAATTTAAATTTTAAATTATTAATACTACTATCAATAATTTCAGCATATGAGGCACCACTAAGCTCAACATCGATATTTTCAAATATGTTCGTATTTGAAACTAAACTAGATACTCCACTTAAATCAATATCTGCCTCTATAGCTTTTATATGCTCAATTTTCATTGATGATGCACCGCTTAAACTAATAAATAATTCTTGTGTTTCAATTTCATCGACTATAACACTTGAAGCACCTGAAAAGTCTAAATCTAACTTAGTAATTGACATAGAGCTTTTAGATATTCTTCCTGTAACATTTGCAAGATCAATTTCATTAAAAGTATATCCATAAACGTAAATCTCTATTTTTTTAGTAACATAGTTTTTATATTTATTTCCAGAAATAATTAATTCATTACCAATCTTGTTAACACTAATTTCCTCAAGTAAATCAACAGATGCTTTTATCACAACTTTATTATCTTCGTTTGCTTCTTTATCAATTATATATACATTAGGCCCGAAAAAATTTCCTTGTTGTCTTAAGTGAATATCTTTTATCTCTAGTTCATTTACATCAACTATATTATATACTTTTTCTGAAAATTCTTCTGATACTTCTTGATCACTTCTACAACCAATCATTGTTATAATAAAAATAAAACAAGTAATAAAAAATATGATTTTTTTCATTTATATATCTCCTTTTACAATTATCTAAAAAATAAATTTTCCATAATTTATTTTATCTCATTTTTTCCCACTTTTACATAATATTTTTCTCTTTAATAAATCTATGTTAAAGTATTATTATATAAAGCCAACAGTTTTGATTTTCAGTTGGCTTTTCTTTATTGTTCTTCTATTGCATGGATTACATATTTAATTTGGAATTAGATGAGTTGCTTATCAATTAATCTATTCCTCCTCTTCATAATAATATGAGTAATCTATTCCTTTCATAAATATATCTCTATCTTTAATATTATCAGTTAATGCTTTATTTAATAAATCGAATATAGGTTTAGAATTTGTTGGACTTAATTTCATCGCATTTAAGTAATCATTTTTTTCAATTTTAGACCAATCAATGCATTTTTGAATTCTTTCTTTCAATAATAAATCAAGCCAAATTCTAGTAGATCTTCCATTGCCTTCCATAAATGGATGAGCAATATTCATTTCAATATACTTATCTATTATTTTTGTAAATGTATCATCAGGCATTTTATCGATATCAAGTAGCACTTGTGACAAATAATCACCATTAGCAAAAACAAAACCGGCTTTAGATATAGTTTTAGTTCTAATTTGACCTGCAAAATCATAGATACCTTCAAATAAATAAGCATGTATTTGTTGTAACAATTTGGTTTTACCTACATATAATAAATCTAATATATTAGATTCAAATAAAGTTTGAGCCTTCCTTTTGCTCTGCTCATCTATTGGATCCATACTTCCAGCAACCCAATTATTAAAATCTAGATTGTTTTTGTTTTTCAAGATGATACCAAGTCTTTTAACACCAGACTCATCAATCACATCATTCAGATATTTTTTGCCATCATTTGAATATAATTTTAGTTGTCTACAAAATGTATTCAACTCTGGATTTCTTCTTTTTATGGCATTCCAGTATATTCTTGGATTTTTTGAATCTGTTAAAGCAAAAACAATATCAGTTGCGGAATACCACCACTTATTATTTTCATTATCCCAAATTGCTCTTACCTGTTTGTTTAAAAATGTTCTAATCGAATGTTTAATCATACATAAATTATATCATAATTAATTTTAGTTGTCTACAATTTGTATACAACTATGATATTTCTTTAACTCATACTCTAATTATTCCGAAATTATAGGCTAAATAAATAGAATATATTCCTTGTTATTACTTTTGTAGTTTTGTTTGACATGTTTTCTTACACATATGTATACCTTTTTTTATAATCATCAAATGACATCTTATTAATTTCTGATATCAATGAGTGATTATTTATTTGTTCTTCAACATAATGCCATCCACATACTGTGCAAAAATCATCTTCCATCTTTATTCCTTCTTTAATCTCTTCATCAGAAAGAGTTTCAAAATAATAACCACTGCAAACAGGACATAATGTTTTTTTTACTTTATTTCACCCATATTTTTCCTCTTTTTTGTTCGAGCTAGGTTACCTAGCTTCGTAATATTAAATTTACAAAAAACTAATGTTCTGAGTAAATTTCTTATCTTGTTGATAAAGATAGACAACTAATTAATTTTTAATTAAAATATTTTTAAACCTTATATTATATTTCTGCAAAATTCTTACTTAAAATAATATATAATATAGTAAATGTGTTTTTATTTTTTGTAACTTGTGACAATTTTGTAAAGTGTTATACTTGCTTTTTAAGGTTTTTTTGGTATAATATTTTTGTAAAGCGTAACTTGTGACAATTTTGTAAAGTAAGGTGCAACTATGATAATTAAAAGAGATTTATATTTAAACAAATTGATTGAACGAAAGCATAATGGTTTAATCAAAGTGATTACTGGAATTCGTAGATGTGGAAAATCTTTTCTTTTATTTAAACTTTTTAAAAATCATTTACTATCTGAAGGTGTAAAAGAAGACCACATCATAGAACTTAACTTTGATGATTTTGATAATGAAGAATACCAAAATCCGAAAGTTACTTCCCCTTATTTAAAAGGTAAAGTTGTTGATTCAGATATGTATTATTTTTTATTAGATGAAATTCAACTTCTTGGTAAATTCGAAGCTGTTTTAAATGGTTTATTAAGACTTGATAATGTTGATATTTATGTTACCGGAAGTAATGCTAAATTTTTATCTAAAGATGTAATAACAGAATTTAGAGGACGTGGTGATCAAGTTCATATTTATCCACTTTCTTTTAAAGAATTCTTTGAAGCTAGAAATATTGATAGAATGACTGCTCTTGAAGAATACTTAACATATGGTGGTATTCCTTTAATATTATCAATGCAAACACATGAAGCTAAATCCAACTTTTTACATAACCTCTTTATTGAAACTTACTTAAAAGATATTATCAATAGAAACAATTTAACCAACAATAATGAATTAAAAGAATTAGTAAATATTGTTTCTTCTTCTATTGGTTCATTAACAAACCCAACTAAACTATCTAATACCTTTAAAAGTGTTAAAAACATAAACTTGTCCGTTCCAACAATCAGCAAATACTTAGAATATTTAACTGATTCATTTTTAATACATAAGGCAATTCGTTATAATATTAAAGGCAGAAAATATATTGATACTCCAAGTAAATATTATTTTTCAGATCTTGGCATTAGAAACGCTTCTATTAACTTCCGTCAAAATGAAAAAACTCATTTAATGGAAAACTTAATTTATAACGAATTATTAATTAGGGGATATAATGTAGATGTTGGTGAAGTTCCTTTGGTTGTTAGAGATGAAAACAAAACACAAATTAGAAAGACATTAGAAGTTGATTTTGTATGCAACCTAATTGATAAACGATTATATATTCAATCAGCATATTCATTATATGATGAAGAAAAATACCTTCAAGAAACACGATCTCTTTTAAACATTAAAGATAATTTTAGAAAGATAATTATCACATATGATTATGGTCGTAAACATTATACTAATGATGGTATTATTATCATGAGTTTATTTGATTTCTTACTTGATCCTGATTCATTAAATTATTAGTCTATTTGCAATAATAGGCTTTTTCTTTACTTTAATTATTAAATTTCAGCTTCTAATTCTTCTTTTGATATTAATCCTTCTTCAATTAACCTATTAAGTTCGGCTTTTTTCATTTTCCATCTATATTCCTTCTTTAATCTCTTCATCAGAAAGACTTTCAAAATAATAGCCACTGCAAATAGGACATAATATTTTTTTTACTTTATTTCTACCCATATTTTTCTCCTTTTTGTTTGAGCTTGGTTACCTAGCTTCGTAAGATTAAATTTACAAAAAACTAATGTTTTGAGTTAATTTCTTATCTTGTTGCTAAAGATAGACAACTAATTAATTTTTAAAAGGTTTAAAATTTTCTTTGAGAGGTAATAAAAATTACCTTACAGAGTAAAAAATTAACCTTTCTATTTGATTTCTTCTTTTTAATTTGATATAATATCATTGGTGGTAGTGATGAAATATTTAAATGAATTAACAAAATATAAAGTTTTTAACAGAAAAGATTTTGCAACTATGATAAATGATGATAATTTAGCAAAAATGCTTTTACAAAACTATTTAGAAAAAGGCTATATAAAACGTATTAAACATAATTTATATGGTGTTGTAAGTCTAGAAACTAATGAATGTATAGCTGACAAATTTTTAATTGCTTCTAATATTACAGACACTTCTTTTATATCACATCATTCTGCATTTGAATTTTATGGTTATTATAATCAAGTTTATTATGATGTAAATGTATCTTCTATCTCTAAATTTAATACCTTCGAATTTGAAGAAAACAAATTTTCTTTAATTAAAGTATCTTCTACAAACTTAGTTGAAGAAATACGTGGTGTTAAGGTTACTTCAATAGAGAGAACTATAGTAGATTCAATTAAAGATTCTGGTAAATATTGTGAGTTAGAAGAAACATTAAACTGCATCAATATGATTCCATACATTTCAACAAAAGAAATTTTAAAGTATTTAGATCAAATAAATTCAAAAATGCTTTATAAAAAAGTTGGTATTATTTTATCTCTATTTAAAGATAAACTAAACATTCCTGATTCTTTCTTTGATATATGCCATGAAGTATCCGATTCAATTAAGGGACATTTTGATAAAAATAAAAGTGCTCATGTATATAATTCCGAATGGAAAATATTTATTTACAAAGACTTAAGAAATTACATTAACAAGGAATGATCATATGTTCAATTACAAAAAACACGAAATAGTAGCATTAGCTAAAGACAATGGTTTTAGAAGTGAAACTTTAGAAAAAGTTCTTAGATTAATAGACGTATTAGATTTTATAAGTAAAACAGATGAACTTTCTCCTTATTTAGTACTTAAGGGGGGACATCAATTAACTTTACGGTATTTAATCTTCCTAGACTAAGTGTCGATATTGATTTAGATTTTTCCTTTAGTGGTACTAGAGAAGAAATGTTAAATAAAAGAAAAGAAATCACCGCTATCATCAGAAGATATATGGAAATTAACAACTACAGTATTAATGATGAAACCAAATCAAAACATGCATTAGATTCGTTTGTATTTAATTACAATAATAACTTTGGAAACAAAGATAACTTGAAAATTGAAATTAACTATATGAATAGAACACACGTATATGAAACAATCACAAGAAATGTTTCTATATCTTTTTTAACTTCTTTTAAAACATTAACATCGAATAAATATGAACTATATGGTTCTAAAATTAAGGCACTTATTGAAAGATGTACTATTAGAGATGTATATGATGTTTACCATATGCTTAAAGAAAATTTATTTAATGAATCCGAATTTAATTTAGTAAAGAAATGTGTAATATTCTATATGGTAATTGGTAAAACTACTGATAGACCATTTAACGAAGTGTTAATCGACTTTGAAACGAAAATTAATGCATATATGGTAGACAAAGTACCACAATACCTTTCTTCAACTCTTAAAAAAGATGATAAATTTTCGATGATTGATTCCGCAAATATGGTTAAAGATTTTGTTTCAACTTTAATGAAATTAAATGAATTTGAAACTAAATTTATTAACGAGTTTGAAAATAGTAATTATTGTCCTGAACTTCTATTTGATGATAACGAAATTATTAATAGAATCAAAAATCATCCAATGGCATTATGGAAAATATCAAACAAATAACAAGTCACATTAACTTCCTAGAAATGGGAAGTTTTTTACATTTTCGCTTCTAATTCTTCTTTTTATATTAATCCTTCTTCAATTAACCTCTTAAGTTCGGCTTTTTTCATTTTCCATCTATATTCTAAAAAAACTTCATAGGCTTCTTCATCAACCTGTTTAGTTAATTCAATTGATTTACTTAATAAATAACTCATTTGATTTAACTCTTGCTTCCTAAGGCAACTTGCAATGGATCAACCAATTTCTAATTTGTTTAATCACTACATACTCAATATGTTAATCATAATATTTGCTATCAATTATTCGTGATATAGGTTTTCCTTCTACAACTAAATCACCATAAGTTGAAAAATCTCTCTTTATGAAAGCATCCCATAATTCTAAGTTGTTATACATAGCACTAATGACAATAGATGCAATCGTATTAAAATCATATTTTCTATATATCTAATAATATAAATTCAAATAAAGTATTTTCTTATATTCATTTAGTCCTAATTTCCAATATTTATCCAAGAATATCACCTAGTCCTTTCATCCGTTACAATATGCTCAATTCCAACATGATCTCGGCATAAATAATCTTTCATGAAAGTAGGAAATGCTTTGTAATTGTCCAATTCATTAATTGGTATCCAATACATATTTTCTTTTACACCAAATGTTGTACTATTGCTATGCAGTTCCTGCGTACCTCTTGGTTTCATCAAATAATAAAAACATACTTCATGACAATCCAGTCCGGCCAATGTTCCTTTATTCTCATCGAAAAAATTTTCATGAATTACAGCCAAACGATCAATATCATACGCAACCCCTGTTTCTTCAAAAACTTCCCTTTTTACTGCATCCTCAGCAGTTTCTCCCATATGGACACCACCGCCGATAGAGTAATAATAGTCTTCTAGTTCATTCCCTGCAAACAAAACACAGCCATCCTCAACAATAATAGCAGCTGCTCTATATCGAAACCATTTATTTTCTTTTGTAAAACCACAATCATATTCCTTCATCATTTTCATCCCTTTTTCCAAATAATATAGGGGTAGAACTTTTCCACCCCTCTTTAATTACTAAGTTCAATATACATTTCCCCCTGCTAAAAACACAGGTATATATTTATCAAAAAAGCCCTGAACCCCGCTTAAACTGAGTCTTTACGTGACAGTAAACAAACGGTTTCCACATGATATGTACAAGCAAACATATCAACTAAAGATACTTTTTCCACTTTATAATTCTTAAGCATACTTATATCCCTTGCTAAAGTTTTTGCTTCACATGAAACATAAACTATCTTTGGTACTTTCATTTCTTCAACAGCATGCAAAAATTCTTTTGTTGAACCACATCTTGGAGGATCCATAATTAGTACATCAAACTTTTCATCGGTATTTAATATATAGTTTGTAGCATCATCACAGACAAAACTCATATTTGTTATTTTGTTTTCTTTCGCATTTACTCTTGCGTTAAGCACTGATTGTTTGTTGTTTTCCACACCAATTACTCTTTTTGCGTTTTTGCTTAATATCATTCCTATAGTACCAACTCCACAATAAGCATCTAATACTTTTTCACATCCTGTAAGATTAGCATATTCTTTTACGATACTATAAAGTATTTCTGTTTGTCTTGGATTTATTTGGTAGAATGTTTTTGATGATATTTTAAAGTTTATCCCTGATAGTGTATCGTTTATATACCCAGGGCCATACAATACTCTTTCTTCATCACCTAATATTATACTAGTTTTTCTAGTATTTACATTTTGTACTATTGATGTGATATAAGGGCATCTTGCCTTTAGTCTTTTCACAAATTCATTTCTTCCAGGAAAAATATCTGAGTTTGTTACAATTGTTACTAATATTTCTTTTGAATAATAACCTTCTCTTATCATTACAAAACGAATCAATCCTGTGCGTTTATCTTCTTGATAAACTTGCAACCTTAGTTCTTTTATTATGTCACAAACTACTTTTACAATTTCATTTTGTCTATCTGATTGAACTAAACATTTCTTTAAAGGAATTATTCTATGGGAATCTTCTTCGTAAAAACCATATACTATTTTACCTTCTTTGATGCCAAAAGCTACTTGCATTTTGTTTCGGTAGCCTTCTTTAACTAAAGAAGATACATATTTATCTAATTTAAAAAGGATTTTATATTCTCTAAAGCAGCTTTCAACATAATCTTTTTTAAAGTTTTCCTGAGCTTTATCATTCATGTGTAAAAGGTGGCACGAACCACATTTTAAATAATGTTCACATTTTGGTTCAACTCGTTCTTTACTTTTCTTTATAAAAGAAGATATATAATATTTACCTTTTTTATCTTTATCAGCTAATGCAACCTCGCCAACAAGTAAATTACTAGCATAGCCAATATCTTTTCCAACTTTAAATACACCTTGACCAAAATCATTATATGTAAAACATTTAACTTCTATTTTTGCCATAATAATCACCTTTTATAATATCTTTTGAAAAGCTAATCTTCTCCTATCATAATAATCATTTCTTAGTAATGTAATATTTCCACAATATATAAAATTATATTTTTCAATTAGCTTAAGCATGCTTTCGTTTTTATAATATGTATCTATTCTAATGTTTTTTATATTTTTTGATTTTATTTCTTCTAGGGCTTTTTCAAAAAGCTTCTTACCAATTCCATTTTTACGATATTTTTCTAAAACACATATTCTATGAATAGAAGCATACTTTTCATTATTTAACCATCTTCCATCTATTACTTGATAGTTAGGATCAATATCATAAACAATTGTAATTAAACCAACAACTTTATTTTCGACTTCACAAGCATATATACTATTTTCTTTTATATCCTTTTCAAAAGTCTCTTTGTTTGGATAATTACCACTCCACTGATATGTTTTTTCTTCTTCAAATACTCTTTTCGCATCTTCATAAATACAAACTGCCATTTGTAAATCATCTATTATAGCTCTTCTTATAATAATATTATTTATTTCCATAATTACCTCTAAAATATTAAAGTAATTAGATAATAAATAATTGGAATCAATAAACTTGGAAGCATATTAGCAATTTTTAGTTTATCTTTTCTTAAGAAATTAATACCAATTGCAACAATTATTGTATAGCCTACAATTGATATCATCTTAATCAGTTCTGATAGACTTGCTATGTCGATTACTTTTCCAACAAAGAAAAAAAGCAAAGTAAGAGTTCCTTGAATTAAAAGAACTGAAAAGCCAGAAAGTAATACACCTAATCCAAGAGTTGATGCTAAAATGATTGAAGACACACCATCCAAAATACTTTTTAAATAAATCATTTCAGGTTTCCCAAGAGTATCATTTAAAGTACCAATAATTGTCATTGCTCCAACACAATATAGTATTGTAGCAGTTAAGAAGCCCTGGGCAATACTTCCCTTGTTAATCTTTTTTTCTATAGTAAATGATAGTTTTTCAAATCCCTCTTCAATTTTAAGAAGTGAGCCAATATACGTTCCTATGGCTAAAGACGCTATCAATAGTAGGGTATACTGTGTTGTTACTACATTATTTTCAATTACTGCTCCACTTTCAACAATTCCTAAAATTCCAATTGCAACACATCCAAGCCCTTCCGCTGCTATTACTTGATCGCAATAATCTTTTTTAATAAATTTCTTGCAAAAAAGTCCAATGAAACTACATATTATTATACTTATGCTATTTATTATAAATCCAAACATATTTTTCTTACTTTTAAAATTTTTGTTATAATGTTCTTAAATTAAAGCTTGGTTAGTTTAGGCATTTTATAAAAAGCTAAATTATAGCTTAAATTTTAAGGATATTTTTTAAATTTTGTAATGATTGTTTAATTATTTTATCATATTTTTAGTTTTTTTAAAAGATTAATATAAAATAACAAAATAAAAAAGTAACTTACTTTAATATTAACAAAAGCAAGTTACTTTTTATTTTTATAAAAGGTTATTTTTAGAAAGAAAATCTTTTATTATCTCAATTGAAATGGCAAATCCGATATTTTCAGTATTCTCTTCTACTATTTTTAAAGTGTTCATGCCAATCACATTTCCATCAATATCAAATAGTGGACCACCACTATTGCCTGGGTTTATGGCAACGTCATGTTGAAAGTACACAGCACTTTCTCCTTCTAGTTTTCTATTGCAATATGAAATAATACCAAATGTGACAGTACCAAAGAAATCGTAACCGTTAGCATTTCCTATTGCCACCGCAAAATCACCAACAGATACACTTGATTGATCACCTAAAGTTAAACATTTTAAATCCTTTTTAGATGTAAACTTCACCACCGCAATGTCTAAACTACTATCCTCACAAACTAAAGAAGCATCAACATATTCATTTTCATAGCCAAAATATACTCTTAGTATATGATTATCTTCGATAACATGATAATTAGTTAATGCATAATATGTATTTTTTTCTTTTTTGAAGATAAACCCTGTACCAACTCCTGCTTCTGTTAATACTTTTCTACCAAAATAATCAACAACATACTGATAATTACTTACACCAATAATAGAGTCTTTATTTGTATCAACTATATTTGTAATCTTATCGCTTAATGTGGTTAAACTTATATCCCCATTTATTGAAGTTATGTGATTTGTAATGACATTTTCAACTATTTCACCACTATCATTTGTCGCATAACAATAATATACTATATCTTTTTGTCTTTCACTTTCATTTGATGAACTAATTGTAATTGTGGCAATACCAGTTCCCACAGATTTTACCAAACCACTATCTGATACGGTTACTACTTTTTCATCATTTGAAGAGAAATTATAAAAGGTATTTTCTTTTTTTTCAATCGTAATTTGTGTTTCTTCACCAACCAACAAAGTTTGTTTTGAACTAGCAAGAATCTCTTCTTTCGCATTCGATTTAATTACAGTTACATTTGATTCATATATTTTTTCATCGATTGTAACAAAAACTATTGCAGTTCCTTCATTTATTCCTTTTACAATTCCCTCTTTTGAAATTGTAATTATATTTTCATTACTTGACTTAAATGTTATATTGTCAGTTTCACTTTGGTATAAAAGAGCTATTTGTCCTTCTTCAATTACTAAATCATCAATTTCTATTTGACCTTTACATGAAGTAAAAATACCTAAGCAAAGCATAATTACTAATATTAAATAATAATTAATTTTTTTCATTATAATTCAACCTCTATTTCTAGTAATGTTCCATTACGATTAATTACTAATGTTACTTTCTCTTTACAACCTTCATCATAATCATCTAATACTTTACGAAGATCATAAGTAAAATACAAATCAACATCTTCTATTTTCAGAATAATATCACCTGCTTTTACCCCTGCTTTATAGGCACTTTGACCATAGGTAGCCTCATTAACATAAATGCCATATGTTACACCATCTGGGATAACAATTTCTGGATAATATTCTTGATATTTAAGAATATCCTTTACATTTACTGCGGAAACACCAAGTGTCGCGCGAACACGTGGCACTCCACTTTCTAAACTACAAAGAAGCTTAAGAATTACTTCTGCTGGGATTGCGAAAGACATATTCTCTATTTTTTCTGAATTTATTCTCATTGTATTAATTCCCACTACTTCTCCTGATAAAGACATTAATATTCCTCCACAATATTCATCTCCTAAAGGTGCATCATGCTGAATATACTGTGCATCCCAGTCTTTTACGCCATCTGAGTCTGTATCATCTGCTAAGTATCTATCAACATATGATGCTATTCCAAAGGATACTGTCTTATCTAATTCTACATTAGTGCCAATTGATATTACAAAATCACCTGTTTTTAAAGTTTCTTCAGAAAACTTAATTGTTGGAATATATTTATTAATTTGAAATTTAATAACTGAAATATTTACTTTATTATCAGAAGCAATAACAGTTGCTTCTACAATTTTATCTTCAACTACTATTTCTATCAAAGACTTATTATTTACTAAATGCTTATTAGTCAAAGCATAGTATTCATAAGTTTTAAAGACTTGATCATTATGTATGTCATCATCAAGTACTCTTTGACCATTTTCTAAAACCAAAAATCTTTTATAAACTGTTGCGCAAGCAGAAGTTTTTTGTGTTTGATTAAAATAGCTCCTTTGATAACTATTTAGTGCAACAACGCTATCAAGGTTTCTATTAATCTGAGTAACAAACTGCTTGTGATAGTCAGAAATATCTACTTCTTGCTTGACTTCTTCTTCGGTCTTCTTATAACTATTATTCTCATCTAATTCTTCTGTAACAACAAATGTAATTTCATCGAAAATTTCTAAGTCATTTCTTAAATAACATCGTACAGTAACTATTCCCTTCTTTAAAGCAGTAATTAGTCCTGTCTTAGATACACTTGCTATTTCTTCATCACTACAATTATATATTACATCATCACTAGTTTTACTTGGATAAAAAGTTACTTCTAGTTGAAATGTATCTCCTTTTTTAATTGATGACAGATTACTTAATTCGATAGATGTAACTTTATTTTCTATAACACTAACAAGATAAGTTGCAACTATCTTTGATCCAACTTTCGCATATATTAATGCATCGCCAATACTATAACCAAATACTTCATAATTGTCAATCTTAACAATATCCTCATTAGTAGACTCATACTTAACAAGTTTTCCATCCACTGCTCTAGATAATGTGATGCTCTCGCCTTTAAATATTGTTGAGACATCATTGTAATATGATATTTTTATTTTATTACTACAACCAATTAATGTTGTTAGAGTGAATAACAATAATATTATTACTATATATTTTGTGATTGATTTTATTCTTTTCATTTGTTTCAATCCTTTCTTACATATATTATACCTTAATAAACTTAAAAATAACTAAACAAATAAAAGAAATTATGATAAAATAAGAAAAAAAAGGAGAAATATATGGCAATTGAAAAATTTCAAGAGATAGCAAAAAGAGAAAAACTTGCCGGCGCAAACATTGTTATTTGCAATGAAAACGGAATTTTAGATAAAGATAGTTATGGTTTCCAAGATTTAGAAAACAAAGAACCATCAACTGAAGATACGATCTACCGTATCGCCTCAATTTCTAAAACAATCGGTTGCATTGGTCTTATGCAACTTGTGGAGAAGGGATTAGTTGATTTAAATGAAGATATCTCGACATATTTAGGATATAAAGTTAGAAATCCTAAATATCCAGATGATGTAATCACTGTTAAAATGATCACAATGCAAACTTCATCTATTCAAGATGGTTACGATGATGAAAACCCAGCCTATGACGACATTATCAAAGGATACAATGGTCTAAATGGTACATATATCAATTGTTCACCTAAAACAATATTAACAGATACAAGTAGTGAATATTACACACAATATACTTTTGGGGACTACAAACCAGGAACACGCTTTTGTTATTCAAATTTTGGATGTGGTCTTATGGCTTGTATTATTGAAAAAGCTAGTGGTGAGCTTTATGTTGATTATATGGAAAATCACATTTTTAAGCCATTAGGACTTAATGCAAGTTTTAAATCATCAAGACTTAATAACAAGGAAAACATCGCACAAATGTATGCTTATTACAAAGGAAATATTAAAAAATTTGATAAAAGCAGTTTTATCAATTCTCAATTACCTATTTTCCCATTAGGTGAAAACTACCGTGGTCCTGCTGGAGGTTTATTTATCAATATGAAAGACTTAAGCGTTCTTTTGCGAATGTTTTTAAACTATGGTAAGGTAAATGGCGTAGAAATCCTCAAAAGAGAAACAGTAGAAAGAATGATCCAAGAAGAGTGGTGTGGACTACCAAAAAATGATGAATACCGCGCAAAAGGAATTCAAATGCGAATAATTGAGCCAGTTCCTCACTTCGCATTACGTGGTCATACTGGTGGTGCATATGGCGTAAGAAGTTATTTCTTCTTCAGTTTAAAATATAAAATTGGTGCTTGTTTTATTACTAATGGAATATTAAATGATGATAGTAAATCTTGTGATAGATTATTTGATGAAACAATGGAAATGTGGATAAATAAATATGCGAAATATAGACCATCTAAAATTATTATCAAAGAAAAAGAAATAGTTTTAGAAGAAAGAACAATCAAGCAAGAAAAACTATTTATTAATAAGAATAATCCATATATATTAGGAAAAACCTTAGCAGACATGTTATCAACTTTAGCGGTTTATGATGAGGATAAAATGACATACACATTTGATGTAGATAATAAACAAATAATAATTGATGATATGATAATCATTAATGATGAATTCTACATTCCATTTACAAAAACTTTAGAAAAACTTAATATACCTTTTACAAAGGAAAATGGAAATTATATAATTAATTATTAAAAAACCTAACACAAATGTGGGGTGCTATTGGGAATTTTGAGTAAGTTGGTATAAAACCAACAAACTCAGATTCCCTTTTTGCTTTGCATAGCGTATTGTGATAGGTCTACTGCGCCAACAAGATTATATACGATTTTTATATCTTGGAATTTTTGTTCTTTGTAAACTTCCGTTTTCCTATGTAAATTCTATCCACGAAACTGTGAAGAATATCGGGCGTAAGTTCTTCAATCTCCGTATATTGTTTTACAATACGAATAAACTTTGCTAATGTCTCGCCTTCGTTATCCACGACGGCGAGAATTTCTTTTAGTTCTTGTACTTTTCGGTTTAACTCGTTTTGTTCTTCTTCGTAAGACTTGGAAAGGTAGTCAAAACGCTCATCAGTTATTCTTCCGCTTACGTTATCTTCGTATAATTTGCGAATAATCTTATTGATTTTATCGATTAAAACAAAGTTGTCTTTACCTTCTACGTAATTGGTTTCGATATATTCGTTAAGAACTTTATATTCTTTAAGGTTATCGTATTTGGATAAGTTAAAGTTGATATGAATGATATTAACGTCGAGAACGTTTTTTGTACGTAGGCTTTGAACGCTTCAAGTAGTTTAGATTTGCCCGAACGTCTTACGCCTGTCAACACCTTAATATCGGGAGTTCCAATCCCGCCTATCATTTTTTCTAAATATTGTTTTCTTTCAATCAGTTTCAAAGAAAATCACCTTGCAAAACTATCATAGGATATTCACTTCCCAAATTCAATATTTTTTCGTTTTTGGTAAGTAACTTTTTAGAAAGGTAAAAGAAAAATCAGACTCTATATCGAATCTGATTATTTATTTTAACGAACCCGCTATTTGGTTAAATATTATTGTGTAATTTTTTTCTATATATTTAATGTACAATAGTTATCGTACACTCATAATCTATTATAATATTTTAATTATTAATTTAAGAAATATATTCCTATTTGTAGATAGTTTGCAAAGATGAGCCACAAGACATAAGGAATAAATAAGTAAAAACTGATTTTCTTAATTTTATAATACCTAATAAGCAAGTAAATAGACATAGCAAGAATTGTAAGTGTCATTAAAGCACCAATTGCAATCATTTTACCATAAAAGAATACCACTGGATAGAGTAAATTTATTATTAACTGAATGTAATAAATTTTCATTTCTTGTGGTTTATTTTCTTGATCAATAAAATATGCACTTACACCTATTAATACATAAAGAACACTCCATGCAATTATAAAAACTATATTAGGAATTTCTAATGGCTTATTTAAAGAATCTAAATAAGGCTTATAATCACCTATTAACATCTGCACAGTAAATGCCAGCATCAATGGAATGAGAGCATGAAACAAAACACCTTTTACATTTTTAAGTTTTTCCAAAAATTTCTTCACAAATATACCTCACAAAATAACATCTATTATGTTATATGCAAGTTAAACTTATTTTATGCAAAAATATTGAAATAAATATTTGTTTTTATACTTTTTATCTTTTGTTACATCTTTTATATCTAATTTAAAATCATTTCTTAAGATGCTTTCAATTATTTTTTTATCATTATCGATATTAATATCAGAAAGTTCAACCTCACAAGTTAAAAACTTTGGTTCAACATTTAAATACTCATCAAACTCAAATATATAGCTTTTATAATACTTCACATATCTATTTTTTATTATCCTACTTTCATTAGTAATTAATAAAAACTTTTGATATTCTTCTTTAGTGATTATAGTTTCATATTCATTTCTTGAAATATCTCCGCTAGTCTTTAGTGTTAATAAGTATTTAATACTATTATTTTCTTTTGTATAACGAATTCTATATGTATTAATATCATCACTTGTTATGTTTACCTTTGCTTCTAGTACTTGCTTTTCTATAGCATTGGGAAGAAGATATACTTGTGTTATCTCTATTTTCTTATCAAATGATGGAATATGTGATACAAGGTACTTTAGTTCTATTTCAACTGCCATTTTTATCCTTCTTATAATATTTTTATTTGTCCAATTTGTAATATTTTTTGATTGTCCCGACTTTCTTCAAGCCTATAGTAAATATTATGGTCTTCTCTTAATAATTTTAAAGTAGGTGTACTTTCAATAAAAGCTTGACCTTGATATTTTATTTGCACTTCAAAAGGATGTTCATTTAAATAATCTAAATCCTTTCTGTCACATTTTAACATTAAAAGATATAAACTTTTCGCATTATTTAAGTGAAGTGACATATCACAAAAGATTGGGTGAATAAACACACTTTCTTCATTCTCATAATCTTTTTCTTCAAAGTTAAAAATTACATCACAATTTTCTCCTTCTAATACTAAATTAAACTTATTTAACTTTTGTAGCCTATAAGTAGATTTATCTAAAATGCAACATTCAGTGACACCTTCAATTAATTTAGTATTGTCTTTTGAATAAATATCTGTTTTTATATAACACAAAGCATGAGTCATTTTCACGATCCTACAATTTACATTCACTTCTTGCGTACAATATGGTTTTGAAAGTAGTTTCACTTTATTTTTAGAAAATACCCACATTGCATTGTAATCATTTTTTAATATTATGTTACTACATTTTATTTCTTCAAATAGAATGGAAATACAATCTTGAATTATACATAATATATTTTCGTTTGCAAATTTACTATCATATCCACAATATGATGAAGTAATATTTAATGGAAATTTCATATTTGTTTCATTATCTCCTTAATTATTAGGGTTTTGAACAACTCCTATAAATAATATACAGCCATTAGCATCTTCGATGTAATAAATAAAAGGTCTATCAAGAACGAAATTTATAACTTCTTCAGGCCCTTCACTAGTAGCTTTATCACCAACAATAGTTACTGCAGCTGCTTTAACTCCCTCTTCACTTAAATCAATTCCAACTATTTGATTAATTAATGCGCAATATAGATTTGTATCTGATATTTTTGATAAATCACATTTATTTACATCAAATAAACTATCTACTCCTAATGACTCCATTACAGGAACTAAATTATGAGCATTTGTATATTTAAACTTTGGTAAAGATAAATTAACTTTTCTGTTAGTTTTGTTTAATGTTAAAACAGTATCAAGTTCTGCGTATAAATCAGACACATTGACAAAATCTTGAGGGAGAATGAATGTAATTTTATTACCATTATAGAATCTATCTTGCATAAGCTTATATTTTTCATTTTCATAATATCTAGTATAAAGAGAATGATTCATCATATCAACTAAGATATTCTCACCATTTTCTAATGTAAAATCATGTTTTCTAGTATTTTCTTTCTTAAACTCAACTTCCCATTTATTATTAAAATAAATTGTATTAATTAATGCGAAAGAAAGACCAACTAGTTCTTTTAGATTGCTATCTTTGACATTTAGAAAATCATAAGTATTTTCATTTATCCATTTTGCAATAGCACTTAAAGTATCTAAAGTAAATGAATTAAAATGTGCTTGTGCATAATAATTATCTACAAGTATTTTTTGGTAGTCTTCTTTAACAAAAATATTAGGACTAATCCAGTATGAGTTTGCAATCTTAGCTTTACCATCTTTATTCTTATAATAATTAGTCTCATATAAAGATTTATTAATGCTTCTTAATGTTTCTAAAGAATCAATATTTAAAGCATTTTTAAGTTCATCTAGCGTATCACCTTTTGCTCCTTCAGTTTCCATTGACATAGCCATATATAGACTTGCTGGGGAGAAAACTATATTCCCATTTTTTTCTTCAAGATTAACAAAAGTATCAATTGCAAATTTATTATATAACGATACATTTTTTTTATCAATTTCTTTTCTCACATATTCACTTGATGGATAAGAAACTTTTAGTGGTTTAAATACTCCATCTTCTTCTTGAGTACAAGAAATACACATTATACTAAAAAGCATAACAAAAATAAAAACAACTAATTTATTAAATAATAATTTCTTCATATTATTTTATCTCCTTATATTAATAAAACAAAAATGAAATTGTGATTTCTAAACCAAAATATCTATTCTCACACATTTCTTTTCATTAATTAACTTTTTAAGTTTATTTCTTACTTCAAATATTCTTCTTTTGACCGTTTCAAGAGGTAAGTATAATTTCTCTACTACAAATGTTAACAATCTATCTTCAATATTTTATTTAAAGTATTTGTGGTTTATATCAAAATGAAATTTTAATTTCTATGCAAATAATATTTTGCTTTTTTTACTATTTCTTTATATCTTTCATTATCTTTAATATAGTTGAAACATTCTAGATTAAGTGAACATAAAAAATCACTATCTTTATCAAAAGCACGATAATTAGCACAATTATATGTGTCTGACTTATCCAAATATTTATTTTTAATTTTAAATTCTTTTACTTCTACTATTATTAAAGAGCTAGTAGTATTGATACTAATCTTCATTCTTAGTTATTTTTTAGAAACATTGTCATATATAAAGGAAAAAATTTGATTTTAGAATTACTACAGTTTAAGTTATTCATAGATAAAATAATTCCATAATCTAACTTTTCTTTTTCAACAATATTTT
>CAYLPZ010000004.1:0-113077 GCA_964385755.1 uncultured Coprobacillus sp.
AACTTTTTCCTCTTTTAGAGTTTCACCATCTTTACCAACAAATTTAACAGTAAATTCCTTGATTACTACTTCTTTCTTAGTAACTTTAACAGTGATTTCTACTTTTAATTCTGATTTTTCTTTTAGAGATACAGTAATAGTAGCACTGCCTTCTTTTACTGCGTTAATAGTACCATTAGATACTGTAACAACATTTTGATCACTAGATTCCCATACTAGAGTCGCACCTTCAGAATATTCAGGTACAACAGTCTTGCTATCGCCTACCTCTAAAGCGATATTCTTATCAGCATCCTTGATTGACAATGTGTATTTTTCACCACACGAAATCATAAAGAAAGCTAAAAAGACAACAAAAAATAAAGAGATTATTTTTTTAATAGTTTTGTCCCCCTAATCATAGATTTTAAACAAGATATATGATAATTTCATAGAATATCTTGAATAATTATTAAAATTTTACTACTTTTTATATTTTTTTGCAAGCGTTATCATAATTATATCAATAAAATAGATTATTTTTTATCGATAAATTATTAAAAATATATATATTAATTAATAAAAATATAAAAATTGCTAATTGTATTTTTCCTACTATAAACATTGCTTTCATAAAAAAACCTGCTAATATTAGCAGGATTATTTCTAATTATTAAATCTTTCATTGCATCTTTGATAAAAAATGAGAAAAACATTATTTAAATAAGCTGGTTAAACCAAGGATTAACAAATGAAGAGGGTAATAAATATAAAAGAACCATTTCATTACTTTATTAACTTTTTCATTGTTACTCTTCTTACCATTATAGAAATACAATGGAATAATGGCAAGTATTACACCAAGCTGAAGAATTCCATAAAAAACATCAATTGATAAAGCATAAATAAGAGCATATAAAGAAACATAAAACATCGACCATAATATTTGTTTTAAAGGTTTATCTTTATTCGTTGCAATAGATAATATTACTAAAGAAGCAATACAACTCCAATCAGCAGGAAATGCTAAAAGACATAATAACATAACTAATACTACTTTTATAAAGTTATTTAGTCTTTTTGATTCATCAACCATAATCATTAATAAACCTATAAAATATGCCCATAACACACTAGTTTGGTTTAAGAATCTATTGATTCCGCTTCCCGTCGCAAAAGGAATTAAGCTTAAGAAACCATATTCTTTAAAAGCAATTGATTGTAGCATATAAGGTACATGAGAAATCAAAGCAAAAATAAATATTCTTAATAGATACTTTCTTCTATTTCTAGTATAGTAATATCCCTGCGCAATAAAATAAGCCATAATTGGAAAAGCAAGTCTACCAATAATATGCATTAATAATGGGATGATATCAGTAGGATAACCAGGAAAAATCAGCCAAGCAATATGATCAATAGTCATAGCAATAATAGCAATAATTTGCAAGTGTACTTTGTTTAATATTTTATTATTTGTTTCTTTTAATTCATTCATAATATTCACCTTTAAATACGTTTATTATATCACAGCACTTAAATTATTGTATACACTATATATCTAAAATAATTTATAAATCATACTTAATTATTATAATAAGAAATAACTAAATAAAAAGAGGACTACAGTTTAAGTCCTCTATTTTTTATATCAAATAAATTAAAGTTTCTTTTGTCGTGACTTTATATAATGTTCAATATCATTAACAATATATTTCGCTCCTGTTGTATGTAAAACTTCATAAAAGTCTTTTATATATTCAAAGACTGAATACTTATCAAACAAAGTAGCCACTTCCTTGCCTGTGAGTTCTTTTTGATTTTTATATTCTTCTACACAAAAAACCATAAAAGATAATTCATAGATATGTTTCATAGTAAAATCTCAGGTCCTAATTTCAATTCTTAATTTAACTAAATTTAATATATTATTATTATATAAAGTAAAAGTAAAATCAACACATATTATTAAAATAACAAAACCCGCCTCACTTGAGACGGGACATAACTATTAAATATCTTTAATAGCATTTATATCTTTTTATTGTTATTTTTATTCAATTATTTTACCAAATTTTATCAATATTTAGATTTGTCAAATAGTTTTAACTATTTTGACATTTTTTTATTTCTTAATAAGTTTTTCATTCCCTTAACGCTATTGTTTGTTTCTTCATTACCAGTATATGCTAAGTTAATCTTGTCACCAGGAACAATAATAACAAATGATTCAGTTTCAATTTCTTCACTTTTACCCATTATATTATTCTTAACTTCTGTTGAATTAACTGTTGTAGAAATTGAAGTAATATCTTGATAGAAATACTCTTGAGTAGATTCTTTTTTCTTATCTGGGTTTAATAAGTTTAAATCTCTAGTATAGAATAATACTTGATCCTCTGTGAAGAAAATATATGTATATTCATAATGACTAGAACGATAAGAACCATCAGAAGCTTGACGATAATAGCCATCAAATTTAGGACCATAAATATAGAATGGTTTTACTTCTTTTAATTGTTCTTCAACTATTCCTAACTTACTCATAGCTTTGTTTTTTAAATCCATTTTTGTGAAAGAACTTGCATAGTATTTATCAAATTCCTTATACCAATTATTCAAACGATATTGATATGCATCTTCCCATTGAGCGATTAGTTTACCATTTTTTGCTTTCTTAATCATATAAATAATTAGTGATACCCACCAAAATAGAATTTTTATTAGAAAATTCTTAGGTAATTTTAATTTAATTTTGTTTGGTTTATCAGGTAAACCATAATTTCTTTGGAAATATTTGTCAATTGAAAATTCATTATTATAAACCATGTCTTCCTCCCATTTTAAAACCCTGCAGGTTTATTCATTTTAATAATTTTATAAATTTCATTTTTCTCACCTTGTGAAACACCAAGGTAATTCGCCATTTGCAATAGTAGAGCATAGTTTTTTTCATAGCGTAATGATTTTAGAGTATAATAATCATAAATCAATAAAGCCTGCAAGTAATAATACTCTCCTTTTGTTTCTAGCGCTAGTGCAAAATCTAAATATTGAATAATTTGGTCAACTAAAGAACGCAATTGTAAAAATGGTCTTTTACCATTAAGCAATGCTAAACAATAATAAAAATATACATCTCCAGTAGTAACATTTTGATCGATTAGTTGTTTCAAAAAAGATTGAGCAACATTGTATGAACCATTAGATAAAGCTATTAAGCCTAAAGACATAATTATTTCATTACGATCATTTTGGTCACTTGCTTTACTTAAAGCCATTTGTAAATTAATCTTTTGAATTTCTTTTTGAACTGGAGTTAATTCATCAACTTCAACTATTTTCTTCATTACGACTGTTTTCTTACAATTTCTACACTTTTTACAATCTTCACCCTCTTGGAAAATTGTTTCACTATTACAATTATAACATTTGATTACTGTTGACATTTATTTACCTCTTTAATAATAAAATTGTTTGATTTCTTTCCTTAAGTAATGTACTTAGTCTTTTGATTTGTATTAATTGAATCTCAGAATCTGCATACTTAATTTCTTCGATTAATGCAAGTATTTCCTCTTCAATTGGTTGAACTTCAGGAACAGAATTATAATCACTATATTGTACTTCACTAATTATCTTATCTAATTGTTTTTGTACTTCTAAGTTACTTGATGAATTCTTAATAGTTGTTAACTTAACTCTTACCAAATTTAAATAGTTAACTTTTGCTTTTTGCACACTTATGTTTTTATTTATTTGTGTTTTAGGAACTGAGAAAGAAATCATTAGGATAATCATTACTACTAAAATTAATATTTGTATTAAGAATACATATTTTAGTGTCATATTTGTATACATGAGAATAGTACCTAAAACTAATTCGATTAACGCATAAATAATAACGTATCTAAAGTACACAAAATTGAATGCTAAGGAATCTTCCTGTGCACCTTTTCTAAAAATTAACACTAAGCCTAAAAGAAATGGTAATAATACAAAGCAGTAATTAACCCAAAAACATGGAGTAAAAGTTTTTGTGAAAATAAATATTACAAAAGAATATAATCCTGCAATTAATAATAAAATAATGCTAAGTAATTGTTTAGAGTTTAATTTCATGCTATCACACTTTCTTAGTTTTCACATTTATTACCACAATTACCACAGAATTTAGCTCCAAGAGGTAACTGTGTACCGCAGTTACTACAAAATGCTTGAGTTTGTAATTTTTGACCACAATTATTACAGAATTTAGATGTTGATGGATTTTGCGTACCACAATTTTGACAAATTAATGAAGTTGTAGGTGCTTGATTAGGCTGTTGATTTTGAAATGGTTGTTGATTTTGTGGTTGCTGAGGATTATTTATTCCAGCAAATGGACCTTGTCCAAATGTGTTAGATGCAACTTGCCCCATTGCTTGTCCAAATCCTTGTCCAAGTCCAACACCCATTCCAAGTCCCATACCTGCAGTCATCATATTAGTACCACCGACTTGTCCAGCACTTTCATTTGATGCTGCTGCTTGAAGAACATCATATGCTCGCTCTTGTGAATAATAAGCACCTTTTTGATGCATTACTTCTGCTTCTGCCATACCTTTTGCGCGAAGAACATCTGCTTCAGCAAACCCTTCATTACGCAAAGCTTCAGCACGGCCATAACTCTCATCAACAAGACGTCGTTTTTCCATTTCAGACTTCATGCGATTTTCTCGCCATGTCTTATCCATTTCTTGTACTTTCTTGTAATCTTCATCATGAAGTTTTAAACTAGCGACAGAGAATGTATTTAACTTAAAACCATATTCTTCAAATACACTATCTTGAATTAGAAATTGTTTTATATCAGAAGATATTTGAAAAACATGTGAAGATAATTGAGAGAATAAAATATTATCTTTTTGAACAGCTTTACCAATGATTGCAACAATTCTTTGAATAACTTCTGTAAAAATAAAATCATCAATATCTTCTGCATAGTAATTTTGTAATTGTCCAACTGTTTTACTTAGTAACTTTAAACTATTTTCAACAACTAATGTATATTCGCCATTACCAGTGATTCTAAAAGTACTACCATAGTATTTTTCGGATTCGATCATTATTGGTTCTGGAGTTCCCCAATAACACTTAATAGGTTTTTCTTTATTTATGAAATACAAATAGCAGTTATATACATCTCTACTATCATAAGTTCTAGCTAAAAATTTCTTCATGAAAGGATAATTATTTGTAGATAGTTCATATCTACCATTTGTAAACACTTCAGCATATCCTTCCTTCACGAAAATAGCTTCTTGGCCAGGTTTAACAAATAAAATAGATGTCGGATAAAAGTTTTGAGTAGGAAACAAATATGCTACTTCATCATTAATAAAGTCATACTCTATAATCGCATTCTTTTCGTCATCTTTTAAATCTTTTTTTCTAAATATTGACATTTAAACTCCTCTCCTAAGTTGTATCAAAAATAGTTAATTAATTTTATTTTAATTATTCACAACTAATAATTTCTATATACTTAGCTCTTTTAAAAATATAAAAATAATATCTTATTTTAATACACAATCCTAAAAGGTATACATTTATACATGTATAAAAAACTACAAAATACTCTTAAATAATTGCTTTTTTCACAAAAAAATGATATATTATTACTATAATTATATATTTATAAATTAAAAATAGCTCTCATTTTAATTGTAACTAAAATGATTTTTCATTATTTCAATTAATTCTTATATTTTTAGCATTAATACTTAAAAATAAAAAGTCTTGAAACTTATACTTAGTTTCAGGACTTTATTTCTTTCTTATTAAATTTATTATAAACAAAATGCCATATAATAAGGCAAATAAACTATATTTTCATCTACCTTAATATCACCATCATGTAGTACATACAGTGTTCCTATTTTTTTAGTAAACATATTTTTAAATTTTAGTAATGATGAAATAGTATAGTTATTAGAAGATTTGACTTCGATAGGACACACTTTATTATTATGCATTATTAAGAAATCTATTTCCATAACAGTAGTTTTCAGGTTTTTATCAATTTTCTTATAATAATAAATATTATGGCCATTTGCTTTTAACAATTGTGACACAACATTTTCAATAATCATTCCTTCATTAATGTGAAGTTTATCAAATAATATTGCTTCATATAATTCATTTTCCAAATAATCTTTATTCTTATAGGCAAGTGATACAAGTAATCCAGTATCTCCCATGTAACATTTGAACGAAGGATCAGTTGTCGATAAATTGAACGCAACACTAGGATCACTAACATTTTTTGCAATATTAACTATCATTGCTTCATTTAGCCATTTCACAGGTCCATTATATTCACGTCTTCTAGCTCCATCAATATGTGATAAGACAAATTGTTTATCATGTTTTGATAGTTCTGAAGGAATATGTAAAAAAATATTTTTAACATACATAGAATTTTCTTCTTTTTGAGTATCAATATCATTTTCATATAAATTCAAAATGTTTTGCTTAATAAAATCTACTTTACCAAAATCTTTAGAATTCACGTATTCAACAACTGATTGAGGCATTCCTCCAACAAGAAGATATTCTCTAAAACTTTTCATTATATCCTTATTAATTTTTCCAAGAGGTTTTAAATTATTATAATGTTCTTTTATGATTTCTATAGTAAATTCACCATTCAAGGCCCACATAAACTCTTCAAAATCCATTGGTAACACTTCTAAAGTATATTCTTCAGATGGTATTAAAATATCTTTGCTTTTTTTGTTATCGATGCAAGTGAACCTGTTTCAACGTAATCATATCTATTATCTTCAAGTAATGTTTTTAAAGCTTGTCTTGCTTGAGGGAATAATTGAATCTCATCAAGTATTATTAATGATTTTCTTGCATATAATTTTGTTTTGTAAAATATCTGCAATTTATTGAAAAAATAATCTAAATCTCCATTTTTACAATTGCGATACATTTTTAATAACTAATTTTCACAATTGCGATACATTTTTAATAACTAATTTTCACAATTGCGATACATTTTTAATAACTAATTTTCACAATTGCGACAACTAATTTACTATATTTTTTCACAATTGCGATAAAAAGAAATTAAATAATTAATTTAATATTACTATTTATTATATAAAAAAGTATGAAACTTATAACTAGCTTCATACCTTTTATTTTAATTCTTTCTTATTGAATTTCATTTCACCAAGCTCATTTGCGCGAACTCTAAACTTCTCAGCAACTTCTTCTCTTGAAAGATTCCATTTTTTGATTTCTGAGTATCTAATAGGATTATCAACAACAATTATATTATTCTTTTTTTGATAATACATATTGTATATTAATAAATCATCTCCTCTAGCATAGCTCTTCTCCGCAAGCATCACGAAACCTGGAAAGTATTTAGTTAAATGGTCAAAATAACCATTACTAGAATCTTCTGGAAATATCACAATACTTTCATTCTTATCTAATGTTTCGAAGCTTTGTTTAAAAGCATTAACAAGTCTTATATCTTTATATGTTGATATCAACATAATACCTTTATAAAATAGAGTCATTAATGGAGTTGCGAATATAGAGATAAAAAATGCTAAGAACTTTGGTAAATGTTTCTTTTGATGAAAGTAAGTAGTTGAAAGATACTTGAAACGCTCTTTCATACCTTCATTCATCTCATGCGTGCCCCAAAACCTAAATAGTTTTGGAAAGTACATTTCTAGCGTTAATGGGCCGCTTGCACCAATATGATTACATAAGTATATTGATTTATCCTCTAATTTATCTCCCAATAAAATAAACTTTGGTTTTCTTTTGAATATTTTAAATATTGATAAAATGAAATTCCACCATTTCTTTCTGTTAGTTCTTTTCATATATCCCCCTAGATTGTAAAAATAAGTAGAATAAACGTCAATTTATTTTTTAAAGGTAAATGTGCAATTTTAGCATAACTGTTATTTACACTAATTAAAATGTTCAAATCTTTATTAGAGTCTGAACATATATTTAGATCTAACAAAAATTTTTGTGATGTTACAACGATTCTTTAAAGAGGCTTTTTTAATAATTTACTAAAATCTAAATCTTTTTTTTATTGTTTACTCTTTAAAATCATATAGCAAAAAATCGTTGATTTTTGATTGTCCTTTTCAACAAACCAAATTTCATCTCTTCTTAGATCGCTTGAATCTAAACAAATCAAGTTATGAGAGCTAAAAATTAATTATCCTTCTCCTATATTAATATTTTCATATACAAACATTTTAACAATATATCTTTGCAATAATGGATGAAATTTAAAATCTAATTCATCCTAGTTAAATTTACATTTTTATTAAATACCATTTTAATAGTTGTCCCATTTCCTATTGAAGATGACAAAGAAATAGATCCATCGTAAATTTGTACGATATGTTTCACAATAGAAAGTCCTAAGCCTGTACCACCACTATTACGTGAACGAGATTTATTAACACGATAAAATCGTTCAAAAATTCTATTTTGATCAGACTTGTCTATTCCTAATCCATTATCAATAACTTCTATTAATATAGTATTTGTCTTATCAGTTAACTTAATTTTTACAAATCCATTTTCATTATTATACTTAATACCATTTTCTATTAGATTTTTTAATAGTTCATGAAAATGTTCTTTTTCACCAAAAATATTGGCACTTCCTTCAATAGTAACATCGACTTTCTTACTTTCTTTTAATAACTGAAGTTCATCTAAAACTTCACTTGCTACTTCTAATAAATTTACGTTTTCTTTTTCGACCTGATGCGTATTTTCAAGTTTAGATAATTTTAACATATCATCAAGTAACAAAAGAATTCTGTTTGTTTCTCTTTCGATATTTTCAAGATATTTCACTAATGTTTGATCTTTGTTTTTCATCATAACAATCTCATTGAAACCTTTTATCGAAGTTAGTGGGGTTTTTAGTTCATGTGATGCGTTAGCAAAAAATTCACTTCTTATGTTCTCACTATTTTTTATTTCAGTGATATCATTGATTACTAAAATAAATAAATCAGATTGTAACTTATTAATTGAACAAACACAATAAGAGCCATTAAATGAAAAGTCAAAGATTTCACTACTTTCTGTTTTAATAATATTTTTAACCTTGTTTACAAAATTTAAATCCATGCTTAAATAACTAATTGTTTTGTTTTCATAATCTTTAATATCAAAAATAGTTAAAGCACTACTATTCATTAATTCTATTACTTCATTTGCATTAAACACCACAATACCACTTGAAATATTATTAAGAACATAATCAAGTTTATTATTTGTTTCTTTTAAAGCTAAAATATTATTATTTAATTTATCACCAACATCATTTATTTCAATCAATATTTTATTAATATCTGCATCTTTAGTAGTTGGTAGGGTAGTACCATATTTGCCATTATTGATGTTATTAAGATTTTCTCTAACTAATTCTAATGGTTTTAAGATTTTAGTTGATAATAAATAACTAATCACAGTTGAAATAATTAAGGAAAGAAAAAGAATAAATACCATTGAAGAGATTGTGCTTACTACATAATCATTTATACTACTTACCTGCATTGATATTCTCATAAACACATAGGTACTTTCAAGATCTACTTTTAAAGCATAATAAATCATATCAGCGTTTGTTGTATCACTTTTTCTAATGCATGTCTCTGGTTTTCCTTGTAATGCTGCTATTATTTCTTGTCTGTCAAGATGATTATCCATTGTTTGGTAATCTTCCTTAGAGTCAGCTATTACTTTTCCTTTAGCATCGATGACTGTTACTCTAATATCACTATCAATGTTTTTATTATAATCAGTAACACTGTTATAGCCAAGTGCATATACATTCGTTAAACGAATTATCTCATCTTCAGTTTTTTTAATGTTGTTATCTTTAGTTACTTCAATGCCAAAAATAAACATTAAAACTAAAGCAATTAATGTAGCTATTATATTATAAATTATATATTTATTTTTCATCTTAATTTATATCCTATTGTTCTAATTGATTCAATCTTCACATTACTATTAATAAGTAGTTTTCTTAGTTTAGTAATATGCATATCTAATGACCTTGTCTCACAAGTAAAATCTTCCTTCCAAACATTTTCCCATAATTCTTCTCTACTAATAGCTTTATTATTATTTTTCACTAAGTATAGTAATAAATTATATTCTGTTATCGAAAGATTAATTATTTGATCATTAATTATTACTTCATGCTTTTGATTGTCTATAGTAATATCTTGATAAGTATATAAATCACTATTATTTTGCGTTATATTCCTAACCCTTAGTTTCGCATTGACTCTAGCAATAAACTCCATAACGCCAAATGGTTTAGAAATGTAATCATCAGCACCTAGGTTTAATCCTTTCACTTTACTAATTTCTTCACCTTTTGCGGAGACCATAATGACAGGAATGGTAATTAATCTATTATCTTGACGAATTCTTTTAAGTATTTCATATCCATCGATATTATCGAGCATAATATCAAGAATAAATAAATCTGGCGTTTCATGTTTTAATGCTTCAAACATTTGATAACCATCTTCAAAACAATTTATTTGATGTCCTGCTTGTTCAATCAAACATTTATATAATTCCCTAATCATTTCTTCATCATCAACAGCATAAATTAAATTACTCATTCTTTTCTCCTTTGATATTATCAGCTCTGAGCGTGTTTTCCTCTTATAGCATACTCAACCCACTCACCAATATTCACAGCATGATCTCCTACTCTTTCTAAATACTTCGCAATTAGTAAAAGTAAGATTGCTTGATTAGCATTTTTGCTATCAGATTTTATTAATGAAACAAGTTCACTTTTTATTTCTTCAAATAATAAGTCAATCTTATCATCTCTTTTGTTTAAGCTTATCGCAGTTTCTAAATCACGATTAATGTAGCTTTGTACACTATCTTTTACCATAGCAATGCTACATGTAGCCATCATCTTTAAATGTTCTAGCATTTTTAATGGTGTTTCTTTTCCTAATTGTAATGATATTTCTGAAATATCACTTGCATGATCACCAATTCTTTCTAAATCGGTAATCATTTTTAAAATTGCGCTAACATCACGAAAATCACTAGCAAATGGGTGTTCCATTAATAATATTTTAAGACAATCTTGTTCAATTGTTCGCTCTAAACTATCCACATTTTTATCTTCTAAAATTAGTTTCTTCGATATTTCTAAATCTCTCTCTACAAGTGCTTTTATTGCTCTTTCAATAGCATTTTCAACCATTCCACACATTTGTAAGAGTTCATCTTTTACGTTTGTTAGTTCTTCTTCAAATTTACTTATTTTACTCATATTATACCTTTTTTTATTGATTTTTAATATAGTTTATAACTTTTTTATCCAAAACGACCTGTTATATACTTTTCTGTTCTAGAATCTTTTGGACTCTTAAAGATATTTTCTGTTTTATCATATTCTATCATTTCACCAAGTAAGAAAAATGCAGTTTTATCAGCAATTCTAGTTGCTTGTTGCATATTATGAGTCACAATAATAATTGTATAGTTCTTTTTAAGTTCTAAAATTAACTCTTCAATTTTACTTGTGGAAATAGGATCTAGCGCACTAGTTGCTTCATCCATCAAGAGTATTTTAGGTTTTACAGCCAAGGCTCTAGCAATACATAATCTTTGTTGTTGGCCACCTGATAAACTTAAAGCGGATTTGTATAGTCTATCTTTTACCTCATCCCACATATAAGCTTGTTCTAAGCTTTCTTTAACAATCTTATCTAATTCTTGTTTTTTCTTTATACCATGAGTTCTTGGGCCATAAGCAACATTGTCATAGATTGACATGGCAAATGGATTAGGTTTTTGAAACACCATTCCTACCTCTTTTCGAAGTTCATTGACATCCATTTCTTTATCATATATATTTTTATCATTTATGATTATTTTCCCTTCAACCTTACAACCTACAATTAAATCATTCATTCTATTTAAGCATCTTAGTAATGTTGATTTACCACATCCTGATGGGCCAATAAAAGCAGTTACTTCATGCTCACATATTTCAAAGTTGATATTTTTTAAAGCTTGGAAAGAACCATAAAACAAATTAAGATTCTCTATTTTAACATTTGTAAAATTATTTTTGTTTTCATTTACTATTATATTCATTTTATTTACCTTTTCCTAACGTTTTATTTTGTAAATAGTTAACAATTATTGTTGATAAAATATTTAAAATAAAAACAATTATTAACAAAATACATGCGGTGGCCCAACATTCATTCATATATTTATTCTCACCACAAAATGTATACATCATTACTGAAAGTGATGTACCACTACTCATAATACTATTAGGCACTGTTATCATTTTACCACCACCCATCGTAAATAATAGCGGTGCTGATTCACTTACTATTCTGCCAATAGCTAGAATTACTGCTGATAATATACCTGGTAAAGCTGATGGAATTACGGTTTTAAAAATAGTTCTTACTTTTCCAGCTCCTAATGCATAACTTCCTTCACGATAACTTTGTGGTACTGCTTTTAATGATTCTTCACATGATCTAATTATTACTGGAATAATCATTAATGTAATAGTAAGTGAACCTGATAAGATTGACACTCCAAACTTTAAAGTGTAGACAAAAAATGCAGAACCGAATAATGCATAGATAATTGAGGGAATTGAAGCTAAAGTTTCAATGCCCATTCTAATTATTTTTACGATTTTATTATTACTCTTAGTATATTCACTTAGAAAAATACTAGCGAAAATGCCAATCGGAAGGGCGATGACTAAGCTTATAACAACAAGCATTAATGTTGAGATAATCGAAGGAAAAATTGTTGGTTCCCCACTGTAACTTCCTTTAATTACAAACATCGTTGATGTAATGTTTGGTAATCCTTTTATTATGATAAACAATACAATTATCAATAAGGATAATACTGAAATTATACTAGCTATATAACTAAATGATTTATAAAAATAATTAAGTATTTTGGATTTTAACTTTCTTCTTGTGCTATAACTTTTTTTATCATTATTTTTTTCTTTATTAACAATTTGAAAAATTAAATTAATAATTAAGACAAAAACAAATAAAACACAACCTGTTGCTACCATAGCCCCAAAAGCTACTTGGTTTGGTTGCAGTTCTCCAAGACCATTTACAATGTGACTTGTCATCGTTGAAAATGCTCCAAACATTCCTTCAGGAAATACAGTAGCATTTCCACATAGCAATGCAACAGCCATTGTTTCTCCAACTGCTCTTCCAATTCCTAAAATAATACTAGCTAGGATTCCATTTTTTGCACAGGGAACAATTACACCAAAGATACTTCCTTCATGTGTATCACCAAGAGCTCTACTCGCCTCATAGTAACTTTCGGGAACAGCATCAATTGCATTTTTTGAAAGTGAAACAATAGTTGGTAAAATCATTATTGCAAGTATCAAACTAACACTTAATACCCCAGTTCCACTTCCATTACTTGAAAATTTACCTAATAGTGGCTGTAAAACATTTAATCCAAAAAAGCCATATATAACTGATGGAATTCCCGCAAGCAAATTAATAAGTTGATTAAGAAACTTTTTTAATCTTTTAGGACAAAACCTTGATAAAAAGATTGCGGTGAAAACACCAATTGTACCTCCAATTGCCACCGCAAATATAGTAACATATAATGTCCCAATTATAGTTGTCGTAATACCATAACTACCTTGAAGCACATCTGATGAATAGTAATCAATTCCATGGATAATATCCCATTTAACGCCAAAAAGAAAATCAGTTAGTCCAATTTTCTTAATAGCTGGAATACCTTGGATAAACAAAAACACAAATATTGCAATAACCGCAATAATAGAAAATAGTGCCGCTATAAAGAACACTATTTTCATGATTTTTTCTTTTACATTTAAAGTATTAACCATATTATTAAGCTATATATTTATTGTCTTCTATTATTTTCTTAGCATTATCAGACTTTAAGAAATTAATAAAATTAACTACTGCTAAAGAAAGTTTATTTTCTTTAGTAAGTTTTGCGTTAGTTAAAATAACAAATGGACGATATAATGAATAACTACCATTTTTAACATTTTCAACTGTTGCTTCTACATTATTAATTGATACTGCTTTAACAGTTTCATCTAATGATCCTAAAGAAATATAACCGATGGCAGATCTAACAGTATAAACCTTTGTTACAACTGCTGAAGTTTTTTCTAACTGTTCTGCTTTAGAAGTCATGTTTCCAGCAAGTTTAACACCTTCGCTACTTTTAATCAAACTTTCAAAAGCCTCTCTAGTACCACTTGCAGCATCTCTTGCAACTACTGTAATATCTTCAGTTATTCCATCAAATTTAGTTATCATACCAGAATATATATCAAAAACTTGTGCTACAGATAAATTGGAAATGGTATTTTCTTTATTAACAATTACCACAACTGCATCTTTAGCTAAATCAAATTGACTAAATTTTTCAGCATCTTCACTTTTAATTGCTGATGAACTCATACCAATGACATTCCCAGTTGTATCATTTTCTGCTGCTTCTCTACCTTTTCCACTACCTTCACATTTGATATCAAACTCAACTTTACTGCCTTCTTTTGTCTTAAGAAATTCATCCATTAATATTTCCATAATTGGTTCAACAGATGTTGATCCCCTAATAATAATCTTTTCTTTAGGTGTAGTTTCATTACAACCAACTAAACCTAATAATACAAAAAATAACATTACAACTATCATAATTAATTTTTTTCTCATTTTTGTTTCCTCCTTATGTTTTACACAATAATTTTACAATTAAATCTTTTTTCTAACTACCACTGTTTTGTCACTATTTTGTAAAAGTATTGTAAAATTCAAAAGAAATAAAAAAAGCAGAGTAAATCTGCTTCACTTGTTAAAATATATTATTTATTAAAGATTTCATCAAATGACACATCACCAACTAAAGTGTAGAACGTGTAATCGTTACCATTCTTCATATAAAAATTTCTTGCATCATGTATATATATTACACCAAACTCAGCTTCAAAATAACCATAATCTTCTACATCTATTATATATTTATCAGAGATAACAAACTCATATTCAGATAAACCTTCAAAAGTACCAATCTATCTTCCACCAACCGTGTAAACATCATAGTTATCTGAATATGTTATGAAGGAATAAGCCTTTAAATATGGAGATGATAAAAATATATTTTCATTTACAAACTTATAGTGCTTTTGATTAACTGATATATATCCATTAATTATTTTAATGTCATAGTACTCACTATTCGTGTAAATCGAATATTTTACATATCCACCACCAGATACTTGCCAGTTGTCAGTTATATCTTCATATGTGAAAATCTCTAAAATAGCTAAAATAGACTTAATATCTTCTAAGTTACTACTATATCTAACATTTGTTAAACTTCCCGGCGCAACTCCTATAGATCCTTGCTCATACCTAACTTTTACAACATCACTTTCTTTTATTTCAGGAAAGTTAAGAATGTTTTATAAACTGATGTAATCAATAGAACATACTTTAAATTCTACTTTAGTTTCCTCATTTGGCATTGTGAATTGATACTGCCATATATTTCCATCATCAGTCATAACAACAGTTTGAATAGAATAAAATATTCCATTAACATACATTGCTAAATCAACATCGATTATTACATTAGCTTTAATAGTAATTAATGTCCCAGGCTTATATGACTTATCTAAATCTTGTTTATTTAATAAATAATTATCATTATCAATTACATCAAGTTTATAACTTTCAGTTAACTCATATTTAGATAATAAGTATTCATTTAGTGCGTCTAAATCTTCATTTGAACAACATATTAAATATGTTTTGCCATCATAATATGCATACAAATCATATTTACATATACAATCAAAAGATAGTACATTTTCTTCAGATTTAATTTGCAATGAATAGGTAGGAATGGCTTCAGGTATTACTTCAGTAAATATAGCTTCAGAATTCATAATGTTTTTATAAAACTCTTTTTCCTCTAAATCACTTAAATCAATCTTTATTAATTTATTTTCACCTTCTATTTGCGTAATATAAGCAGTAGTAAACTCTTCACCTTTTGTTAAAGATAATAAGGATATGTTTCCACTTAATGTATTGCAACAAATTAGAGTTAATCCTAGCACTAAAAAATAAGTATAAGCTATTATTTTTTTCATTTTAATACACCTCCTACTAATTTAACAAATCAAATAATACCATTTCTAAGACTTTACATATTTTTTATATTATTCTATATTAAAAATGGATTTCTTATCGAAATCCACTTTTATTTATCATTATTTCTTTCTATATCCACATTTTGGACAAACACCATTTTCATCTAATAAGACACCACAAAGAGGACATCTATCTTTACTATCACCAGGTTCATAAGTTTCTGTAGCAGCGTTAACACCACTTGTAAATGTTAAGCGAACAATATTAAGTTTGTCTTTTAATAAAGAATAAACAATTTTAATCATTCCTTCTACTGTCATTGTTTCTTTTGTTACTACTAAACGACATTCTGGGTATGCTTTGCAAAGTTCATTTTCAAATGCTTCGCCTTTCATTGTATTTGTGCGAGCTCCCTTACGAATACCTTGTTTTTCATAAACTTCTAATACTGCTGGTAAAAGTGGATCATCTTCTCTTAAAACTAAAGCATGATCAAAGTTTTTTAATACATCCCATGCAATTTTTTTAATTTCATTACAAGGGAATACCATATTTACTCCTACATTAACTGAATCTTCTACTTCAATTGTTAATACTCCTGTGTGACCATGAAGATATTGTGCTTCTCCTTGAAAACCATAAAAACGATGTGCATACTGTAAGTCTAAAGTTGTAATACTTCTCATTTGTTTTTCCTTTCTTTTTTAATGTTTAATTTTTTTCATGACAAGATTTACAAATTCCGGTAAATAATATTTCATGATTATCACTTTCAAAACCCTCAGGAAGTATAATGTTACTTTCTATATTATCAGTGGTTTTTACCATAACATCAAAAATTTTACCACATTTATTACATCTTGCATGATAATGAGGAATAATTATATGATCAAAGCGATCAACATCACCCGGCAAAGTGACTTTCTTGATTAAATGATCTTCTGAAAGAGATCTAAGATTACGATAAACAGTAGCCTTACTTATATGTGGATAATTTGAATGAATATGTTCGTACACTTCCTCACTAGTTACATGACAAGCAAGTTCATTAACAGCATTTAAGATAATTTCCTTTTGCATCGTATTTCTCTTCATATCTTCTCCTTATTAGTAATCATTCCTATTTAATTATAACTATTATTTAGATAAATGTCAATTATTTTTTGTAAATTTATTAATTATTTAAAATTTATATTTAGCATATATAAGTATTAAGATTGCCTGGTAAATTAGAAAAGATTATGAAAACAACAATCTTTATTTGTTATTTTCACTATTTGTTGTAATAAGTTTCACATCATTATTTTTCTTAGCTAACCTTTTATTCATTTTATCACTTTTCTTCTTCTCTCTTTTTTCTTTGATAAATGAAATGATAGTTGTTACTCTTTTTTTAACTGGTTCAACATATTTTTCCTTTGTTGGAGTAACAACATAGTTATTAAGTACAGTCTTTCCCGCAAGTTTTAATAGACCACCATTATCATCAATAAACTTTTTGTCTTTCGCAATGCCATCCATTATCATATCAACATAACGATCAATCAAAAATCTAAATACTTCAATCAAAACTTGAATTGCCCAACTAATTAAAGTAAGAGCTGTAACAATTACTTGTAAATCAGATTGTTTGTATTTTAATACTGAATAAACTGAAAAACCAACAGTGAATACTCTTATTAATAACTTAGAATAGCGATAAAAACGGGAAATAGTACGTTTTGTTTTTCTACAAGATAATTTATCTTTAAACAATCCATATATAAAGTAAATAATTGCTAAGGCTAAAAGCACTATATTAATAACTAATAAAACAGTATTTTTTTCACTAATATGTATTGAATATATATAATAACCAATAAATATCACTTGTAACACATAATCAGCTATTCTACTAAATAACGAAAACTCTTCTTTTATTCTGAATAAAGCCTTAATCGTATTACTTTCTTTCAATAAATCCCACATAGCATACTCCTAAATAATATTATAAGTACTTATTTTGAATAATTATAGCATTAATTAATCTAAATATCTACTTAAAACCAAATATTAACAATTAAATAATAATAAAAATGGCTATAGTATTAAAACTATAAACCATCAATTATATTGTTTGTGTTATAAATGACTATTCAGAGCATTCAACATTTTTAAGTTTTTCAATTTGTTCAATATGTTCTTTTTTCACTTTTTCATTTGTTAGTGATCGTTGTGATAATTTATCAACATATATCTTATCTACATTAAGTGTAATATCATCTTGAATTTCTTCAAAATGATAATTAATATCTTTTAATTTCATTAATGTAGAATTACCAAAATCTACATTTGATAAATTAGCTAGATTATTAAAAACAACAATACACTTTACATCATCATCACTTATACTTAAATATTCTTTTAAAGCTTGTAAATGAGCATAATTCTGTCTAAGAGGATTATAAAATTTATTCTTTGTATTGTAGTTTATAACCTGAGTCCAGTATTTTTTATTATAATCACCATATATATAACCTCTATAGTTTTTCATCTCAAAACAATAAATCACACCATTTTTTACAGCAACAACATCTAATTCAGTATTATCTATTTTATTAGATGGTAAGTATATATTAGTTAATACATTTTCTTTTCCAAATTGCTTAGAAATCTTTTTATATAATTTATATTCACCCATATTTCCTTTATTAAAATATGTTCTAAAAAATCCATTCCCTGATTTTTTTCGGTAATCAGAACAATAAAAAATAATCATTGTGATAAAGAAAGTAAGTATTTTGAATACAAAGATAATTATATAAATTAAGAGTTTTATTATTAATTCAATAAAAGAAATAAAGATGTTCATATTTGATTTTCTACTTCTTCTTCCCATATTTTTCTCCAACAGTGTCACTTATATAATAATTAATTAAAGTAATTATACAACTTATTATAGCATTATTTAATTCAAATAGCTACTTAAAACAAAATTTTATTAAAAGTAATAAAAAACTTTGATAACAATACCAAAGTTTTTTAATATATCTAATGTTATTGACATATTTTACCAGGATTTAAAATATTATTTGGATCAAATGCTTTTTTGATACCATTCATAAGTTCTATTTGTGTATTACCTAGTTGTTTTTGCATATATCCTTTTTTCGCATATCCTATACCATGTTCACCTGAAACTAGTCCACCAACATGAATAGCCCTTTCATACAATTCATCAAAGACTTTTTGTAAAACATTATTGAATTGGTCAGAACTATAATTATCTCTACATATGTATATATGTAAGTTACCATCACCAGCATGTCCAAATGAAGGTATTCTAATATTATATTTATCTTGTAATTCATATGTAAACTTAATGAAATTTGATACTTCACTTCTAGGAACAACGACATCACATTCATCCATTTGAGTTGTAGATGTTTTAATTGCTTCTAAGAAAGCACCACGTGCTTTCCAAACTGATTCTTTTCTATCATCAGTATCTATAATAAATGCATCAATTGCTTTTAATTCTCTAATGCAAATCTCAGCAGCAGTTTCATAAGCAAATTTTAATTCTTCTTTATTATGGCCTTCAAATGTTAAGAGAATATAAGCATCACTACGTTTTTCAGGGAATTTTTTTGATAAAAATTCCTCACTTAGTAGGATTGTCTTTCTTTCAAAAAACTCTATTGCAACTGTATTTAATTGGGCTTTTATAATATTAGGAACAGCTTCTATTGCTTCTTCTCTTGTTTCAAATGGAATTAATAAGCTTAATGTTTCTTTTGGTTTTGGTGTAATCTTTAAAATTGCTTTAGTAACTATGCCTAAAGTACCTTCACTACCAATTATCAAATTCTTTAGTGAATATCCTGTTGAGTCTTTTACAACTTTTCTACCAAATTGTTCTATCTTACCATTTGGTAATACTACCTCTAATCCCATAACCCAATCTCTAGTGGTGCCATATTTAACTGCTCGCATTCCACCAGCATTTGTGGAAATGTTGCCACCTATTGTTGCAGTCTTTTCTCCAGGGTCAGGAGCATAAAAATAACCACGTGATTCAACATATTGATATATTTCAAATAGTAGTACTCCAGGTTCAACTGTTAGTGTTAAATTATTCTCATCAAGTTCTAAGATTTTATTCATCTTAGAGGTACAAATAACAATTCCACCTTCTAGTGGTACACAACCACCTACTAATCCTGTTCCATTACCTCTCACAACAACAGGTATTTTATTATCATTGGCGTATGTCATTATCTTTGATACTTCCTCAGCACTTGTTACGAACATTAAAACTTCTGGTTTGCTTACTATAGATCCTAATTCATCTTTACTATAATCTTCTGGAATATTATCATAGACAAAGAAATGTTTTGCATCTACAATAGTAGATAAATAAGCTATATCTTTTTCATCTATTTTTTTATACATCTTATTCACCTCTTTCATTTTTTATTTGTTTGATTAATTCAGGGACTATCTTAAAAACATCGCCAACAATGCCATAATGAGCTGTATCAAATATTTGTGCATTAGGATCACTATTAATAGCAATAATAACATTACTATTATTCATTCCTGAAGTAAATTGAATAGCCCCACTAATACCTAAAACAAATATTAATTTTGGACTTACTGTTTTTCCACTTAAACCAATTTGATAACGAACATTCATAAGTCCTGTCTCACAAAGTGGTCTAGAGCACGCAACAACACCACCAAGTAAATCCGCTAGTTCCTTAGCTATTGCTAAATCTTTTTCTGTTTTAAAAGCTCTTCCACAAGCAACTATAACTTCAGATTCACTAATATCAACATTAAATTCTTTCTTTTCAACTTGTAGTAATTTTACATGGCTTTTCATATCAATTTGTGTTGTATCCATATATACTATTTTGCCATGTGGAACTTCTTTTTCAGGTTTTTTAAAGATTTTATATCTTACTGTAGCCATTTGTGGTCTTGTCTTAGTACAAATAATTTGAGCCATGATATTACCACCAAAAGCAGGTCTTACTTGAACTAAATCAGTATTTTCCTTTATTCCTAATGTTGTACAATCCGCAGTTAAACCAGTTTTAAAATATGCGGCGAGTTTTGGTGCAAATGCTCTACCAAGTGATGTGCCACCATATAGAATAGAACTTGGTTGAACCTTTGTAATAAAATCCTTCATACAATTAAATGCACGATCAATGTTAAAATCTTCATATATTTCATCTTGATAAACAAATAATTTATCTACACCATAACATAATAATTCATTTGCGTTACGATCAACTTGTTCCTTTGAGGCTATTAAAACAGCGAATAATGGATGATTAATCTTTTCAGCAAGTTCTTTAGCTTTTCCTAAAAGCTCAAATACTACAGGGTGAACCTTACCAAATTCTAATTCAACAAAAACAGTTAATCCTACCCATTTTGATTTATCAATTGTTACTTCTTCCTTCTCTTCAACATATGTAATTACACCAGATGGACCTTTCTTAACACACATCTTACAACTTCTACATGATGCATTAATACTTAATTCACCATCTTTATAATCAATAGCATTAAAAGGACAAACTTTTTGTAGTTCCTTTGCAGTTTCATCAGTAACAAAATTTTGATTAATGATTAAATTTCCCATTTATATCACCTATATGTATTTCCCATCTTTTAATATTTCTTTTATTTGGAAAGCATAATCGCCATCTTCTTCTGCCAGCATTTTTTTAGTATCATCTTTTATAGGATTAAACATACGTTCAACTTGAGTAGGTGAGCCTTTTAAGCCATATTTATTTTCATCGTTATCAAATAACTTTTCAAATGTTACAATATGCATTTGATGATCACTATACTGAACACTTCTTTTATACGATGGAAGTCTTGGACTTTCATCACTTTTTTCAACTGTTATTAAGCAAGGTAAATCAATTTCTAATGTTTCATAAGTCTTATCTAAGTTAGCTCTTACTATTATACTTTTTTCTTTTACTTCTAATACTTTATCCACGTAACAAACATAAGGAATTCCTAAAAAATGAGCAAGTTCAGCACCAACTTGTGCAGTATCACCATCTGTAGTTTGTTTACCACAAATAACTAGATCGTAATTACCCATATATTTTACACCTTGGCTGATTGTATAGGAAGTAGCAACAACATCTGCCCCTGCAAATTTTCTATCAGTTAATAAATATCCATCATCACAACCCATCCACACTGCCTCTTGTAAAATTGCGGTTGCGGCAGGTGGTCCCATTGTAAGAGCTTTAACTTGCGCATCAGTCATTTCCTTAATTTTTAATGCAGTTTCAATTGCATATAAGTCATAAGGATTCATCTTAGTATTGTTTCCATCACGTACTAATGTTCCTGTTGTAGGATTGATTTTTACATTACTAGATGCAGGAACTTGTTTAATGCATACACAAATATTCATAATAATTCTCCTATTCATTTAATTAATAGTTTTTTAAAAAATGCAAATAATGACTTTTTTCTTTATTATAACATTACTATTATTACTGTGTCAAATAATTACCTTATAAAAGAAATAGATAGTTATATCTTAATTTACGTTACAAAACTTCAATATTTATACTACTTCCAAATGGAGTTTTATTCACAATTATCTTATTATCAATACGCTCTTTTAATTTTGACACGTGAGAAATAATTGCTACAGTACGCTTTCCATCCGCTAGTTTAGAAATAACTTTAATTGCTTCATTTAATGTATTATCATCTAAAGTACCAAAACCTTCATCAATAAACATTGATTCAATGCGAACTCCACCACTCATTGATTGAACAACATCGCTTAAACCGAGTGCTAAAGCTAAACTAGCTAAAAACGATTCACCACCAGAAAGCGTAGAAACATCACGCCATACTCCAGTGTTGCGGTCTAATACATCTAAATCTAATCCAACTTGACTTTGCATGTTTTTTGCTTGTGGTTTACATCTCAAGGCAAACATACCATCAGTTAGTGGTACTAAACGTTTATTAGCATAAACAATTACTTGTTTAAAATAATATTGTTGGATATAGGTTTCAAATGATATCTTTACTTTTTGTGACAACTGTCCAGAAACTGAACGGTATACATCATTTACAATTGAATATTTATTTACGATTTGTTCACGTACTACTTTATTATTCTTAAGATCTAAATATGTATTTTTGTTAATAGACAAATCAAGACTAATAAGATCTTTTTCTTTACTAACAATATCACAATTTGTCTTAATAAGATTCTTTTGTTTCTCTAAAGATTCGATATCTACAAATGTTGTATCTTTTGTTTTTTCTTTATATTCCTCTAGTAAAGCCTCTTTTGAACTTAATGTGCTATCATAATCATTGATTGTTTTTTCAAGTTCATCATATTTATTAATATTTTCTTTTACTTGATGATAATGATTTATGTCAATAAAACCGAAATCATAAAGTTTTGTGTAAAAACTATCTTTTGCAAGCTTTTCTTCTTTTATTGCTAATTGATATTTTTCCATATTATCTTTAATAGATGCATTTTTGCTATCAATTAGATTTAACATTGTAGTATATTCATTTTGAATATCTCTATAATCTAGATTAATCTTGTTTATTTTATCATTTATACTCTTGATTTGCTTTTCAATTTCACTATTTGGTGTTTTAATATCAAATCCACTAGAAGTAATATTTTGTTCTAGTGTTGATGCCTTAGTCTGATAACCATTTAACTCTAATGACAATTTATTTAGATAATCATTAGATTTTCTAACATCATTTAAAGCAGTGTCTAAATCATTTTTGCTGATGGAATCAATGCTTAATTTTGCTAAGTTAGGATGAGTTAGACTCCCACATACTGGGCATGGAGTATTGTCTTTTAGTGAACTAGCAAGGATACCTGCTTGTGAAGCGTAAAATATATTCTTCTTTTTTTCATATAATTTATCTTTATTTTGGCTATCAATTAATGCTAACGATAGCTTTTCTTTTAAATTAATTATCTTATTATTTAGTTCATCAAATTCTTTTTTACTATTTAAAGCTAAGCTATACTCACTTAATAAATAATTTAGATTCTTAATATTAGAAAATTCTTCAGTAATTTTTTCTTTTTTTAAAGAAACTATTGGTAACTTGTTTTGTGCTACTTTAAGTTCTTCTTTATCGCTTGAAATTGATATATTTAAATTATTTACTTCTTTAGCATAATTTTCATATTTTATTTCATATTCTTTAAGATTAATAGCATTTTTTAATAAAAGATATTCTTCTTTCAGTTTTAAAATCTCATGTTCTTTCTCTTTTAAAATTTTAATTTCTTCAATTAATTTTTGATAGCGTGATAGATTATCATTTATGTTCTTACCATCAATTATTTGCTTTGTTAAATTTAAAATAATATCTTGATTACTATTATAAACTAATTCTAAAGTTTTTTTCTTTTCTTCTTCAAAAGTTAATAATTCACTAAAAAGAGGTAATAGTTTATCAAGGTTATACTCTGAATCTATGTATTTATATATTTCACTATTAAAACCATCACTTACCCTGATTTTCGATAATGCAACTTTTATATCGTTATTAACATTCTTAAGTTTTAAATCCAAAGATGAATTCATTTCTTTTAACTTAGCTTGTAAAACAGCAAAGTCCCCCGTATTGAATATGCGTTGGAATAATTTTTTTCGCTCTTCGCTTTTCGCATTTAAGATCTTCATAAAATCACCTTGTGCGATCATTACTGTTTGATTAAACTGACTTTTAGTTAGATTTAGTACTTCATTAATCTTTTTATTTACTGCTTCTATTGTATCAAAACTTTCTTTAGTTTCTAAAACATTTAAGTAAGCTGCTGCAGGTTCAATAGTAAGTCCATCTCCTCTTATCTTTAATCTCTCATATTCAGGGTTTCTGCGTACAACATACGTTAGATTCTTGTGAGAAAATGTGAATTCAACATAAGTAAGTGTTGACTTTTTCGAATAGTCGCTACGAAAAGACTTAGTAAGACGACGCTCAGTTCCTCCACTAGCTTCACCATATAAAGCAAAACTAATAGCATCGAAGATAGTAGTTTTACCAGCACCAGTATCTCCTGTAATTAAGAAAATTCCTTTTTCATTTAATAAAGAAAAATCAATTGTTTGAACATCTGAATATGGTCCAAATGCGGAAATTACAATTTTTAGTGGTCTCATTAATGGATATCCTCCAATTCTTTTAGAATAGATTCAACTATTTCCTTATGCTCATTTGATGGTTCTACGTTATTATTTTGCATCTTATAGAAATCAACGAAAAGATCAATTATTGAAGTCGCTTTAATATCTTCATATACATCAACATTTCGATCATCGTTTACTCTTTCACTTGCTAAAACAAGCTTTACCATGTTAGGAAAAACCATTAATATATTATACCTAGCATCAATAGGAACAATTTCATCCTCTATATAAATTCTAACATAATCTAATGAATATGGCATTTTAATTATATCATCATAATATCCTCTTATCTCACGAACATCATATGCCTGGGTTAATGGAATTGTTTTTACCGAAATATTTCCCTTTTCAAAAAGTTCAACAATGCTACAACTCTTAACATGATTTATTTCTGAAAATGAATATTTAAGTATTGAACCAGAATAACGTAAAGTATCGCGTCCGATTGATTGTGGTTTGTGAATATGTCCTAAAGCAACATAATCAAAATCATCAAAAACCGTATAATCAATATTATCAAGACCACCAACCGCTAATTCTTCACTATCTGATAGTTCACTATTTGTAATAAACTGATGACATATTAAAACATTTCTTTGACTTTTATCAATGTTGGAATTATTGATAATCACAGAAACAGCATCTTGATAAGTTTGAATTTTTTCATTAGGGTATATTTGTTTAACTGAATAAGGTTTAACAAATGGTAATAAATGAATGTTTATAGGACCATATTTATCATTTAATGAAACAACCTGTGTAGTACCTGAAAACTTTTCACTGACAAATAGATTGTTTTTTCGTAACAAATAAGATAAGAAAGATATTTTTATGTGCGAATCGTGATTCCCGGCAATAACAAATATTTTTTTATGTAGCATATATAGTTTAGTTATGAAATCATTAAAAAGTTCTATTGCTTCATTTGAGGGATTATTTTTATCATATATGTCACCACAAATCATTACTCCATCTACTTTTTCTTTTTTTGATATATCTGCTATTTGTTCTAATACTTTTCTTTGATCTTCCAAGAGAATAACATCTTTAAACTTCTTTCCAATGTGTAAATCACCTATATGTAATAGTTTCATAATTCCCCTCCTTTTTTTAATATTATAAAATCATTTTTATTTCAATTAATGATTCATTATACCATATTTTTAAATAGATTAGTTATATATTATTGCAATTCTTGAAATTACTTCTATAATCAAGTAAATCAAAAATGTATTATAGAATAAACAAACAATGTTTTTTACTGTAAATGTCAATTAAAAATTTAATATTTTTTATTATTATTTAATAAAAAACGCAACTTAAGTTTAATAATAGAAATAAGGGAATAGTTGTTAACATATTGATAAAGTATTTATATCAAACCTATCTTCCTTATTGTAATACAAATAAAATAACCAAAGATACGCAAAAATTCATATTAGATAAAAAAATTAGTGTAACAAGATGCTACACTAATATTTCTTTTTATTATTAATTCTCTGTTTATGAATATCATCCTACTATTGGGATTACTAATAGATGTAAAAGATTATTATTTTTATAAAACTCTACTTAAATATTCTTCTAACGCTTCATCACAAGTTGAAGCATCATATCCTCGACAGGCAAAACCATTTTTAATATTTGCACCTTTTACGCTTGTACGAAGTTCTAATTCTCCAATTCCAAATGCTCCTTCTTCATTTGTACAAAATGGGATAATGGTTTTTCCTACAAAATCATAATCTCTTAAAAACGATGCAATAATTCCAGGGTAGCTTCTCCACCAGTTTGGAAAACCTAGGAAAATTGTGTCATATGCATCTAAATTATCAAACTTTTTATGATATGGAACAAACCCTTCGTCTTTTGCTCTTGCAACACATTCTTTATATGAAAATGGATATGGTTCAATAGGCTCAAGTTTATATAATTCACAATTTAACTTTTTCGCAATTTTTTCTGCAACAATTTCCGTATATCCTTTTTTAATCACTTCAATCTCTCCACGAACTGAATTTTCGCCAACTCGTGAAAAATACACTACTAATGTTTTCATATTTCATTCTCCCTTCTTATAATGTAGTGTCAAAAATTAAAATAATAGAATTATTTATTTAAAAATACAACTACTTCATTTTTATATATACTTTTTCTTTTAAATTAAAAATGCAAATAACATTATTATATATATTTATCTTTAGAAAATATAAAAATGTGCATCTATAGTAGTAATTATATCACAATTAATTAAAAATTTAATTATTATTTAAAAGAAATTTCATGAACTCTTCTAATTATAAAGTATATAATGTATTTTACAATTTATTAAGAAGATGTTCTAACCTTTATTGGCTAAAATTCCCAATAAAATCAAAAAAAAAATTAGCCTTCTATATCAGAAGACTAATAGATTTCAGAAAATGTATCATTACTACGAAACGTTTAATTTTAGACTTTTACACTACTAAATGTTTCATATTTAAGTTTTACGATACAAATGTCTTATATGATTTTATAAATTTACATTAAAAATATAATTGATTCTAATTCTCATTGACTCAATAAAAAATTTCTTTTGAATATTACTAATTATTTTCAATCCATCTTCATCATTTGGTATATCATTTATAAACTCGACAATACTATTCCAAGAACTAACTACCTTATCTCTAACTATATCAATTGCATTATTCAAATCTTTGTCTAATTTTTTCATATGTAATGTTTCAAAAAACTTTTTAAAATTCATTACAACATTATCTATAGTATAATAACACATTCCATTTAAAACAGAATTAATCATCTTAGATTCAGTTGACATTATTCCTAATAATTTTTCATCTGTATGTTTAGAAACAAATGATGATCCATTATCATATATAGGAGCTGGTTTATATGATCTATCATCTTTATCATAAAGCAATCCCCAATTATTTTTATTTCTATCATTATTATTAATAATAAAATCAACAACTAACATTTCCCAAAATAAATCCTTTATTTTTTGGTTATTTTTAAACAAATCGTTCATTTCAAATTGCAATAATATTTCTTCAATTTTAATGCTATGCTGTGAAATTCCACTTGATTTGTATTTAGGTAAACTTTCGTTTAATTTAATTAATTCATTTTGTAATTCATCACTATAGTTATTTTTTATACTTTCATAATCAACAAGAGTATATTTATCATTTTCTGTGAAGTCTTCACATGCAACAACTATTTGCTTTTTACCAAGTTCTTTATTAAAATAATAACCTAACATAGTATTATGAGTATTATATCCTAATAATTGATATATATGACTTCCAACATATTCAGAAAGTGGTGAAGTAGTAAATGAAATAGTAACATTATCAAATGTTGATGTTTCTTGAGGAAACTTTAAAAGCCAATTTTTATCATCGATAATAACTCCACGTTTAAGTCCAGCATTACCTCCATAGTGTTTATTACTATATGGCAAATTAGTAAAGTCAGTTAAAAATTTCATATTTATACCCCATTATGAAAAAAGAGCCGTTATACACGGCTACTTATTACAATACTGCCTGCGAGATTGTAACAGGAAAATATCTAATCATTTACTGCCTGCGAGAAATGAATAACATAGATATTTGCATAATTATTTTATCACTTTAATAACCATTTGTCAATTATTGAACTAAATAATATTATGCTATAATATTATATGAATTCTTACATAAATTAAACACTTTTTGTTTTACAAACATGTATCATTACATCACAAAATTCGCTTTTTACTATTATACAAACATAATTTCATTAATTAGTTCTTTTCCATAAATTCAACATAGACAAATCCATTAGCTTCAATTCATTTAAAGAAATATTCTTAAAAATAAATATCCAATTATATGATTCTTTAGTAAAACCAGCAAATTCAACAATTTTAGCCGCACATAAAGAACCATATGATTTTTCATCTATAAATTTCATTTCTTTTATTTCTTTATTAATTAGTTTAGCAATAAAAAATTTACTAGCACATTTAGTTTCCTTATCTCTATAAAATTCTAGAATGAAATAACTATTTAATTTTCTATCATATTCAACCTTATTTCTATTATTAAACATAAGTTGCGTTTTTTATTAAATATGAATTGCGTTTTTTATTAATTTTAAATTGTTAATTTTATTAAATAATAATTGTAATAATTATAAAATAATAATTATAAAAAATATTAAATTTTTAATTGACATTTACAATCGTTAAAAAAAGACTGTTAACTTAATTTGTCAACAGTCTGCTATGATATTTACTATCATATATAAACTCTTGATCTTTAAATTCTATGTTTTCAAAAACATTTAATTCATTTTTATTATTTAAATCACTGCATCCAGATAAAAATAAAAAAATATTAAACTAAATATAAAAATTAAAATATTATTTTTTCTCATAATTATAATTTCCTAATATATTAATATAATGAATTTTTATATAACTTCATTGCATCATACTATTTTATATTGATCATTTATTATTTATATTTAAAAATTACTACTTGATTAACTTATAATTTTTTAAATAATAACAAAATAACAAATTTCATTTTTCATAGTATAAATATTTACTATCATTTTACACTTTTTAAATAATTTTATCAAAAATAAGTTGCTATATTTATAAACTATTAAATGTAATAATTCTATAAATATATTATGTACTTTACAAATATGGTTCATTTAATTATCAATTACGGGACTTCAACTACTATATCAAAGCATAAAAAAAGCTTGATACAATAACAAACGAAGTTTGTTTTGGTATCAAACCTATGATTCTCATATGGCAAAGATGAACCATTTTAATACAAAATGCAAACATCTTTCGTTTTTTTTGCAAACACCCTATTTTTCTATAGAATGAAGCAAGTTAAATTGGAATTTGCAATTTTTTTTAAATTGGCCTAAAAAATATTTTCCGCCATCTTCAACTAGTTCTTCTGCATTTTCACATACATATTTTTCAACTTTATGCCATTTTTTAAAAAGTCAAAATATAGTTCTTCATCAATTATTTTTGTAGTTCAAGTATATTTCCTACCGTTTGAAAGGACCTGACACCATTCTAAAATTTTAATCATTCCTAACACATTCATAATTTTCTTTTTCCCTGTAAATTATCGCTTTTACTCACAATTACAATGAAGGCAAACAAGATTTATCCCAGTGAAGTTCCCATCTAAACGTTTCCGGAATAGAAAAAGCATTAATAAATGAATAACTATCACAATCATTTCAACATCAAATTTTATAATAGAGTCTTCTATTTCACAATTAATATTAGGCACTAATTTAAATTCATTTCCTTGAGGCGTAGAATTATTGTTTGAAGGATCTTGTGTAAATGGATTATCTTGTTTTCCATTAGATGAGGAACCAACATAACCACAACATGCAAGTGCAAATATTAAGAATAAACAAATTATTTATAAAAATTCAAATATATATGTTTACAAATGTCAAACATTAATAATTTTTATTAAGTTCTTCTTCTATTTTTTCTATCTTTGTTCTTTCTACAGCAATAGATGAAACATTTTTATTTATCTCTTCAACTAAAGGTGCAACTTTTTTCTTAATACTTTCTTCAAATTCTTTAATTTCTTCTTTTAAACTATTATCAAGCTTAGCAATTTCTTCGTAAACAGATGCAATTTTTGATTGAAGCTCTTTCTTTTCTTTAAATTTGAAAATACCAAGTTTGGATAAATCAGTTTTAAGCTGCGCTACATATTTTCTCTTTTCAGAAATCTGATTATCTAAATTTGTAGAATCATATTTTACGTTTCTAATTTCAGCAATTTGATTATAAATTCCTTCATTTTTAGTTAGAAGTTTTGTAATACTATTATCACAATCAGCCTTATTAGACTCTAACTTTTTCTTAAGTTCTTTATGTTCTGCCCAGTATTTTTCATTGGCAGCCCTTTGTGCTTCTTCTTTAGCTAATCTTTCCTGTTCAGCTTGAATACGTGCTTTTTCTTCAATAGCATGGATTTTAGTATCAATATCGGCACATAGTGATGCACATCTATCATTATGAAATTTTTTTTCACTATATACAAAATTACTTCTTTCAATATCAATAGGTGGAATAGATGAAAGGCGAAGTCCGTACGCAAAATTAAGCGAAACTGTGGTGCTCTCAATTTCATCTTCTAATTTGGTCAAATGGTCCTTATTTTGAATAGGTCCAATCATAGATTCAAAAATATCGATATTATGGATACATGTTTTAATATATCTATCATCGTATTTATTTCTTTCATAATCATATCTTGAAAATATATCAAATTTCTCATGCGCAGTTTTCATTGCATTTGAACATATTATAAATAAGTTTTCTAGGAACCAATTAAGATAACGTCCTTCAATATCAAATACACAACATCCGCATTCATTATTAAAGCTATATAAATAATTAATAAATGATGTAAATGCTTTAATTATATTTTTCGTTAAGTCATCGTCAGTAGGATTCTCATAATAACTTTTTCCTGTCAAAACACATACACTATATCCCATATTTTCAAAATGTTTTTTAAATGATTCGACAACTTCATTTTTCTTATCTGTTGGAACATATTTTAGAGTATTCTTATAACAAACAAATATTTCACCAAATATTTCACTAAACCTTACATTACTTTGAGTAGATAGCCATACTGCGTTAATCCCTTTTAAATACCAGGCTCTATAGTTAGTTGGATCAATTTGTAATATTTTTTCTGCATATTCATAAGTATCTTTAGTTTTGTTTGCAGAATTGGCTTCTTCCATTAAAAGGATATAATTTTCTAATTCAGAAGATTTGTCTATAACAACTTTACCAGTAACTTCTACCATCATTTTTTTTGCTTCTTCAATTGAATACTTACAACCACAATTTTGGCAAACAAACACACCATTTTCTTTTACCATTTCAGTGCTTCCGCACATTTCGCATGTTAATTTTTTCATTTTTTATCGTTTCCTTTCTATACTTAATAAATCGATTGTATGTTGAACTTAGGTAACTGGTATTATCTATGTTCAAAAATATACATATTTTTCAATAATTGTTTTCCATTTACGCAAAACTGCGTGATTAGTAATCATTCTAAAATTAGCATTAGTTTCCTGACTTTTTTTTATCTTCGAGTAGAATCTTATAATAATTACCTGTTTTTATAATATAAAATCTACCATGGGCAATAGAGTTTCGAATATGTCTTAATAAGGATGTTAGTTTATTTTGGTTACGTTTTACAGAGCAAACAAATCTTTTACATTTGCTAAAAGCATTCATATCATCTAAATTATATTCACTTAAAAAATCTTCTGCAGATTCACAGAATATATAATCTTTACCGTTCTTCATATTCTTTAACATCTCAGAAAGTATTAAATTGCATTTTTCGCTTTTTACCGATGGGCTTAATGCAGATGATGTGTTAGGCGCAAGATATTCAAAAAACACTAATAAATCAGATAAGACGTTATCATGAGAAATTAAAACATCTTTAGTATTAGATTTATCAATATAGAATTTATCACACTTGTGTTTACAATTATTACAATTATTATTCATGTTGAAAATCAATGAGAATTTTTAATTCGCAAGCCTCTTTCATCAATGAGTAAAGAGATCTTTTTGATTACTTTGTTAACAGATTCCTTGTTCTGTGTATTATCAGAAACAAGATCTTTTAAATCTCCAATTTTAGATAATATTTCATTTTCTATATCTTTTGATTCTGATTCGCTTATCGGATCACAATATTTAATTTTTTCATATAATTTAGAAATTAAACCTGAATAGATAGTATCTTTAGATATATTGTCAATTAGTTCCATTTGAATTTTTACTTCTTGAATAAAAGAAGTCTTAATAGCTGTTTTGTTATCAACATCAATAATCTTTTCTTTATAAGAAAATCTAATAACAATTAATATAATAGAAATCGCAAGTAACAAAACTTCGACTATTAATGTAATCCAAAAAGCAAAAGTGAAGAAATTACCAACAGACATAACAATTATGTCAAATAAAATTTGAATAATAAAAGAACTAAATGTAACTTTAAATACAGGAATTGAAAAAATATTTTTATTAATTTTATCATTCTTAAACGAATAAAAGAAAACAAATCCATTTGATAAGATTAAAAACGTTGTAACAAAATAAGTGATCCAAAATGAAGTTTGACTTAATTCTCTATTAAATGGAACAGCAAAAAAGATAACATTATAAACAATTAGAATTAAAGCACAAACAATTCCAATTAAAATTTTTGACTTATTTTTCATACTTATTAGCCTCTCTTATGTCCACAATTAGGACAGAATTTATCAGTTAAACCTTTTCTTCTACATTCTGGGCATTCCCAAACATCTGACTGTGTTACTGTTTCAGGCTTTCTTGCTCCGCAATTACCACAAAACTTTTCTCTATTTCCAGTATGTCCACAATTAGGACACATCCAACTACCATCTACTCCAGAAACGACTCCTTGAACAGATTTAGCAACCTCTTTTGCAACACCGACACCAACACCGATTCCAACACCAGCTTTTACTAAGTCACTAGCGATACCACCAGCGCCAACACTCGATTCATTTTCAGCAGCTGCTTTCCCAACAATTCTTACAGTTTCAGCTTGATAATCTCCGCCTTTGGCTCTCAATGCTTCTGCTTCAGCCAATCCTTTTTGTTTAATTTCAAATGCATTTGCTTCTGCCATTATTTTCTTAGCTTCAGCTTCTGCGCTAGCATCACCTTTGGCTCTAGCTAATTTTAAAGCAGCTTGAGCTTCTGCAGTTTTTGTTGCAGCAATTGCTTCTGCTTCTAAAATGCGTTGTTGTTGTATTTTTAAATATCTCTCTGCATGCTGTTCTTTTAGCCTAATAAAATTAGGATCATCATCAGGTGTAACAATGTTAGTTATAAAAAATTCAGGAATGAATACACCATATTCATCAAGAACTTTGTTTATTTCAATTCTTAAAATATCAGCAAGTTCATCAGTGTGTTCATCAATTTCTAAAATATCAATATCGTTCTCTCTTATTGCTTTAGATAAAAATGTTTTTACTTTAGAAACAATTAGTGCTCTAAATTTTCCAATCATCGATCCAGTTGCGTAACCAACGGAACCAAAAATGTCTTCTTGAGTAAATCTAGAAGAGGTACCAACAACCTTAATCAGAAGTTTTCTCCCGTCATTAATTTTAATATTAAAAGAGCCACAAGCACCAAGCTCAATATGTAATCCAGAAATAGGATCAAACATTCTAACTTTAGAGTCAGTACCCCATTTAACACCTAATTGAGTGGTAAGATTAATAAAATATATATCAGAATGAAAAACATTTTGTCCATTAGAAATATCTTTTATTGCTTCTTTTAATTTAAAAATATTATGGGTTTCGAGAGTATGTCTACCAGGCCCAAATGATTCTAGAGCTTTTCCATCTCTAAAAAATACAGCTTCTTGAGACTCATGTACAATTAACTGAGTTCCAATGTTAAAATCTGTACTAGGGTATTTATAAATTAATACATTGTTATCGCCTTCATATTTAATAGTTTCAATTATTTTATCCATACTTACTTTTACTCCTCCTCAACTACCGAATTATCAACTCCAAATTCAATAAACTTTTGAATTATTTCTTTTCTTGTTATATTTGTAACTTTAGAAAATTCATCAATTTTACATACTAAAGATTCAGAAATCCTTAATGAAGCAACAATTGAATAACCAACATATCTCTTTTTTTGTAATTTTTAAACTATTCATAAGTAGACCTCCATTAGAATTCTTTTTTATAATTTTAATTAGTTATAAAGCTTTAATCTAATATTGAACATTTTTTCCTATAACATTAGATTATTATAAATAGAAATAATTTGATCTTGTATCTTTTTTGAAGTTTATAAAAATATAGAACATTTTGCTATTAAGATATCAGTAAAATCTAAAATGAAATTGTTAATTTTATTAAATAATAATTGTAATAATTATAAAATAATAATTATAAAAAATATTAAATTTTTAATTGACACTTACATAATCTACTACATCTATAAAATACACATGAACCAATGTCCATAACATTATTTTGAATTTCTATATTATTTAAATTTTCTTCATAAAAATCCCTTAAAACATCTTAGTGTAATTTTTCCATTACTAAATAATATAACCTATTATAATTATAGTATAGGTCAAAAAATGGTATTTTGTAATAATTCTATAAATATATTATATACTTTACAACAAAATCAAAAAAAATTAGCCTTTTGTAAAAGACTAATCGATTTACTTTAATGGAAAAGATGAACCATTTTAATACAAAATGCAAACACATTTCGTTTTTTGAATACATCTTTCGTTTTTTAATACACCCTGTTTTGGCATTGTTGTGCTGATGGATAAAATAGGAATTTAACTGTTTGTTATAAAATTAAAAATTACTCTGTTTCTAAATTCATAATCGTTTTCTTTACGTTCGTTTTTACATTTTTAGCATTAATAATTATACTTCCAAAAGAATTTGAATACGTTTCTAAATCTGCTTCATAAGCATTATTAATAAATTCTTCTAACGAATCGTCATTATCTATTTTTATAGAAAAAGTAGCAATACCATCATCGTCATTTTTCCATTTAATTTGTTTAAATGAGTATTCTACATTATCATATTTATTATCTCTTTCTGGAATTATCGCATCATATCCGTGAAATCTAGAGTCAAACAATATAAATTCTTTTCCACAATGAGCACATTTCACCTTAATAATTTCAGTACAATCAAAACTTTTACTTTCCATTTTATCGGCAACTTTATTAGAAAAAAATCCTTTCATACCACACAAGTAACTAACACCATTTTCTGTTGTTGTAGTGAAGCTATTATATTTACTAAAAAATTTACTCAGTTGTTTTTCATATTCTTTCTGTTCCTTACTTTTTATTAGAATATTTTTATAACAGACAAAATGTCTTGATCCACATTCACAAATGACATCACAACAAATAAATCCCTTACCAGATTTAGTAATTTCTAATATATTTTCAATGTATTTAGGTTTTGGTATCATCGCGTAACCTCCTAACGATCTATAAATTCTAATTTATTTTATTATTTCCCAATACCCAAATCTATTGTTTCCAACTCTTATTAAATATCCTTTTTCAACCAAAGAATTAGTTATTCTTTGAACTGTCCTTATATTTTTATTAATAACAGTTGCGATATCTTCTCTTGTAATTTTAGGATTTGTTTTAATCAAATTTAACGTTTGAATTTCATAATCATTTAATCCAGCAAGAGTGACATCTAGAGAGACACTATTTATATTTGATGTCACTCTATAAAAAATAAATATAAAACCATATCCGCTCTTCTCATATGACCATTTTACTCCGACTTCACTGCACATTTTATTCATTCTTTGAAATCCAGTTCCACTTTTTTCAACATCCTTACATCTATATAAAACATCAAGAATCATAGGATTTCTTTTTAATGACGATATTTTTTTATTTATAAAATCATTGGGAGTCAAATCAACTGGAAATGTTCCAGGATTAAAAATTGATATTAGACCCGGATGAATGTTTATTTCAATTTCTGGATGATTCTCATAGAAAGCATGTGCAAAAGCATTAATAACCATTTCTCTTATTGCTTTAATTGGAATTTCAGGAATTTCTATTCTTTTTCTTTCAATTTCAACTTTCCAATTAATATGATTTGATATGTATGTAACTGCTTCATTGATTAATGTATAAATATTTCCTTTTATTAGATTAAGATCAGTAAAAGTTACTTTATCATTAGTTGCAAAACAAGCTAATTTTAAGCTAATTCCAGCATTTTTACCAAATAAAGCAATCGCAGCATTTGTTAATTTACCATATTTATATAATTCTAATATAGAAAGTAATTGTTCTTTATCATATGTATCAAGTACAATTCTTCCACAATTAATTGCTTCGTTATAATATTTTTTTAAAGTTGAGTCATCTATATCGTCAATTGAATTGTCAGCATTTCTTGTTTCCCAGTCGATAGAGTAATTATTCATTTGTATTAATTTTATCAATTCACTACGAGTCATTTTTCTATTTGTTGTCCCAACTCTAATTAGGAAATTACCAAATGCACTGTAAGGTTTTTCATTTCCAGAAAAAATAACTTTTAGAACATCATTACCATCATATGAAACAGGAGTCACAGTTGGAATTATCCTAGGCTCAATATCCCTCATTAAAGCATCAACAACCATTTTTACTGTTGAATCCTTAACAATTTGTCCTTTTATTTCACCATTATCCTTAACTCCAAAATACAATTCTCCATATCCATGCTTATTTAAGATAGAAACGATTGATTCAATTGCTTGATGTAATTCTCCAGTTGACTCTTTAAATTCTAATACCTCAGATTCAGTGCCTAAATTCGTTTTTGTATCCTCCACTATTCAATATTATTATACCATATGTCACTCTATTTGTCACTCTATTTGTCACTCTATTTAGATTTAATTTAGATAATAAAACATTAATTATTATAAAAATGATTATCATCAAATATTGTATTCTTGATGCATTTTACATCAATGTGTAATTATGCCAACTTTCGTGTAATCGTGAGGTCATTGTATAATCGTGCTAATGAGTCAAAAATAGCAGTAACATTTCTTCTAACTTTTTATCTTATTTAAATATTTAAAAATAAAAAAACAGGGGTCGAATCCCACCAAAATCATTGTTTTAGCTAGTTTTTACCCTGTTTAGATACAAAAAAGACTTTGACGTATTGTATCAAAGTCGTTCATTCAATATGTGTGTAAACAACAATATTGATACAAATAGGCAAAAATGCCATAGGCGTAACAACAAGTTTGATACACTGGTGGAAGATAAAAACTATCTGTAGAAAATTTTCGGTCTAAATAATCCCAACCAATTTATTGGGTCATTTACTTGGTCATAATATCAAAGTTCGAAGATTGAAATCCACACATATTATTTACTGTTCTTGAGTGAAATATAAATATGGCAAATGCCAAAGATTATAGAAAAAAACAGTAGTAAATAATAACCTAAGATAATGCTTGAAAACACAAAGATAGCTGTTGGCAAGATAGATAAAGCATATGTTCTAAACTTCATATGTCTATTCCAGCAAATTATCCAAATTAACAAATAACTACAAATAAGTATTCCATTAGTAACTAGATAGACTAATTCGGCACTTTCAAAATAGAATCCTGAATATACAAATGGAATATTGAATATCATCAAAGCAAAACACCCATATCGACCAACTTGTTCAAGTGCTTCAATTGTTTTGTTAACTTGGGGTTGATTATTTTTGTGTGTTATCGCAAAGACAATATTAGGAACCATCATCAAAGACATAATTATGAGGCCATAATAGTTAAACCACTCAATCATTTAATTACTTCCCAATATCCATTTTTATTTGACCCGATTCTTTTTATAAGTCCCTTATCTTTTAATGATCTAATAATTCTGTCAATTGTTCTACTTGAATATCCTGTCTCACCAATAATATCTTCTTTAATAGCATCTCTATTATTTTTAAAAACCGATAGAACCATTAGTTCTTCTTGAGATAATTCGCCATTTATTTCGCCATTTATTTCACCATTTATTTCGCCAATTTCATTTCTATCAACTCTTGAAAACTCGATAGTAAAATCATACTCATTATTAATATAAGATATATTGACATTATAATCATTGCATAATTCATAGACCTTTTTTAAGCCATGTCCACAGGCTTCGACATCCTTGCAAAGGTATAAAACATCTGCAATAGATTGATTTCTCAAATATGATTTCAAATCTTTTTTAAAAAAATCGTTTGGGGTAAAATCATTTGCAAATGCACCTGGATTAATAATCGAAATTCTATTTGAATACACATCAATCTCATGTTGAACATTCCCATCATACCTAGCGTGAGCAAAACTATTAATAATAACTTCACGTAAAGCGACTAGTGGAATTTCTGGGATTTCTTTTCTTTGAGGAGATTCACCGTCAATAACTACTTTCCATCTTATGTTTTTAATCACAAAACTCATCGCCTCATCAATTAATTCAAAAATGTTTCCTTTAACAGTTTTCATTTCTAAAATTGTGACTCTTGCACTCGTGGCGAAAACAACAAGTTTTAAAGTAATTGGCTTCAATTTCGAGAAAAGCATTACTGCAGCATTAGTTAAATACCCATTTCTCATCAAACTATTCTTGATCAATATTGACTTTTTATCAAAATCGATTTTTGGAAATCTTCCACACTCAGTTGCACTATTATAAAAGTTTAATAGTGAATTATCATCAACATCTTCTACTGTATATGTGGTAATTTTATCGCACCATTTTTCTTCATACTCTTTTGATATCATGATTTTTCTAAGCTCTTGAGGTGTTAATTCTCTATCTTCATCAGCTACCCTAACATAATATCTTCCAAATGCAGAATAAGGTACATCTTCCCCAGAAAATTCAACCTTGATAACATTAATGCCATTTATAGAAACTATTTCAATAACAGGAAATATCTGAGGTTTTATCGCTTCGTAGATTTTACGCGACACATCTCTTAATGTAGAATCTGTAATTTCAAATTTAAATGGAGTTCCATCATTTTTAATACCGAAATATAATTCACCTTTTTTATGTTTATTTAAAATACTGACAATAGAAACAATGCCTTCATTAATTTCTCCTGTAGTTTTTTTGAATTCTCTTGTCTCATTTTCAATCATATATAACACCTCTGTCTATTAATATTATACCAAAAATGGCGAAATAAATCAATCGATTGGCGAAATAAATGGCGAAATAAATTTGCGGTATTTTTCGAATCCCAACATTTGTTTTATTTTGTTGTCGAGACCCAAGTCATAATAACAACTTAGATACATAACCAAATTTGAGGCATGCCACCAAAAGTGAAAAGTAATGCAAAAATTAATCAAATAATGCAGTCTTTACCTCTAAAAATGAAAAAAAACTTTGATATTTAGGGTATCAAAGTTATTGTTTTTATATGGTGGCCCTGGTCGGACTCGAACCGACACGGTATCGCTACCACAGGATTTTGAGTCCAGCGCGTCTACCAATTTCACCACAAGGCCATTCATTACTATGTAATTATACCACTATTGCATCTATTTTTCAAGAAAGAATTAATTAAAAAAAGTTCACTGATTAAGTGAACTCTAATTAAATTAACTATTTTAGTTTATTGGGATCAAAGACAATACCACATCCATTTTGATCATACATCTTATCATGAGTGAAACAATAGGAATTTAGATTTTCAAAGTTATTAAAAGTTACTTTGACTGAACTTGCTAAATCAATCGTCTCCGCAATCTCTAAAAAGTCATATAGTCTTTTCTTATCTAACATTCTAGCTCCGTGACCAACTAAAAAATAATCAAAATCATATTCTAATAGTTTTTTTAATGCTTTTATATATTCTTCTACAGTTGTTGATTCTTCTAAGAAAATCCAGATAAATGGGCATGAGCCATCTGATGTTACCATTAGTTTCATTTTTGGGACATATAATGCAATCTGCCCATGTGTATGGCCAGGAAGTGGCAATACTTCAATATCTAAATCGCCTAAATCAAATTTTTGGTAATAAGATAATATTTTTAGATTTCCTTCTCTTTTTTGTAGATAATCATTTTTTTCTAGTTTATAATCAATTTTTAGTTTTTCAAAAGCTTTAATGTTATTTCTACGCCATAAATCGCTATTATGCTTTTTCACTAGTTCAATATCTTTTTCATGAATATACACTTCATCAAATTGATAGTTACCACCAGTATGATCCATATGTCCATGTGAATTAATAACTATTAACTCTTTATCAGTTATTTTCGTTATTTCTTCTTTTAAGTTACCTATTCCATAACAAGTGTCAATCACCATTGCTTTCTTATCACCAATAATTAGCGTTGATAATACTCCCATTGGATCTACAAATTGATATATGTTATCATTATACTTTACTATTTTAAAGTAACTATCCATTGTTATTCACCAACAATACCTAAGATAATATCTTCCTTTTTTTGTTTTGTTTTAGTAAATTTAAAAGCATTTTTAAACATCTCATAAGCTTTTTGTGTGTTCTTACCATTTGTATAGATAATACCTAAAACATCACCTTTTTTAATGAAATCACCTTTCTTAGCTAAACAAGAAATTCCAACTGTAGGATCAATATCATCAGTAATTAATTCTCTACCTGCTCCTAATTGCATTGCACTTATACCGATAGAAAGAGTATCAATTGATTCGATGTATCCTTCTTCATCGCTTAAAACTTGTAAAGTTTCTTTAATATCACCAAAAATAGAATAATCATTAATTACTTCGCTATTTCCATTTTGCCAGCTAATCATTTCTTTTAACTTTCCTAAAGCTTCTTTAGATTCTATCTTCTCTTTTATCATTTCTCTAGCTTTATTACTATCATTTGTAATATCTGCTAGTAATAGTATTTCTGTACAAATGCGATAGCATAATTCTGTAAAATCTTTTGGTCCATTTCCTTTTAAGGTTTCAATTGCTTCAATCACTTCTAAACTATTACCTACATTTACTCCTAAAGGTTGATCCATATCTGTAAGCATAGCAACAACTTTTCTGTCAAAGTTCTTACCAATAGCCACCATCTTTCTTGCTAGTTCTTCCGCTTGTTCTTTTGTTTTCATAAAAGCACCATCGCCAACTTTAACATCAAGAAGAATAATCTTAGCACCACTAGCAAGTTTCTTACTCATGATAGAGCTAGCAATCAAACCAATGGATTCAACAGTACCAGTTACATCACGAAGTGCATATAACTTTTTATCAGCAGGAGCAATATTTTTAGTTTGTCCAATAACAGATAAACCAATTGAATTCACTTGTTTAATAAATTGATCAATTGAAAGATTAATATTAAAACCAGGAATAGATTCAAGTTTATCAAGAGTTCCTCCAGTATGGCCAAGTCCTCTTCCACTCATTTTCGCAATCTTCAAGCCAAAACTTGCGCAAATAGGTGCAATAACTAACGTAGTTTTATCACCAACTCCACCAGTAGAGTGTTTATCTATACAAATTCCATCAATCATTGATAAATCAACTTCATCACCACTTCTAAGCATTGCTTCAGTAAGTGAAAACAATTCACTATCAGATAAGCCCTTAAAACAAATTGCCATAAGCAAACTACTAATTTGATAATCAGGAATCTCACCACTAACAAATCCACTAATAATATAATTAATTTCTTCTTTTGTTAGTTCAAGTCCAGATTTCTTCTTTAAAATTAAATCAACACATCTCATAATAAACTCCTTTAAGAAAAAAAAGATAGGAAACTATCTTTTTACTCAAAATCTTTATATTCCTCTAATAGTTTTTGAAGAGCACCAACTCTAGCCTCATCAAAAACACTACTTTTTTGTTCTTTTTCAAGCTCCTTAGTTAAATATACTAAAGGGCTTCCACCAATGCGTACTTCACGATCAGCTTTGTCTTTTTCAATATCAAACCAGTCTTTTTCAGTCATAACAAAAGAAATATTGCCTTTTTTTAACATCTCATTAATTTCATTAGAATGTCTAATTGCTTCTTCCTTTAGTTCCTTTAATTCCTTTTTAGCTTGACTAATTAAATATGCAAATTCACAAATAACTAAGAATAAAATTACACAAATAACAATTAAAATAATTAACCAACTTTGAGTAAAAGCAAGAATACTGCCTAAAGCAATAACTCGTAAATTCTTCTCAGTTGCAATTTTATCTTTTAACTTACGATAATATTTTATCATAAAATACATTGCTAGGAATAATAAAATATCAACAACTATTAAAATAATACAAGCAAGATTGTAAGTTTTAACTCCTTCTTCAGCTCCTAATACAGCATAAGAAAATAGTGACATAACAGCAAGTAATGTAAAACATAATGTGTACTTTAATAAGTTAAATTTGTTTTTAGTATTTTTGTTCTTTTTTTCCATGTTCTAATTTTTATCCTTCCTATATTTATCATTTATGTAATTGTTTTAAAGAAGTAATTTAAAATAACGTTTTCATAAATACATACTTATTATACAACAAATAACTCAGTAAAGCAAATACTTTTTCTTTAAGTAATTTTACCTAATAAAGATTAGTGCTTCTTTCATCTTCAAGGTTTTCAATCATTATATTTTTGATAAGTTCACCAAGTTCTTGAGTATTCATATCTTTATAATCTTCATAATATAAAACTTTACATACTTTAATTAATATCTTATGACGATTAACTATTGGCTTTGTAATTTTATATGTATTATCAACACATGTCACAACGATAGGTTTTCCTGTTTTTGTAGCCATTTTAAGTGTACCATCACGAAATTCACCTAGATTAGGTCCTCTACTTCTAGTTCCTTCAATAAATACACCTACATTTTGTCCATTTTTTAATACATCGATTGCTTTAATAATGGTTTTTAATCCTTCTCGATTATGTTCTCTATCAACATATAAGAAACCAGAATTATAGAGCCATCTTCCAACTAAAGGAATCTTCTTAAGTTGATCTTTCATCAAAAAGCAGATTTCACCATCTTTTATATATTCAATTAAGAAAAGAGGATCTAATAAGTTTTGATGATTTGATACAAGCAAATAAGTTTCATCTGGAAGCTTCCCTTTAAATTTGTTTACAATTCTCACATGATAAAATGCTCTAACAAATTTACAAGCTTCTCTATTAATCAAGAAATATATTTTATATGGCTTTTTTCGATAAACAATTTTTCCTTTTCTTTTTTTCGTATATGGAAAGAAAAGCATTATTAATTCTACAAAAATAAATAGTAATAGTATATATGCAATTATTCCTACAAGAGCACTTAAAACTATTGCCCACCACACTTTACTTATTAGAAAATAAGTAATAACCATGAATGCTATCATAAAAATAATAATACTAGCAATTATCATATTCTATTTACCTCTCCTCTCATAAATAGCAAATTCAAGTTCAGGTGAATTTACGCCAATATTTGATTTTATTTTTATAAATTGATCATAAGGAATTCTAGGAAAATAAACATTCCCCTCAAACTTTTTATGAATATGTGTGATATATAACCTATCAGCATATTCTAGAGATAATTCATATATCATCTTACCACCAATTATGAAAATCTCTTCTTCTTTTGTCTTTGCTTCCATAATGTAGCTTTTAAAATCATTAACGATTACTATATCATTATAATTAAAGTTTTTATCATTTGTTACAACAACATTAGTGCGATTTGCAAGAGGTTTTCCAATTCGATTATAAATTGATAAAAATGTATTTTTTCCCATTACTACAGTTTTACCTTTAGTAACATTACGAAAGTAGCGTAAATCTTCTTGATAATTCCAAGGTAAATCATTATCTTTTCCAATAAGATTATCTTCTGCTATTGCGAAAATGAGTGAAATCATACTGAAACCTTTCCCTTAATAGCTGGATATGGATTATAATCAACCAACTCAAAATCTTCATACTTAAAATCTTCTATATTTTTTACATTAGGATTTATTTTCATCTTTGGAAGTTCTCTAGGAGTACGTGAAAGCTGCAAATTAATTTGGTCAATATGATTTAAATAAATATGACAATCACCAAAAGTATGAATAAACTCTCCCACTTCTAAATCACATACTTGAGCAACCATCATAGTAAGAAGTGCATAAGAAGCAATATTAAATGGTACACCTAAAAATGCATCAGCACTTCTTTGATAAAGTTGACAAGAAAGTTTACCATTTCTTACATAAAATTGAAAAGCCATGTGACATGGTGGTAAGGCCATTTGATCAACATAAGCAGCATGCCAGCTATTTACAATCAATCTACGAGAAGTTGGATTTGTCTTAATCTCTTCAATAACTCTTGCAAGTTGATCAACGAAAGTATCTTGACCTTCAAAGTGACGCCACTCATAACCATATACTTTACCTAATTCACCCCATTTTAAAGCAAACTCTTCATCTTCCTTTATTTTTTCAATGAACTCTTCCATTGTCTCGCCTTGATAGCTACTTGATTCAGTATATTTCTTATAAGGCCAATCATTCCAAATCTTTACATTATTTAAAACTAAAGGTCTAATGTTTGTTTCACCTTTAATAAACCATAATAGTTCATAAATAATTCCTTTAAGAAATACTTTCTTTGTTGTAAGTAAAGGAAATCCTTTACTTAGATCATATCTATTTTGATAACCAAAACATGAAATTGTACCAGTTCCAGTTCGATCTTCTTTCTTTTCACCATTTTCCAAAATATATTTAATAAAGTCTAAATATTGTTTCATATAATCACCTTTTGTATATTATAGCATATGAGAGTATTTTTTAAAAGACAAAAACGGAATTATTAACAATTTAAAAATAATTGTTTATCCTGGGTATAGTATACAAATAATAAATAAAAAAAAATATCATTTTTTGTAAATGCAAATAAAATTAAAAGGAATTATTGAAACCAATAATTCCATTAATTTTTATTTTGAATCTTTCCTTGAGCGTGAATTTGACTTTTTGTTTTTACTAGAAGTTTTACCTTGCTTATCATCAGCAAGGGAACTATGTTCAAACTCTTCTGCGTATTCCTCAATGTCAAATAAATCCATTGATTCATTATTCACTGAATTTTTTCTTGCTCTCTTTTTAGGAGAAGTCTTTTCGTTTTTTTTATTTTTTGCCATAATAATACCTCCACATATATTATGTGAAGATATTACAATTTTACACATTTTATTTAGTTAAAAAATCTTTTCCTTTAAAAATATCTGGTTCATATCTTTCAAGGTTAGGAAAATCTTGTTGTCTTAATGCCTCATAAACAATTATCGCCGCAACATTACTAACATTTAATGCTCTAACCTTATTTGTCATCGGTAATCGAATGCAAGTATCTAAGTTTTCTTTGAGAATATCCGTAGGAATGCCAGTTGACTCTTTTCCAAGGACAAAATAATAATCTTCACTAGTGTCAGCAACATTAACATCATGAATAGATTTTGTGCCATAACGACTTAAGAAATACATTTTGCCTTTTCCTTTATTTTTTTCTAAAAACTCATCATAGTTTTTATATCTAATATAATTGCAATCCTTAATATAATTTGCACCACTTCTTTTAATTTCTTTTTCATCTAAGCTAAAGCCGAGTGGTTCAATTAAGTGTAAGATTGTGTTAGTAGCTACACAAGTACGCATAATATTACCAGTATTTTGAGGAATTTCTGGTTCATATAATACTAAGTTCAATGTTCCCATTTTTTTATCCTTTCCTATTAATTATCTAATTTTTTCATAAGTTTTGCAAAGACTTCACCAATTGGTTTATCAATGTATAAAGTAACATTCATATCAATATTACTAATTTGCTTATTAATAACAACTAGATTTTTTCCTCTAAAGAATTGAATAAGCGAATTAGCAGGGTAGACAGTAAGGCTCGTTCCACCAATAATTAACGTATCTGCTTTTCTAATTGCATCTATTGAAGCATATAAAGTATCTTCATCTAATGCTTCTTCATACAAAACTACTTTTGGTTTAATAATATTTTGACAGTTAGGACAACGTGGAATGCCACTACTATTTTTAATATAAGATGCATCTTCAAAGTGATTACAGCACATACAATAGTTTTCCCAAACAGTCCCATGAAGTTCATAGACATTTTTACTATTTGCTTTAGAGTGTAATCCATCAATATTTTGTGTGATAATTGCCTTTAATTTCCCCATCTCTTCAAGTTTAGTAAGACCTAAGTGACATGGATTAGGTTTAGCATCTAAATACAGCATCTTTTCTTTATAAAAATCAAAAAACTCCTTTGGATTATTAATAAAGAAAGAATGTGATAATATTTCCTCGACACTAATATTTCCTCTTTTTTCTTGATATAGTCCATTAGAACTGCGAAAATCAGGGATTCCACTTTCACAACTTACACCAGCACCACCAAAAAACACAATTGATTTACTTTCGTTGATTATTTTTACTAACTCTTCTATCTTATCAAAATTATTCATCATTTATTTTATCCTTATAAATTAATTTTTTAAACTTATTTTATTTTGTTTCTTTTCCTCTCTAATGAAATTAATCTCATAAGTAAATACCTTTAATTTTTTATTTAATAATTTTTTATAGTTTTCTTTATCTAGTAAAGATTTATCAAGTGTAGAAAGCAAATATATTTCTCTTTTTTTATCAACCATAAAAGCAACATCTAATGCTATTAATTTGTCTTGCAATAAAGATAATAAGTTAATGCGCTTGACATCATTAAGATATTCACCAAACTCAAGATATAATTCATCTAAAAATGCGTCACAATAAACAACAAAATCGATATCTCTATTAATAACATTTTTGAATAATTCATTTACTTTTGTAAAAGATAATGCCGTTTTAGTTTTGTTTTCAAGAATAATCTTCTCTAGTTCATCACTTGAAAGATTATATAAATGTTTATAACTTAATTCCTTTTGTAAATAATTTTCTTTTAAAACCGAACTTTTACCAAGTAGCACTAATTCTTTTTTTGGATAATTACTATTAACATAACTTATTACTAAGTCTGTTAAATGAATTATTTTTAAATCTTTATACTCAGCAAAAAATTCTCTAAGTTTTACTGAAATAAAAGAATTTACACAAATGACTAAATGACAATTGTATTCTTTTAACTTTTCAAGCATGCTATTTACATGAAAAGTAATCATTTCATAATCATTAGTATTTTGATAATTTGGATAATTTGCCGCATCATTAATATAAATAAAAGATTGATTAGGAAATAAAGATATTATTTTATGAAAAATTGGTAGACCTTCTGTTTGTCCATCTAATATAGCTATTGGATTAATAATACTATTTTTCATTTTCATCACCTAACTTTATCACGCTAAACTTAGAAATATTATGATTAAACCATTTTGTTTTTTCAAAAAACATTTCATCTTCTTTTGTTAAATGAAGTTCTATTTTACCTTGTTGATTAGATGTACATTTTAGTAAATTAAGATCATCTAACCTCTTTATTAGTTCTTCTGCAGTTGGTTCCTTACACTCAAGTAATGTAGCATTGGGGAAAACATTCTTAATCTCATTTTCATATAAACCAAAATGCGTACAACCTAAAATGATTACATCAACTTTTTCGTCTTTATATGGCTTTAATTTTTCATAAACAAGTTTATAAGACTCTTTTGTATTTATATTGTTTTTTTCAATTTCATCTACAAATTCACTGCACTTTACATAAAATTGATTTGAACTATTATCTTTCTTATTCTCATCAATAACTTTCCTATATTCACCTGAATCAATCGTGACATTAGTTGCAAGAACCATAATATTTTCACTTATTGATAATGCTTTTTTAGCTGTTGGTTCAATTACACCAATAACAGGAATATCTAATTTTAAATGATGTGAGTTTGCAGTAGCGGTATTACAAGCAATTACAATTGCTTTAACAGGTAGTGTTATCAAATGATTTGCAACATTTGATATTATTTCTTCAAGTTTTTCTTTTGTTTTTGTTCCATATGGAAGATTTAAAGTATCGCCAATAAAATAGAAATCTTCATTTGGTAATAAATCAATTAATTTATTAAGTACTGTCATTCCACCAATTCCTGAATCAAAAACACCTATTGGTAAATTCTTTTTATCATTATATATATTATTCATTTTAATTCCACCTTTATAATATATTTTATCACATTTTTTTATTTTACAAAAGTTATATTTTTAATTGTAAAAAAATGATTATTATTATATAATTTTTTTGAGGTGAAATTATGATAAAAATTAATGAAGAAATAAAAAAAGCTTTAGCCGAAGGAAAGGGAGTTGTGGCTTTAGAGTCTACTATAATTTCTCATGGTATGCCATACCCTGAAAACGTTAAAACTGCTTTAGCGTGTGAGCAAATCATAAGGGATGAAGGATGTATCCCTGCAACTATTGCAATTATCAAAGGTATAATTACTGTTGGTTTAACACCTGATGAAATTGAGTTTTTAGGTAAAAATGGTAAAGAAGCATATAAAACATCAACGCGTGACATTCCTTACATCGTAAGTAAAGGTCTAACAGGAGCAACAACAGTTTCAGCAACTTCAAAGATTGCTTCGATGGCAGGAATTAAAGTTTTCGCAACAGGTGGAATTGGTGGTGTTCATCGTGGAGCCCAACAAACATTTGACATTTCCGCAGATCTTGAAGAACTTGCAGAGACAAATATTTGTGTGGTTTGTGCCGGCGCAAAATCTATCCTCGATTTAGGTTTAACTACAGAATACCTAGAAACAAAACGTGTTGATGTTGTTGGTTATCAAACTGATAAACTTCCTGCTTTCTATACACGCTCAAGTGAGTTTAATGTTAATCATAGACTTGATACTCCAGAAGAAATTGCGAAACTTTTAAACACTAAATGGGATTTAAACATAAAAGGTGGCGTTCTTGTAACAAATCCAATTCCTGAAAAGTATTCAATGGACGAAAAAGTAATAAATGAAGCAATAAATGAAGCTATTGAAAAAATGAACGCACTTGGCATTACTGGAAACAAAACAACACCATACCTACTTGCAACTATCAAGGATATCACTAAGGGTAGTAGCTTAGAATCTAATATTCAACTAGTTTATAATAACTGTAAACTTGCATCAAAAATTGCGAAAAGTGTAAAATAAAAAGCTATGAAGCTCAACTCATTAATAGTTGGGCCTTATAGCTTTTATTTATATCTCAAAAGTAAATGTTCCATATAAAGGAATATTAAATGTTTTAGAATATGTTGTACTCTTAATATATCCATTCTCATTAAAAATCATTCTCGCAAAGTCTGGATAATCAATAAATGGATTTCTATTTCCTTGAATTTCATATACAACTTCATTACGATTTCTTTCTAAATCATCTACTGGATCTTCATCATTCCATCTTAGTAATATTTCATAACTAGTTATAGCTTTTAATACTGAATAACTGTCAGATTCTTTATATCTAACAAGTAAATACATCAATATTCTTGCGGCATCTCCTTTAACTTCATCTAATGGTTCAAACACACCACCAGATAAATATCCATAAGTGACTCCATTAACTTTCTTTTCAGAAAATGATGTATGTTCTACTTCTCCATATGGATTATTATTTCTTGTTGAGTTTGCTGTTGGATTTGTTGGTCTTAAGTGATGAGCATCAGAACCAGCTTCACTTTCATAGAACCAAGATAAGCTCTTTGGCCATACATGCTCACGATTCCAAACTGATGTACTGTAAGTAGCAGGATGAATAGTTCTTGTATAGAATAAAATCATTTTACTTGAATCATTTGGTAAAGAATCTGCTTTACAAAGAACACTTTTTAATTCACTATATGAAGTATGTTTCTTATGGGTATCAGTTATTAATGTTCTTAAACTATTACGTAATGCAATGCCTGTTAATGAAAGATTAATACTATTGTAGTAACTAGGAAGTTCATTTTCAGTTGTATTAACATATAAATCAATAGCAATACCATCATATGTGTTACCATTAAGAATAACTTTATAACTTAAAGTAACTTTCACGTTGTCAACATCACTTGCTACAACGCCTTCATTTGATAACACTTCTTCATTATTTGATGACCAAATTATAACTGAATTATAAAGTGAGTACTCTTTTAAAGTAATATTTCTTCTAATAACTTGACCAGATAGGTTTAAAATATCTGCTAAATCATCTTCAATTTCTAAACATTTTTCAATGTCAGTTTTTTCTTTTTCGCCACAAATACTATCTGCTTTACTAAAAGCTAAAGAGATAATCTCGTTTAGTGCATTTTCAGTAAATGCATTTTTCATATTCTTAATAGTTTCTTCTTTTAATGTAAGTAACTTTTCCTTAGCCTCGGCAGTTAATTGCAACTGATCTATCGAACCAAAATAGTTTTCGAGTTCATCAGTTTTAATGATATATAGATCATATATTCTCTTATAACCATTCACTTCATTTTTGATAGATTCATAATAATTATAACAACTTTCTAAATCCGTATAGTTTTTTACTTTTTTTCTAAGTTCTTCTATTTTTTTTGATAAATTATTTAGATATTCAGAATCTTTGATATTACTGATACTAGTTAAGACTTCATTAAGTTCCTTTTCATATCTTTGTTTAAGCTCATCAAGAGTAATTGCTTTAACTAAAACTTGAGTCTCTTGAGTTTCAAATAAATCTCCAATACTTATAGTAATAGTAACAAGTGTATCTTGTAAACCTTTAGTAACATTTCCATCTTCATCAATAATCTCAGGATGATCTGATTTGATAGAAACAAATGGAATTGATAAACCATCCAAATCAATATCATCATAAATCACAAAACCAATTTCATCAATAACCTGTTCAAAAATGTTTTTTGCTGGATTAACACAAGAAATTGTAAATAATAAACATAAATTAATAACTACTAAAATAATAATGTTATATAATCTTTTCATAATATACCTCTTATTTATATTATATATTTTTACATTCAATTTGTCAATTCAACAAATTTTCTTATGTATTATAAAACAATTTATTTTTTTAATAAATTATGCTATACTAATAATTATTAAAAGGAAGTAATAATGAAAAAAGTATTAGGTCTTATTTTAGAGTTAAATCCGTTTCATAATGGACATTTATATTTTATAAACAAAGCAAAAGAAAAAGTAAATCCAGATATCACAATTGCAATCATTTCAAGCAGTTTTACAATGCGTGGTGAATTAAATTTGATGGATAAATTCACTCGCACTAATCTTCTTTTAGAAAATGGTGTTGACATTGTTTTAGAATTGCCATTTGCTTTAGGATGCGTTAGTGCTGACTATTTTGCCTTAAACTCTGTTAAAATATTAAGTGCGTTTGGTGTAAATAATATATGTTGTGGAGTTGAAAATGATGATATTAAGTTACTCTCAAGTTTTGCGAAACTAATTGATACTCCAGATTTTCAAAATATATTAAAAACAAATCTTGATAAAGGTCTATCTTATAGTGCTAGTTGTAATAAAGCTATTGAAGAACTTACTTTTGATATTAATAATGCTAATATTTTTAGTATGCCAAATAATACTTTATGTATTCAATATCTTAAAGCAATCGAAAAACTTCAAGCAAATATCAAAATGACTTTAGTGAAAAGAATTGCTAATCAATACTATGATACAACCACTGATGATCAAAACTCTTTCGCAAGTGCAAGTGCAATACGTCAAGCAGTAAAGATGAAACAATCATTTGATAAATATTTGCCGGCATCTTTTTACAACCATGTTTATACAAATTTAGATGTTATTGATTACAATTTATTTAATCTTTTATACCAAAGTTGTATTCACGATGACTTATCATATACCACTAAAGAGGGAATAGAAAATAGAATAAAAAATGTTGTTTTCTCATCTAAATCATTTGAAGAGGTAGTAAATAAAATTGTAACAAAACGCTACCCCGCAAATAAAGTTAGGAGAACTTTAATGCACATTCTATTAAAAGACACTAACGAGTATAATGATAAAGATTATTATCGTGTATTAGGTTTTAAGAAAAATATGAAAAGCTATTTTAATAAACTTCCAATTAAAAAAGATATTATTACAACATTTAAAAATATTGATGATGAAATTGTCAAACAAGAGCTAAAAACAACAAAACTATATGGTTTGATTACTAAAAACTATAATTTATATTTAGAAGAATTTAAAATTCCAATAATAAGAGACATACAAGGTGATGAAAATGAATAAAAATACAAAATATAAAATTGAAGATATTAGAAATAGAATAAAAGATGTCATCGATCCTTTTACTGGTAAATCTTTAGATGAAACAAAAGGAATTAAACACATTGGCATCGATGAAGAAAAAGATTTAGTAATTCTAATAATTGTTATAGCAAGATGTGGTGGAAAAGAAGAAAAGGATATTCGACTTAAACTTGCAACAATCATCAAACGTGAAATGGGTTTTACTGGTGTCAAATTTACCTTTGAAGAAAAACGCATTATTGAATCAATTGTCAATAAAGGCGTTAAATTTATCCTTATTCAAAGTGGTAAAGGGGGAGTTGGAAAATCAACCGTTTGTGCAAACATTGCTTACGCACTAAAAAGACTAGGGAAAAAAGTTGGAATAATTGATGCGGACATATATGGTTCTTCAATTCCACAAATTCTTGAGATGACGCATGAAAACCCTCGTGGTGATGAAAATGGGAAAATAGTTCCACTAAATGCTTTCGGAATGGAAGTTATATCAACTGAGTTTTTTGCGGAAGAAGGTAAACCTGTTTTATGGCGTGGCGCAATGCTAAATTCGATGGTCCAAAGTTTCTTTTATGATGTAGTATGGGATCGTGATACCGATTTCATTTTAGTTGATTGTCCACCAGGAACAGGTGATGTTGCAATAGATTTAAAATCAATTGTTCCAAAAGCTTATTTATTGCTTGTAACTACTCCACACAAAGCAGCAAGTAAAGTTGCTACAAAATCTGGTATTGCTTCAATACAACTAAAACAACAACTTTTAGGTGTAATTGAAAATATGAGCTATTATATTAATCCAGTAAACAACCAAAAAGATTTTATTTTTGGAGAAGGTGGAGGACAACTAACAGCAGATATACTAGGTAGTGAATTAATCTCACAAATACCAATTTCACAACCTAAACATCATTTGTCATTATATGAAAGTGATGAAGAAGTTGGACAAATATATGATAATCTAGCAATTTTACTTTCTATAATTCCGATGTAATAAAGTTATAGCTTATAAAATAGAACTTTATTTTGCAATTATTATAAATAATTTATTATCATAAACTATGTTTAATAAAACAAAGTTCAACCCTGAGGTTGAACTTTTTGTTTTTTTAATTATCCCATTTTGCATATAATATTATATTTCCTGTTGTGCCTAAGGCTATCAATGTTACTTTTTCTCCTTCACATTTTTCATCTAAATACCAGCCTAAGAATTTATATTTTGATGTTGCTTCTTTTAAAGTAAAGCTATCTAAGATAGTATATGTAAATGGACCATCTGGAAGTGTACATTCAACTTCTTCCTTTACATCAAATTTTGTAGGATATTTGTTGAAAGCAGGAATGCTAGTTCCTTGTACCCATTGATGGAATCTAAATAATATTTGGATTTTACCAGCTGAAGTTGGAGTGTATGTATCATTATAAGCTGGATAAGCATTTTTTATTGCATACAATAAATATGCATCTAAATTTTTATATTTAGTACGATATGCATCACTATTAATAAAATAATTTTCATCTGCTTCAATTACGGCACCACCATCAGGTAAACGTACTAAAGGTTTAAAGAATAAATTTGCTAATGTTATTTCAAAATCATATTTATCAATCTTTAAAATATCACTTACAGTTGCAAATGAAACTGTAACACCATTTTTAACAAGTGTAAATGTACCATTTGACTCTGATAATCCAGAAACATTTTTACCATTTGTTTTACACCACTCAATTAAATCACCATATAACTCATTAACAAATGCTTCTTTACTTTCCCAAGCCACTTCTTCTGCTTCAACTAAACTAGATACATATGTTATTGTATAAGTATTAATTTCATAAACAGCTTTAATTGTCATATCTTTTGTAATATTTTTAATTTCTTGGTCCCAACCTTTAAATATATAACCTTCTTTTGTTGGTTCTTTTGGTGGTGCAGCTGTTTTTCCTTCCACAACTTCAGTTTCTTTTAATATTGTTCCATCATCATCTGTAAACACAACTTTGTATTTTGGTTTAGGAGTTGTATCAATAAGCGGTAAGTTTAACTTTTCAATTAGTTGCCAATCACATGTAACGTAATCAACACCCTTATCAATCCATTCTTGAACTACAGGATAATCAACATATTGTGTAAATGTATATGTAGAAATCTTGATATCTGCTTCTTTATATCTTGCAATCCATTCTTCACTATTTGAATAATTTGCTGTCACATTAATACTAACTTCAAAATTATAAGTTATACAACGTTCAAGAATTGTATCACTTTCTAATGAATTAACTAAGTATTGACAAATATTATTATATCCATTGTTTCTTAACCAAATTAAACAATTATATTGTGAGCCTAAGAATATTGCTTTATCCATCATTCCGCATCGTGTAATTTCATCAACCAAAGCTTGCATCCTACTTTGATCAGAATTTGTAATACCATTAGATGATTTTAACTCAATTACAGGACTAATATTATATTCTTTACATATTTCTAAATATCTTTCAAGAGTACATAGTTTTGTTGTATATGGTGAATTAACAACAGATCCATTTTGATATGGAATTCCTGCGCTACGTGATTCAGTTTCAGTAACATCTTTTAATTCATCCCATGTCTTCTCCGCAATCGTTAATCCATTAAATGTATTATCATGGCATACAACGAACACACCATCTTTAGTTTGTTTTACATCACATTCTAATGCTTGATAATGCAATTCTTTAGCAGCGTAAAGAAAAGCTTCTTCAGAATTCATAATACCATAATAACATCCAGCATGTCCGATAAACTTAACGCTATATGGCCATATAACAGTAATTTCTCTAGTTAAACTAACTTTATTACCTCCTGAATCCTTAGCAGATAGTGTTACAGTGTATGATTTATAATATCTAGTATCAACTTCACCTTTCACTTCGATATTTGATGTTATATCACCATCTACATCATCAATAAGTTTTAAATCTGATGTAGGATTGTAATTATCATTATAATTTACTGTTCTATTTTGTGTTATTCCTTCATTAAATATAAATTCTGGAGCTTTATCTTCAACTAATACTTCTATTGTTTTAGTAATATTATTACTTGCGGTAATCTCTATTTGTGCACTACCTGGTAAAACAGCTGTTATTAATCCATTACTATCAACCATTGCAACATTTAAGTTACTTGATCTGATCGTAAATTCTTGATTTGCATTTTCCGGAAAAACATTTACATTTAATTGATATGTCCCTTTCGCAAGCATGACAATGCTATCTAAACCATTAACAACTATTTGTTCCGCCTTAGCATAATCAAAGAATATACTTACCTCTTTTGTAAAGCCATCCCAAATGCAACTAATAGTAACTAAACCTACACCAACACTAGTTACTATACCTTCTTCAACAGTTGCAATACTTTCATCACTAGACTGCCAATTAGCAACTCCTTCTAAATTGCTACTTATACACTCTACATTTACTTGTTCTAAGTAAAGAGCAGTTTTAGGTGCTGATAATTCCAAAGATTTATCTGGAATAATATTAATAGTAATTTGTTTACTAGTGATTCCCTTTATTTCAATTGTTAATATGCAACTTCCTACCTTATTTGCTTTAAATATTTCACTAGTCATTACAACATTATCATTTTCTAAAGTAATTAGTACTTCATAATCTAGATTATTCTTAATTTCTGCTGGTAGTGTAAATTCACTTCCTAAAGTAAAAGTCACTTCATCATTTTCAATTACAATTTCTGGTCTTTCTAAAACCTCAACATTAATTTCTTTTTCAACTTCATAACCAGTCATTTTCACAAATACTTTGCTTTGACCAGCGCTGACACCACAAATAGTAGTATTATTTACTTTTACAAAATCATTTGATGCTATAACATCATATGATACACCTTCATCAGATGAAATAATCTCTATTTCTACTTCATCACCAGCAAAAATAGTTAAGCTATCACTAGTAATTTTAAATCCTGGAAGAATAGTAATAGTAACTTCTCCACTTATGCCAGTATCACTTGTAGCTTTAATAGTTAATGTACCTGCCTTTAGTAATTCTACTTTTCCATCTTGAGAAATAGTAGCTAACGAAGTATCACTTACTTCCCAATTTATTTTTCCTAAGTATTCTTGTAAATTTCCATCATTAAACTTAATATCTGCTTGCACCGTATTAAACGCATGAAACTCTGTTTTCTCTAAAGTAAGTGTAATAGACTCAAGCTTAGTGATATCATCACAACTAAAAGACAACATACAAAACCCACAAACAAAGAAAAATAAAAACCAAATAACTTTTTTCATATGATAATCCTTTCTTAAATATAATGAAATAATGGAATAGTTTATATCTATCCTTATTATATCCTAAATTAAAATTTCTTTAAATACTCGTAAGGCATTTTTATAACAAACTTTTTCAATTTCTTCTTCGGTAAAGCCTTCTTCTCGCATTTCTTCTATTATCATATTAATTTTATCGCATCCATTCATTTCAAGTGTACTTTCAATTCCATCAAAATCAGATCCTAATGCAATGACATTAATTGAAGCAATTTCTTTAATGTATTTTATATGTTTAACAATATCTTTAACATATGTTATTTTTTCATCACTTGAGACAAATGATGTGCAATAGTTCATTCCCATCACTCCACCTCGCTTGTCAAGTTTTTTAATCATGTCATCAGTTAAATTTCTTACATTGTTACAAACACTTCTAGCATTTGAATGACTAGCAATAAATGGTTTAGTTGTATTTTCTAAAACATCATAAAATCCTTTATCAGATAAATGAGACACATCAATAATTATTCCTAATCTTTCCATTTCTTTTATCATTTGAATTCCTAGATTAGTTAATCCTAAAGTAGTGTTAGGAGTTTTCATATCAGGTTTTTCATCCATAGTAATACTAAAGTTAGGATACCCAATTCCATTTTCGAAGTTCCAAGTGAGTGTAATCATTCTCACGCCTAAACGATAAAGATTACGTAAGAAACTTAAATTTCCATTGATTACTGCTCCTTCTTCAATTGTTAATAAGCTTGAAAGTTTATCATTTTCTATATTATTTATTAGTTGATCATAAGAATATACAGGAGTTATTAAGTCTTTATTTTTTTCAATTTCTTCGTAATATTTATCAATCATCTCATTTACTCTTTCAAATGGATTATCATATTTTTTTAGATTAACAAACATAGCAAAGCACTGAAGAATATAACCTGACTTTTTAAGTCTTTCTATATCAATATGGCATTCATTATTCCTTAATGGTATGTCTTTCATACAATTTAAAATTGTATCACAATGTAAATCTATATATTTCATTATATCACCTCATTATCAAAAAAATTGGCAAACTTAGTTGCCAATTATTATTTTTAATTATTTTTTTTACAGCAGCATCCACAATTTTCACTGTCTGCGTCTTCTTCACAGTCACATTCACAGTTTTCACATTCTTCGTTTTCATCAGAATAATCTTCTAAAAACGCATCAAAAACATCGCAAAGCATTTCATATTCTTCATCAGATTCTATTCCATTTAACTCACCAATTTCGCCATCACGTTCAACGTAAGATGCAAAATCAATTGTCTTCTCTTCTTGTTCTTCTTCAGAAGCTTCATAGAAAAATACATAATCCTTACCAAAATCTTCAGAATGATATGTAAAAAGAATATTACATAATACTTCTTCACCATCTTCTAATGTAATTACTAATTGGTCATCTCTTAACTCAGTCATTTTTTATCTCCTTTTATTTTCTTAAATCTAAATATGATTGAAGAATAATCGTTGCGGCGAGCTTATCGACATTCTTCTTTCTTTTATTTCTACTAATGTCAGCAGAAAGCATTATCACGTCAGCCTGTCTTGATGTTAAACGTTCATCAATCATAACTACTTCTAGTTTCGTTGTTTCTTCAAGCATAGCCTTAAATTTCAAACAATATTCAGCTTGTGGGCCAATTGTTCCATTCATATTCTTAGGAAGACCTAGAACAATTTTTTGAACATCATTTTCCTTTATTACTCTACAAACTTCATTAAGTGCCGCATCTAAATCTTGATCTTCAAAACGAAATGTGCCAACCGGGTTAGCTATTATTCCTAAATAATCACTTAAAGCAATTCCTACTGTTCTATTACCAAGATCTAGTCCAATTACGCGCATAATAAATCCTCTAATTTTTGTTTAACAGCTTTTAATGCTTCATCAAGTTTAGTTATATCCTTACCACCTGCTTGCGCATAATCAGGTCTTCCACCACCACCACCAAGAGTAATAGTTGCAGCTAATTTTACAAGATCACCAGCTTTTACTTGTGGTAATTTATTTTTACAAATAAATACTATTTTGCCACCTGTAACACAACTTAAGAAGATGACACTATCATTAATCTTATCACTAGCTCTATCAACTAAATCTTTTAATGCTTGATTTTCAACATCTTTTACATTAATAAATAATATATTTTTATCATTTACTTGATAACAATCATTTATGAAATCTTCTAATGATAAACTATTCTTTTCTAGTTTTAGTTTTGCATATTCTTTATCTAAATTCTTAGCTTCCTCACGTAAGTCATTAAGTTCCTTACGTAAAGTAATAAATGATAAATAGCTAGCAGTAATATTAGTTTTTTCAATATTTGATTGTGTTAAGATAATTCCTTCTTCTTTAGATTTTAAAATTAAATCATTAATCTTTTGACGTACTACTTCAATATCTTTTAATAATTGTGATGCATAACTAGTTATTTTATTTATTATTACATCATCACTTCCCGTAACGCATTCAATACGGAAGATACCAGAACCTTTACTTTCAACGCCTAGACATGCAAGTTTTGCAATTTCCTTTGTATTTGTAACGTGTGTTCCACCACATAATTCTTTAGAGAATCCTATTGTTGCAACACGAACAATTTTACCATATTTCTCACCAAACATTGCTTGAACACCTAATTTCTTAGCTTCTTCTAATGGTAATTCTACAATGCTTGTATCACTATTCTTATTAATTTCATCATTAACAATTGTTTCAATTTTAATTAATTGTTCATCATTTGGTAATTCAAAATTATTAAAGTCAAAACGTAATAAATCACTAGTAACACTTGAGCCTTGTTGTTTAACATGTGATCCAAGTACTTTTCTTAATGCTTCATTAAGTAAGTGTGTACCTGAATGATTCATACTTAATTTCTTTCTATTTTCTTTATCAACTTTTAAGATAACTTTATCGCCTAAAGACACTTTTTCACATTCAACTAAGATAGCATGTTGATTGTTAGGTAATTTATAACTATCTAGTACTTGATATGCTTTATCATTGATGACAACCACACCATTATCACCAGCTTGACCACCACTTGTTGCATAGAAACATGTTTTATCAAATACAAGAGAGCATTTTCCACTTGCTTTTGTAACCTTAGAACCATCTTTGAATATTGCAATAACTTTTGCTTCATTTTCTAATAAATCATAACCAACAAATTCTGATTCATCTTTGAAAGCTAAAAGGTCTTCGTTTTGTTTATTCATTGATTCAGCTTCATTACGAGATTTTTTAGAAGCAAGTTTTTGTTTCTTTAGTTCCTCTAAGAAACCTTGATAATCAACTTCTCTACCATTCTCCTGTGCAACTTCCATTGTAAGTTCAATAGGAAAACCGAATGTATCATATAATAAGAAGGCAAATTCTTTAGATATAATACCTTCATTAGTTTTGATATATTCAAGAAGTTTCTTCTCTCCAGTTTCTAAAGTTTGTAAGAATTTTTCTTCTTCGTTTTTAATCACCTTTTTAACCATTTCTTTTGTCTCATCAAGATATGGATAAAATGGTCTCATAATACTAGCTACTATTTCAACTAAATTATACATGAATGGTTTGTCCATTCCTAGAACTTTTCCATAACGAACAGCACGACGAAGAATACGACGAAGAACATATCCTCTACCTTCATTTGATAGATTAGCTCCATCACTTAAGGCGAAAGTCACACTACGAATGTGATCACTAATAACTTTAAAGGCCATTTGTCCAGTATATTTAACACCTGTCATTTCTTCTAGTTTTTCAATTAAAGGCATGAAAAGATCAGTTTCATAATTTGTTTCAACACCTTGCATTACACATGCTAAACGTTCAAGGCCACTTCCTGTATCAATGTTTTTACTTGGAAGTTCTTTATATTCACTTCTATTAACACCTGTTTGTGCATTGAATTGACTGAATACTATATTCCATATTTCAATGTATCTATCATTTTCAATATCCTCTTTTAGCATCTTAATACCTAAATGGTCTTTGTCATATTTTTCACCACGGTCATAGAAGATTTCGCTATCAGGTCCGCATGGTCCTTCACCAATCTCCCAAAAATTACCTTTAAGTGGAACAATGTGAGAAGGATCAACTCCTAAAGATGTCCATAATTCATAAGATTCTTTATCATCAGGATAAATAGTAAAATATAATTTATCAACATCAAAAGCAAACCATTTTTCACTAGTTAACAATTCGTAAGCCCAAGTTAATGCTTCTTTTCTAAAATAATCACCAATAGAAAAGTTTCCTAACATTTCAAAAAATGTATGATGTCTTGCGGTTCTACCAACATTATCAATATCATTAGTACGAATAGCTTTCTGTGCATTACAAATACGGCGATTCGTTGGAACTTCACGACCATCAAAAAATTTCTTTAAAGGTGCCACCCCCGCATTAATCCATAATAAAGTAGGATCATTTACAGGTACTAATGATGCACTTGGAAACACCTCATGACCTTTACTTTTCCAAAAATCTAACCACATTTGTCTTATTTCATAACTTTTTAATTTCTTCATTTTATATTTTCTCCATTAGTTTTCTAAAATTATTAAATCATTTTTATTCAATTTCATCATGCATATCGATGATAACTGGCACAATTACTGGCATTTTCTTAGTTAGTTGTTTTATTTCCTTTGAACATTTATCTTTGATTCTATTTTTTAATTCTACCCAATCAATTAATGTCGAAACAAATGCTTGTTCTATTGTCTCCTTAGTTATTTCACATATACGACTATATAATAAACTTTCATCGTAAAGTGATTTAAAGCCTTTAGATTCTACTTTAGGGCCTGAAATAATCTTTGATAACTTAGCATCTATTGTCGTTACAATTACCATTGCTCCCTCTTGTGATAATTGTTCACGATCTTTTAGTACTACCTCATTAATATCACCAACAACTAACCCATCTACTAAAACATCACCAACTTCAACAGTTGAAATATTATCATCTAATATACCATCATTAAAAGTAATCTCTTGACCATTATCTAAAACAATAATTCTATCTTCTTGATATCCTGCTTCTAAAGCAATATTTTTATGCATATATTGATGACGATATTCACCAATTACTGGACAGATATAAAGGGGTTTTACCATTTGATAAATCATTTTTAAATCTTCACTATCGGCGTGACTACTTCTTATGTTTCCTCTTGTCATATTAATCACTTTACAGCCTGTTTTGCTTAATTGATCTAAAGCACGTGTAGCTATTTTTTCAGTACCAACCATAGGTGGACTAATAATTAATACGGTATCATCTTTATTTATTTTAATAAGTTTATCTTGATTAGTCATCATACGTTGTAACATGAAATATGGTTCATGTCGTAACCCAGTAATAATAATTGCGAGATTTGGATCATTATTATCATTGTTCTCATCTATAAACTTTAGATTAACTAAATTTTCATTTGGAATCTTCAAATAACCAACATTCATGGAAACATTAATTATTCTTTGAACTTTACGCCCAATGATAGCAATTTTTCTTCCTGCTTTAATGCATAAATCAACAACTTTTTGAATACGATTTAAATCATGTGAATACATTGCGAAAACAATGCGATTTGGCTTTAAAAGTGCTTCTTTAATAGTGAAGTTAAAATTATAATCATTGTTTGTTCTATTAATATTATTAACACCAATGCTTTCAGGACAAAGCATTAAGCAATTATTTATTCCTGATATTTTTTCAAAATTTGTCTGATAGTGACTATCCTTTGTAAATTCTAACGAAAAATCAGGTGCATAAACTATTGAACCATCTTCAGTATTAATTGATATACCCATACTTTCAGGTATACTATGTGTTGTGTGAAAAAATGAAACAGTTACGTTATTAAATTTTAGTATTTTATCATCATTTATTCTAAAAAGTTTGTATTTTGTATAATCTAAATTATTTTCTGTTAATATTTGTTCAACAATTGAAATTGTGAAGTGTGAAGCATAAACAGGTACTAAAATATTTTTAAGTATCTCCGCAATAGCCCCACAATTTTCTTCGTGACCATGGGAAATAAAAATACCTGCTATTTTCTCCTTGTTATCTAGTAAATAAGCATAGTCAGGCATAACCGCATCTACACCATATAAATCTACACTAGGGTATTTTATGCCACAATCTAAAATAAAAATTTGTTCGTCAACTGTAACGATATATAAATTCTTTCCGTTTTCGCCTAAACCACCTAAGGCACAAAATTTAATTTTACTCATTTTTATTATTCTCCTAGTTATTTATTTTACCATATGTTGCCATAAAAGTAAAGAAGGGATTATTTTGTTACCATTATTATATTATAAATATTTATAATAATAAAAAATGTAAAAAATAGCCTATCTAACAAAATAAATTGAAAGATAGACTTTTTTAGTTACTTAATCATTTTCCTTTTTTTCAAATGATTCACAAGCAGTTCCTACACGATGCATTGTTCCATGGCCACTAATCTTAACAAAATCATTAACGCATAATTCTTTATCGTTATATCTACAGTTTGTACAGTCACAGTTAATTGAAACATTCTCATTTTCAGCATTTAAATAAGCAAACTCAACGCGTAATTGTTCATCATTTTCACAATACCTAAAGCTTCCACATTGTGTCTCGTCTTCATGAACTGCCCTACATCCTTGTACATGAATTCTATTACGCATACAATATCTTTCTTGATTAAACAAACAGTTGTCTGCACCACATCTTAACTTTGGCACTTTTTAACCTCCTAAAATTATATTTATTCTTTAGGCTTAAATATAAAAGCAAAAACAAAAGCAATAAATGTTGTAAAGGCAATACCTAAGCTTACCTTTGTAAATGCTCCTTGAAATAAGCCTATAAAACCATTTTTTTGTAATCCTTCAAAAACTCCTTGACAAACACTATGACCAAATGATGATATTGGCAGCATAGCTCCCATATGTGAAAAATCAACTAAATAATCATATATATTAAAAAGTTCTAGCATTGCGCCAATAGTTACAAGCATACAAGTAACAAAAATAGGCGCTATTTTTAGTTTATCCATAATTATCTGTGCAATAGCACATATGATACCACCTATTAGAAAAGCATATAAAAATTCCATTAATCCACCTCTAAAGCTATTGCATGGCAAATAGTTGGGATTGTTTCTTTTTGGGCAAGTATATTTGGACTCATTAATGCACCTGTTGCTAGTAATAATACATTTTTTACTTTCCCAGTAGTTAATAGTTTTATAATATAACTAAGAGAAGCTCCAATACACCCACAACCACTACCACCTGATTTCATATCTTGATTTTTATTATAAATTAACATTCCACAATCTACTATTTTACTTTTTATATCAATATTATCTTCCAAAAATAGTTTTGTAAGTAACTCATAACCATACGTTGATAAATCACCTGTAAAAATTAAATCATAATCCTCTAAGTGCAAATTAAAATCTAACAAATGCCTTTTGATAGTAAAGTAACAAGCAGGAGCCATTGCACAACCCATATCTTGTGGATCTTTTTCCATCCCATCGATTACACTTCCAATTGTGGCTTTCGTCACCTTTATACAGCTTTGCCTAGATGATAATATGACACTACCAGCACCTGTTACTGTTGTTGTGAATGTTTCTGCTCTTTGCATGCCATATTCATTTGGGTAGCGGTATGTCCTTTCAGCTGTCAACCTATGACTAGAAAAACAGTTTAAAGCATAGCCACCGAATGCTTCTACAAATAATGAACTTAAAAACATTCCCTCAGTGAGGTTTGCACAAGCATTATATATTCCCATATATGGAATAGACATATCCCTTAATGCATAACTACTTGCAACAATTTGATTATTTAAATCACCGGAAAAGCATACTGAAACATCGTTTGCTTTAATATTTGATTTCTCTAAAGCAATCTTGATAGAATCTTTTAACATCCTAATTTCTGCTTTTTCAAAGCTTTTTTCATTACAATCGTAATTATTATAATACTTATCAAAATAACTTCCTAAAGGACCATCATGTTCTCTTTTTCCAACTACTGATGAATTGCTATTAAAATATACATGATGAAATAAATAACTACTTTTTCCTACTTTACCCAAAGATCATCACCCCAAAATATTTAATTACACCAAAAACAACACCACTAACAATCGCAGTAGCAATAACAGAACCTGCTAATTTAAAAATATTATTAACTATACCAAGAACAATTCCTTCTGTTTTATATTCAATTGCACAACTTGTAACTGAATTAGCAAAACCTGTAATCGGTACTATTGATCCACAACCTCCAAAATCACCAATTTTATCATACAAACCAAAACCAGTTAATAATGAAGACATAAAAATCATTATAATGATTGCATAACTTTCACTTGCTTCTTTTGATATGTACTTATGAAATATAAAATATACTAATTCACAAATGAGGCAAATACCACCACCTACAAGAAAACTTTTCACTACGTTTAATAATGTTTTTCTCTTAGGCTTTAGTGATTTTTGATTATTAATTTTTTGTAGTTTTTGTTTAATATTAAATTCATCTTTGTTATTTACATTATTCATACATCATGTAACCTTTCTTAATTTATTTATTATTCTTTTTTTCTTTTTTAGTATTTCTTTTTTGCTTTAAAATATACAAAAAAATAGATATATTATCCAAAAGATTATTAATCTATTAGATAAATATATCTACATATTTCTATATGTTTATTATTTATTATGTTTATTATTTATTATGTTTATTATTTTTTCTTGCTTCTTTTTTTATCACGATACATAAAGAATGCTTGTAATATGACTGCTGGGGCTAAGCCAAGACTTACAGCTATAATAACCATCTTTACTGGTAAATATGAAATAGCAAAAAATGTTCTTATTTGAGGAATAAATAATAGCATAGCTATTAAAGTTAATCCAAATATAAATGATGCAATTAATATTTTGTTCATTTTCTTTTTATGTCTAATCTGGTATATAATTGATACTCTTCCTCTACAGTTAAAACTATAACATAGTCTTGCTATTGTTATAGTTACAAAAACTAATGTTCTTGATTCGCTTATAGTTTTGCCAAGATAATAAGCAATTAATGTGAATATGCTAATTAATAAACCTTCACAAAAGATTCTTTTTGTTAATCTTTTAGAAAGAATTGGTGATGTGATATTTCTTGCTTTCGCTATTTCTTTTGTATCTTCATTATTTTCTTCAATTCCAATAGCGATTGCTGGGAGACTATCGTTAATCAAATTAATGAATAGGAGATGAATTGGTTCAAATGGCATCGGTAGCCTTAGTAGTGAAGTGTACAAAACTAAAAATAGCCCTGCTATGTTCCCCGCAATCAAAAATAAAATAGCGTTTTGTATATTTAGGTAAATCTTTCTTCCGCGCTTTATTGCTTTAACCACTGTATCTAAATTATCATCTAGTAATAGCACATCTGATGCTTCTTTTGATACATCTGTACCATTTTTACCCATAGAAACACCGACATTTGCTTTTTTTAAGGCTGGTGCATCATTTACACCATCGCCAAGAAAAGCAACCTGATGGCCATTTTTTTGTAATAGCGTCACTATTCTTATTTTATCATAAGGAGTAACTCTTGCGAAAACATTAACTTCTTCAACCTTTTTTTGTAAGTCTTTATTATTATCACCATCTATCATATCACCAGTTAAATATTTATCAGTTCTTGTTATACCAACATTACTTGCAACCGCTAATGCAGTTTGCGCATGGTCACCAGTTATCATAACAACTCTAACACCAAGTTTAGATGCATTCTTGATAGTGTCAATTACTCCTTTTTTAATTGGATCTGATAAGAAAATAAGACCTAAGAAGGTTAAATTATCTTCTAAAATTGTATTAGAAACAAATGGTATCTTTTTATAACCAATAGCTAAAATCCTATAGCTTTGTTTTGTATAGAAACTTATCACATTTATTATTTCTTCTTTATCTTTTATTGTAAGGTTACATTTATCGATTATTTTCTCAGCAGCACCCTTTATATATAATATTTTTTCATTATGAATGTCATAAATAACACTTGATGACTTTTCTTCAGATGAAAAGGGTCTTTCTTTTAATTTTTTACCACTTCTTTTGATTTGTACTATTTCATCATAGTTAAAATAATTCAAAATTGCTTCATCTGTATTACTAGCCTTTTCTTGTTTATTAATATTTTCATAACTTGCATCATTACACAAAATTAATGCTTCTTTAAACGTTTTATTTGTTATATTATTTTGTATTTTATCATCATAGAAAAAGAAATCAAGTCTCATTTCACTTGTTGTTAATGTCCCAGTTTTATCTGTGCAAATTACATCAATACATCCAAGTGTTTCAATTGCATTAATATCTTTGACTACCGCATTTTCTTTAGCTAGTTTTTCTGTTGATATTGCTAAACAGATAGTCACAATAGTTTGTAAAGCCTCAGGTATCGCCGCCACCGCAAGCGATATTGCAAACATTAAGCTTTCCATTTTACTTATACCTTGATAAACACTTAATAAGAAAACGAAAACACAAATAGTAATAATAATTAAAGCTAAATCTCGACTAAATAAATCTATATTTTTTTCTAATGGACTTTTATTTTTCTTAACACCGGAAATCATTTGCGCAATTGCACCAATTTCAGTGTCCATCCCCACGCTATAAACTACTGCTTTACCTTTTCCTTTTATAACTTTTGTACCTCTAAACAAAATATTAGTCATTTCACTAATTACTTTTGTTTTCTTTTGGGTTAAAGAATTTTTAAGCTGACAAACACTTTCACCAGTTAGCATGCTCTCATCAACTTCTAAGCCTTCACACTCAATTATTCGCATATCGCTTGGAATAACATCACCAGATTTAATAATTACTATATCACCACAAACAACTTCTGTTGAAGGAATCGTAATATTTTGTCCATCTCTTATTACTTTTACATAAAGTGATGCCATTTTCTTTAAACTTTGCATGCTTTTTTCTGCTTTAAAGTATTCAAAAGTACCTAATATTGCATTTAAGGTAATTACAATAATAATTACGATTGTGTTTTCGACTCCACCTGTAAAATAAGATAAAATAGAAGCTAAAATCAAAACTATTACTAGTAAATTTAAATATTGTTCTAAAAATACTTCTAAAATTGATTTTCTTTTTTTATCTATTATTTCATTAATCCCATACTTTTGACGATTTATTGTAACTTGTTTTTCATTTAATCCCGATAATGATGAATTAAAACTTTCCATTACTTCTTTAGAAGTCATATTTATTGGATGTTTTTTTCTTCTTAAACTTTTTTTAGATTTATTTATTATTTTCATATAATATTCTATGAGGAATAAATTCGTTTTAGAATTGCTATAGCACTTTTTTCAATTTTGCTTACTTCAGATTGTGATATATTTAATATTTTCCCTATTTTTTTTTGACTATAACCATCAAAATAACGATACTTAATTACAAGATAATACTTCCCTTTTAAATAATATGTTAGTTCATCTAATATTTTTCCATCCTCAAACATAACCTCCTTCTCTATTAGTTTTACTCCATCCTTGTATGATATTGCATCATAAACTTCTCTAGGTTCAAACCCATTTTCTATTAATTCTTTTGGTGTTTTTCCTTCCTTTAAAAGTTTTATCGCTTTATTTACTTTTCTTCCAACTTTTATCAGATTATTATTTCTAATTTCTTTTTTAACTTCTCCTAAAACATAGTAAGTAGCATAAGTTGAAAATAATACATTTTTACTTGCATCATAGTTTTGACAAGCTTTAAACAAGCCAAGTAAAGCTGCTTGTCTAATATCATCTTTTTCACGATAATACAAATAAAATTTATTGATAATTATGTCGACTAAAAATAAATAATCAAAAAATAATTTTTCCAAATCATCTTTTAATATAGTTTCTTCACAAGCAACAAACATGTCCCACTTCCAACTTTAGATTTAATTTCCATACTATCGGAGAACATTTCCATTATTGTCATTCCTAGGCCTGCTCTTTCTTTTTCACTTGAAGTCGAAAATAGTGGTTCTTTAGCTTTTTCAATATCTTCAATTCCCACACCCTTGTCTTCAATTGTAATATATAATTTATTATCTACTTGATGTAGTTTCAAAGTAACGATATTATTATCGTTTTCCATATCTTTATATCCATGAATAATTGCATTTGTTACACCTTCTGATACAATTGTTTTTATTTCATTAATAATGCTAATAGCAATTTCTTCATCAAGAAAGAAACTAGCTATTATTCCTCTAGACATAATAACATTTTTCAAATCCGCATTAAATTCACAGTGCACAAATTTCTCCACTTTTACCCTCCACATATTCATTTGCTTCTTCTTCTGTTCTCTTATAAATAATTAATCTATTTAACCCAGAAATAGAAATAATTCGATACACAAGGTCATTTGCTTCACACAAAATTACTTTTCCGCCCACTTTTCTAAGTTCTTTAAATCTACCTAATATAAAACCGATTCCTGTGCTATCCATAAAAGAAAGATCTTTGCAATTTATAACAAGAAATAAAATTTTATAGTTATAAATTAACTGTGTTACCCTTTGTCTAACGACTTCCACTGACTTCTCATCTAATTCTCCTTTTAAACGAAGGTACAAAATTCTTTTACGGATAAAAAATTGTGACTTCAACATTTTTCCCTCCTAAAGTTCTCTAATAATATATCAAAATAAAATAAAAAGATTTGTCAAAAAAAGAAGTAAACGTAAAATAAAAAAGTTAGACCTTCTAACATTTAGAAAATCTAACTATTTGTTTATGATATATTTATAATAATGGTGCGATTAATTTTAAAATAGATCTAAACAGAACAACAAAAATGTTTTCTTTTTTCTTCTCGACTTTTTGCGATTGATTCAATGTATTAATAAAATCATTTTTTATCGTCTTAACAACATTCTCATCATATATCCACACACCATTTTCAAAGTGATGAACTAAACTACGATAATCTAAGTTCACAGTTCCTAAAACCCCATATTTATCATCAGAAATATATGTTTTTGCATGAATAAAACCAGGAGTAAATTCATAAAGAAGAACATTTGCTTCTAAAAGTGAATTATAACTTGCTTTAGTCATCTGAAAGACAATCTTTTTATCAGGAATATGAGGTAAAATTATTTTTACATCTACTCCTCGCATTCCCGCATTTTGGATTGAGGAAAGAAGTTCATTATCAACTATTAAATATGGTGTGGTAATGTAAACATATTCTTTTGCTTCGTTTAATAAATCTAAAATAATTTTCTTACTTATTTTATATTTGAAAAACGGTGCAGGGCCATCAGAGTATGGCATAATGTAATTACAATTTCCTTCTACTTCTTCATTAATTAAGTATTTATTTTCATCCATAATCATTTTTGCATTTTTAGAATAATCTTCAATAAATGTTTTTGTTAGTTCATTTACTGCCATACCTTCTAAAAATATTGCGGAATCTTTCCAGTAACCAAAACGCTCTATTTCATTGATGTACTCATCTGCTAGATTAATTCCTCCAGTAAAAGCATATTTACCATCAACTATTAACATTTTTCTATGGCTACGATTATTAAATTCACTATTCATTTGTACTTTTAGGATTGAAAATGTCACCGCATTAATTCCTTTTTTTCTTAATGTTTCAAAGTAGAAAGGTGGAAGTGTCATCATACAACCAATATCATCATATAAGCAATATACTTCTACACCTTCTTTAACCTTTTGTTCTAAAATATCTAAAATGCTATTCCAAAATACACCTTTTTGAATGATAAAATAATAAATGAAGATAAACTTTTTCGCATTTTTCAAATACTTTAACATTTCTGGATATGCTTTTTCGCCACTTTCAAAATATTTTACTTTTGTATTTGTGTAAAGATGAGCTGTTGAGATATTTCTAATGAGATTAGCTCGATTATATACTTCTAAGCTTTCTTCTTTTAAATTATTAAAATTTACTTCATCATCAAAAGTATATTTACTTTGCACTTTACGTAATTTTTTGATTTGCGAGCGTGAAATATTTTGTCTATGAAATATATAATAAAGTGACACACCAACTACAGGAAAAATAATAATAATTAGTAGCCAAGGTATTTTATAATCTGGATTAGCATTTTTACCAATAATTGCAATAATTGTTATTACTTCAATAAATACAACAAAAGTCCATGCATAAGGTAGATAAATTACTCCGTATATTACTATGCCAATAATCATTATTAAAACTAATAATGTAAAAATAACAGCAATTGAATATCTTAAAGGAATATATTTATTTGAAAATATTCTTTTTTTACTTTTTTTAGTTTTGTTTATTTCTGGATTATTTTCAATTTTTTTGTTATTTTTTTCTTTTTTTCTATTATTTTTTTCAGTTTTAATATTTTCAATATTTCCCATTGTTTTTCCTTTTACATATTTATATATTATTCACTTCTTAAAGCTTCTACAGGGTTTTTGTTTGCGGCGATCATTGAAGGTATTATTCCCGCAATCAAACTTAAAACAACACTTAAAGCAATTAGTATAAATGCGCCACCAACAGGTAGTTTAGCTACATTACTTATATCTGCTAACGCTTTGATGATTAGATTTATTGGAATAATTAATAATAGTGTTATGCCAATGCCTAATATACCACTAGCTAAACCAATTATTGTAGTTTCAGCGTTGAATACATGAGAAATATCTTTCTTAGAGGCACCAACACTACGTAAAATACCAATTTCTTTAATACGTTCTAGAACTGAGATGTATGTAATAACACCTATCATGATTGAAGATACAACAAGTGAAATGGCAACAAAAGCAAATAATACATAAGTAATTGCATCAATTATTGTAGAAATTGAAGAAAGTAATAAGCCAATATAATCAGTATATTTAATTTCTAGTTTCTCATTTCCATTTAGTTTTACCATTTTATTGTAATCATCAATAAACTCAGTTAATTTATCTTTCGAAGCAAAATCAATTGGATATAAAGTAATTGAAGATGGATTGTCTAAATCACTTACACCTAGTTTTTGTAATACACTTTCATATGTATCACGTGTACTAGAACCATAACTTGATATTATCAATTCAACTATTTCTTCGTCAGTTTTACCTGCTCCTTTTAACATATTAATATAATTATTAATTGTTTTTTTCATTTCTTCATCGATAGATGACATATTAATTAAAGCAAGTAATTCTGATAATTCAATATTTTTAGAAAAAGGTAATCCTGTAAGAACATTAACTTCATCATTTGCAAGTTGTTTCTTGACGATTTCTCTTTCACTTGTTTGATTAATCACATATTCCATCAAACTATGATTATATGCAACAACACCATTAATTGAAGATGCTGCAGCAGATTCTTTTACTTTTACAATACCAACTACTTTTAGCTTAATACCATTGTCAATTAAATTTCTTAAATAGTCTTCATCAGTTGATTTATCAGTATAACCCATATTACTTTTTTCATAATAATCACACGCTAAAACAACATTAAATGATAAATTCATAAGATCTTCATATCTGTAATATGATTTACTTGTTTCGATTTCTACGCCAGCTACTACTTTTTCTAGTAAATCAACTAATTCTTCTTCAGTTTTAAGACCTAAAGCATACAAGGCATAGTCAGGTATTTGACCATTTTTATCAAGTTTTATTACAATTTCATTATAATTTCTAGGCCATGAACCATACACACAATCATACTGAGAATCAAGAAGTTTTTGATTATCAATTAACTCTGACCACACAACCATATTAGATGTTAATGTATTTGCCATTTGTTCAAGATTAACTTGTTTTAATGCATTACTAAAGACACTAGAAGGGTTAACTTGATTAATCTTACTAGTATTTCCTTCATATATATTTAAAGTAGTACTATAACCATATTTAATTGAACTAACGTATTTTGATATTTCATCTTTATGCTGTTCAATATAAACTTTAAATTCTTTTAAATTATTATTATAACTTCCACTTGATAAAGCTTTCATCATTGTAACAAATACATCATATGATGCGGTAGTATCATCGGGAAGTTCTACATTCTCATTGTTTTCTTTCATAGAAATAAGTGACGATGTCATATCTATAACTGTATCTTGAATGGAAATAGGATAACCTGATAAGGTGTCTTCTTCCACATTTTTGATATAACCTTTAAATCCTGAGGAAATAGAAAGAATAGTTGCGATTCCAATTAAACCTATTGACCCCGCAAATGCCACTAAAAGCGTTCTTGTTTTCTTAGTAAGCAAATTTCTAAAAGATAAAGTTAATGCAGTCCAAAAAGACATTGATGTTTTCTTAGTCTTTTTTGTTTTTTCATTTGTTTCATTAATAGCCTTTTCTTTGTTACTTTCTAGTTCATCATCATAAGGTAAAGTATCATTAGTAATTTCCCCATCAGATAAGGAAATTATACGTGTAGAATATTTATTTGCTAGTTCGGGATTATGTGTAACCATAATAACTAAACGTTCTTTTGCAATTTCTTTTAATAAGTCCATGATTTGTACGCTTGTCTTAGAGTCTAATGCACCAGTAGGTTCATCCGCAAGCAATACTTCAGGGTCATTAACAAGTGCACGAGCAATTGCCACTCTTTGCATTTGGCCACCAGATAATTGATTAGGTTTAACATTTAGTTTATCTTTTAATCCCACCTTTTCCAAAACTTCGGTAGCTCTTTTCTTTCGTTCTTTTTTATTAACACCAGATAGTGTTAATGCAATTTCAACGTTTTCTAATATAGTTTGATGAGAAATTAAATTATAATTTTGAAAGATAAAACCAACAGAGTGATTACGGTAATTATCCCAATCTTTACTTGTAAAATCTTTTGTACTCTTTCCCTCTATTATTAAATCACCTTCAGTGTAGCGATCTAACCCACCAATTATATTTAGAAGAGTAGTCTTTCCACAACCGCTTTGACCTAAAATAGAGACAAATTCACTTTTTCTAAAAGTAACATTAATCCCCTTTAATGCGTGAACAGTTTCTAAAGATGTCTGATAATCTTTTTTAATATTTTTTAATTTTAACATAGGTTTTTTTACCTCTTTCTTTTATAAAATTATAACAAAATATAAAAAACTTATCAATAAACAAATATATATAAATTGTTTAATAAAAGACTGTGAAAAGATATCTTATCACAGCCCTAAAAATTACTGATTAATAAATACATTATACACAGTTTCAAAGAATTTATCCATTCCCTTTTTATTTGGATGAACTGCATCACATACATAGTTCTTAGATTCTACACTTGTATAAATATTACTCATTTCAATTAAAGTTGCATCATACTTTCTCACATATTTAACAATTATATCATTATAAATTACTCTATCTTCTTCTGAATAAAACCCTGATGTAGGTGGAAGTGTCATAATAAATATTTCAGAATCTGGGCATAGTTTAGTGATTTTTTCTAACATAGTATTATATGAAGCATCAAAGGTATCACTGTTTACATATTTACTTCCACAATCATTAGCTCCCATAAAAATAATTATAATATCAGGTTTCTGACCATTTTTGATAAGCTTATTAAGTCTACTGTCATTTACTGCCGCATTACTTCCTGTTCCACTTGAAACACAGCTTCCAGAGCATGAATTATTAACAAGTAAATTCATTCCCATTTTATCAATAAGTTGCATCCACCAAGTATCATGAACAGACTTAATATCTGCCGTTGCGTAAGGATAGAAATTAGGGTATTCATTAATCATATAGCCTTTGTATGTTGAAATACTATCGCCTAAAATAGCAACGTTTTTTTGATAGTAATCTAAAGAACCTTCTTTATAAGTAGGTCTAATAAAAGTATCCACAACAATATTATAATATGGTTTATCCCAACCAGTAAAATACTTACCTTCTATTACTGGTACTAGTGGTAAAACAGCTTCTCCACCCTCTTTAACTTCTTGTGTGCTAATGACATTTCCATTGATATCTTCAAAAGTCACTAAATAAGTTACGACTTTGTTTGCTTCTTCTTCAGTTACTATTGAAAAAGTCCCTGATAATACCTTTAAAATAGCATAACCAACAATTGAAGTATCTTTCTTGTAAGTTGCACTTAAAATGCAATATCCACTACCAACAGCAGTAAGTGAAGAGTAACTTGACACAGTAGCAACACTGTTATCACTAGTTGCCCATGTATAATCAAGAACTCTATTAGATGGACAGTTATTTATTCCTGTAAAATCAGGTTGAGGTATTAATAAATTAGGATTTTGAGCATGAGGAACTAATTTAATATTTGTAAAATAAAATGCTCCTTCAGGAAGAGTTATTTTATTATCTTCTACCTTCTCAAAACGTGCATAAAGTACCTTATTACCAGCTATACCAGGGCCAAATGAAACTATCTTCGTATTACTTGATGATGATTCAAACCATCCAATAAACTCATATCCTTCTTTTTCATATGATGGTGTAAAAACTAATGACTCATAATCATAAGTACTTGGTGATAAATCAACAATTTTATTATCAACATAATATGTAATAGTATAAGATATTAGCTCAAATATTGGATATAATTCTAAATCACTAGTAATATCAAATGTTTCTTTATCCCATTTAATAAATTTGTATCCTTCTTTTTCTGGTGTTTGTGTTAATATACCACTTTCGTTTTTATTTACCTTCTCAGTCGTAAAAATGTTTCCAGTTTCATCATAATATTTTAAAGTAAAAATAACCTTTTCAGCTTCTAAATATACTTTTTCATCCTGTTTAACGTTCTGATAGTTTCCTTTCCAAGTAAAGTTTGCGTAATCATCAAGTACATTATATTTAGTAACATCAGGTAAACCACAAGAATCATTATACGCTATTTTCTTCTCTTCAAGCAAAATATCACCAAAATAGAATGAAACTGAAAATACTTTTTTACTTGCTTGTAAATAAATGTTTTCATCCTTTTTAATATTTTGATAAGTTCCATCCCATTTGAAGTTTTCATAGCCTTCTAAAAAATCTAAGTTCTCTATATTAGGAATAGTTGCACTTTCATTATATAAAATAGTCTGTTTATCTAATAAAAGATCACCAAAGTAAAATGAAACAGTAAAACTTTGTTTAGTTGTCACTAGATTTACTTTTTCATCTTGTTTAACATTTTGATAATTTCCTTCCCATGATAAAACCTCATATCCTTCTTCTAACTTTAAAGACGATAAATCCGGAAGGCTTGCACTTTCATTATAAAGTACTTTTTCTTCTTTTAATAAATCACTATTATAATAAAATGATACAATAAAGGACTTTTTTTTAGTTTTCAAAACTACCTCTTCATCTTTATCAACATTTTGATAATTTCCTTCCCACGAAGAAAACTCATATCCTTCTTGAAAAATATAATCATCTAATGCTGGTAATATAGCATCACCATTTTTTTCAACTTCAACTTTTTTAATAATATTTCCATTTTCATCAACAAAAGTAACAGTAAAACCTAGATTACATGAAATTAATAAAGATAACATAAAAAAACTAAAAACAAATAAAATAATAAGTGAATGATCAAATCTTTTTTTCATAAAATTATTTTCTCCTTTTATATATTTTACTATATTTTCAAATGAAATTAAATGTTTATAAAAATTATGCTATACTATATATATGAGGTGATAATATGCTTGAAAAAATTAATAAACTAATTAATAAATGTGTATCTATGAATTCTACTGATATTCACTTAACAAGTGGTAAAGTTCCTTGGGTGCGCATAAATGGTTTAATTCATAAAATAGAAGATGAAGACATAATTACTCATGATGAAATAAAAATGTTTATTGATGAAATGAAAATTGATAAAAAGAAACTTGAGTATTTCTCAATAAATGGAGATTTAGATATTGGTTATTCTAATGATGAAGGAAATTATCGTTTAAACTTCTATATGCAAAATGGCTTACTTGCTTGTGCAATTCGTATTTTACCACGTGAAATTCCCGCATTTGATACGCTTGGTATTCCACCTATTTTAAAAGATTTAATTAAAGAACGAAATGGATTAATATTAGTTACTGGTGCAACAGGAAATGGAAAATCAACAACCCTCGCATCTTTATTAAACATTGTTAATCTTACCGAGCAAAAACATATTATTACTATTGAAGATCCAATCGAATATCATTATCCTTACGCAAAATCACTAATTAATCAAAGAGAAATAGGTAGCGACTGCATAAGTTTCGCTTCCGCATTCAAAGCAGCTTTACGTGAAGATCCTGATATTATATTAATTGGTGAGCTTCGTGACAAAGAAACAATCCAAACCGCAATCAACGCAGCTGAATCTGGTCATTTAGTAATCTCCACACTTCATACTAATTCTGCTTCAGAAACAATTGAACGTATAACAAGTTACTTTGATGGTGGCGAACAAAAAAATATCTCCGATAAACTTGCTAATGCCTTACGAGGTATTATTTGTCAAAGTTTAATTTCTCGATGTGATAAAGAAGGTCTTGTCTGTGCTTGTGAAGTTATGCTTCCAGTTGTAAGTATTAAATCTCTTATTCGTGATAATAAATTCTTCCAAATAGATTCTTTTATTAAATTAAACAAAATAAACGGAATGATTACTATGGAAGATTCTTTAGCAGATTTAGTTAAAGCAAATAAAATATCAATTGAAGAAGGAAAAAGAGTTGCGAAAGACAAAAACTATTATGAATCTTGTCTAAGGCAACGCAATATAAAAATTAGTAGGTAGAAGTAAAATAAGTTATTTTATTGTCAATATTTTCACTTGATTATTTCCTAATTTTATTGTATAATAATTATATATAGGAGTGATATTATGTCAAATAAAAACATCGCAATTTTATATGATTTTGATAAAACATTAAGTCCAAAAGATATGCAAGAATATGGCTTTATTCCTAAGCTTGGTTTATCTCCAAGTGAATTTTGGAGTATGGCAGATAAACTTGCGGAGAGTGAACATATGGACAGAATTCTTGCTTATATGTATCTTATGATATCACAAGCAAAGAAAAAAGGTTTATCAATTAGTCGTGAATCATTTTTAGAATTAGGTAAGGAAGTTGAGTTATATCCAGGTGTATTTGAATGGTTTGATCATATCAATGAATTTGGAAAATCTTTAGGTTTTAACATTGAACATTATATTTTATCTTCCGGTCTTCAAGAAATAATTGAAGGTACGCCAATTTATGATAAATTTAATGGAGTATACGCTTCAGAATTTCACTATAATAAAAGTAATAACGCAGACTGGCCACTACGAGCTATTAACTACACAACAAAAACACAATACGTTTTTCGAATTTCAAAAGGTGTATTTAATGTCGTAGATGACTATAATTTAAATGCTGAAATTGCTGAAGATGATCGATTTACACCTTATAAAAATATGATTTATATCGGTGATGGAATCACTGATGTTCCTTGCATGAAGATTATTAAAGAAAAAGGTGGACATGCAATTGCCATTTATAAGGATAAAGATTATTCAACTACAAGTAAATTAATTGAAGATGAACGCATTAACTTTATGTGTAGAGCAGATTACTCAAAAGGCAAAGAGGTCGATAAAGCTGTTAAACTAATTCTAAAAAAGATTTCAATTAATAATGAAATTGAAGATGCAATTCAAGAAAGAAAGTCTAAAATGAATAAACAATAAAAACAAGGTTTCTCACCTTGTTTTTTTATAATAATATAGAACAAATTGGAATTAAGAAAAATATTAACCAACCAGGATGCCAAAATCCAAATATTCCTAAAATAATATACCCAATAACTACTAACATAGTAATTAGAGCCATAACTTGACCCTTTCCTTTCTTTGTGAACACATCACAAAAGATTGGAACGATTGGTATAAGTAAGAAAATAACCCAAGTAGGATGCCATATTCCTTTAAGAAATCCAATTGCTAAATACGTTACAACACATAAAAGTGGTGTTACAGCAGTTAATTTTGAACTAATTCTTCTTTTTCTCACAATATTATCCTTTCTAATTTCAATATCTAATTCATTACAAATATTTTCATCTTCTAAATCAATTACTCTCTCTTCATCATTACATTTAAAATTTACTTTCATAAGCATTTATCTCCTTACTATAATTTAACAATATTTTTTATTTTAATCTTATTTGATAAAACAAGTTTATTACGATATTCAATAGTATCAACTTCACTATTTCCTAAAACAGTAACATCATCTCCACTTATTTTCTCACATTTAACTCCACTTACTTCTATATGAGTAGCTTCAATTGACTTAATTTTAGTAAGTTTGTGCGTAGAATCAATATCTACATTTTCCCCACATATTTCATTAAAATTTCCAATACCATTTAAAACAAAGCTCTCAGAGTTTATAGTTCCTTTGCAATTACAAGCACCATCAATCACTATTGTAGTAACTTCTACATCACTGCCAAAATTACAAGCACCATCAATTTTAATATTTTCTGCTTTAACTATTTTCTTAAAATTACTTGCACCAGAAATCAATAACTCATTACAATTAACAACCTCTTCGAAGTTTGCGGAACCATCAATATTCACTCTTTGTGAATGTACTTCACCTTTTATAGTTCCTGCACCATTCACCTGAATATCTTCATTTACATTATCAGATATAGAACCTATACCATTAATATTTATCATTATTTTCCAATCCTTTCTTTAATCATATTATCAAGTACACTAGTAGAAATCTTTTCAATAAGTTTAAAATCATTATTTAATATTATGTAATTTCCTATACATATTATCACTTCTTCTTTTAATGAGAATACATACACACTTAAGTCTTTTTCACTACTGTCAATATTCATTTTTAAGTACTTTTTATAATCTAATTTATCTTTATATTTTGATAAAGTATAAATTAATGTACTTTCAATTCCTGAAATATTATTAGCATTATTTATCATTTGATATTCTTTAAGAATAAATGGATCAATCTCATCAATAAATAATAACTCACGAATAGTATAATTAGTTTTTAACTGATTTACATTATCAACACCTAAAATATCTTTGAGCTGCTCAAGTTGATATTTATCTTTTAATGCCAATATCTTTTCAATTCTAGGAATAATCAAATCTTCATCAAAAAATGTTTCTTGCCCTGAAAAAACACTTTTCTTAATAAACCATTCATCAGGTATTAAACCTTCTCTTTTCCATCTATACAATTGGCCATAAGATATGTTCATTTTTTTTAATACTTCTTTTTTCGATATCATCTTTTCTCCTTATAACTATGTTATATTATATCGTAACAATGTTATATTGTCAATATTTTTTATTAAATCATATAAATTAATAAAAGAAAAGCCATGCAACCTAAGTTACATGGTATCTTTTATTAATTCTTAATCCATTTTGCATATAATCTTGTTTCTTAATAACTATCAGTATAATAATCGTTATTTTAAGACTGTGATACTATTAGCAACATTTTGTAAATAATTGTTTGATATAGCTGTATCACTTTCATAAGCATAAACTTTAGTCATATTCAAACATAATACTATTGTAAATATAACTATTGAAATACATAATGACAAAATTTTTCTTTTCATTAAGTTAACCGCCACTATTTAATTCTTTTTTCTACATATTCAATATCTTTAGTGTAATTTTTATTCACTTCAATGATAAACAAATAAGAAAAAGCTACATCCGTAAAAGTTCCTTTTTTCTTTGTTTTTTCAATATTAATAATAAGTTTGTTTTCATTCAAATCTAAATTATCAATAAAATAATCATATGAATTACTTGCATCAATTACACATATAATTAAATTATTATTCTTAAAAAAGTTTTTATCGAAACTTCTGACTTTTATAGCAATTTCATTATTAAAATTAGTACTAAATTCATCAAAATATCCATTATCCATTTTATGCGATAATTGTTCTAATTCATCTTTAGAGCAAATTAATTCCGTTATACAATAAGTAGAATTATCTGCATCAAAACCAAATCCTCCTTTTCCCTCAAAAGCAATTTGATATTGATTTGTCTCATTTATGCAGCCTGTACAAACTATCATAAAAGATAAAAATATTACTACTAATATTAATTTTTTCATTTTCTAACTCCTTTCAATTATAAAATCATTAAAAACAAATTGATAAAATTAATTTTAATAATTTATAATTAGCACATATTATTTAAAAGCATAATGCATAAAATATAATTTATTACACTTTTATGAATAGTTCATAATTATGTTCAATTAAAATTACAATATCTCCTATATTATATATAATTAGTCTAGAATAGTCAACATATTATTTTTAAAATAGTATTGAGAAAAATTATTTCTTATATTATAATAAAATCAAGTAGTTTACAGGTGAAGCATATGCATTGGAAAAATGAAATTGAGGAAAACTTAAAATTTGGTGTTATTGATATTGTTATTCTTAAATTGTTATCTAAGCAAGATATGTATGGATACCAAATTAAACAAATGATTGAAGAAACTTGTAATCACAAAATTGAAATTAAGATGGGGTCACTTTATGGACCTCTTTACCGAATGGAAAAGAAAAATATGATTTCTTCTCGAAAAGAACTTGCTGGAGAAAAAAGATTTCGCATGTACTATCAAATTGAAAATGGAGGAAAAGAATATTTAGATTATGCATTAAATCGCTTTAATGAGATATATGATTGCTTTAATAACATTCTAAACGAAAAAGAGGGGAAAGAAAATGAATAAAGATTTAAAAAAAGATATAAATATTTATTTATTAGAAATAAAAAAGGGATTAAAATGTGGTATCAATATTAAAAAAGCATTTTTATCTGAATTTAAAAATGAACTTGAGAATTATGTTGATGAAAACCCAGAAGTTACTATAGAGACTATTATTAATGAATTTGGAAATCCTAGTCAGATAATTACTAATTTTAAATCTTATGATTTTATTCATTTGAAAAAGAAAATGAGAATTAATTTATTAATAGAGGTATTCTTTATTGTTCTATCACTTCTTTTAATTATTGCTCTTATTTATATAATAAATACACTTGGTGGACCAATTTATGTTAGCTAACCATATAGATAAATAAAAGGAGGTTTATATGAAAAAAATATTTACATTAATTTTTGTTTTGTTTACTACAATCATATCAACTAATTTTGTCAAAGCAGACACTAACAATGAAGAAAATGACTTATTATTAGTCTCATCAGAAACAACATATGAAGCAGATGGAAGTTATACTGTATCAAATGTATATAAATCAAGTATTTCTTCTTATGGTAATGTATACACAACACATGGAAATAAAGAAGTTACAAAATACTCTTCATCAGATGATTTATTATGGGTATATACATTAGAAGCTTCTTATACAGTAAACACTGGAGTATCAGCTATATGTTTTGATGCTAGTTATACATATAATATATTAGGTTCTGGCTGGAGTTTTTCAAATGGTTCAACTTATTATGATGAAAATTATGCAACTGGAAAAGGTAAGTTTACGCATAAGTTATTATTTGTTACAACACAAACAGTGAATATTGACATCACTTTAACATGTGATGAATATGGGAATTTATCTTAGCCATTAAAAAGGACTTTTAAAAAATCAAAAATAAATGGGCTGTTATAGCCCATTTTTATTTTCGTTTATGTGTATCTTTTGCTATGGTATTTAAACCTTTTTTTGTTTTAATGTTTTATTTATTAATATTTTTGAACTTGGTTTCTTTATATTATTTCTTACTTAGAAGGAACAATCCAATATTTAAACTTGCTTTTTCCTTCACAATAACTAAATAACTTTCTAATAATATATCTAAGACATACTAGCATAAATCCAGTTTCTATTTATTTGAAAGATTCTATAAGCTTTTACTTTATTATTATCATTTAACGCTTTTTTACAGCAATATTTGAAATAGCAACTATTACATCCGTTTATTAAAATATCAACCAAATTATATTTGCTCATTAACTTAATAGTTACAATTTATTTCTTGAATATACAAAACCTAAATTATAATTTATTATTCTTCTTTTTCAAATATTAATGATATACCAGTAATAATTAATATAATGCCTAGTATTATACATAGTGTATTGGTAAGTGAGTATCGTAATGAAATAAACAAACATCCACAAGCAATAGTTAATACAGGTGAAACAAAGCATAGTATTTTTCTTGATAGTTTATCTGTATGTTTTTGTAAACCTATTGCGAAATTAAATTTATAAATGCCCATGAATATCATTGCTATTCCACCAGCAAAGAATGCTATATTAATTATAGTAGCACCTAAGACTATTAGAAGTATTCCTATTATGATTTTAATTATTCCAAACGGTATTATTCCTTTTATTATTTCTAAGAAACCAAATAACAATAATACGATTCCCGCAACTATTATTGCTGTTTCTACAAATTTTGTTTTCATTATACATAAAAAAATACCTAAAATAATTACAACCAAACCATAAATAATATTTTTATTTTGTAATGTATTATTTCTACTCATTTAAAATCACCTCGTAACTATTATACATTTTTTATTTAAAATATTAAATAGTTATTTTAAAAATATGCTATAATTATATATATATGTATATAGAAAGGTTTAGTTATGAAAACAAATTGTGTAAAAAGATTTTTAGAATATGTAAGAGTAGATACTACATCCAATCCTTATAGTAATATGCACCCATCAAGTAATAATATGTTTGAGTTTGCAGAAATATTAGTTGAAGATATGAAAAAACTTGGTTTAGAAGATGTTAGGATAACTGATAAATGTTATGTATATGGAACTTTACCAGCAAATTCTCCAAATCTTCCTGGTATCGGTTTTATAGCACACATGGACACAAGCTTTGACTGTAGTGGGAAAAATGTAAATCCTATAGTTCATAAAAACTATGATGGCAAAGATATTGTATTAAATGATTTATATACATTAAAAGTGTCTGAGTATCCTTTTTTAGAAAAAATGAAAGGGAAAACTGTAATTACAACTGATGGTACTACTTTATTAGGAGCTGATGATAAAGCAGGTATTTGTGAGATTCTTGGTCTAATAGAAGCCATTAATACTAATAATTTTCCACATGGTATTATCAAAATTGCCTTTACGCCTGATGAAGAAATTGGTGAAGGTGCTGATTTCTTTGATGTCGAACAGTTTAAAAAAGATATTTCTTTTGCTTATACAGTTGATGGTGGTTTTATTGATGAAGTTGAATATGAGAACTTTAATGCGGCTAGTGCAGAAGTTACAATCAACGGATTTAATATTCATCCAGGAAGTGCAAAAGATAAAATGTTAAATAGTATAAGAATAGCTTATGAATTTGATGCTCTTTTACCTTCTGATGCTCGCCCTGAAAATACTGAAATGTATGAAGGATTTAATCACTTAAATAATGTTAGTGGAAATGTTGAACAAACCAAACTAAGTTATATAATTAGAAATCATGATATGAATAAATTTAACGAACAAAAGAAAGACTTTGAAAAAGCCAAAGAAATAATTAATAATAAATACAAAGAGTCTACTTGTGAATTAGAAATTAAAGATTCTTATTATAATATGGCAATTGAGCTTAGAGAAAAATATGGACTTCAAATGGTCGATTTAGCTCTTCAAGGAATAAAGAATGTTTTAGGTTTTGATGGAAAAACTTGTCCAATAAGAGGAGGAACAGATGGAGCAAGATTAACATTTATGGGTCTTCCATGTCCAAATCTTGGAACTGGTGGTGCAAACTTTCATGGAAGATACGAATGCATTTGTGCTGAAGATATGGATAAAATGGTAGAGATATTATATGAGATAACAAGATTACATCAAATAAAATAGGAGCTTATGCTCCTATTTTTTATAGATCATCTTCTATAGTGTTATTTATCTCTTTTTTTATTTTTCTAAATCTCTTAACTTTATATCTTAAGATTCTTAAAGTATTTAAGACAGCTAAAACACAAATACCAGAATCTGCAAAAATAGCAATAACCATACCATAGCTTTCAAGCCACCCAAAAATGCCAATTAAAAGAGCAGCAACTTTAACTAAAATAGCAACAACAATGTTTTGTATAATAATTGATTTAGTATATTTTGCTATTTCTATTGCATCCGATACTTTGTTTAAATCATCATCCATAATGACAATATCGCTTGCTTCTTTTACTTCATCAGCACTTATCATTCCTAATGAAATACCAACATCTGCAAGTTTCATTGATGGAATATCATTAACATCATCACCAACAAAAACAACATTTTTCTTTTTATTTTTTATATAATCATATAATTTATTGTATTTATTATTAGCAGATAAACCACAGTAGTTTTCATTAAAATTTAGTTTTTTAGCAACTTCTTTACCTATTAATTCAGTATCCCCTGTTAACAAAACTGTGTTAATATTACATTTATTTAGTGAGTCAATTAGACTTTCTGCTTCATCTCTAATGTCATCTAATACAACACCACTACCACAATAAACACTATTAATTGCAACATAAATAACAAGCCCAATTTCTTTTGGAGTTGTATAACGAATGTTATAATCATCCATCAATGCGGCAGAACCAACCAAGATGTTTTTCTTTCCTACTTTTATTTTTAATCCACGATTTTGAATTTCTTCAATAGAATCAAATTCTTCTAATGGAGATTTTCCACCAAGAATTACTGCCTCCGCAATAGGATGAGAAGCATATGCTTCTACTTTACTAAATACATCTTTTAATTCCTCTTCAGACATACCATTTTCAGGGTGAATCGAAGTAACTTTGAAATTTCCTTTAGTAATTGTTCCTGTTTTATCAAAGACCACTGTTTCAACTCTTGAAAGTGCTTCTAAGTAATTGCCACCACGAACTAATATTCCGTTTTTAGACGCAATACCAATTCCAGCATAGAATCCTAAAGGAATTGAGATTACTAATGCGCATGGACATGAAACAACTAAAATTGTAAATGCGTTCATAAATACTTCTGTTGTGGAAAAAGAAGGAATAAATGACTCAATAATTGCAACTAATAAAGCAATAGAAAGTATGCAAGGTGTATAAATCTTAGAAAATTTAGTAATAAACTGTTCAGACTTTGCTTGCTCTTTCTCCACATCTTTCGCAATATTCATTATTTTAGAAATAGTCGAATCTTTTTCTTTCTTTGTGACTTCAATGTTTACAACCTTTGTTAAATTGATGGCTCCAGAAATAACTTCCTCACCAATATGACCTTCAAAAGTATTTTCCTTTCCAGTTAAATGAGTAATATCAAAACTACTTTCACCTTCAGAGATAATACCATCAAGTGGAATTGATTCGCCAACTTTAATAGTAACAATATCTCCAATCTCAACTGAGCTTATATCTTTCTTAGTTCCATCAACTAATTGTACATCTTTTTTACGTAAGCTCATTAAAGAATTAATTTGCTCTTTGCTTCTTGCAACTGCTCTGGATTGAAAATACTCACCAATCTTATATAGAATGATAACCATAATTGCCTCAACTGCCTCACCCATTATTAGTGAACCTAACGAAGCAACTACCATTAAAGTACTTTCGCCAAAAATATTTTTATGAAATATTCCATAAACTGCACTTGCTAAAATATCTATTGATATAAATAAATAACTAATACATAAGAATACATCTAATAAAACATTATCAACACCAAAAATATGAATTCCTGCACACACTGCAAAAATAATTAAACCAATATAAAACAAAATTTTTTTAACTAATTTTACCTCATCAGATTCTTTTTGTTTATGATGTTGACAAGATGGGCAATCACAATTTATATTACTACGTTCAAAATTATTCGATAAATTATTAGGAACAAAATTATTGTAATTTGATGTATCTACTTTTTCAACTTTTGCATCCTCATCGACTGATTTAACGATCTTTGATACTACCTTATATAATTCAAACTTATCTTTGTGTTTGATATATATTTTCTTAGTGTAAAAATCAACTTGTGCTTCTATAACTTCTTTACGTTTGTTAAGTTTCTTTTCAACCTCAGCAGCACAATTTGGACAATCAATATCATCAAAATTATATTCATCGATGATGATACTTTTAAGATTTGCTAAGTGTGAATTATGTTGTTTTTCTCTACTGACTGTCTCAACTAATGAATTAACTTCCTCAGCAGATAAATCTTTTGTGCTAATGATTGTAATAGTCTTGTTGTCAAAATCTATTAAAACATCTTTGACATATGGTTTCTTTTCTATTTCTTCTAAAATCACATTTGCACATTCGGGGCAAGTTAATTTTTCATTATAGAAAGTTTTCTTAAACATAAATTCACCTCTTTTGCTTTAGTATAATATCACAAAATAAAATTATAATCAATATTCTTATGCATTTTCAAATTGTGAATTATAAAGTTGATAATAAAAACCTTTTTTCTTAATTAATTCAAGATGGTTGCCTTTTTCAATTATGTTACCATCTTTTAATACTAATATAACATCTGCTTCTTTTATTGTAGAAAGTCGATGAGCTACAATAAAACTAGTTTTACCCTTCATGAGTTTTTCAAAAGCACTTGAAATCTTTAATTCTGTACGCGTATCAATTGATGAAGTTGCTTCATCAAGTATTAACATTGGCGGATTCGCAAGCATTATTCTTGTTATACATAATAACTGCATTTCACCTGTAGAAAGTAAACTTGCACCATCACCTATTATTGTATCATAACCATTTGGAAGCCTTTCTATAAAATTATTTGCGAAAGTCTCTTTACTTGCTTTGATTACATCTTCTTTTGTTGCATTTTTATTACCCATTATTATGTTTTCATAAACAGTTCCATACTTAATATATGTGTCTTGTAAAACCATACCATAATTATTACGAAGTGATGATCTAGTAATTGTATCAATTTCTTGATTATCAACTTCAATAATACCACTAGAAGGATTATAAAAACGCATAAGAAGATTAATTATTGTTGTTTTGCCGGCTCCTGTTGGTCCAACAATTGCAACTCTCATTCCCTTTTTAACGTGTAGATTAAAATCAGTAATTAACTTTTGTCCTTCTCTATATGAAAAATATACATTATGAAAATCTACATTACCTAATACATCTTTTAACACAACAGCATCTTTTGGATCTTTTTCTTCTTCTAAATTAACAATCTCAAATACTTTTTTTGCACAAACAAAAGCATTTTGAAGCTCAGTAATTACACTTGAAATGTTATTAAATGGTTTCATAAATTCTTTAGAATAACTTAAAAGAACAGAAAGCGAACCTATTGTTAATACAAGACCAAATGGAGATTTTATAATTACATAAGTACCAACAAAACATACAAAAGCATAAATTATAGCATTTACAAATCTTGTAGAAGGATTAACTAAACTGCTATAAAATATTGCTTTCAAGGAACTATCCTTAAGTTCATTATTTAGTTTTTGAAAATCTACTTTATTTATTTTTTCATGAGAGAATGATTGAACAACTTTTAAATTATTAATCATTTCATCTGCAAAACCTGTTATTTTAGCTTTTGCGTTTGTTTGCTTTTCAAAATATTTATGTGTCTTAGATGAAATAAACTTTGCAACAAAAATAGATAGTGGTGTAAGAATACATACTACTAAAGCTATTAAATAGTTTTTTACAAACATAATTATCATTGTCCCAAGTATTGTAATAATGCCTGTAAATAGCTCAGTAAATCCAAGTAATAGTCCATCAGCAAACACATCAACATCACTTATTACATGAGACACAATATCACCATGAGAATGAGAGTCAATGTATTTAAGTGGTGCTTTTGTTATTTTATAAAAAGCATCACGCCTAATATCTTTTGTAATTTTATATGTGATATCATTATTTAATAAACCAAATAACCACTGGAAGATAAATAAACATATAATTAGGATAATAATTACAATTACATTTTCTTTTATTACATCATATAGAATAACTCCACTATCTAAAATTGCATCAATACTATTTCCAATATAAACAGGAATTAGAAGTGTTGCAACTACTGTTAGAATAGATAATAAGAAAATTAGAATAACTTCATGATAGTACTTTTTTAAATAACTTAATATTTGTCTTATTGTTTTATTATACATATTATTCCTCTCCTTTCTTGAATTGAGAGTCATAAATCTCTTTATAAATAAGACTATTTTTTAATAATTCATCATGCGTACCAATGCCTACCATGTTACCATTATCTAGTACAATAATTTTATCTGCGTTCATTACTGCACTAGTTCTTTGTGATACGATAAATGTAATTGGTGGATTAGGTATATTTTTTATTGCTTTTCGCAAATTTAAATCAGTAATATAATCTAACGCAGAAGCACTATCATCTAAAATAAGTACTTTAGGTCTTCCTACTAACGCTCTTGCGATTGATAGTCTTTGTCTTTGCCCACCAGAAAAATTAGTTCCATTTTGTGCAACTTCTGAATCTAAACCATCAGGATGTGAAAGTAAGATGTCACGGCACTGAGCACACTCTAAAGCATCATATAGTTCTTCGTCTTTCGCATTTGCTTTGCGCCATCTTAAGTTATCACGAATAGTACCTTTAAATAAGACTGCCTTTTGCATTACATAACTAACATTATTGCGTAGAGCTTCTAAAGGAATAGAGGCAATATCTTCATTGTTGATTAATATTTTCCCTTTAGATACATCATAAAAGTGACCAAGTAAATTTATTAAACTAGTCTTCCCACTACCAGTACCACCAATAATACCGATACTTTCTCCAGATTTACATTCAAAGTTTATATTTTTTAGGGTGTACCCTTGTTGTCCTTGATATTTGAAATATACATGATCAAACTTAATGGTAATTTCATCTTTAAAATTAACCTCTTTTTCTTCAGCCATAGCTAGTGAAGATTCTAAACTAAGAGTATTAGAAATACGATTTGCGCAGGCTAGTGACTTAGAAAGCAAAATAACAAGATTAGCAAACTTAACTAGCTCTACTAAAATCTGTGTCATGTAATTATATAAGGCTAAAACATCGCCTTGTAAGATAAACCCACTTTCTACTTGTTTCGCACCAATATATACAACTAGAACAATCCCGACATTAATTAACGCATATGATAATGGATTAAGTAGTGTAGATAATATACTAACCTTCTTTTGCTTATTATATAGATTATTAAGCGTGTCATTGAAATCATTATTTTCATCATCTTCCATTGTGAAAGCACGAATTACTCTTGCACCTTGTAAATTCTCCTTTGTTTTTAAAGTTACCTTATCAAGATTTTTTTGAATATCTTTATAACCGGTTTTTGTATAATTTAATACAAAGAAAATAATAAAGCCTAAAATTGGAACTAATGCTAAGAATACTAAACCTGCTTTTGCATTAACAATAAAAGCCATCACTACGGCACCAACAACTACAAATGGAGAACGTAAGAATAAACGTAAAAACATATTCACACCATTTTGTAATTGATTTACATCTGAGTTAAGTTGATTAATTAGAGTAGCTGTACCAAGTTTATCTATTTCAGAAAATGATAAACTTTGTATTTTATCAAATACTTCTTCTCTTACATTATAAGCAAAACCAGTAGCTGCTTTTGCGCTAAAGTATTGAGCTGTAACTGAGCAAATTAATCCAACTAATCCTAGTGCTATCATCAATAAAACCATTGGAATAATATAAGATAATCCTCTATCTTCTTTAATTCCAATATTTATGATATTTGCAAGGACAAGAGGTACTAATAGTTCAAAAATTGCCTCTAAAAATTTAAACAAAGGCCCAAGTATTGCTTCTTTTTTATATGCTTTTAAATGCTTTAATAACCTTTTCATATTTTTTCACCTATTATATTATTATATACTTTTTTGAATTTTTTTTCAATGTAAAATAATAATATAAAATGTCATTATTATTTATAAATAATAATTAAAAACGAACATTTTCATGCTCGTCTTTACCATATAAAATTAAACTTTCCTGCTTCTCCATTATCAACAAGGACATCTTGTCCTGTCATTGATTTATTTACTACAGTAATAAAATAAGCCCATTTTCCAATTTCTTCAACATCTGCCCATTTATTAAGTAATGTTTCTTTTAATACTTTATCATATAATTCTTTATTTTTAAGAATATGACTATTCATTTCATTATTAACTCCTCCTGGGCTTAAAGAGTTACAAGTAGCTTGGTATTTAGATAATCTTTGTGCTGTATTTTTCATGTATGCTACAACACCGCCCTTTGATGCAGCATACTCAGGAAACTCTGATCCAGTTTGAGCACTTGCACTAGCAATAAATAAAACTGATTTAATAGAATCTTGAAAAGCATATTTTTCAGTTACTTTAATTGTTCCTTTCAAGTTCACATCAATATCATTATTATTTTGTACTCCCGCATTATTTATTAATATCTCAACATCATCTATTTTAGGAAATTCATCAAAGGCAATATTGCATAGATAATGAGTATAGTTAATATTCTCAATTGTGCTTTTTAGCACATCCAAACCTATGACTTCATGACTATTTTTTAAAAATTCAATTGCTATTTGTTTTCCTATGCCTCTAGATGTTCCTGTTATTAATACCTTCATTATTATCTATACCTTTCTTCATGTTTCTATATATTATATATTCAGATCCAACATTTTGTTCTTTCCATCTTCTTGTTATTCTATAGCCAATAGGCGAAAAGATTATCTCACAAACAAGCTCAAAAAGCATTCCCATTACCGAGCACGTTAAACACTGCGTAATAGTCCAGCCAAAAAATATACGACTTACTATTAACGAAAAAACTAGATTATCCACAAATTGCCCAATCATTGTAGAGATGTATGTTCTAACTACATATGCTTTAATACCATCTGGATTTTTAATAAAAATCTTTCCGAGAAGATAATTAATATTATTATTTACAAAAGCTGATGTAATAAATGCAATTGAGCTACCTAACAAAATATACCATGTCCCACTAATAGTATTGTTTAAAGCGTTATTAATAGCATCAGGATAAATTGTATCAAATGACTCACCCCATGAGCCAGGAATAATTGAACCTAAAAAGAATAATAAAGCAATAAATAAATTGCATAGTAGTCCGAAAAGTGATAAAATTGTTGCTTCTTTAGGACCAAAGTGCTTTGTTACAATATCCATAGATAAAAACACTATCCATGATACTATTATCCCTGCATCTAGCGCTAGAAAAGAAACATTTAAATCAATTGATTTATTAGCAAGAAGATTCATTGTCACTACTGCAATTACAAAAAAAGCAACAAGTGGTGAGGGAATGTTTCTTAACAACATTTTTGAATCAATAAATAATTCTTTTATTTTGTTTTGTTTTTTAGTTTTTGTATACATAAAACCTCCAATAATTAAGGCAAATAAAAATGACTAGAAAACTAGCCACACAAAAACATTATGCCCTAGTTTTGTTTTCTGACAGGATGGTGCAAACGAACTGTCACATATATTATACTAAAATTTTTCAAAAAATCAAGAAAAAGGCTGCATTTTTTTGCAGCCTTTCATTGCTTTTATTTTTCACGTTTTGCGAAATTTCCATTATTCCAAACAAGTGAAGAACTATAAGTTCCATTCCATTGAGTCCAAAGTGTTGAACCAGGAATTACACTATATAATGTAGTGCTCTTTGATTCACTACCACATTTAACCGTAACAGTATAAGATACTGACTTAGTAGTTATTGGAGCTTTAATGATTCGACCATTGTTACTTACATATTCAGGATTATTAGAAACCATTGATACTTTTACATCACTAAAGTCTTTTTGAAGTATATAATTGATTTCAACCATCTTCATGAATTGTTCCCAATAATTTCCAGAACGTAATGTTTGAGGACAGTTCTTACCTGAGAATGTGTTATGTTGTTTAACTCTTGTCAAATCTAAACCATTTCTAATTAAGATGTCCGCAACTAATTTTGCAGTTCTTTGATATGTGTCATACATATCACCACTTAAGTTAGAACACATTTCAATACCAATTGAGTTATTGTTTCCACCTTTAGATGAAATAGAACCTGCCGCATATTGTGAGAAGCATACCCAAGTTGTACCTAAATAATATTCACCATTAACTACTTTCCAAGTTGGGCCAGTATATGTTATATTATTTTTTCCAGGATTAGCTATAGTCTTTGAACCATCTGTAATAGGAGCTTCTAAAGTAGATTTAACACCATTAATTACCCAATACCATTTAGAACCATCTTTAACGATATCAAATTCAGGTTTGTCATTTCCACTATACGCAACTCCACTTGCATTCCACTTAAATGCAGTTCCAGTTCCATCACCAGCATGGTATGCGATATATTTCTCAGGAACAACACTTAATACTTTACCATTACCAACTGTATAATGGATTGATGTTTCGCCGCTAGACATACCATTACCGATTGAATCAACGGTACCAGTTAATGTAGCAGTGTCATGAACACAAACAAATTCAATTGTATCAATTCCTGCACGACGATCTTTATGACAGTTTGGATTATTAACTGCTTGGTTGTTATATGTTGTATCGATAACTAAATCATCAAATAAGAAGTTATTTACACTACCATATGTTGCAACATAATTTCTTTGAGTTCCATCATTGTATAAACATAAGTTACCAAAATCAACAGTTGCAAAATTGTTTTCAGCGATTAGTTTAATAACTTTATCAAGTTTTTCTTGATCACTTAGTTCACTCACAACAACAGAAACATCTAAACTTTCAAAGCCAGGAGCACTAATTGTAATTGTTACAGTACCTGTAGCTTTTGCAGTAAGTAAACCATTTTCGTTTATTGTTGCAATATTTTCATTACTTGATGTAAAAGTAAATACAGTATTTGCTACATTCTTACCATAGGCTTTTACATAAAGATTAACTGATTCATTAGTATGTATAGTACCACAATAATCATCATCAAATTGAACATCGATAGATTTAACATTATTAACAACAATGTCAAATTCTTTTATAACTTTTTGCATGTAATCATAAACAGTTATCTTACATGTTCCTGCATTTACAGCTGTTAGCAAACCAGATTCAGTAACAGAAATAATATCTTTATTGCTTGTTTTGTAATATACATCTTGGAAATATGCATTAGATGGATATACTTTCGCATTAATTTGGAAAGTTTCTCCATCAATTAATTCAGTTGGCATTTGTTCAATAATAATGTCAGTAACAGGATCAAGTTCTAACCATTTAGCTTTTAATGTTACATTTCCTTCAACATCTAACATTGATTCATATTTCTTACCACTTTCATCATACCAACCAAGGAAGACAAATCCTAGTTTAGATGGACTAATCAATTCATCATTAGAAGTACATTTAACTGAAATAACACTTTCTTTTGGAGCTTCTTTGTAGAAATAAACTTTTCCAGGTTGATCTTTAGTAAACTGTGTAACAGGTTTAGAGAAAGCTAAAGTCATACCAACAGAAAGTTTTAAAACAATTGGATGAAGTGAACCATAGCCAGAATAAGATGATGAAATAGTTAATACATACTCAGCACCACTAGGCCATGAAGAAGCACCAGAATTTAATATATTAATAATCTTGTATAATCCAGTAACAGGATCTTTTCCAATATAAATACGATCTGAGAAAGTTGCTGTTGGATCACAAGAAGCTTCACCTAAGAATACATCTGTTGCATATTTTCCACTCCAGAAAGTACCATTGTTGTAGTTATAATTGTCTACAGTAAGAGTTTGAGCTGGCGTGCCACACTGTGAATATAATTCATTTGATACTCCACCATCATGATCATAAGTGATTGTAAAGTTCTTTTCAACAATCCAATGAGCATATAAAGTAACATCACCTGTCATATCTTTTGTTATTTCAGTAATATAATCAGTAGAATCTTTTGTTAAAGTCCAACCTAAGAATGTACCAAATTCTTTAGTTGGAATTGGAAGATTTAATCCTTTTCCAACTTCATAACGATTAGCACCATTTACTTCACCTCCATCAAGTTCATAAGTAATATTTGCAAATGTCACTAATGGTTTTTTCTTGAATTCTTCGTAAGCTTGTTTCATAGTATCAATTGAATCAAAATCTCCTTCTGTGCATTTACTTGCATCAATACTTGTAGTTCCTTGATTTGTGTATGCTTGGAATTTATAGTTATATGCAAATACAAAGTTGTCTTTTGCAAAACCAATTCTCATTTGTGTGGAAACACTTTCAAAAGAGTTATACATAATTTTAACTGTAGGTTTTGAAATACTATCAGTATTTCCTGTACCACGTAAACCTAAGATTGTATCTTTACAATATCTAAAAGTATTACCAATAACTAACAAACATGAGCTTTCATCAGTAAAGTTTTCAACGGCAATACCACAAGAATATTTATTAGAATCACCAGAACCATCAATTACATTTTCTATATATTCTACATATGTACCAGGAGCACATGTACCACCACTACCTAAATAAACAGTCCAGTAGTTACCCGCAAAGTCATAGAATAAATTTTTTCTAATTAAGATATCTCCAGCTAATAATTGTACACGAATTGCAAATAAATTATTAGCAGTAGTTGCAGTATTTGTGAAATAGTTACTTTCAATCTTAATATCTGTAGCTAAATTAGACACATAAATACCATATGCATAACTTGTTTTTGTATCAACAGTTATATGATTTCCTGTCATTTCAAGATTTGTTACATTTGTAAATTGTACTAATCCTGAATAGCCTTCAGAAGCACCTTTGAAAATACAATTATTAATTGTAACATTTGATGCACTACTAGCTACAATGCTTTGTTTTGCATTAAATTGTAAACCACTAATTGAAACACCACTTATGTTTTTAGAAATTGTTAATAAACCAGTAAATAATGCTTCTTCGTTTCTAGATGAACCATCAGCAGCGCTATTATTTGCATTTGGTCCAATAATAGTAATATTATTTAAAGCAATTGTAGGACTATCAGAATATGTACCAGGAAGCACAGTAATCTTAGCACCTTCATCAGCAACAGCTAATACACTTGTTAAACTTGTGTATGATTCGTTTGGACCTACTGTATAAACTTCTTCTTCTTGTACTTTATAATTTGCGTAAAGTACTACATCATCTTCTTCATTTTCACCAATAGTTAATAGTTTTTCACCACCAACTGTTAATGACCAACCAGTGAACTTATACCCATCTTTTTTAGCAATTGGTAATGTCACCGCAAATGAAGCAATAAATGACATTGGAGCATCAGATGGGATTGTACCACCATCTAATTCATATGTAATATTACAAATTTTCTTATATATTGCATATACGTCTAAATCACCTTTGATATCATCAAACTTTTTATCCCATGAGATAAACTTATATCCTTCAACTGTTGGTGCATCAGGTTCGTTAGCACCTTTACGATTAGGTACTTGCTCTTCAGAAATTAAAGTATCATTAAAACCAAAGAAGCGAACAGTAAATACTGGAGTAACTATTTCTACCTCGTATTCACCAAAGAAATCCCCAATTTCATAATAAATTGAAACAGTACCTAAAGCAATACCTGTTAATAAACCATTTTGATCAACTGTTGCAACTTCATCATTACTTGATGACCAAACACCAGTTCCTTCAATACCTTCGATATTCAACTGAAGTTGTGATGTTTTACCATATTCTAATTGTGTTGGTCCTACAATAATAATAACAGGAGCAGTTAAAACTGTAACCTCAATTGTATTAACAACATCTCCAACTTTTGCAGTTAAAGTTGCTGTTCCTGCATTAACTGCAGTTAGTAAATTACCAGAAACAGTAAATACTTCTTCATTACTTGATGTAAATACAACTTCTCCAGTAAGATTTGTTAAAGTACATAATATTTCTACTTCACTTCCTGGATATAAAACACCAGGAACATTTAAACTAATTTCAGGAGTTTGTTCAACTTTGACTACAGAACTTACTTCAACACCATTTGCTTTTGCGGTAATTAATGCTTGACCAAGACCAACAGCAGTTGCTTTTGTTCCTTGAATTGCAATAACAGAATCATTGCTTGAAGTGAAAACAACATCTTCAGTTAAATCCTTACCATCATATGTTAATTCAAACTCTTCGCCTAAATAAACCTTCTCAGGTAATGCTAAAGTAATTTGTGGTTCTAAAACACGTTTAACTTCAATAGTAACACTACTAGAAACATTTGAACCATCTTTAGCGTTCACAGTAATAGTTGTAGTTCCTTCTTTTAAACCTTTTACTTTTCCATCTTCAACAGCAATAATAGAAGAATCAGAGACTACTACTTCATATTCTTTATTTGTTGCTTCTTCTGGGCTAACAGTTATAGCAATAGTAGCTTCTTCACCAACAAAAATAGATGAACTACTTAAAGAAACTTCTATTTTTGATACTTTATTATCTTCTACTTTTTCTTTTACTATAAATGTAATTTCACCTTTAATAGATGAATCAGATTTTAATTGTGCAATAATAGTAACACTACCAGCTTTTAATGCGCTAACAGTACCATCTTGATTAACACTAGCAATAGATGAATCGCTTGATGACCATTCAACTAAAGTGTTAAGTGCATCGATTGGTTTAATTTCTAAACCTAATTTAAATTCATCACCAACAAACACTTCTGTTTTCTCGGCAGAAATAGTGATTGATTCAACAGGATTTTCTTTGTCACATCCTACTACTAGGACAAAACTTAAAACAAAACAAAGAAATAATCCAAGAAATTTTTTCATATTCTCCTCCTTAAATGAATAGATTAGACCTTTGCAAGCCTTTTCATACATTATTATTTTATCATACTTTAATTAAACTTTCAACGTTATAATAATTTAAAAAATCTGGAAAATCCAGATTTATAATTAATCAGCAAATAATAAATTATTAAATAACAATACCCAAATTAAATCAACGTAACCAAATGCCATTCCACCAAAACTAAATAATAAAGCAATAATTAAATGGAATATTGACTTAGTTTTTAAAAAGTCTTCCCATCTTAAAATAATTTCACAAATCCAGTTTACACCAGGAATCAATAGTAAAATACATTTTACTAGTTTAGATTGTTTTTTGAACCACTTTTTCATAAATACCTCCTATAGTTCATTATATTTTTTATTACTTCCCTTTGCTTTATCAATGGGATATTTTTTCTCATTAACTGCTATCTTTTCAAGCATGATATCTTTTATATCAAGATTATACGTGTTTGCAAGTAGTGTTGCATAAAGAAACACGTCCGCAAGTTCTTCTTTCATTCTATTAATGTCTACTATTTCATGTTTCCATTGAAATAATTCTAAAAGTTCTGCTGCTTCGATAATTAAAGCTTTAGCTAAGTTCTCACCTGAGTGAAATTGCTGCCAATCACGATCATCACGAAACTTTATTAATTTATCAATTACTTCTTTTTCCATTATTCTTACCTTTTCTTAAACTGATTAGATTCTTCATCATATTCGTATCCGATTTTTGCTAAAATGTCAATAACTGATTCCTTGCAGGGAAGATCATCTTCTAATTCACATATTTGTTCTAATGTTTTTTTCATATCACGTAAATAAGTATTTACTCTTGACAATAATATATAAGGATTACAAATCATTTTGTGAAAGCCTTTCTAATAGTTCTTCATTACAATTTAGTATTAATTCTCTAGGGTATTTTAGTTCATTAATTAATTTAATTGACTGAGTAAAATCCCCTACTAAATCACAGTAATGAGCATCTGTGCCTAAATATATTTTATTACCATTTTCTCTTGCAAAGGTAAGCCAGTAACGTACTAAATCATTGTTTCCTCTTGTTAAAGAAAGTTCATTCACTTCTAAGTATATGTCTTTCTCTTTCGCAAGTATTACTATTTTTTCTAAGTAATCATAAATAGCATTGGGATTTTTTCTTTCATCATTACTAAGCATATCATAAAGACTTCTTTCAATATGAACAAATCCATTATAACAGTCTGGTAAATTTTTATACAATTGATATAGTTCTTCTAAAGATGAACACTTTTCTTCTAAGAAAACACTGTGATAACCAATTGGATGCCATTTTGTTTCTCTAAATGCTCTTTTATTATATACTTCTTGACCAATGTTAAATTCAAACCCATTAATTATCTTTATATCAGCCTCTTGATTTTCACGTATTATTCTTGAACGAAATATTTGATGTTGGTTTAATACGTCATTATGATAATTTATAAAATGATCAGTAGTTGCTAAATAGCGCAATCCTTTCTCTTTTGCTTCAGTAACATTTTCTTTTATTGTTGATATGCCATGTAGTGAAAATATAGTATGGGTATGCATATCTGCTAATATATCTTTTTTTGTAAGTTCTTTGTACTCCATTTTTACTATAAATGAACAATAAAGTTTTCTTGTTCAACCTTTCCTTCAAATTCTGTAATAATTGTAAATGAAATATCATCTTTATTTGATAAATCCTCAAGATTGATTCTTCCATTTTTTAAAACTCTATTATCTAGAGTTTTAAAAGTTATTTTATAGCCTTCTGATATAAAATTTGAAACCTCATACTCCATTTTTACAAGACGCATAAAGTGCTCCCACATACCACTTCTTCTAATCGTCATAGGACAGTCTTTACCACTAAAGAAATGATGTTGTTTTACATCATCAAAGCTAAGATTATTATCTTTTAATAATTTTGCGACAAGTTTCGCAGTTCTTTGCCATGTTAAATAGATATCACTTGATACATTTATGCATGATTCAATGCCTATTGAATTATTATTTCCACCTCTATTAGCAATAAGCTTATATGTTGGATTAAAATATGTAACTCCCAAATAATATTTACCATCAATAATTTTACATAATATTCCTTGACTATTTATTTCACTAGTTAAACATACTCTATCTTCTATCACTTCTTTATTTTTTTCTATATGATACCTAGGGGCCATAATTGTTGTCTTTTTGCCATCAAGAGCATAATAACCATCCAATGTAATTGAAATGCTTGGATTTTCATTTTCGCCTTCTACACCACTATCTAAAAGTGTATAGTCATACATTGTGCCATCACCTGCATGATAGGCTATTTCATCATCTAAAATATTATGATAAATACCATCATTACCAGTAACATATTGAAAACTTGCACTATAGTGCCCCATTTCCCAGTCTTGTACTTTTACAACATTACTCCAAAAGGAAGCAGTGTGATCATAATCGGTATCCCCAGTGTCATGAACACAAATATATTTTTTCTCTTTTTTACGTCCATCACGATTATCATTTTCAATCGGTGCAATGTTTTCTGTTATATTTAAATCTTCAAATAAATAATTGCTTATGCTACTAATAAGCAAGTGATCATATTCAAATTTCCAGCCATAAACTTTTATATTCTTGATAATAAGTTTTTCTTGATTGTCTTTAAAATATTGTAATACCTTATTCATTTCTTTATTTCCTTTTGCTATGTAAATATATTTTATTTCTCAAAATACTTTAACTAAACATTTGATACATTATATTTTATCTATAAACGGAATATCTGCTTTTGTAAAATCTAAAGCGTACATTTCTTCCTTTGTTAATAATTTCATATCAGTGTGTTCAATTAGTTTAGGAGTTCCTTCTTTTACTACACATAAATAGCCATACAATGTAATATCAAAATCATCAAATGGTAAAATGTTTCGATATTGGAAGAAGGATGTACCCAAATATTTTTCTATAGTTATATCAATGTCAAGTTCTTCTTTTATTTCTCTAATTAGGGCTGATGTTTTACTTTCACCTTCTTTAATCTTTCCACCTGGGAACTCATAAAAGCCTTCTAAGGCTCTTCCCTTTCCTCTTTTCACACATAAAATTTTATCATCAATATTAATTAGAGCACATACGACATGTAAATGATTAATTTGTCTTTTATCATTATTATTCATATAATTATTATAATTGTTTTTAATATAAAAAGCAAATAAAGAAAATTAAAAAAGTGAAATATTTACTTTAATAAAAAAATATGTTATATTAGTAGAGGAAAAGGAGGAAAAATATGAAAAGTTCAAAAGAATATCGTGTACTTGCGGCTAAGGATTTTGATAAGTTTTCTAGTAGTCTATTATTAATATATTTTATATATTTTTTAATATCTTCTGCTTTATCAGGGATTTCTATAACAATTAAGACGTTTAGTTTTGTGATTTCTATTGGTTCGATATTTATCTTACCACATCTTTCATTTAGCCTAATAAAAATATCTCAATTAGTTCATAGTAACAAAAAACCTGAAGTTGAAAATTTATTTGATGGATTTAAACTTTATGGAAAAGTGTTATGCGTGTCATTACTAAGTGCTTTATACATTTTCTTGTGGTCATTACTTTTTATTATTCCAGGAATTGTTGCATCATATAAATATTCAATGGCATTACACATTTTACTTGATAATCCAAATCTTTCAAGTAGTGAATGCTTAGAACGCTCAAAAGAACTTATGAATGGTCATAAAGCTGAATTATTCTTCTTACATTTAAGTTACTTTGGATGGTATATATTATGTGGCTTAACACTTGGTATTTTAACTTTATGGGTTGCACCAAAAGTAAGTCTAGCGCAATATAATTTCTATTGTGATTTAACAAGTAAAAATACAAATCCTAATTTAGATAATGTATTTGTTTCTGAAGATATAAAACAAGATGAATTCAAACTTGAGTAATAGAAATTAGAGGAATAAAAAACAACAAAGTTGCACATTTTTTAATGTGTGACTTTTCTTATACTTGTTTATTTTATTAATTAGTGGTAAAATAATATAGCTACAAGGAAGTGATGTTTATACAAGAAAAACCTAAGAGAATAAAAATGAAATCTGAGCTATCTCCTTCTCTATTTTTAGGAATAGGATATTTAGTAACGATTTTAGTTGGAACAGTTTTACTATGCTTGCCTTTTAGTGTAAAAGAAGGAAATATTAAATTTATTGATGCTCTTTTCACTGCTACTAGTGCAACTTGTGTTACTGGTCTTGTCCCATTCTCAACAACAAATTATTCTTTATTTGGACAAATAGTTATTCTATGTCTAATTCAAATTGGTGGATTAGGTTTTATGACCATTATCACTTTACTGTTTATGCTCATTCGTAAACAAATTAGTTTATATAACAGAAGTGTTCTATTACAGTCTGCGGGTAGTTATAAAATTTCAGGAATAACTAAATTTGTAAAACGTATTGTCGTTATGACATTAATAACAGAAGCAATTGGTGCAATCATTTTAATGATTTGTTTTCTAAAAGATTATAACTTCGCAACAAGTTTATATTATGGTATCTTTCATTCTATTTCAGCCTTTTGTAATGCGGGGTTTGATTTATTAGGTACTTCACTTGTTGGATATAATAGTAATATAGTTGTTATGACAACAGTTATGTTATTAATTCAAATTGGTGGATTAGGATTTATTGTTTGGCAAGATCTTTTTGAACACAAGTTCCGCTTTTCAAAGCTTGAATTACACTCTAAAATAGTTCTAGCATTTAACGCTTTACTTATTATAATTCCGACAGTTTTATTTTTAATTGTCGAAAGTTCATCAATTAGTAATAATCTAGAATTTTCACAAATGTCATTTGGTAATAAGCTATTAAATTCATTTTTCATGGCAATAACACCACGTACAGCCGGTTTTAATGCTATCGATTTAAATAACTTATCATCATTTAGTAAACTTCTTACAATGGCATTAATGTTTATTGGTGGTGCTAGTGGCTCTACTGCTGGTGGTATAAAGATTACTACGTTTGTTGTTGTACTTCTTAATATGATATGCCTTGCAAGAAAACGCAAAGAAGTAACAATATTTAATAGAAGTATATCTAGTTCAATTATTAAAATGGCTAGTGCTTTATTTATTTCATATTTTACATTAATTTTTACTGCAACATTATTCATTACCGCAATTGAAACAGACTTCACACTCGAATCAATTCTATTTGAGTGTATCTCAGCTGTTGCGACTGTTGGTTTATCTCTTGGTTTATCTGGTTTAGCAACAGTAGGAACGAAGATTATTATTATTATGTTAATGTTTGCGGGGAGAATTGGAGCATTTGCATTATTCAACTTAATTTTATCTAAAGATTCAAAAGAATATATTAAAAAACCTGAAGGAAAGGTATTAGTAGGATAGTATGAAAAGTGTATTAATTATTGGTTTATCTGAATTTTCAAAAAAACTAGCATATCAACTTGCATCAGTTGGAAACTCACTTTGCCTAGTTGATTACAATGAAAAACAAATTGAAGCAATTTCGTCTGATTTTCCAAATGTCGTAATTGGTGATTGTATGAACATTAAAGTTTTAGAAGATTTAGATGCTTCAAGCTATGACTATTGTGTAGTAGGAATTGGTGAAAATCTTCAATCATCTTTAGAAATAACTTCTAATCTTCGTGAACTTGGAGCAAAATACATTGTCGCTAAAGCCAACCATGCTAACCAAGCAAAATTTCTAAAAATGGCTGGCGCAAACGAAGTTATTTACCCAGATGAAGAAAGTGCAATGAAACTTGCAACAATCATTAATGCTTCTAACATTATTGACTTTTTTAGAATCAATGATGAATATGGTATGTACAAAACAGTTGTACCTGATTCTTGGGCAGGAAAACCGCTAATTGAAGTTGATCCAAGAAAAAATTACAAATGCAACGTTCTTGCAATTATTAAAGATGGAAAAATGGAACTACCAGGCGTTGATACAATCTTTGAAAAAAATTCAACACTATTTATCTTTGGTGCATTACCAGCGCTTAAGAAACTAAAATAAAAGTGGTTGTAAAAATATTAGAGGAGCATTTTGCTCCTCTAATTTATTTATGTGATCATCTGTTTTCTTTTATTTCTACTTATTGTAAATCATATAATATACTATTTCTTCTTTTAAAAAACTTTATTATTATATGATTTTCGCTAACATCATCATGCATTAATTATTATTTAAAAATTTGAATAAATATTTTTTACATTTTAAAGTTTAGATCTTATTAAACCATTGTTTTGTTATTTAATTAACTTACCAAGAGTTTTCACTTTCAATTCTTTTGATAGAACTTATAAATTAAATATTTTCAATATGCTTTTACTATGATCAAAATCTAATAACTAACAAATAATTATCTCTAACTAGCTTTTGAACAACTTTTTTACTTAAATATTGTTAGAATTTCATTAACTACTTCTTTTACTTCTCTTTTTGATGTATTTATACATAAATCATAATTATAAATATCACCTCTACGCTGTGAAGTATAGAACTCATAATATTGATTACGTTTCTTATCAATATTTATAATCTGTTTCTTTATTTCTTTATCAGAAAAGCCTTCATTTCTTTTTTTACATCTAGCAATTTTAGATTCCATATCCGCATAAACGTATATTCTAAATGGATTCATATCCCTTAAAATATAATCAGCACAACGACCAACAATAACACAATCTGATTTTTCTGCTAATTCTCTAATTACATTTGTTTGTTCAGCATATACTGAATTTACACTATTTGCGAAAGTGTCATTAATTGTATTAAATGTATGTCCAATAGTAATTGGATAATATATTAAAGGTTTATTCTCAACAACACTTTTAACATATTCATATGCTAAGTCAGTTTTCTTTGATATTTCTTCAAGTATTTCTTTGTCATAATAAGCTATATTTAATGCCTCCGCAATTCTCTTTCCAAGTTCACGACCACCACTACCAAACTCACGTCCTATTGTAATTATTCTTCTTTTATCCATACTTATTTCCTTTTTGATTACTTTTTTGATTAATCATTTTTGATTAATTGACACATTTATAATTATAAGATATAATAAATATATAATCAAGTATACAATAATTATTTATTGTATTTTTTTATGAAATTAATATAATGATAGAGGATTTTAATGAAAGACAATAAATGTGATGCAAGAATAGAAAAAACAAAATTTGCTTTAACAAAAGCATTTGGAGAATTACTAAGAGAAAAATCAATAGAAAAAATAACAATTAATGAATTATGCAACAAAGCAGAAATAAATCGTATTACTTTCTATAATCACTTCTCAGATAAATATGATTTTTTTGCTCAACTATTATTAGAACTAAATAACAAAGCAACAAAAGACCTTCATTTCCGTATAATCCATTCTCAAGACAATATTAATGAAACTCTCTTAACATTTTTAGAAATATGTATTGATTCTTTTTTAGAATATAAAGATATTATTTTGTCTATCGTACATAATCCTGAAAATGCAATGGTTGTTTATATGATCAAAAACTCTGTTTCTGATTTAATTAAAGAGGTAAGTCATATAATTGATAATAAGTTTTCGAAAGATGAAAATAGTGATCTTATGAATGCTTTTATTAGTGGAGGAATTTGCTCACTAGTTTACTTTTGGCTAACAAACATTGATCGTTACTCTAAAGAATCATTTTTAAATAGTTCTAAGCATATCATTGATGGACTATTATTATAATTTAAAATAGATAAAAAATAGGAGCATTCTGCTCCTATTTTTTTATTCCATCATTTATTTTTGTAAAGTAACGAATTATTATTAGTCGATAAACAGCTGAAAATAGAACTTAAATGATATCAATATAAAAAGAAATTAACTATTATGTTAACTTTAAAAGTTTTAGTTATTTTCTTCTTTTTTCTTAATATCATACATTATCAAAGCACTATAACAGTAAATTTGTTCTAAATTGATTTGCATAATTGCTACTTGGTATTTAATATCAATTACATTTATTCTTTCGTCTTCTAAAAAATTGTTTATAGTCTCTTCTAAATCTTCCTCATGATTTTCATCAAATACTCTTACTCTCATTTTATCATCTCCAATTATAATATAATTGAAATTAAATAAAAAAAATGTAGAAAAATAGATTAAATCTATTTTCTACTTTTTATTATTGCTTATATAACTAATACATTCATTTCTATTGAAACATTTCGCACAATTCGGTTTTTTAGCTGTACAAAAATATCTACCGAAGAAAAGCAACACCAAGTGCACTCTTGACCAAATCTTTTCTGGATATAAGTTCATCAGATCTTTTTCAACTATTAAAGGATTATCACTATTTGAAAGTCTTAATTTGTTTGCAACGCGTAAAACATGTGTATCTACTGCTATTCTAGGAACATTAAAGTATTCAGCTAAGATGACATTTGCGGTCTTTCGTCCAACTCCTGGAAGTAATACCAGTTCGTCAAATGTACCTGGAATATTACCATATTTTGTAACTACCATTTTCGCAAAACTAATTATATTTTTTGCTTTATTTCTAAACAGCCCTAGTCTTGCAATATAGGGAATTACTTCTTCTTCAGTTGCCTTGCTTAACTCTTCAACGCTTGGATATTTTTCAAATAAATCTTTACTCACAATATTTACCTGTGCATCTGTTGTTTGAGCAGATAATATCACCGCAATACAAAGTTCATATAAATTACGGTAGTTCAATTCACAACAAGCATTAGGAAACATTTGATTTAGTGTATCAAATATTTCAAGTGCTTTATCTTTATCTATTTTTTGTTGATTAATACTTTCGTTATTCGCTTTTTCCATATTTTTTTTCTAATAACTCTTGTGCTTTTCTTACGTCATCTTCTGTCACTGTGCTATGAGTTTCAGCGTATAACATTCGATCTATCATTTCACAAGTTATTTTTTTTAGTTTAGAAGATTTAATGATTAAACTTTCAATTAGTCCTATATCATATTTATATTCATAAACCCATTTTCTAATTATTTCATACTCAAATGGTGATAATTGTCTATTTGATACAAGTTCTATTTTTTTAACTAAATTTTTCATCATTATACTTTGCTCATTCTTTTCTTTTACCTTATCATTATTTTCTAGAAGATATGCAAGTTCTTTGTATGTTTCTTCTAATGAAAATTCTTCAGTAAAAGTATCATTTTCATCACATATTGTTAAAGTCAATAATCCTTTCGCAACTAGTTTTGCTATAATGTCTCCTAACTCGTCTTCTTTAATACTCATTTTTTTTACTATCTCTGGTATTACCAAAGTATTAGTAAATTTACTTCTTTCATAAAGTCGCATGATAACAAATGCTTCAGTTTCATTTAATGATAATAAATAATACTTTTCTAAAAGTAGTTTTTTAAAATCAATAATTTCTTCCTTAATTAAATCAGTATATGTTCTCATAATTATCCTCTATTTAGCTAATTTATCTAATGCTTGTTTTGCGGCGAGCTGTTCTGCTTCTTTCTTGCTCTTTCCTATTCCTTCTCCAAGACGAATTCCTTCAAAGAAAACAGCAATTTTAAATCGCTTATCGTGACTAGGACCACTTTCATCTTCTAGAATGTATGATACACTTTTACGATTTTCAGATTGAATTAATTCTTGTAACTTACTCTTATAATCTATTAGATAGTTTGTATGTCCTTCAATATTTGGAAATACCACCATTTCTAATACTTTTCTTACTTCTTTTAACGATTTATTATCAAGATATAAAGCACCTAAGAAAGCTTCAAATAAATCGGCTAAAATAGATTGTCGTGTTCTTCCGCCTTGTTCTTCTTCACCAACACCTAGCATTAATAGTTTATCAAGACCAAGTTTTAAAGTATAGCTGTTATTGGCTTCTTCACAAACATATTGTGCTCTTTTCTTAGATAAAGCACCTTCGGGAAGATCTGGATAATGGATGTACATATACTCTCCAACTAAGAAGTCAAGTATTGCATCACCAATAAACTCTAAACGTTCATTACAAGGTATTTTATGTTCATTTGCGTAAGTTTTGTGTGTAAAAGCTACAAAATACAAACTAATATCTTGATAATGAATGCCTAATCTACTTGCTAATTCTTTAAATTGACTTGCAAATGTACTCATATATTTATTCCTTTCTAAAAGTATTAATTATATATAATTTAAAATTAATCCATCATTTCTTTATTCTTAATATAATTCTCTTTTACGATTTTTTCAAGTTCTGAATATTCATTATTTGTAAATAATTCATTTGATTCAATTACCTTACTTGCGGAAGCATCTGCAAGCAAGAAAATATCTTTATCCAAGACTATATCAGCCATTTTAAATAAGTATGTTCCAGTCTGTTTATCACCAAAGAAATCACCAGGGCCTCTATTTTCTAAATCATATTCAGATAATACAAAGCCATCATTATTTGCTTCAACTAATCTTAGTCTATCAATTGCAGATTTTGTCTCTGTTTTACTTACTAAGAAACAGTAAGCTTGTTCATCACTTCTTCTAACACGTCCACGCATTTGATGAAGTTGTGCAATTCCGAAACGCTCAGCATCTAAAATAACAATCGTAGTTGCATTCACAACATTTACTCCTACTTCAATTACACTAGTAGAAACAAGAATTTGGATTTCATTTTTCGAAAACTTATCCATTACTTCTTCTTTTTCATTAGTTTTAAGTTTACTGTGAATTAGTCCAACATTACATATTCCTTGGTAATGTTTTGCCATGTTTTCATAAATGACTGTTGCATTTCTTAATTCAAGTGTCTCAGATTCAGTAATTGCAGGACATACAACATATATTTGATGTCCATTATTTAGTTCTTTTTCAATATGTAATAATATTTCATCGGTTTGATCATATGTTAAATATTTAGTAATTGGTTCTTTTCTCATACCTGGTAGCGTCTTAATTACCGAAAAATCAGAATCTCCTAGTGCACTAATTGCTAAGGTACGTGGAATAGGTGTTGCACTCATTTTTAGATGATCAAGTAAATAACCTTTACCTAAAATTGCAACACGTTGTTTTACTCCAAAACGATGTTCTTCATCAGTAACAACTAAACCCAAAAGATGAAAATTAACATCCTTTTGAAATAATGAATGTGTACCAATAATTATATCAATTGAACCATCTTCTAATTCTTTAAGAATATCTTTTTTATCTTTTGGATTAATAGATGACGATAGAAGTTTTATATTAATTTTACGACCGTTAAGTGTAATGTCTTTAAATAAATTGCAAAAAGTATTATAATGCTGTGTTGCTAATACCTCAGTAGGAACCATTATCGCTCCTTGATATCCAGCAGTAATAACAGCGTACAAACTTGCCGCCGCAACTACTGTTTTTCCACTTCCTACCTCTCCTTGTAATAGTCTATTCATCTTGTATGGTGCTTTGATATCTCCAAGTATTTCATTTAATGCTTTGTTTTGATCTTTAGTAAGTTTAAACGGCAATAAATTAATAAAATCATTAAGTTTTTCCTCATCATATTCAATAGAAATTCCTTGAGGGAAATTTTTACGCATATATAACATATATTTAATTTTTAATTGATATAGGAATAACTCCTCAAATTTGATTCGACGAATTGCTAGGTTTACTTCATCCATGTCCTCAGGTATATTAATATACATTAGTGCTCTTTTAAGAGATATAATATTGTTTTCTTCTAAGATTTTAGATGGAATATAATCAACAATCTCATCAGAAAACTGCTCATACACTTTTTGTTTTAATTCTAACATTTTGTTATCGCTTATACCTTTTATTGAAAACTGAGGTGTAAGTGAGGTTTGAAAATCCTCAAAATGAATTTCTGAAGCAACAAATGATACCATATCTTGTTTAAACTTACCAGTTAAACATACATAACAACCATATTGAATTTTTGTTTTTAAAAATTGTCTATTAAATATTGTTACTTTAATATTTCTTCCATCACAATCAGCATAGAAATTCATAATAGTTAGTTTTGCTTTTGTAGTTATCACAGATGGCTTTGATTGTACTATCCCCGCAATCGTAACTAATGTTTCAGGAGTAATATCTTTTATGCTCTTTATTGTATAATCATCAAACTTGTTAGGATAATGTATTAATAAATCCCAAGCAGTTAAAATATTTTCTTTTTTTAGAATTGAAATATATCTAGTAGGGACATATGACAATTCACTTAACAATATATCTTTCATAAATCAACCAACTTCTTTTATAAACATTTAAATAAAGAAGGGCATCTAAGATAAACGCCCTTTTATTATTTTTAATAAATTATTCTAAAACTGTGATATAGCTATATACATCTTGTCCGCCATCAATTACATCAAGCTCAATATTCTCGTAGTATTTCTCAACATGCTTTCTTATTTGCGCAATCTCTTTTGTAGAAACATCCTTACCATAAATAACTGTAAGTGAATCTTTTTCTGCTGCACCACCAATGCGAATTAAATCTTTAAAAGCATCTAGACGACTACGTTTAGAAGAAATTATTTGACCATTATTAATAGCTATAAAATCACCTTTGTTTATCTTTATATCACCAAGTTTTGTGTCACGAACTGAATATGTGATTTGTCCACTTGTTACATTGCTGATAACTTCATTTAAATTCTCAACCATTTCATCAATATCCATGCTTAAATCAATCATTGCTAAAGCTGAGAAACCTTGAGAAAGAGTTTTAGTCTCAACAACAACAACTTTACTATCAGTATAAATTTTAGCAGCTTGGTTTGCGGCTAAAATAATATTTTTATTGTTTGGAAATACGATAATATAATCAGAATTTAAAGTATCAAATCCACGAATGAAATCTTCAGTAGAAGGATTCATGCTTTGACCTCCAGAAACAATGAAATCTGTTCCTAAGTCACGGAACACTTGACATAAACCTTCACCTGTACAAACAGATACAATTGAATATTTCTTACGAATTTCCGGTTTAACTACTGGTGGAATATGTTCTTCACCACAAGGACATTCTCCTTGCGCAACGTGTTTAAACTCTGTTATTTGGTTATGTTGAACAGTCATATTTTCGATTTTTAGTTTGATATACTCACCATACTCTTGACCAATATTTAATACTACACCAGGAGTAAGTGTATGAATGTGTACTTTAACAATATCTTCATCTTTTACTAAAACAATAGAATTTCCTAATGAATTAATACGATCTAAGATAATTTTTTCATCAAATGTTTGAGCATCAATTTCAGGTTTTAATTGTAAAATGAATTCTGTGCAATATCCAAATTCACCTTCTTGATAATCGCCTGAGAAACCAATTGTTGTTTTTTGTTCTTCTGTTTCTTGCATAGTTGCTATAGGCTGATCTTCTAGATATTTATACATACCTTCAATAATAAATAAATACCCACATCCACCACTATCAACTACACCAGCTTCTTTTAATACCGGTAAAATATTAGGTGTTCTTTGAAGTGATTCACGTAATTCTTGTAAATACTCTTTAAAGAAATCATTAATTGACATCTTATAATTGGCAATTTTTTGCATCTTTTCACTTGCTTCTCTGGCAACAGTTAAAATTGTACCCTCGACAGGATTTTTTACTGCCTTATAAGCTTGTTCAACACCTTTTGCAAAAGCATTAGCCAAACGGATAGCATCAACTTTAATCTTTCCTTCAAATCCTTTGCTTAATCCACGAAATAGCTGAGAAAGAATAACTCCTGAATTACCTCTTGCACTCATAAGCATTCCACGAGAAATCTTCTTACTGACCTCATAAATATTAGTGTCATCAACATTATATACTTCGTTAACTCCACCTTCAATTGTCATTCTCATATTAGTTCCTGTATCACCATCTGGAACAGGAAAAACATTTAAAGAATCTACATATTCATAATTAGCTTTTAAGTTTTCACAGCCATTAAAGACTAAAACCTTCAGCAATGCGCCATCTAATTTGTTAACTTGCATAGGGCCTCCATAAATTTATATATATATCAATAAAATGAAAATTCAAAATTTTTTACGCAAAAATGCATTAATATATTATTTATTATATCATATCATAAAGTTCTTTTCAAGAAAAATTTTTTTCATTGGAAAAACAGTATACTTATTTGTTATAATACAAATAATCATAAAAAATTAATAAACCTTATTTTCTTCTTTACTTTTTTTCAATACTATGATATAATATATAAGGTTATTTATGGGATATAAATAATACATTCTTTCGGAGGTGAGCGTTATGCCACCCGACTTTGCCACCTTATTTTTTTGAAAAATATGTACTAACAAATATGATTA